>JAKUTK010000017.1 GCA_022448005.1 Pseudomonas sp.
GCCCACTACAGCGCACAATGCCACCACGACCCCGCCCGGCACTGCGCCAAGCCCCGAAGGGGTGGCTCACTCGACGGGCCAATCAACCAGTGCCGTGGATGTTCCAGCAAAGCTCGACGCAATGGCTGCCAATCATCCGGAGCAGTTGAACTGGCGCACCTCCATCGTCGACTTGCTCAAACTGCTTGGACTGGACAGCAGCCTGGAATCGCGCAAGGAGCTCGCCACAGAACTGGGCTGCCCGCAGGACAAGATGGGCGATTCAGCCCAGATGAACAGCTGGCTGCACCGCACCGTGATGCACAAGCTCGCCGAACATGGCGGCACCGTTCCGCCTGAGTTAAGGACCTAATGCCGGCCTGATAGCCTGATAGATAGAGCAAAGGAGTCGCTCCTATGCCACGCATGGGAGCGATCCGGATATCCCCGCTTCGCCAGCAAGCTGGCTCCTACAAAAGCACAGCGCAACCCGTACCTGTAGGAGCGAGCTTGCTCGCGAACCGCGCTGCAAACTGCCTCGTTTTCACGCAGGAAAACGCTTCAACGCGAAGTCGCCAGGGCGCCCCGCCTCAGCAGTCAAGCATCCAGCGACGGCCCGATCATTTCGGCGAGCTGCGGGTAGACGCCTGGACACGCCACCAGATACGGGTTGCCGCGCAGCAAGCCGTCATTGCGGAAGAAGTCGTTGACCTTACCGCCCGCCTCTTTCACCAGCACCAAGCCGGCCATGCAGTCCCAGCTCTTCAGTTCGGTTTCGTAATAGCCGAGCAGCCGTCCCGCGGCCACGTAGGCGGTCATCAGTGCGCCGGAGCCGTTGCGGAAGAACATGCCGCCTTCGGCCAACAGCTTTTCCATAAACGGAATGAAGTGCTCCTTGCCCCGGGGGTGGAAGGTGCCGGTGGCGGTCACACCCTGCCCGACGTGCGTCGCCGTGCTGACCTTCAACGGCGTGTCATTGACGAACGCGCCCCTGCCCAGGCAGCCATGAAACAGCTCATTGTGGTTAGGGTCGGCAATCGCACCCAGGTGCGGCTCACCGTCGATCAGCAAACCGACCGACACGCACCAGTTGTGCAGGCCGTTGACGAAGCAGGCAGTGCCATCGATCGGGTCGATGACCCAGACGCAGCGGGCGCCCAGATCGGCCGAACCGCTTTCTTCGCCCAGGAACCCGTCCTCGGGAAAAAGTTGGGTCAATCGCTCGCGGATAAAGGCTTCGATCTGCTTGTCGGCAATGCTGACCACATCCTGCAGGTCGTCGCCTTTGTGTTCGATGGTCAGTGCCTCTCGCTTGCGGTAGAAGTCCATGCCCAGCTGAGCGGCCTCGAGAGCAAGGGCTTTGGCGCTGGCATAGCGCGCGTCAATATCGAGGGATTGCTTGGAAGTCATGACCGTCCTGTTTGAAGCGGCTGCGCGATTGGCGCGGCGGAAGGCCAATTCTAGTCAATCGATGGCTAGGGGCATACCCGAGCGCCTTCACTCACTGACACGCCCCAAGCAAAGCCCACCCGACCTAACCGGCCAGGCGGAACCGCCTGTTTCCAATTCAAGATAATTCGTCGCCCTGCTCGTGCAGGCGCACATTGAGCTCATCGACTACCGGCGCCCATTCAGCGTCGTCCATCAGCTGTTCCTTGAGAAAAGAGCCTTGGGCTTCGCTCCAGAACGGCGCTTCGGAGACCTTCATATGGTTCGGGATCGGGCGGTGGCTGGCGATGAAGGCGTCGATACTGGCCGGGTCCGAAGGCAGGCCGAGTTGTTCAAATAGCGTACCGAGGTCTTTGTTAGGTAATTCCATGTGCGGGCTCCATCAGGCTATGCAAAAAAGTCGACCGCCTCGCTGGCGATCCCTGTCCTAGATAGAGGCGATGAAGCACCGCACAGTTCAACCCGAAGCGGGCGAGAAGCCAACGCCGCGATTTGTGCCTATCACAAAGGTTAAAAAAACCCGCCGCAGCCGAGGGGCCGCGACAGGTTGGAAAGGTTAAGCGGCCTTGTCGAACAGCTGCCGTCCCTGATCGAGGCATTGATCGACCAGCCACTTGCCATGAGCGATGGATGCCCGCTGTGCCTGTTCGAGTTCCGCCATGAAGGCGTGCCCGACCGGAAGCGCCATGCGTCGGGTTGTCTGCCCCTGGGGATTACTGATACGGCATCCGCCGGCCCAGGGAGTCGGGGTGCCTGGATGTTCCATTACCTCTGCGGTAATGACATGGTCACGGTATTCACACTGCATCATGGTCATGGTGTCACCTCGCCTGCTGGTGGCACTAGTTAGCCGCTGGAGCTCGCCTACGTGCCGATGATCCCCCTTTGAATCATCCATTAAAATGCCGCAAAAACCCGAGCGCGCAATGGCCCGGCGTCGATTGCAGTTCCTCCATTGGGTATAGCACAGGCGCGATCGCTCACAGGCCCGGCCATCGGATCGATGGGCGCTATGAGATGACGGGTTATGGCAGGTTGTAGCGAGTAGGCAGGCGTCGCCGGGCGATGCCTGCCAGTGGCGAGAGGACGCTAAGTGTTAGGAGCTGCGAAGTTGCTCGTCGGCTAGGAAGTCTTCTTCCAGCAAGGCGTCGCGACCTTCAACTTCCAGGGTCTCACCTTCGAGGGGCGTCGGCGCTGAGGCGCGCTTGCTGCGCAGTTTGCCGAACTGGTGATTAAGGGCGTTGTTGAGCTTGTCGATGGCACCATCGACCGCCAGCTCCAGCGAGGCCGCTTTGTGCGTCACGGAGACAGGTTGCAACCCTTTGGGCCGTGCCTCGATCTGGCAGCGCTTGTCCTGGGCGCCAGCCTTGACGCCGTTCTCGTCGTTCAGGTGCACCACGACGCGGGTGACTTCGTCGTCAAATCGATCCAGCTTGTCGGCAACACTGCCACTGACCCATTCGACGAGACGGGCGCTGCCTTCGATGTGGTTATCGCTATGAACTTGGATCTGCATATGCTCTTCCTTCTACGCGATCGGGTAACCACCGTTTAGCCACAAACGGCCTGATCTAGGAATGCCACTATTGCGTGTAATAAGCAAGACCAAGAAAGTCGCGTTTCGCTTGTGATCACCGGCCTTACGCGTCCGGATCGTTACGAGACGTAAATCAGCTGCCGGATGCCAGTTTCTTCTTCGGGTAGATGTCGTAACGGCTGGACTTGCCCTCGAGGCTGTAGCCCGGCTTGGGTCCGTCGATGGCCGGCGCTTTGCGTGGCCGCTTCACCACAACCCGGTGGCTGGCCAGCGCCAAAGCCTGTTCGAGCAAGGCGCCAGCGTCCAGATCGTCGCCAACAAAGGGCCGGAACAGGCGCATTTCCTTTTTCACCAATGCGCTTTTTTCCCGGTGCGGAAACATCGGATCGAGATAGATGACCTGCGGCGGTTCGCCCTGCCACTGGCGCATCAGCTCGATGGCATTGCCCTGCTGTAGACGCATACGTTCGACGATAGCGCGCACCTCGGCATCCTCAAAACCACGTCGCAAACCATCCTCCAGCAGTGCGGCAATCAATGGCTGACGCTCGAACATCACCATTCCGCAGCCCAGCGTCGCCAACACGAAAGCATCTCGGCCGAGGCCCGCCGTGGCGTCAAGCACACGGGGACGGATGCCGGGTTGGATGCCTACCGCCTTAGCGATCATCTGACCGCTGCCACCGCCGAACTGACGACGATGCGCAGCGCCGCCTTCGACGAAATCCACCCGCACCGGCCCTGGCGCGTGCGGGCCCAGCAGCTGCAGCTGCAGGCCGGCCTCCCCGAGCTGCAGGGCGAACTCCGCCTCGTCCGCCTGCATCGGCAACCCCAGCCGCGACGCCCAGGCACCGACCAGCTCCGCAAATTGCGGTGCGAGGGCTTCGATACGGACCAACGGGCATGAGGCGGTCATAGGGGAAACTCAGGGTCGGAAAAACGCCGCATTCTGCCAGAGGCGACGCCGGGCTGCCTCAGCGGCACATGCCGAAACCGCCCATATCCACATGAAAATGATCGTGGTGTGCCGCGTTGTACTCGGGGCTCAGGGTGATCTTGAAAACATTGCAGGCGGCTGCCTTTACTTCGCGCAGGAAGCGCGCTTTGTCGTCATCCCCCTGCCAGTCACGCGCTACGGTAATGCGCGTGCCGTCCTCCAGCCTGAAGCCGGCCAGGTCCAGCGCGTTTGCCGAAGCGTGCTGACTGCGCCTGTTGCTTCGCGCGATATTGCGGCAGGCGAAGCTGCCGAAATGATCGACCCGAACCACAGGCTGGCCGAATACCCGCTGTGCGGCAGGCTGCATCCCATGCCTTTCGAACAGTGCATAGGCCGCAGCCAGTGGGCAGGTGGCTAAAAATGCATTATTGAACCGAACCGCCGAACCACTGACACGTACCGCATTCTCCACCGGACAGCCAGGCTGCGGCGCGCTGTCAGGCACGGCTACATAGTTCAGATCGGCAGTTTTCAAGGCTTGCTCGCAGAGCGTACGGTCCTGCTGCAAGCGTTGAAGTTTGAACGAGGTCAGCAGGTTCGGCGCCTCGCGGATATCCAGTGGCGCCCAGGGGTTCCACTTTGCCGGGACGTCGACATGCCCACGCCAGACGGCGTAGGCGAACCCAGCCAGCGCGACGAGCAGCAACAGGAAAAAACGGCCGAAGGTCATAGGCGTTTCGGCAACGCCGAGACTTGAAGGTTGCAGCGCAGCCGCTAGCGCTCTGGACTTTCAGCGCTGCCCAGGCGTGCCGAGCAGTGAGAGCTGCGAATCGGTTTGCATGGGCGGCGCGGCCAACGGTGGCAAGCCTGGGAGCCGTGCGCTGAGCAGGTCATGGAAGCGCATGGCCAGGTCCGGCGCCAGTTGGTTGTCAGGGGTATGCAGGTAAACGTGCGGACGCTTGCCCGCCTCTATCCACTCAGCGACCTTGCTCAGCCAAGGGGCCAGGAAGCGATCGTTCGCTTCCAATTCGGGATGCCCGACAAATCTGAGCTGCGGAGATTCGCTGAACGCCGCAGGCCGCACCGGTAACCGTGGTTTCTTGCGCTGCGCATGCAGCAACGCAGGATCGCTGGACCGACAGCTGAACAGCGCACGGGTATCCATGCAGATCCGCTCGACGCCTCGCTCACGCAGCATCCGGTTCAAGGCCCGCTCCTCTTCTCCTTTGGCAAAGAACGCGGCATGCCGCACCTCCACGGCAAGCGGGCGATCCAGCGTCTCGATCAGCTGCGCCAGCTCGTCAAGACGCGCCGGGCCGAACGACGCCGGCAGCTGCAACCAGAACGGCGTCACTCGTGACCCAAGGGGCGCCAGGAGGGTGCGGAACGACCGGATCAGGTCCTCGACTTCATGTAAATCGGGCGCCTGACTGATATCACGCGGCAGCTTGGCGCAGAAGCGGAAGCCCTCCGGCATCAGGGCTGCCCAGCGCTTGATTTTCAGCTCAGAAGGCCAGGCGTAAAGCGTGGTGTTGCCCTCGACCGTGTTGAAGACCGAGCAATAGCGCGCCAAGTAGTCGCTTGCGGGCAGCCCTGACGGATAGAGCGAACCGCGCCATGCAGCATCGTTCCACGAGGGGCAACCGAGAAAATAGGGAAGATTCAAACGCGGTTCACTAGCAGACCGTTGACAAACGTGGGCGAGGCAGCCAGTGCAACACCGAAGGCGGCCCCGCAAAAACAGGCGAAAAGCGGTCGGAGTCGCGCTCGACTTTACGAGTTGTAAATCAGCATTTGATCGGACTCGCGCACGAGCCTGTTTTTAACGCAGCAATGGCAATGCAGGTAGTTTTCAACAGCCTGCTAGGCCTCAGGCATAGAGATCCAGACCTAGCACTTCATGGGCGTCGAGGTCGGCCGTGAAGCCGGCGGTAGTGCCGTAGCTCTGCAGCGCCTGAGTAGCACGGCTGGTGAGCGGACGCTCCATCATGGCTTCGAAGCGCGCCGGCATGAAGTCGCCGGAGATAACCGAACCGTAGTCGGCCGACTGGCTCTTACCGCCTCGGGCGAGGTGCTCGTAGGTGGAATCGGCTTGGCTGGCCGGTGTGACGATGGACTCGCGCGCCTGTTCCGCAGCCCTTTCGCTTTCGCGAAAAGGGACCGGCGCACTGCCAGGATGGGCAGGACGTTCGATGGGATAGGCTGAGGGGGCGAGACCGTTGAGGCGCATCATTCACCTGTTCAAGTTCGTCGACTCTAGCGAGCCGACCCACAATTGGCAATGCCGCTGGTCATCGCGGGGCCTTGGGCGTGGCGACATTGTCCCGCAGGTAGATCGGTTGGGCCTGATCGGCCTTTACCGCTTCCCCGCGCTGCCAGGCAAAGCCGGCCAGTTCGAGCAGATCCAAAGCATGCGGCAGCAGGGTCGCGTCGCTTGCGGAGGGCTGAACGGCGAGCCGCGCGCCATAACCCCAGCCCGTACCCGCACCGAACCATTGCCCTTCGCTTCCACGGGGAAGGCTGACCTGTTCCGGTGGCAACACCGCTTCGCTGCCGGCTAGCTGCATTTCACCCTGCTGCGCCCGATAGCAACCCCAGTAGACCTCGTCCATGCGGGCGTCGATCGCCACCGCCACCTGCTCCGCACCCTGTTCGCGGTAAGCGCGCTGGGCGATGGTTGCCAGGGTCGAGACTGGCAGCACCGGCCGCTCCAGGGCGAACGCCAGGCCCTGCACCACACCAACGGCAATACGCACCCCGGTAAAAGCGCCGGGACCACGGCCGAATGCCAGCGCATCGACTGCCGATAGCGCGATGCCCGCCTCGCTCAGGAGCGTCTGGATCATGGGCAGAAGACGCTGGGCATGCAGCCGCGGAATCACCTCGTAATGGCTCAGCACTCGACCGTCATGCAGCAGCGCGACGGAGCAGGCTTCGGTGGCGGTATCCAGGGCCAGCAGCGTGGTCATCAGATGTTCCGGTCAGCAGGGGAAAGGGCCGCGATTGTAGCAGTTGCGCTTGCGCCGATTGAATATCGAACGACCTCGACAACATGCAGATACGCAGAAAACAAAAACGGCCCGCAAGCGGGCCGTTTCGGACATCCAGAAGTGTCAGCTGAGCGCTGCCATCACCTTGGCAGTAATCTCTTCCACGGTGCCGACGCCTTCGACGCGGCTGCACTTGGGCGTGCCCTGCACCGCTTCCAGGTTCTGGTAGAAGGCGACCAGCGGCTTGGTCTGGGAATGGTAAAGGCTCAGACGATGACGGATGGTTTCCTCGAGATCGTCCTTGCGCTGAATCAGCTCTTCGCCGGTCAGATCATCGACTCCAGCGACCTTCGGCGGGTTGTGCTCGGTGTGATAAACGCGTCCTGAAGCCGGGTGTACGCGGCGACCCGACAGGCGACCGACGATCTCCTCGTCGTCTACTGCAATCTCCAGCACGTGGTCCAGGTGAACGCCCGCATCACGCAGCGCTTCGGCCTGGGGAATGGTGCGAGGGAAGCCATCAAAGAGGAAACCGTTAGCGCAATCAGGCTGCTGCAGCCGCTCCTGGATCAACGCAATGATGATCTCGTCGGAGACCAGACCACCACTGTCCATGACGTCCTTGACCTGCAGGCCCAGCGGGGTTTCGGCCTTGACCGCCGCACGCAACATGTCGCCCGTGGAGATTTGCGGAACGGTGAACTTCTCGGTGATGAAGCGGGCCTGTGTGCCTTTCCCGGCACCCGGCGCTCCCAGCAGAATGATGCGCATGGAGTAAGTCCTCAAGTTTGCAAATGGATGCCGCCAGGATCGATGCAACGCACTCTCAGCTCTGGCGAATCAAAAAATCTGGTCTGCCGCCATGCGACAAAAGGTTGAACACGATACACAGCGCACAGAATGCAGACAAGCGGCGCCCGTGGCGCCGCAACAAGCTGGTCAAGACGGGCCTGATAGCACGAGAAAATGCCACAGACTGCACATGAAAGCGTTTCCCAAACGCGACCTGAGCAGTCCCTATGAGCGTCAGCCGGTGTTGCGCAATCCGGCTGCAATGCCGGCCACGCTGACCAGCAAGGCTTGCTCCAGAGGGCTTTCCGCCGGGCTTTGCTGTTGCCGTGAACGTGCCAGCAGTTCGGTCTGCATCAGATGCAGCGGATCGAGATAGGTATTGCGCAGGCTAAACGCTTCAAGGCTGGTAGGGTTGTGCGCCAGCAGCACTGACTGCCCGGTCAACTCAAGCACCGCCGCAACCGCCTGCGACAATCTGTCACGCAGATCACCCCCTAACGGCAGCAGCTCTGCGCTGACCAGGCGCGCGTCATAGCGCTCGGCGATCTCCGCGTCGGCCTTGGCCAGAACCATCTCGAGCATGTCGATGCGGGTGCTGAAAAACGGCCAGTGCTCGCGCATCGTCTTGAGCCGTTCACGTTCGCCCCGCTCCAGCGCGCCACGTAGTGCCTGTTCCCAGCCCAGCCAGGCGGGCAGCATCAGTCGCGTCTGGGTCCAGGCGAATATCCAGGGAATCGCACGCAGACTTTCAACACCGCCTTCGCGGCGCTTCGATGGGCGGCTGCCCAGCGGCAGCCGCCCAAGCTCCTGTTCCGGCGTCGCCTGGCGGAAATACTCGACGAACTGCGGATGGTCGCGCACCACGCTGCGGTAGGTCGACACGCCATCTGCCGCGAGCTTTTCCATGGTTTCACGCCAGTCCGGCTCTGGCATCGGCGGAGGCAGCAAGGTCGCTTCGAGCACAGCGGCCAGGTAAAGGCTGAGGTTTTGTTCGGCGATATCCGGCAGGCCGAACTTGAAACGGATCATTTCCCCCTGCTCGGTGGTCCGGAATCGCCCAGCCACCGATCCGGGGGGCTGCGAAAGAATGGCCGCGTGCGCCGGTCCGCCGCCACGTCCAACCGTGCCGCCACGGCCGTGGAACAGCAGCAGTTCAACTTGATGGTCACGGCAGATCTCGACCAGGCTTTCCTGCGCACGGTACTGCGCCCAGGCCGCCGCGGTGGTGCCGGCATCCTTGGCAGAATCCGAATAGCCGATCATCACTTCCTGCGGGCCTTGCAGTCGCTGCCGATAGCCGGGCAATCCGAGCAGTTTGTCGATGGCCGGGCCAGCATTTTCGAGATCAGCGAGTGTCTCGAACAGCGGCACGACACGCATCGGGCGTTGCAGCCCGGCCTCCTTGAGCAGCAGCTGCACTGCCAGCACATCCGAAGCACCCTTGGCCATGGAGATAACATACGAGCCGAGGGAGGCGCCGGGAGCCTGCGCCACCACCCGGCAGGTATCCAGCACTTCTGCCGTTTCGGCCGACGGTTGGAAGTTAGGCGGTAGCAACGGTCGACGGTTGTTCAATTCCTGCTGCAGGAAATCCAGACGCTGCTGCTCATCCCACTGATCGTACTGGCCGATACCCAGGTAATCGGTAATTTCCGCCAGCGCCGCGACATGCCGGGACGCGTCCTGGCGGACATCCAGACGCACCAGAAACAGACCGAATGCAGCGGCCCGGCGAAGGGTGTCGAGCAAGTCGCCATCGGCAATCATGCCCATGCCGCAGGCGTGCAGCGAGTGGTAACAGAGCTCCAGCGGTTCGCACAGATCGCGGTTGTCCAGCAACACGTCTGCTGGTGCAGACTGGTCATGCTCGAGCGCCACACTGGCCCAGTCGCGCGTGGCCTGCAGACGTTCGCGCAGTGTCTTGAGCAGCGCCCGGTAGGGCTCGGCCGACTGCCCGGTGCGGCTGAGCAGTTCATCGCTGGCGGTCTGCATCGACAGCGCCGTGATCAATCCGTCGATATCGCGCAGGAACAGGTCTGCTGCGACCCAGCGCGCCAGCAGCAAGACTTCCCGGGTGACCTTCGCCGTCACATTGGGGTTGCCGTCACGATCGCCGCCCATCCAGGACGCAAAACGGATCGGCGCGACGTCCAGCGGCAGATGCAGGCTGGTGGAGCGTTTAAGCGCCTGATCGGTCTGCCGTAATACATTCGGAAGCGCTTGCCACAGCGAGTTCTCGATCACGGCAAAGCCCCACTTCGCCTCCTCCACCGGTGTTGGGCGGCTGCGACGAATCTCTTCGGTGTGCCAGGCCTCGGCCACAAGCCGCTGCAGGCGCAGCTCGATCTTGGCCAGTTCACCCTGGCCAAGGTCAGTGTGATCCCGCGCCGCCAGCTGCGCGGCAATGGCGTCGTATTTCTGGATCAAGGTGCGCCGCGAGACTTCGGTCGGGTGTGCGGTCAGCACCAGCTCGATATCGAGTCGGCCAACCTGGCGTGCCAGGAACTCCTGGCCAAATCCTTCGCCTTTCAGGCGTTCGAGCAGGCCATCCAATGCGCCGGCTTCGGAAGGAGCCGGCTCGTCGGGCCGCCGTCTGCGCACCTGATGATATTGCTCGGCAATATTGGCCAGGTTGAGAAATTGACTGAAGGCCCGGGTCATCGGCAGCATCTCGTCATCGCCCAGCCCGTCGAGTGTTTCCTGCAGCAGCCGGGCCCCGTCTGCCGAGCCGCGGCGCGCGCCCTTGGCGCCCTTGCGGATGCGCTCGATCTTGTCGAAGAAGGCATCGCCGTGTTGCTCGCGAATTGCATTGCCCAGCAGCTCGCCAAGCAGATGAACGTTTTCACGCAGACGCGCGTCAATCTTCGCCATGTTCGCCTCTCTTTACAGGCCGCCGCATCGGAAGTTCGTAAACGAATGCTCACGATGCTGAACGGCTACGCTGTAGGAACCGTCCAAACAGAGTGCACAGCGTCTACGACGAAGACAAGGCATAGCAGAACAAGCCTGTCGATGCTTGCTCGCAATACCCGCCAATATTGCTCGCGAGGCGAGCTAAGGATGGAGCTAGATGAAAATTTCTGAACTGGTCCGTGAATGGGAAAGCAGTGCCAAGGGCCGCATGAGCGCCGCCCAGTACACCATCCCATTGGATGTCGAAAGCGCGGCAAGGCTGGCAGCTCTGGCCGAGATGTATCCGAAGCGCAGCACTGAAGAGCTGCTCGGTGAGCTGGTCGGCGCAGCCCTCGAAGGGATCGAGACCAGCCTTCCCTACGAGCAGGGTTCCAAGGTGATTTCGACGGACGAGCAAGGCGACCCGATCTACGAAGACATCGGACCAACGCCGCGCTTCCTGGCACTCGCGCGTAAGCATCTAGAGCGTTTGCTTGCCGAACGGGCTGAGAATCCTGATCGGTCCTGAGACGCTTAAAACAGCCGTCCGTGGCGTATCGAGGTAGCGCTTTCTCGCCACCTCGCGCCTTGTCCGATGGCCCTAGATCGCTGCCTTCTCATCGTTGCGTTTGTTTTTTACTGGAACGATTACAGCCAGCTGGCCTCACAAAAACATGCCCGTTCTGATTGCTGACCATTTTTAACAAGTGCAAGCCACAGCGTAACGGGCACTGTTTTCGATATCCCATCCGATATCCCAATGGAGACTGGCCATGAAAATGAACACCATCGAAAGCCCGCTATCGCGATTCCAGCTACCCAAGCTGGCAGCCGTTGCACTTGGGGGCCTGTTGCTGGTTGGTTGTGCCGGCAATCCACCCAACGAGCAGTTCGCTGTAACCGAATCGGCCGTGCGTAGCGCCGTTAGCGCTGGGGCTACCCAGTACGCTCCCGTGGACATGCGTGCCGCTCAGGAAAAGTGGAAGCAAGCCGAACTTGCCATGCAGAAAGAAAACTATGACGAAGCCCGTCGACTTGCCCAGCAGGCCGAGTGGGACGCGCGCGTTGCGGAGCGCAAGGCACAAGCTGCCAAGGCCCAGAAGGCCGTTGAGGACGCCCAGAAGGGAATTCAGGAGCTGCGCGAAGAAAGCATGCGCGGCCTTCAGCAGTAACCCTTTCCCTTCCGCACTCCCTTTAGCAGAGGATGAATCGACATGCATAAGCTAGTAGCCATCCCCACAGCGATCGCCATGAGCATCGGTCTTGCTGCTTGCTCGTCGCAGCCTAACCAGAATCTGGAAACGGCACGCAGCGAGTTCGCATCACTGCAGAGCAATCCGCTGTCACAAAAATATGCCGCCCTGGAAACCCAGGACGCCTCCAAGCAACTCGATGAAGCCAACAAGGCCTATATGAGCGACGCGGATGAAGAGCGCGTCGACCAGCTTGCCTATCTGGCCAACCGCCGGATTGACCTGGCCGAGCAGACCATCGAATTGCGCAAGGCTGAGCAACAGATCGAGCAGGCCTCCACCAAGCGGGCTCAGGCACGGCTTGAATCTCGCGAGGCGATGCTCAAGCGTCAACAAGACGAGATCCGCCAGCTGCAGCAGGATCTGCAGGCCAAGCAGACCGAGCGCGGCACTCTGGTGACCTTTGGCGACGTGCTGTTCGACCTGAACAAGGCCGAGCTCAAGTCAGCCGGCATGCGTGATGTACAGAAGCTGGCGGAGTTTCTAAACGAAAATCCGGAGCGCAAGGTCATGGTCGAAGGCTATACCGATAGCACCGGCTCCGACTCCTATAACCAGCAGCTGTCCGAGCGTCGAGCTGAAGCGGTGCGCCGTGCGCTGGTCCGTTCCGGTGTGGAAATCGATCGAATCCAGACCGTCGGTTACGGTGAAGCGTATCCGGTCGCAAGCAACGACTCGCCAGCAAGCCGGGCGATGAATCGTCGCGTCGAAGTGACGATCTCCAACGATAACAAGCGCGTAGCACCGCGCTCTTCGATGCAGCAATAGCCGCTCGGCAACGCGTCGGCAGTACCGAAGCCCGCCTTATGGCGGGCTTCTTGTTTTCATGATTTCGAACAGTGCAACGCTACGGCTTGGTTGCCGGAGCCTGCTCGGTTGGCACCTGCTGACCCATGCAGCGAATCGCCCGTTTGCGGTTATCCACCAGCACACCGGTCAGGCCTTTCTGTTCGGTATCGAAAAGCACCAGCACACCGTCGATGCACTCCGCGACCTGGGGCGCGGGCTTGAGCGAGACCCGATAGTCTTCACCGGGAATGGTCTTGAGCATCGTGTAGTCGGCCAGCAACAGGGCGTCCTCCGGCTTGGCGATGTGCACGTAACCATAGAAGGAGAGCACCGCAACGGTGCCTATGACGCTGCCGATGGCGGTGAGAATCAGCGGAATGGGGTTGCGTTCGGACATGACGGGGTCGCCTGATCAAAGGGCCGGTATTGTCGCAAAAATAGTGGCTCGAGCGCGAAACCCGCTCGCTGCCCGCCCCGATCATTCGACGTAGAGCCCTTCCGCCAGCACCGGCTTGCCGCGAAATTGCCAGCAAACTTGTTTGGCAGTAATCGTCCACCATTGCCAAGACGAATAGCTCTTCCGGCACACACGCTAACCACCGAAGGTTGTTCAACTGCTGCGCTGCCATGCAAGCCGTTGCACGCAAGCGTCCACCTGCCTTCAAGAGAACGAGCACGACATGGTCCTATCCGCCAGCCCCGACGCCCCCGACCTGAACCAAGCCTTCGCTGCAGTCCCAGACCTGATCGCTTATTGGGCAGGGCATCGGTCGGACCAATCGGCGCTACTTCAAGATGGGCGCCGCCTGAGTTACGCAGAACTCGACACCTTGATCAGCAGCGTCGCCGCCGCGCTGCAGCGTGACGGTCTGCAGCCCGGCGACTCGCTGGCGATCTGTGCTTACAACTCCATCGAATACGCCATCGTGTTCCTCGGCGCGTTGCGCGCCGGCGTAGCCGTGGCACCCCTGGCGCCTTCGGCCAGTGCCGAAAGCCTGCTGACCATGCTCGCTGACGCTGCGCCCCGCCTGCTATTTATTGACGCTCATGCGGCGCAACACTTGGAGCCGGTAGAAGCACGCTTGCCCTGTTCAACCCTGCGCCTGGACCAGACGGCGGCGAATGGACTGTCCGGTTGGCTGAGTGATGCCACGCCGGAGCCTGTAGCGATCCAGCCGGAATGGGCGTTCAACATCATCTATTCATCCGGCACCACCGGCGAGCCCAAGGGCATCGTGCAATCGCACGCGATGCGTTGGGCCCATGTTCGCCGCAGTGCCGCCTACGGATACGGCGATGAGGCCACCACGCTCATCTCCACGCCGCTGTACTCGAACACCACACTGGTGGCGTTTCTCCCGACCCTGGCTCTGGGCAGCTGCGTGGTGCTGATGAGCAAGTTCGACGCCTACGAATACCTGCGCCTCGCCCAGCGGCACGCGGTGACCCATACGATGCTGGTGCCGGTGCAGTACCAGCGGCTCATGGCGCGCGAGGACTTCGATCAATACGATTTCAGCCACTTCCGCTACAAGATGTGCACCAGCGCGCCGTTCGGTGCCGCACTGAAAGCCGAAGTCCTGGCGCGCTGGCCCGGCGGGCTGATCGACACCTACGGCATGACCGAAGGCGGCGGCACCTGCATTCTGGATGCGCACGAGTACCCGGATAAATTGCACACGGTCGGCCGTCCGGCCGAGGGACATGACATTCGTGTGATTGACGATGAAGGTCACGAGTTGCCTGTCGGCTCGATTGGAGAAATCGTCGGACATTCCCCCGCAATGATGACCGGCTACCTGAACAAGCCCGAGAAAACGGCCGAAGCCGAATGGTTCGACCCCAGCGGTAAACGCTTCATCCGTACCGGCGACATTGGTCGCTTCGATGCGGACGGGTTCCTGACGCTGGTTGACCGCAAAAAGGACATGATCATTTCCGGCGGCTTCAATCTCTACCCTAGCGATCTCGAGGCGATTCTGCGTGAGCATCCGGCCATCGCCGATGTCGCTGTGGTCGGCGTGCCCTCGACGCGCTGGGGTGAAACGCCGGTCGCCTTCGTGGTGCTCGCCAAGGGCGAGACGGCAACCCCCGAGGCGCTGCTGGACGGGTTCAACAGCCGCGTGGGCAAGACGCAACGCCTGGCCAAACTGGTACTGACGGACGAGCTGCCGCGCAGTGCCATCGGTAAAGTGCTCAAGCGTGAACTACGCGATCGCTTCCTGGCCGAGCACGGCGCAGCTGACTGAAGAGAACCAGCCAGCGCCCCTGGGCGCTGGCGCCGCGGCCGGGGCGGCTCATCGACCACAGCAGCCGACCGCAACGTGCCTGGTGCGGATCAATAACCGCGCTGGATATCAATCACGCCGCTGATGGTTCGGCCATCTTCCAGCGCGACGATCTTCTCGGCGATCTGAACGATGGTCGCCTCGCGCAGCGTTCGCGCGGAAACATGCGGGGTGAGCGACACCTGCGGCATCTGCCAGAACGGATGCGAAGACGGCAGCGGTTCCTCACGGAACACGTCCAGCACAGCGCGAGTCACCTTGCCCTCTTCGATGGCACGGCAGAGATCCTCATCGACCAGATGCTCGCCGCGGCCCACGTTGACGACTACCGCGTCAGGCCGCAGCCGTGACAGCAGCGAGTAGTCGATCAGATCGCGGGTGCTGTCGGTCAAGGGCAGCGTGTTGACCAGCACGCGCGTTTCGCCAAGAAAATCATTCAACCCTGCCTCGCCAGCAAAGCAGCGCACGGCGTCGAGGCGGTGGTCGGAGCGCGACCATCCCATAACGGGGTACTCCAGCGTCGCCAGCGTTTTGGCGACACGCTGGCCGATATGCCCGAGCCCGAGCACGCCAACCGGCCACTCGCTGCGTTCGATGGGCCGCCGAAGCTTCCACTGACCGGCCGCCTGCTGTTCACGATAGGCGTCCATGTCACGGCTGATGCCGATCACGTGATAGGCCACGTATTCAGCCATTTGCACCGCCATGCCCGCGTCTTCCAGGCGAACAATCGGAATGAGGCGCGGCAGATTCGGCATGCGTACCAGCGCATCCACGCCAGCGCCGAGGTTGAACACGGCCTTCAGCTGCGGCTCTTTATCGAACAGCGCAGCGGGTGGATGCCAGACGATGGCGTAATCGGCACCGCAACTCGGATTGTCCGGCTGCCAGACCTGGATATCGGCGTCTGGCAACTGTTGCTGAATCAGGCTGGTCCAGCGCTCGGGTTTGGGATCGGCGGCGACGAAGAGGATTTTCATGCTCACTCAGTTTTATTCCTAGGAAGACATCTGCAACGCGCAAAGCGTACTGCTAAATCGCATAGACATGCCCATTGGCTTCCAGCAGGCGCAACAACGCAGGCCAGGTCAGCTTGGCGGAGCTGCCCAGCTCAGCCGATTGCTGGCGCGTCGTCTCGATGGCTGCCGCTGAAGGCATATGGGTCGGGCCACAGGCCTGAGCGCGCACCTGAATCTCGCAGGCCTTCATCAGGAAGTAGAGGTAGGTGAAGGCTTCGGCGACGGTGCCGCCCGCCGTCAGCACGCCGTGGTTGCGCAGCATCATCATGCGCTTGTCGCCGAGGTCGCGGATCAGCCGCTCGCGTTCGCTCAAGTCCAACGCCACGCCTTCGTACTCGTGATAGCAGAGGTGATCGAGGCAGAGCATCGCGGTCTGGCTCAGCGGCAGCAGCCCATCGCGATGCGCCGAGACTGCCACACCGTCGGCGGCGTGGAGATGCATCACCGCACCAGCGTCCTCACGCCCCATGTGCACGGCGCTGTGGATGGTGAAGCCGGCGGGGTTGACCCGATGCAGGCTGCCGCTCTGAACAATTTGCCCTTCCTGATCCACCTTCACCAACGACGAGGCGGTGATCTCCTGGAACAACAGCCCGTACGGATTGATCAGGAAATGATGTTCCGGCCCCGGCACGCGGGCGGAGAGATGGGTGAACACCAGATCATCCCAGCCAAAGTGCGCGACCAGTCGATAGGCCGCTGCCAAGTCTTTGCGCACCTGCCATTCGGCTTCCCGGTTCGTAGCGGTTGAATCTTGCATCGCATCTGCTCCGTTGGTTTCGAAGGCGCCAGCCGGCGCGGGCCCTTGCAATTGCTTGTCGCCCCTCAGGCCTGTTCGGCGCCGACGGCGTGTTTGCGGTTTTCTTCTTCCTGCAGCGCACGCCACATCAGCTTGCCAGTGGAGGAGCGAGGCAACGAGGCGACGAACTCCACATAGACCGGTGCCTTGTAGGCGGCCATCTCGGCCTTGCACCAGTCGATGATGTCCTGCTCGCTGACCTGTCCGGCCTGGCCTTCACGCAACACAATGCACGCCTTCACGGTCTCGCCGCGCTTGGGGTCGGGCCGCGAGATAACGCAGCACTCTTGAATGGCCGGGTGGCGATACATCAGGCTTTCCACTTCCGACGGCCAGACCTTGAATCCGGAGGCATTGATCATCCGCTTGACCCGGTCGACCAGGAAGAAATAGCCCTCTTCATCGTAGTAGCCCATGTCGCCGGTGCGGAAAAACCTGTGGCCGTCCAGTTCGATGAATGCACGCTCGGTTTCTTCAGGGCGGTTCCAGTAGCCCTGGAACAGTTGCGGCCCGCGGCTGACGATTTCGCCCACTTCATCCGGGCCAAGCTCCTGCCCGGTGTTCAGGTCGATGACCCGGCTGTCGACGTCGAACACCGGAATCCCGAGGCACTGCGCCTTGGGTCGCGGCACCGGGTTGATGTGGGTAGCGGCGATGGTCTCGGAAAGCCCATAGCCTTCGATGTAGCGCAGGCCGGTAAGCCGATGCAGCTTTTCTTCCACCGCTTTGGGCATCGCCGCGCCACCGCCACCGACGCTTACCAAACTGGACAGGTCGTAGCGCTCCAGATCCGGATCGGAGAGAAAGTCGATGGCCATGGTGGCGATGTTGACCCAACCGGTCACCTGGTGGCGCTCGATCAGCTGCGCGGCAACCTTGCGGTCCCAGCGGGTCATGATCACGGCAGTGCCGCCGTTGTAGATCGGCCCGCTCATGGCGCCCTGCATGCCGGTCACATGGAAATACGGCAGGGTTGCGAGGATCACCGATTCGCTGGTGCTGTTGGTCCAGACCACCCGATGAATGATGGTCGCCATCGCCGAACGGTGGGTGTGCATGCAGCCCTTGGGCGCGCCGGTGGTGCCGGAGCTGTAGGGGAACACGCAGAGATCGTCCGGGCCGGCCGTGTGCGGGCGGGGTTTTTGGCCTGCTTTGAGGGCATCACGCCAGCCGACGCCCCCCATGAAACTCGGGGTGACCGCCGCAGCCTGCACTTCAGCCGGCAGCGCCAGGTCGGTGGGCACTCGCACGTAATCCGAATACGCGGCAACCACGACATGCCTTAAATTCGCGGTTCCGACCAGCGGAGCGATGAAGCCGGTCAGCTCCTGCCCACAGAGGCACACGGAGGCGCCGGTGTCGTGCAGATAATGCTCCAGCTCGGCGCTGTGGTTCATCGGGTTGACCGGGATCACCACGGCATCGGCGCGCAGAATCGCGTAATAGGCGATGGTGAATTGCGGGGAGTTCTGCATGTACAGCAGTACCCGATCGCCCTTTTCCACGCCCAGATGTTGAAGGTAACCGGCCAGCGCCTCCACCTCGCGCAGGAGTTCGGTATAGGTGATCAGGGTGTCGTAATAGACGATGGCTGGCTTGTCGGGAAAACGCCGCGCTGAGATCTCGAGGTTGGTGAACAGGCTGGTTTCCGGCACGCTCAGGTGCTTGGGCAGATCGTCAGGCCAGACCGCATGATGACGAGTGAACATTACAGAACTCCTGAATCGCAATTGTTGGCCAGATCGGCCACAGCCCACTCTTCGCCCCATTCGAGCCAGGCACGGGTTTCACGCAGCGGGGTGATGGCGATGCGCTTCTCGCGCAGCGCTGCGACGTCGAGTTCGGGGTCCGTGAGGTGAGCCGATGAGTGCTCGAAGCCAAGCCACCAATACGGCAAGCCTCGCCCGTCATGGCCCGCCTGCAAACGCGGCCGGGTGATCGAGCCATGGGACTGACGGCTCATTCGCAGATGGCTGACAAGGTCAGCCGAGCACGCCGGGAAATTCACATTCCAGCAGCAGCCGTTCTTTTCGCGACGTGCCCACAGCGCACGGATGGTGGCCGCGGCGTAGCGCTCGACGCTTGACCAGTCGATGGCGGTTCGATCAAGAAAGGCCTGGCTCAGGCCGATAGCCGGCACGCCCAGCAGATCAGCACTGAGCACCGCGCCAAGGGTGCCGGAATAAGGCACCGAGTCACCGATGTTCGCCCCGCTGTTGACGCCGGACAGCACCAGATCAGGCGGCGCGTCCTCCAGCCATTCGGCCATGGCAAACATCACGCAGTCCGACGGCGTCCCGGATACAGCGAAGCGCCGCTCGCCATGGTGATAGACCCGAAGCGGCGCGTGTACCGAAATGCCCTGACCCGTGCCACTCTGGTCGTGCTCGGGTGCGACCACCCAAACTTCCTCGGCCAGTTGCGCGGCAATTCGCTCGAGCAGTGCCAACCCCGGCGCGGCGATACCGTCGTCATTGGTCAGAAGGACGCGCCGTAAT
The DNA here is from genome assembly GCA_022448005.1 of Pseudomonas sp. Lineage (GTDB taxonomy): Bacteria > Pseudomonadota > Gammaproteobacteria > Pseudomonadales > Pseudomonadaceae > Stutzerimonas. The sequence goes on from JAKUTK010000017.1 coordinate 19,223, forward strand.
AATGGTTTGCTCATGCCACCACCCCGCTATTACCACGCTGGGCGATCCGCCAGCCCGCCTCAGCCAAGAGACCGGCACGCTGGCCAACCTGCAACGCATCGGCATTGCTGGCATTGCCCTGCAGGGCTCGCGCGTACACGCCCTGCAGAATCGCCGCGAGCCGGAACAGTGAAAACGCCACGAACACATGCCAGTCGTCGATGCCGTCACGCCCGCTCTTCAGGCAATACCGTTGCAGCACCTCGTGCTCTGACGGAATACCCTGCGCCTGCAGATCGATGCCGATCAGACCACGCAAACCGTCGACGCCAGCCGGCAGGTGATACGGCAGGCAGAAGTAGGCGAGATCCGCCAGCGGATGGCCGACGGTGGACAGCTCCCAATCCAGAATCGCCGCGACCTTCGCCTCGCCCGGCGCGAAGATAAGATTGCCGAGGCGGTAGTCACCGTGGGCAATGGCGCATTCGTCATGCTGCGGGACCTGCTCCGGCAGCCATTGCATCAGATGTTCCATCGCCGGCATATCGCCGGTGCGAGACGCCTGATACTGACCGGACCAGCGTTTCACCTGACGGGCGAAATAGCCCTGAGCCTTGCCGAAATCGCTCAACCCCGCCGCTTCAACGTCGACCTGATGCAGCGCGGCCAGCGTATCGATAGCGGCCAGGTGGATCGATCGGCGTTCGGCGACCGGCAATTCGTCCAGGGCCGGGTGACTAACGATTCGTCCTTCAATGTGGTCCATTACGTAGAACGCGGTGCCTATGATGCTTTCGTCTTCGCACAGCAGGTACACCGAGGGCACCGGCACGCTGCTGTGTTCGGAGAGCGCACGGATCACCTTGTACTCGCGGTCGACCATATGCGCCGAGGGCAGCACCTTGCCCGGCGGTTTCTTGCGCAGCACGTAACGGCGCCCGGCGCTTTCCAGAAGGTAGGTGGGGTTGGACTGGCCGCCCTGAAACTGGCGGACCAGCAGATCGTCACCCATCTGTGGCAGATGCTCGCGCAGGTATCGAGCCAGGGCCGCCTCGTCGAATCGATGGGCAGGCAGCACGTCGATCAGCTCGGGTTCGTTCATCGTTGCGCCCTCAACATGCGGTTTCGCCACCATCGGCGACTATCACCTGCCCAGTGATATAGGCGCTGGCGGGCGCGGCCAGGAAGACCGCGAGACCGGCAATGTCCACCGGCTCACCGATACGGCGCAGCGGTGTCTTTTCGGCGGCGCGGCGAACCCGCTCCGGATCATCGAGCAATGCCTTGGCGAAATCGGTACGCACCAGCCCCGGCGCGATGGCGTTGACGCGGATGCCCTTTGGCCCCCACTCCGCCGCCAGGTTACGCGCCAGTGCCGCTTCGGCTGCTTTGGATACGCCGTAGGTGCCGATCACAGTGTTGCCGCGCAATCCCGCAATGCTGGAAAGCATGATGACCGCGCCTTCGCCACGCTCGGCCATTTGCGGCAGCACCATGTTGGACAGCCAGAAGGTGCCCTTGACGTTGGTGTCCATGATCTTGTCCCAGGCGTCGTCGGTCAGCTCGCTGGTGGGACCGTAAACCGGGTTGGTAGCCGCGTTGCAGACCAGCACGTCGATGCGCCCCCAGGTCTGCAAAGTGGTGTCGACCAGCCGTTGCAGGTCTTCCTTGCGCCCCACGTGGCAGGGCACGGCGATGCCCTCGAAGCCAGCCGCGTTCAGCTCGGCAGCAACGGCCTCGCAGGCGTCGGCCTTGCGGCTGGAAATCACCACCCGCGCGCCGCAACGGGCCATTTCTTCGGCAATGGAGCGACCGATACCGCGAGTGGAACCCGTGATCAGCGCCACCTTTCCAGACAGGTCGAATAAGGGATTGGTCATCGGACGGCATCCTTCTTGTTGTTTTGGTGGAGGCTCAGCGCTTGCTGGCGTAGTTCTTCAGTTCCAGTTTGGCGATGGTGTCCAGATGCACCTCGTCCGGGCCGTCGGCCAGCCGCAGGGTCCGCTGGTGCGCCCAGGCAGCCGCCAGGAAGCTGTCCTGGCTGACACCCTTGGCGCCATGGACCTGAATCGCACGGTCCAGCACCCGCAGCGCCATGCTCGGTGCGGCGGCCTTGATCATCGCGATCTCCTGACGTGCCACCTTGTTGCCAACGGTGTCCATCATGCGTGCCGCCTTCAGCGTCAGCAGGCGGGTCTGTTCGATTTCGATACGGGACCGGGCGATGTCCTTGCGGATCGAATCGAAGTCAGCCAGCGGCTTGCCAAACGCGACACGCGAATGCACCCGCTCACACATGGCTTGCAAGGCCCGCTCAGCCACGCCAATGGTGCGCATGCAATGGTGAATGCGCCCTGGGCCGAGCCGCCCCTGGGCGATCTCGAAGCCGCGGCCCTCGCCGAGCAGCATGTTGCTGGCAGGCACGCGGACGTTGTTGTAATGGATCTCGGCATGGCCATGAGGCGCGTGGTCGTAACCGAACACGTGGAGCGCACGGACGATCTCGACGCCCGGTGTGTCCAGCGGCACGAGGATCATCGACTGTTGCCGATGCCGCTCGGCCGAGGGATCGGTCTTGCCCATGACGATGGCAATCTTGCAGGTGGTAGTCATTGCGCCCGACGACCACCACTTCTGCCCGTTGATCACATACTCGTCGCCTTCGCGACGAATCTCGCAGGCGATGTTGGTCGCATCGGATGACGCAACCTCAGGTTCGGTCATGGAGAAGCAGGAGCGAATCTCGCCATTGAGCAACGGCTTGAGCCACTGTTCCTGCTGCTCGGGCGTGCCGTAGCGCGCCAGGACTTCCATGTTGCCGGTATCCGGCGCTGAGCAGTTGAACACCTCGGCGGCGACATGGGAGCGGCCCATGATTTCGCAGAGGTGCGCATACTCGAAATTGGTCAGTCCGGCGCCGTGTTCGCTTTCCGGCAGGAACAGATTCCACAAACCTTGCGCTCGGGCCTTGAGCTTCAATTCCTCGAGGATTGGCGGTGGTGCCCAGCGGTTGCTGGCGGTGGCGACCTGCTCGTGAAAGACGTGTTCGTTCGGGTAGATATGTTCATCCATGAACGCCGTGAGTTGCTGCTGGAGTTCCAGCGCCTTGCCGGTCAGTTCATACATCGCCGTCTTCCTTCTTGTTGTTGGGCACGAGGAAATCCACAGGCACGCCTTGCGCCTGTTCGCTGCCAGAGCGTAGCCGGAAGGTCGCCTCGCCAATCGCCAGCAGGCGATCGTCCGCGTCACGCACCTCACCCGAGCTATTGAAAATGCGTGTCCCACCGGCCCGTCGCCGACCAATGGTGCGTATCACACCGCCCGAGCATTGGCCGGTGAAGGTGGTGTTGAGCACCAGGGTGATGGCCTTGCGAACGCGTCCCGGATAAGGGCAATAGGTGCCAGCCTCCGCGAGCACCACATCCAGCAGCGCAGTCATCACGCCGCCATGAAGCACGCCGGCCATATTCAGATGACAGGCCTGCACATCGAGCTCGATCACGGCTTCGTCTTCAGTCCAGGACACCTGACGATAGCCAAGCACCTGATGAAAGCCAGGCAGGTCGCTGCCTCCAATGATGGGCAAATGATTGGTCCAGCTGTCATCGGCCGGCAGCTCCGTTTCCTGCCCGTTCATCGTGTCACTACCGCATAGCTGCCAGCAGCTGCAGAACCGGAGCCTGGACCTTGCGTCTGGGTGTCTCTTGCATCGAGGCGCATGACGAGTCCTCTCGATTGTTTTTGTGGGGGGAGTCCTCTTCTTTTCGAAGCTGGCATGCAGAAAACGCTGAGTCAATTCGGAATCCAGTTCCATCAGGCAGAATTATGATGCCCCACAAACAGAACCGTCTAAGCTCAACCTTTACTGGACAGACCACGATCAATCAGTCGCTGCACACCGAACCTGTTATCGAGAAAGGCAGCGATAGCCTTCTGCTAGCGCTTGAAAAAGCTCCGCGCTATGTTAGCTTTCGAGCAGCTTTGCAAAAGTCAGTTCTGCTGTGCGAAACAAGCATGCGACGCACGTGATACAAAGATGGCCTCAGCCAGACAATTACAACAAGAGGACGCGTTATGAAATCCATGCTCAAAAAGCTACTCGTTCCCGCCGGTTTGTTAGCGATGGCGGTCTCCGCCATGGCTCCGCAGATGGCTGCCGCACAGGACGTCACCAAATGGCGCGTGCAATCGCATTGGCCGAGCGCCAGCAGCTCCTATCAGGACAGCCTTGTCAGACTCAAGAATGAAATCGAGCGACGCACCGACGGGCGCCTGCAGTTGCAGTTGTTCGAATCCGGCGCGCTGTTCAAACCCCAGGAAACCTTCAATGCTGTCAGCCGCGGCATCGTCCAGATGGGCACCATCTCTCCCGGCTACGCGCAGGACAAGATGACCCTCGCCGGTATCGCTTCCGGCCTGCCCTTCGCCTTCCAGAATGTCTGGGAGGCTGCGTACTTCCATAAGCAGATGGGCTTCGAAGACATGCTCCGTGAAGAAGCCGCGCAACACGGCGTCTATTGGTCGACCGATAAGGTCTACCCAACCGAGATGGTGGTGAAGAAGCCAATCAACAGCTGGCAGGATTTCACCAAGCTGAAGATTCGTTCATCCGGTGCGCTGCAGAAGTTTCTCGACGAGGCTGGTGCTTCGACCACCTATCTGCCTGGCGGCGAACTGTACCCGGCGCTTGATACCGGCGTGGTTGATGGTGCCCATTGGGGTGCCGTGCAAGGTGCCGCCAGCATGAGCTTCTACGAAGTGGCGAAGAATCATGTGCGACCCGCACTGAACATCGCCGGCACCGATGTGATCATCATCAGCCAGAAGGCGCTGGACAAGCTGTCCGAGCGCGACCAGGAAATCGTCAAGCAGATTCTCGATGAGCAGTTCTGGTACCGCACCAACGAGTACCTGTATCAGGAACAGATCGCCTTGCAGAAGGCCATCAAGGAACAGGGCGTGAAGGTCAACGTACTGCCGGATGACGTCCAGGCGCGGCTTCGTGAAGTCGCGAAAAAGACCTGGGAAGAAGAAGGCAAGCGTAGCGACAAGTCGGCTGAAGCCTTGCAAAAGCTCAAGACCTTCCTCAGTGACCTCGGTTACCAGTAACCCCCTCGCCTGCCCCACCCCCGACGCGATCACGCGCCGGGGGTGCGATTCGCTCAATCCTTGCTCGTGGGGCCCGTCATGCGCCTGATCCATGCCTACATCAACGGCATCACCCGGCTCAACGAATTCATCGGCCGCTGGGTGGCCTACCTGATCTTTCTTATCTTCGCGCTGCTGCTGCTCGAAGTGTTCATGCGCTACCTGTTCTCGAGCCCGACCTCCTGGACCAACGAATTCGGACAGATGTTGTTCGGCGCTTATGTGGTGCTATCCGGCGGCTACGTAATGGCGCACCGCGACCACGTCAACGTCGACCTGCTCTACGCCTCGTTCAGCCCGCGCACACGCGCCTGGGTCGACATATTCACCTCCAGCATGTTTTTCCTGTTTATGGCCGCGCTGTTGTATTTCGGCAGCTCCATGGCCTGGGAGTCGGTTCAAGGCATGGAAACCTCCTACTCCGCCTGGAATCCGCCGATCTGGCCGATCAAGGCGATGATTCCACTCGGCACCTTGCTGTTGTTGCTGCAGGGTATTGCCAAGCTGTTGCAGGACATCCTCATTGCACTGGGCCGTGAATCGGTCAGCGATACCCGCCACGCGGGGGATGCGCCATGAGCATCGAAATCACCACCTTGCTGTTCTTCCTGACGCTGGTCTTCTTTCTTGTACTCGGGCTGCCGCTGGCCTTCGTGCTGGGCGGTGTCTCGGTGCTGTTCCTCTATTTCACCTGGGGCGTTGACGCCTTCTACATGGTCGCTTCGCAGATGTGGGGCACCATGGAAAGCTTCACGCTGGTCGCCATTCCGCTCTTTGTATTCATGGCCATGCTGCTCGAACGAACCGGGGTGGCGCGCGACCTCTATCGCATGATGCACCTATGGTGCGGCGGCATGCGTGGCGGGCTGGCGATCGGCACGCTGGGGATCTGTGCGGTGTTCGGCGCCATGGTCGGCATCAGCGGCGCGGCGGTCGTGGCGATGGGCACTATTGCTCTGCCGGCCATGCTCGAACGCGGCTATGACAAGCGCATGGTGCTCGGCTGCATCAACACCGGCGGCGGCTGGGGCATTCTGATTCCGCCGAGCATCATGATGATTCTCTACGCCATGATCAGCGGTCAGTCGGTCGGCAAGATGTTCGCCGCCGGCGTCCTGCCGGGCCTGCTACTGGTGGCGCTGACGGTCACCTACGTGTTGGTGCGCTCGTTCCTGCAGCCCCATCTGGCACCTGCACTACCCAAGGAAGAGCGAGGCAGTTGGGGCGACAAGCTACGCGCGATACGTGCCGTGCTGCTTCCGATCGGCATCGTTGTCATGGTGCTCGGATCGATCATCGGTGGTTTGACGACCCCGACCGAAGCGGCCGCCATGGGCGTGTTCGGTGCGCTGATTTCCGCGGCGGTCTATCGCAAGCTGAACTGGCCGGTGCTGCAGGAAGCCGCTATCCGCACCTTCAAGCTGACCGGCATGATCGCCTGGATCCTGTTCGCGGCTCACGCGTTCAGCTCGGCCTATCAGGGCATGGGGGCGCAGTCGCTGATCGAGGGCCTGATGATGGACCTGCCCGGCGGCCGTTGGGCAATCATCATCGTCATGATGGCGATCGTCTTCGTCATGGGCATGTTGCTCGATCCCGTCGGCATCATGCTGATCACCCTGCCGGTGTTCCTGCCGATCGTCGCTTCACTCGGCTTCGATCCGATCTGGTTCGGCGTGCTGTTCGTGATCAACATGGAGATCGGTTACATGACGCCGCCGTTCGGGTTCAACCTCTTCTATCTGAAAGGCATCGTCCCGCCCGGCATCACCATGAAGGACATTTACTGGTCGGTAATTCCCTTCGTGATCGTCAACATCATCGGCATGGGCATCATCATGCTGTTCCCCGAGATCGCGACCTATCTGCCGAACACGCTGTTCTGATCAAGCGCGCGGGAACAAAAAAGCCGGAGCAGATGCTCCGGCTTTTTCATGCGTGTCTATCAGATGATGTTCGCGTAGTCCGCTTCAATGCGGTCCAGGCTCAGGTGGTTGAGGAAGTTGGAGAAGCACATCCAGGCAGACAGCGCATTGAGGTCCTGAAACTGCTGCGGCAGGTACTTCGGCGGCGCCACCATACCCTCCTCGACCAGCTGGCGCAGGGTGCGCATGTCTTCCAGCGTGGTCTTGCCGCAGAACAGCAGCGGGATCTGTTCCAGCTTGCCCTTACGCACCGCCAGCTGGATGTAGTTGTAGATCATGATGAAACCCTTCAGGTAGGACAGGTCCTTGGTGAAGGGCAAGCCCTCGGGAGACGAGCCGCGAAACACGCGACTGGCATTGCCGTAGCTGTCGTCGTCGGAATAGCCCTGTTCGCGGAAAAAGCCGAAGACGTCGAGAAAATCCGCGCCCTCTTCCGCCATGTGGATGGCACGGGTACGGTTGGTGAGCTTGCGCAGGCGCGTCGGGTAAGAGGCGAAAGCGATGACTTCCATCAGGATCGCCAAGCCTTCCTGAGTCACGGTTGAGGACGGCGGGCCCTTGGCCAGGAAGGTACAGATCGGCTGGTTCTGCCCGTTAAGCGTGGTGCCGACATGAACTAGCCCCTCGTGCACTTCCAGCGCTCGTACGTCCCGCTCGTTGAACATCGCATCGCTGCGGATCTTGATGTAATCAGCGCCGGCCGCGGCATCGGCAAGAATGCCGTCAGATTCGAATACGCGAATCACGCCTTCACCCTCGCCAAACACCAGATCCAGCCGGCGCTGCAGCAAGTCCACCGCCTGCGGTGCAGTAAGCACTTTGGCTTCGTCCTTGAGGTCGCCGCGGTCAGCGATGTTGTTCAGATAGTCGGAGAGCATCAGACCGAGGTCGGCGAGCGTCGGGTCACCGGCATGAAAGGCGTCAGAGGCAGCGCCGTAAAGCTCCTGGGAAATCAGGCCGAAATCGGCGGTGCCGCGTGCTTCGAGCATGCGGATCACCATCCGGTATTCCTTGCACATGCGCCGCATGATCTGCCCGACCGGGTTGAACTGGCCCAGTTGACGGGTGATGTCGCGTTCGATGTTCTGGAACTCTTCCTTCTTGGCGCTGGAATCAAAGCCAAGCGGACGGCCTTCGTAGTAAGCGCGGTCGACCTGAGGCAGCTCACGGGCGCCAGCGGCAAAAAAACCTTGGCGAATGCTGTCGTCCCATTTCACCGCATCAAGCACACGCAGCGGGGTCTGCGCTTCGACGATACGTTCGGACAGACCGCGCACCGTAAGCTGGTATTCATCCAGGTTGTTACGGGTATTCATCCGTACCTCGTCAGTGATGAGCCATAGCCTTCAACTTATACACCAGCGGACCGTGGCATTCCGGGCCCGGTTCGCGAACTGCCTGCTGGCGTATAGAAGTGTGTCGGCCGGCATCAAGCAATCTGTACCCAGCCGAAACCGCGAACTGGCTTACCCAAGCCTTGGCACATCAGCCTGGGCATGGCGGGGTCCCGCGCCTGCCCTTCGCCGCAGTCACATCGAAGCGTGGGGATGACAGCCGCCCGACCAATTCGCGGGGCGACTGGGCGCCTTGATCAGATCTCGGGACGCATGTGCGGGAACAGGATCACGTCGCGGATCGATGGCGAGTTGGTCAGCAGCATGACCAGACGGTCGATGCCGATACCTTCACCTGCTGTCGGCGGCATGCCGTATTCCAGCGCGCGGACGAAGTCGGCATCGAAATGCATGGCCTCGTCGTCGCCAGCGTCCTTGTCGCGGACCTGCGCGTGGAAGCGCTCGGCCTGGTCTTCGGCATCGTTCAACTCGGAGTAGGCGTTGGCGATCTCGCGGCCGCCGATGAACAGCTCGAAGCGGTCGGTGACGCTTGGGTCGTCGTTGCTGCGACGCGCCAGCGGCGAGACTTCGAACGGGTAACGGGTGATGAAGGTCGGCTGCTCCAGCTTGTGCTCGACCAATTCCTCGAAAATCATCACCTGCAGCTTGCCCAGCCCTTCGAAGCCGAGCACCTTGGCGCCGGCCTTCTTGGCGATGGCGCGGGCGGTGTCGATGTTCTGCAAGTCGGCGGCGCTGACTTCGGGGTTGTACTTCAGAATCGCATCGAACACCGAGAGCCGTGCAAAGGGCTCGCCGAAGTGGAACAGCTTGTCGCCGTACGGCACGTCGGTGCTGCCCAGGACCAACTGCGCCAGCTCGCGGAACAGTTCTTCAGTCAGATCCATGTTGTCTTCGTAGTCAGCGTAGGCCTGGTAGAACTCGAGCATGGTGAACTCGGGGTTGTGCCGGGTCGAAACGCCTTCGTTACGGAAGTTGCGGTTGATCTCGAAGACGCGCTCGAAGCCACCGACCACTAGGCGCTTGAGGTACAGCTCAGGGGCGATGCGCAGGAACATCGGCAGGTCCAGCGCATTGTGGTGGGTCTCGAACGGCTTGGCCGCGGCGCCACCGGGGATGGTCTGCAGCATCGGCGTTTCCACTTCGAGGAAGTCGCGCTCGTTAAGGAATTTGCGGATGTGGCCAATCACCTGCGAACGCACACGGAAGGTGTGGCGGGTTTCCTCGTTGACGATCAGGTCGACGTAACGCTGGCGGTAGCGCTGCTCGGTGTCGGTCAGGCCATGGTGCTTGTCCGGCAGTGGGCGCAGCGATTTGGTCAGCAGGCGAACGTCTGTCATCTCGACATATAGATCGCCCTTGCCTGAACGCGCCAGGGTGCCTTCTGCGGCAATGATGTCGCCCAGGTCCCAATGCTTGATGGCTTCGAGGGTATCGGCTGGCAGCGTCTTTCGATTGACGTAGACCTGGATGCGCCCGGTCATGTCTTGCAGGACCATAAAGGCGCCGCGGTTGAGCATGATGCGTCCGGCAACCTTTACCGGGATCGCCGCTTCAGCCAGCTCTTCCTTGGTCTTGTCGACGTACTTCTGCTGCAGGTCGTTGCAGTAGCTGTCGCGACGGAAGTCGTTGGGGAAAACGTCGCCCTTGGCGCGTTCGGCAGCCAGTTTTTCCTTGCGCTGAAGGATCAGGCTGTTTTCTTCCTCGTGGATGGCGTGCTGGTTCAGCGGTTGTTCGCTCATGGTTTAAAAATGCCTGGATCGAATGAATGAATCCCGGGGAGGGTGTGTTGGCAGGCGCTTCACTTCAGCCCACCATGGTCTGCCCCTATTTTTGGTGGGCTGAAGCCCACCCTACATCTGGACACTGGAACTCGAGTTGGGTGGGCCGGGCGGCGTTCCGCTTCAGCCCACCCATGCTGGCCAAGCTCAGTAGCGTTAAAGCCCTTGCTTCAGACTGGCTTCGAGGTACTGGTCGATGTCGCCGTCCAGCACCTTCTGGCAGTCGCTACGTTCCACGCCGGTACGCAAATCCTTGATGCGCGAGTCGTCGAGCACATAGGAGCGAATCTGATGACCCCAGCCGATATCGGACTTGGTGTCTTCCAGCGCCTGGGAGGCCGCATTGCGCTTCTGCATTTCCTGCTCGTACAACCGGGCCCGCAGCATTTTCATGGCGGTGTCCTTGTTGGCGTGCTGGGAACGCTCGTTCTGGCAGGCCACCACCGTGTTGGTTGGTACGTGGGTAATACGTACCGCCGAGTCGGTGGTGTTGACGTGCTGACCACCGGCACCGGAAGAGCGGTAGGTGTCGATGCGCAGGTCGGCCGGATTGATGTCGATTTCGACCCTGTCGTCGATCTCGGGCGAGACGAACACTGCCGAGAATGAGGTGTGGCGGCGGGCGCCAGAGTCGAACGGGCTCTTGCGCACCAGGCGGTGCACGCCGATCTCGGTGCGCAACCAACCAAAGGCGTACTCGCCTTTGATGTGTACGGTAGCGCCCTTGATGCCGGCTACTTCACCTTCGGACAGTTCGACGATCTCGGCGCTGAAACCGCGCTTGTCGGCCCAGCGCAGGTACATGCGCAGGAGTATGTTGGCCCAGTCCTGCGCCTCGGTGCCGCCGGAACCGGCCTGGATATCCAGGTAGCAGTTGTTCGGGTCCATTTCGCCGCTGAACATGCGGCGGAATTCCAGCCCCTCGAGGATGCCGCGCAGACGCTCCAGCTCGGCCGCGACGTCGTCTACGGCGCTCTGGTCATCTTCTTCGACAGCCATGTCGAGCAGGTCGCGGGAGTCGGCCAGTCCACCTTCGAGATCGTCGATGGTTTCGACGATCTGCGCCAGGGTGGCGCGCTCGCGGCCCAGGTTCTGGGCGTACTCAGGCTTGTTCCAGACGTTCGGGTCTTCGAGTTCGCGGTTTACTTCAACAAGACGATCATGCTTCTGATCGTAGTCAAAGATACCCCCGAATTGACTGGGTGCGGTCGGACAGGTCCTTGATGCTGTTGAGGATCGGGTTGATTTCCATAGGTCGGCAGCTCTCAATCGGACGTTGCGAAAAGCCGGCGATTATAGCGCAGCTGACCGTGACTGACAGCCCACGCGGGACCGTCGGCGCGGCGAATGTCAAGCAGATTGACCAGGGCACGTTGGAAAGGCGGCGTGCTCGCCGCCCGATTTGGGATCAGGCGGAAACGCCGCGCACCTGGCTTTCCAGTTCGGCCTTCAACCCAGCCTCAACCTTCAGCTGCCGGGCCAGCTCATCCAGATAAGCGCGCTCCATGAATTGCTCCTCGTCCACCATCAGTACGCTGGCCAGGTACATTTCCGAAGCCATCTCCGGTGTGGTGGCGGCAGCAGCCACTTCGACCGGGTCGAGCGGCTTGTTGAGCTCCGTTTCGAGCCAGCGCTGCAATTCGGGATCGTCAGTGAGCTGGGCCAGCTCGGCCTCGATCATCTTGCGCTCCTGTTCATCCACATGACCATCAGCTTTGGCCGCAGCGACCAGCGCCTTGAGGATGGCGCGGCTGTGCTCTTCGACCTGGTCTGGCGGAAGCCGGTCGACCGTCTTCGGCTCAGTGTGCGGTGCGCTCGCAGCTGCTGCGGTACCCTGTTGAGCCTGCTGCGCCTGCCAGTTGCCATAGGCTTTGTAGGCCAGCATGCCGAGTGCGGCCAGACCACCGTAGGTGACAGCCTTGCCACCCATGCGGCGCCCTCGTCGGCTTCCCAGCAACATGCCGAGCGCGCCGGTCGCCAGCGCACCCTTTCCACGCCCGCCAGCGCCTCCAAGCAGGCTACCCAGAGGCCCACCTGCGCCGGAGAGCATGTCGCCGAGCGAGCCGCCGCTGCTGCTGCTGTTGGTATTACCGGGGCGCGTAACCGAGCCCTGCTGCTTCTGCAGAAGATCCTGCCCGGATTTGAGCAGTTGATCGAGCAAACCGGAGGTTTTCATAAAATACCTGCATACGAAGTGATGGATTAATCAAGTGAATCGGGAACCTGTCGGATCGGCGTATTGCGGTGGGCCGCACGCACATACTGGGCAGGCCAGGGCACCGAGCTGTCACGAAGATCTTCGGCGGCATGTAGCGGCCAGTACGGATCACGCAACAGCTCACGGGCCAGCAGGATCAGGTCGGCCTGGCCGGTGCGCAGAATGTGTTCGGCCTGAACCGCCTCGGTGATCATGCCGACGGTGCCGGTAGCAATACCCGCCTCGCGGCGGACCTGCTCGGCGAACTGGGTCTGGTAGCCCGGCCCAACCGGGATCTCCGCGTTGACCGCCGTGCCGCCCGACGAGACGTCGATCATGTCGACGCCCAGCGTCTTTAGCCGGCGCGCCAGTTCCACGGTTTCTTCCGAGTTCCATCCGTCCTGGACCCAGTCGGTTGCGGACAGGCGAACGAACAGCGGCAACTCTTCCGGCCATACCGCCCGTACCGCCTCGGTCACCTCCAAAAGCAGCCGGATGCGGTTTTCAAACGAGCCGCCATAGGCATCCTGGCGCTGGTTGGACAGCGGTGAAAGGAACTGATGCAGCAAGTAGCCGTGGGCGGCGTGTATTTCGGCAATCTTGAAGCCCGCCGCGAGTGACCGCTCGGCAGCGCGAATAAACGCCTGAATGACATCCTGAATTCCCGCCTCGTCGAGTGCGGTTGGAACCGCATGCTCCGGATCGAAGGCAATGGTCGACGGACCTACCGGCGTCCAGCCTCCGGCAGCGATGGGGACGCTGCCATGCCGCCCAAGCCAGGGCTGCCAGGTGCTGGCCTTGCGGCCGGCATGAGCCAGCTGAATCCCAGCGACGGAGCCCTGAGCCTCGATGAAGCGTGTGATTCGCCGAAGCGGCTCGATATGCTCATCCGACCATATCCCCAGATCCTCAGGCGAAATCCGTCCATTGGCCGAAACAGCGGTCGCCTCGATGATCACCAGCCCTGCCCCGCCCACTGCGCGGCTACCCAGGTGCACCAGATGCCAATCGTTGGCCATACCGGCCTTGGCCGAGTACTGACACATGGGCGATACGGCAATGCGATTGGGCAGGGTCAGCTGGCGCAAGGTGAGCGGCTGAAAGAGCTGGGTCATGGAAACCTCGACTGCAGGGGATGCGTTTTTGGACATCCTTCAGTACAGACTGTTTCGGTGACTTTGCTCGGCCTGGATGGTGTTTACCGAGAATTCGGTGACCGGGTGTTGCACACCGGCGTGAGCCAACATTGATCGACCGCCGACATGACCTTCTGCGTACAAGGAGCGTCCATGCGAATCGCAGGTCGCTACCCCAGCTCGGTCTTGTTCGGAAATATTGGAAGCTTGGGGGATGACAAACCACTCGCCATCCCCAGCAACTGCAGTTACGCCGCCTCTACCTCCACCGGTACGCCATTGAGTGCTGCGTTTCCCGACAAGGCATCGAGCTGGCGCTCGTCGGTGAGGTCGTTGGCACTGGCGCCCGGCTGGCGATTGGCAATCTCCAGCTGCGCACCGGGACGACCATGGCCCCAGCCATGCGGCAGGCTGACCACACCGGGCATCATCTCGTCGCTGACAGCCACTTCAACTTCGATCATGCCGACCCGCGAGCGTACCCGCACGCGCTGACCGTCAAGCAGCCCCAGCCGGCTCAGATCAGCCGGATTCATCAGCAGCTGATGGCGCGGCTTGCCCTTCACCAATCGGTGGTAGTTGTGCATCCAGGAGTTATTGCTGCGCACATGGCGGCGGCCTATCAGTACCAGCTGATCGGCCGGCGCCGCGATCGACGCAGCAAAACGCTGCAGGTCACCGAGGAACAGCGGGGGCGCCGCCTGAACGCGCCGGCCTTCGGTTTTCAGCCGCCCGGCCAGATTGGGCTTCAGCGGACCGAGATCAAGCCCGTGCGGATAGTCGCGCAGCCGGGAAAGACTCAAGTCCAGTTCGCTTTTCTCGCCATAAGGGCCGGCACGCAGGCCACGATCGATCATCTGTTCTGGCGCGACGGTGGGCTTGAGATCGCCGCCGGTGCGCGCCGCGAACGCCTTGGCCAGGCCGATGAAAATTTCCCAGTCATGCAGCGCACCCGCCGGCTTGCTGAGTACCGGCTCGTTGAAGCGGGTAACGTTGCGCACCGCGAACGTGTTGAAGGTGGTGTCGTAATGATCATGCTCCAACGGCGCCGTCGGCGGCAGGATCAGATCAGCGTAGCGGGTCGTTTCATTGATGTAGAAATCCACGCTGAGCATGAATTCCAGACCGTCGAGCGCCTGTTCCAGCTTGCGCCCGTTGGGTGTGGAAAGCACCGGATTGCCGGCTACCGTCACCAGCGCGCGAATCTGCCCGTCCCCTTCGGTAAGCATCTCCTCGGCCAGCGCTGAAACCGGCAGCTCACCGCCGTATTCCGGCAGTCCTGAAACCCGGCTCTGCCAGCGGTTGAAATGTCCGCCGGAGGTGTTTGCCACGAGATCCACCGCCGGCTCCGTGCACAGCGCGCCCCCGACTCGATCCAAGTTGCCAGTGACCAAGTTGATCGACTGCACCAGCCACTGGCATAGCGTGCCGAACGCCTGGGTCGAAACGCCCATCCGGCCGTAGCAGACCGCTTTGTCCGCCGCAGCGAAATCCCGCGCCAGTTGCCGAATCTGCACAGCCGGCACGCCGCAGCGCGGCCCCATCGCTTCCGCAGTGAACGGCGTAACCGCGGCTTGAAGTTCATCCAGCCCCTCTATCGGAAGATGGCTGGCACGTGTCAGGCCTTCATCGAACAACGTATTGAGCAAGCCGAACAGCAACGCCGCATCTTCGCCAGGGCGGACGAACAGATGCTGATCGGCAATAGCGGCGGTTTCACTACGGCGCGGATCGACTACCACCAGCTTGCCGCCGCGCGCCTGCACGGCCTTGAGGCGCTTTTCCACGTCCGGGACGGTCATGATGCTGCCGTTGGAGGCCAGCGGATTGCCTCCAAGGATCAGCATGAAATCGGTATGGTCGATGTCTGGAATCGGGATCAACAGTCCGTGGCCGTACATCATCAGGCTGGTCAGGTGATGCGGCAGCTGATCGACCGAGGTGGCTGAAAAGCGATTGCGGGTTTTCAGCTGGCCCAGAAAATAGTTGCTGTGGGTCATCAGCCCGTAATTGTGCACGCTGGGGTTGCCCTGATAGACCGCCAACGCATTATTGCCATGCCGCTCGCGGATCTCAGCCATGCGCTCGGCGACCAGCGCAAACGCCTCGTCCCACTCGATCGCCTGCCACTCGCTGCCGACACGACGCATCGGATGACGCAGGCGGTCCGGATCGTTCTGGATGTCCTGCAACGCGACGGCCTTGGGGCAGATGTGGCCGCGACTGAAGCTGTCCTGAGCGTCGCCCTTGATCGATACGATCTGCTCATCACGGGTTTCGATGGTCAGGCCGCAGATGGCCTCGCACAGGTGACAGGCACGGTGGTGCTGGGTCGTTTCGCTCATCGCGGGCTCCAGAGATTGTTCTTGTAATCAGAACACTCTAGGCCGGAGCCGGGCCTGCGCCAATCATGCACGCCCAGGCAAATAGCGCCCGATTCAGATAACCGATCTTGCTCAGGCCAGTCAGCGGAAGGCATGGGGACCTGAAGCCCCAGCGGTCCGCAAACCGACACCACTTGCAGCAGCGATAGCCCGGACGTCTTGAGCCCTATATCGCGCAGGGTGCAGACCGAGCGGTCATCGCGCAGCGATATGCGCAACCAGTAGCTGCACGCTTTCCCGACCGCGAAACTCGTTCACATCCAACTTGTAGGCCAGATCGGCCCAGCGCACGGTGGGGTTGGGCCACAGCTCGCGATCGATATTGAACGCGATTCCATCGAGGGTCAGAGAGCCGCATTCGCTCTTGAGCACCATCTTCAGGTGCTTCTCGCCGACCAGCCGCTGCTGCACCAACTGGAAAACGCCGTGAAACACTGGTTCGGGGAAGTGCTGCCCCCATGGCCCGGCGTTGCGCAGCGCCTTGGCCAGCTCTAGATGGAATTCCTCGACACTCAATTGGCCATCGGTCAGCAGACGCCCGGTGAGGTCGTCCTCGCAGAGCTGACGACGTACCTCGGCATCGAATGCCGCAGCGAAGGCACCGAAATTAGCCTCGGGCAGCGACAGGCCAGCGGCCATCGCGTGGCCGCCAAACTTGCTGATCAAACCCGGATGGCGCGCAGCAACGGCATCGAGTGCATCGCGGATATGAAAACCAGGCACCGAGCGAGCCGAACCCTTGAGCACGCCCTCCCCTGCATCGGCAAAGGCGATGGTCGGACGGTGATACCGTTCCTTGAGCCGTGAAGCGAGAATGCCAATGACGCCTTGGTGCCAGTCAGGCTCGAAGAGGCATAGGCCGAACGGCATGTCTTCGAGCGGCAGATCCTTCAGTTGGGCCAGCGCCTCGCGCTGCATCCCCTGCTCGATGCCCTTGCGCTCCTGGTTGAGCTGGTCGAGCTGAACGGCCATGTCCCGCGCCAGTGCTTCGTCTTCACAGAGCAGGCATTCAATCCCCAGCGCCATGTCATCGAGACGACCCGCCGCATTCAGTCGCGGGCCGAGAATGAAGCCGAGATCGGTCGAGGTGATACGGCTGTAATCGCGACCCGCGACCTCCAGAATCGCGCGCAATCCAGGGCGCGCCCGCCCTGCGCGAATTCGCGCCAGTCCCTGATGAACAAGTATTCGATTGTTCGCGTCCAGCGGAACCACATCGGCGACGCTGCCCAGGGCGACCAGATCCAGCAGTTCGGCAAGGTTTGGCTCCGACCAGCCGTTGCGACTGAACCAGCCCCGTTTGCGCAACGCTGCACGCAAGGCCAGCAGCACATAAAAGATGACACCGACGCCTGCAATGCATTTGCTTGGAAAGGCACACTCAGGCTGGTTGGGATTGACGATGGCGTCGGCCGCCGGCAGCTCTGTGCCCGGCAGGTGATGGTCGGTCACCAGGACCTTGAGGCCTGCCGCCTTGGCTGCCGCTACGCCGTCGACGCTGGAAATGCCGTTATCCACCGTCACCAGCAGATCAGGCCGACGCTCGAGCGCCACGGCAACGATCTCTGGCGTCAGGCCGTAGCCGTACTCGAAGCGATTGGGCACCAGATAATCCACGTGCGCAGCACCCAGCTGACGCAGGCCCAGAACACCCACGGTACTGGCGGTTGCGCCGTCGGCATCGAAGTCACCGACGAACAGGATGCGCTGGCGGCTTTCCAGCGCCTCGACCAGCAGCGCCACAGCGGCGTCGATGCCCTTGAGTTGACCGTAGGGGATCAAGCGCGCCAGGCCCTTGTCCAGCTCGCTGATCGACTGCACACCACGGGCTGCGTAGAGACGCGTCAGCAGCGGCGGCAAGTCGCCCAGGTCGGGAAGCTGCTCGGGAAGGGGGCGAGGTTCGATACGCATCTGTTGATTATCCGGTGCAGCGTGAAGTGGGTGACAGTCATAGCGGAGGGCGCAGGCTGGCCATCGCGGCGGACATGGTAGACGCTACCGCGCAGAGGCGGCTCTTGAGTCCGATGGTCAGGCAGCCGCGGCAGAAGTACCGACGCAGCAGGCGCCGCTTGAACTGGCCGCAAGCATACAGCAATGAATTATTGCCGGGCTGCCCGCCGACGGTGTGCCCTATGATCAGGCATCGCGCATCAATGCTTTATCATCGTGACAACCGCGCAAGACCTATACGAAACCCGCCATTACCCCGGAGACCGGCATGAAGCGCCTGCTACTTAATTGCGATATCGGCGAGAGTTTCGGGGCCTGGACAATGGGCCTGGACGCCGAAGTCATGCCTTTCATCGATTGTGCAAACGTAGCTTGTGGATTTCACGCGTCGGACCCGCAGATCATGCGCCGCACAGTGGCCCTGGCCACAGAGCACCAGGTAATGATCGGTGCGCACCCGGCCTACCCTGACCTGGCCGGTTTCGGGCGCCGCTCCATGGCTTGCAGCCCGGACGAGGTGGAGAACATGCTGCTCTATCAGATCGGCGCGCTGGAAGGCATCTGCCGCGCGGAGGGCACCCAGGTCAGCTATGTCAAACCCCACGGCGCGCTCTACAACGACATGATGCGCAAGCCCGAACTGCTCTGCGCGGTCATGAAAGCCGTCATCGCCTACTCGCCAACGCAGCCCTTGATGCTGATGTCGACCCGCGACAACAGCGGCGCCCAGACGCTGGCTGACGAGCTTGGCGTGACCCTGTGGTTCGAGGTGTTTGCTGACCGCGCCTATGATCCAGACGGCAGGCTGGTCTCCCGCGATCAGCCCGGCGCCGTACATCACGACACCGAGACGGTCGCCGCCCAGGCTCTGAGCCTGGCAAGGGGCGAAGCGCTCGTCGCCAGCGACGGCAGCCCGCTGAGGCTGCTTGCCGACACCCTCTGCGTACATGGAGACAATGCCGGCTCTGTTGCCGCAGTCCAGCGGATACGCCTGGCACTCGAGAACCTGGCGGGATGAAGCCACGGATAGAGGTCGTCGGCATCGACTGTCTGATGCTGCGCCTGTTCGACGAGATCGACGAAGCCCACATGCCCTGGTTGCTCGCGGCAACCGGACGGCTGCGCGATGCCTTCGGTGGCGCGTTGCTAGATCTGGTGCCCTCCTACACCACCTTATTGGTGCACTACGACCTGGGCCAGCTCGACGACGATCAGGCGCGTCAGCGAGTGGCTGAAGCGCTGCACAACCTGCAGCCAGACGCTTACGGACAGGCGCGGGAACTAAACATTCCGGTGTGGTACGACCCGAGCGTAGGCCCCGAACTAGAGGCATTGGGCCAACGCAGCGGGCTCGGCATGGCAGGCGTGATCGAACTGCACAGCGCCCGCACCTACCAGGTTTTCGCGCTGGGATTTGCGCCGGGCTTCGCCTTCATGGGGCTGGTCGACGAATGCCTCGCCAGCCCGCGCCTGCAAACGCCGCGTAAGCGAGTCCCGGCCGGCAGCCTGGGTATCGCTGATCGCCAGACGGCCATCTATCCGCTGGTTTCTCCCGGCGGCTGGAACCTCGTCGGACGCAGCCCGACCCGCCTGTTTGATCGTGAGCTGGATGGCTACAGCATCTGGCAACCCGGTGACAGGGTCCGTTTTCAGCCCATCGATCACGCCGAATTCGTCAGGCTAGGCGGAGACGACACGCCTTACGAGGTAACGTCATGACCCTGCTGATCGAGCGCAGCGGCGCCTTGGCCAGCCTGCAGGACGGCGGTCGATTCAGCGTCCGTCATCTTGGTGTGACGCAGGGCGGTGCTGCTGATTGGGTATCGCAATCCTGGGCCAACTGGCTGCTGGGTAATCCACTACATGCCGCCACGGTGGAAATCACCGTCGGCAATCTAACTCTGCTCGCCGAGACAGATGGCTGCCTGGCTCTGTGTGGCGCCGACCTCGCAGCGACACTGGAAGAACAACCCATCGCGCCGGGACGCAGCTTCACCATCCGCAAAGGACAACGTCTGCGCTTCGGCACGCCGCAACTGGGCGTGCGGGCCTATCTCGCCGCGCCGGGCGGATTCGCGGCGCCGCAACTCCTGGGCAGCTGCGCCACGGTGCGCCGAGAGGGACTCGGCGGCCTGCACGGCGATGGCGAGCCCCTGACCGAGGGTGATCGGCTGATTTACAGTGGCGCCCCTGCTAGCGCACGCGAATTGGGCTCTGAACAGAACCCTCCACTGTTTACCGATACGCCACTAGAGGTCGTGCTGGGCGCGCAGATCGGAAATTTCAGCGGCCAGAGCCTGTTCGACGTGTTCAACCGCCCTTGGACGGTCGACCAGCGTGCAGACCGTATGGGCATCCGCCTGCTGGGGCCAGTGCTGCGCAGTTCGCGGCAGTCGATGATTTCCGAAGGCGTGCCGCTGGGTGCTATCCAAGTGCCGCCGGATGGCCAGCCCATCGTGCTGCTCAATGACCGGCAAACCATTGGCGGTTACCCGAGGCTGGGCGCACTGACGCCACTTGCGGTGGCGCGCCTGGCACAGTGCCTGCCCGGCACCGAGGTCCATTTGAAGCCGAAAGCCCTGCAGGCTGCGCAACGCGAGCAACGCCTGTTACTCGCCAAGTGGCAATAAGGGATACAGCGGCGAAATACCACAGACGGCAGCCCGGCCTGTAGGAGCACAGTATAGGTAACCCGATCCTGGCGATCCTGATTCAGGCAGGAGAGCAGATACAGTCGGCGAACGCCTCAGCCGCGCTCGCCAATCAGCCAGTCAAGCGGCACTTCATGCTGGCCGCGCTCATCGGTGATGAACAAGGAACCCTCGCTGACCATCACGCTCCAGCTGATCGCTCTGGGCAAATCGCGCGCCACTGACTCCAGTGCCTCCTGCCCCACCGCCACCACGTTGATTTTTTTCAGGCTGCGCACGCTGTCGAGCACCTTCGTCTGCCATACCCGCAGATTCCCGTAAGCGACCAAGCTGAAGCGTTCCGCACGGCGCGAGCACCAGGTGATCCGCTCGGCATCCGGCTGGCCGACTTCGATCCAGTGCAGCACGCGGTCATCGAGGCTCTTTTCCCAGAGCGCCGGCTCATCGACATCCGACAGCCCGCGACCGAAGGTGAGTTTTTCGTCATACCAGAGCACGTAGGCGATCAGCCGTGCGACCAGGCGCTCCTCTGTCTCAGAGGGATGCCGAGCAACGGTAAAGCGCAGATCCTGATAAACGTGGCGATCAAGATCGGTGAGATTGATCTCGACCTTATACGGTGTGGCTTGCAGGGCCATGACAGCTCCGGACGGGAAAAAGGAGACGCAGTTTAGCGTATCGGCACAATTTCAGAGGCGCTCGTAGCACGCCCTTTCAATGCCACAACGAGCATGAAAAAAATCCGACGAACGTTCTTTGACAATCGTTCTCATTATATTTAGCATCCACCACATTC
Source organism: Pseudomonas sp. (assembly GCA_022448005.1). Classification (GTDB taxonomy): domain Bacteria; phylum Pseudomonadota; class Gammaproteobacteria; order Pseudomonadales; family Pseudomonadaceae; genus Stutzerimonas. The sequence goes on from JAKUTK010000017.1 coordinate 40,522, forward strand.
GCAGACCCAACGGGTAGTTCATATGTACGTGTGTCTTTGCCAGGGCGTTACTGACGGCCAGATCCGTGAAGCCATCTATGAAGGTTGCTGCAGCTATCGTGAAGTGCGAGATGCCACTGGCGTTGCCACCCAATGCGGTAAGTGCGCCTGCGTCGCCAAACAGGTTGTTCGCGAAACCCTGAGCGATATACAGACCGCCAGCGCCTCCCTTGCTTACCCAGCGGGATTTTCGCCCGCCTGAATCCACATTGATTTACTCGAGCCGGGCACATGCCCGGCTTTTTTCTGTTCGCGAATCAAGACCTTGGCCGCCAGTCGCGGAACAGACGTATTCTTATTTCGCTTTACCCTTTATCATTCAAGGACTTAGGTTTGACAGCACCCAGGTTCGTGGCCAGACTGCTCTTATTAACGAACCCGATTCGACGCAGGGCACCGACATGAAAGGCGACAAGCTGGTCATTCAGCATCTGAACAAGATTCTTGGCAACGAACTGGTCGCAATCAACCAGTACTTCCTGCATGCACGCATGTACGAAGATTGGGGCCTCGGCAAGCTAGGCAAGCATGAGTACAAAGAATCCATCGACGAGATGAAGCATGCTGACAAGCTGATCAAGCGCATCCTCTTTCTCGAAGGCCTGCCCAATCTGCAGGATCTGGGAAAGCTGCTGATCGGTGAAAACACCCGCGAGATGCTCGACTGCGACCTCAAGCTCGAGCAAGGCGGCATACAGGATTTGAAGGTTGCCATCGCCTATTGTGAAAGCGTCGGCGATTACGGCACCCGCGAGCTGCTTGAAGACATTCTTGAATCCGAAGAGGAACACATCGACTGGCTGGAGACTCAACTGAGCCTGATCGGCAAGGTTGGCATGGAGAACTACCTCCAGTCGCAGATGGACGAGTAAACCGTCGTTTTTCAACGAAAACGGGAGCCTAGGCTCCCGTTTTCGTTATTGCCTGACGCAACTGAACGTCACATCACGCTGAAATATCGAAGCTTGCCTAAACGTAGGCATAAAAAAACCCGCTCTTTAGCGGGTTTTTCGGAGTAGCTATCAAGCGCCAGCTTTTTCAACGGCTTGCTTGATCAGCGGTTGCAACTCACCCTTTTCGAACATCTCAAGAATGATGTCGCTGCCACCGACCAACTCGCCATCCACCCACAACTGGGGAAAGGTCGGCCAGTTGGCATATTTCGGTAGATTGGTACGAATTTCAGGATTTTGCAGGATGTCGACGTAGGCGAATTTCTCACCACAGCCCATCACAGCCTGGGTCGCACGGGCGGAAAAGCCGCACTGCGGTGCATTGGGCGAGCCTTTCATGTAAAGCAGCACCGGATTCTTTTCGATCTGCTCTTTGATGGTTTCGATGATATCCATGGGGCACCTCGGCTAGTCTCGGTTGCCGCGCATTGTACAGAACAGCAGCCTAAAAGCCGAGTCGCGGGCTCGGCTTTTATTAATGCGCATGCAGCACAGCTTCCCTGAAGCGCACGATTTTGGCGCGCTGAGGCCGATTTGCGCCCGCTGAGGCTTTCTGGATAAGATCGCGCCTTTCCCGTTTCGTCGCCATCTATGCGACCCCTGTCGTAGGCCCTTCTATTTCGTCGAAATCTCCGGCCTCGATTGCGGCAATGAAAGGTAGTTGATATGAGCGCAAGGCATTTTCTCTCACTGATGGATTGCACGCCCCAGGAGCTGTTAGGCCTGGTCCGTCGCGGCATCGAGCTGAAGGATCTGCGCGAGCGCGGCATTCTGTTCGAGCCGCTGAAAAATCGCGTTCTGGGCATGATTTTCGAAAAAGCCTCGACCCGCACGAGACTGTCTTTCGAAGCGGGAATGATCCAGCTCGGTGGCCAAGCCGTATTTCTTTCGCCGCGTGACACGCAACTGGGTCGCGGCGAACCGATCAGCGACTCCGCCATCGTCATGTCGAGCATGCTCGATGCGATCATGATCCGCACCTTCGCTCATTCAACGCTGAACGAATTTGCGGCGAACTCTTCGGTACCGGTAATCAACGGTCTGTCGGACGATCTCCACCCATGCCAACTGATGGCCGACATGCAGACGTTTCATGAGTTGCGCGGCAGTATCGCGGGCAAGACCGCAGCGTGGATCGGCGACGGCAATAACATGTGCAACTCCTATATGGAGGCGGCGCTTCAGTTCGATTTCCAGCTGCGTATCGCTTGCCCTGAGGGCTACGAGCCCAACAATGAGCTGCTCGCGCAGGCCGGTGGCCGGGTGCAGGTATTCCGCGACCCACGCGAAGCAGTGGCGGGCGCACACCTGGTCAGCACAGACGTTTGGGCTTCCATGGGCCAGGAAGATGAAGTCGCTGCACGTATGGCTACCTTCCGTCCGTATCAGGTCGACCGGGCCTTGCTTGACGCAGCGGCAGAGGATGTCCTGTTCATGCATTGCCTGCCGGCACACCGCGGCGAAGAAATCAGCCACGACGTGCTCGACGACAAGCGTGCAGTCGCCTGGCAACAGGCCGAAAACCGTCTGCATGTGCAGAAAGCCCTGCTTGAGTTTCTGGTCGAGCCGGCTTATCACCACGCATGAGCCATGAGCCGCTGCTGCACCTGCGCGACCTCGCCTGCGGTTATGGCGAACAGAGCATTGTGCAGAACCTCAATCTGCACCTGAATCGCGGTGATATCGGGTGCCTTCTCGGGCCATCCGGTTGCGGTAAAACCACTACGTTGCGGGCTATTGCCGGATTCGAGCACGTCAACGATGGTGAGATCCAACTGGGCGGCACGGTGCTTTCGCGGCGTGGTTTCACCCTGGCACCCGAGAAGCGGCGGGTCGGCATGGTGTTCCAGGACTATGCCCTTTTCCCGCATCTGACGGTCACCGAAAACATCGCCTTTGGCATTCGCAAGCATCCGCAAGCGCAACGCATCGTGCGCGAAATGCTCGATCTGGTGCATCTCTCTCCGCTCGGCAAGCGCTATCCGCACGAGCTTTCCGGAGGCCAGCAGCAACGCGTTGCGCTGGCCCGCGCACTTGCGCCCGAGCCGGAACTGCTCCTGCTAGACGAACCGTTCTCCAACCTCGACGGCGACCTGCGCCGACGCTTGAGCCATGAAGTCCGCGAGATTCTGAAGGCGCGTGGTACCAGCGCGATCCTCGTCACCCACGATCAGGAAGAAGCCTTCGCCGTCAGTGACCAGGTCGGCGTATTCAAGGATGGTCGGCTGGAACAGTGGGACACCCCTTTCAACCTCTACCATGAGCCGCTTACACCTTTCGTGGCGAGCTTCATCGGCCAGGGCTACTTCATTCGTGGCCAGCTGATCGACCCGGAGACGGTGCAGACCGAACTGGGCGTCATTCGCGGCAACCGCGCCTACACCATGCCGGCTGGCAGCTCAGTGGACGTTCTGCTGCGTCCGGATGACATCGTCTACTCACCGGAGAGCAGGCTCAAGGCGCTCATTGTTGGCAAGACTTTCCTTGGTGCCTCGACCTTGTATCGACTGCAGTTGCCCACCGGCAATCAACTCGAGGGAATATTTCCCAGCCACGCGGACTACCCGACCGGCCAGGAAGTGGGCATTGCGATCGCTGCCGACCATCTGGTGGTGTTCCCGGCGCAGGGCAGCGTGGCCGCCTATGAAAAACTGCCAGAAGCGGGCGTGCGGCGTTACAGCAGCAACGTTTGAGCTCAGTCGCCGCGTTACTCTTCCGTCCGGATCTCCATCGCCTCGCCGCCGCGTGATTAGAGGCGTCGCGCCCTGAAGAACTCACTCAGTATCTCGCTGCAACGCTCCGCAGAGACGCCACCTTCGCTCAACACGCGGTGATTAAGGAAATCCTGCGAGAAAAACTGGCCTCGACTGACTGCAACCCCCGCCTTGGGCTCCGTTGCGCCGTACACCACCCGTTGCATGCGCGAATGGACAATCAACCCGGCGCACATGCTGCAAGGTTCGAGCGTCACGTACAGCGTGCTCTCCGGTAAGCGATAGTTCTCCAGCTTCGACGCTGCGTCGCGAATAGCGACCATCTCAGCGTGGGCGCTCGGGTCGTGGCTCGAGATCGGGCGATTGAAACCCCGGCCAATTATCTGGCCGTTGTGTACCACCACCGCACCGACCGGGACTTCCCCGAGTCTTGCCCCTTCGGCGGCAAGGGCCAACGCCTCGCGCATGAATTCATCATCACGGGAACGGTCGATGATCATAGGTCTTTTCATTTATTCCGTCCGGCTACTACTGCCCTCAAACCACTTCAATTGCCGCCATCAATCCAGTTTCCATGTGATCGATGACGTGGCAGTGGAACATCCACACCCCAGGATTATCCGCCACCAGCGCGATTCTTGCCGTCTCGTTCTTGCCGAGCAGATAGGTATCGGTATACCAGGGATCGATGCGCTTTCGGTTGGACGAAATGACCTTGAATGTCAGCCCGTGCAGATGGATTGGATGCTGATACTGACTGAGGTTGCGCAGCTCGAATATGTAATGACCGTCTTTTTTCAATGTAGCAATCGGGCGGTCCGCACAGGTCTTATCGTTGATGTCCCAGGCCTGGCCGTTGATCTGCCAGAAAGTGAAGGCATCGCCCTGCCCGGCATCACTGGATAGGGTGCCAGCCCATTCGAAATTAAAACGCAGGGTTTCCGCTCGCTGCAGGTCCGGCTCGGCGACCGGATTGGCCGGCAGCGGTGCAGGCCAATCGCCTTCGACCTCGACGGTAGCCACGGAGGTGAGCGTCGCCAGCCGCAGCGGGCCATTACGCAAGGACAGCGTTTCCCCGGCAGGCGGGACTTTCACCGCCAGATCAATGCGCATGCCTGGGCCGAGCCAATAGGCCTTGCCCAGCGGGCGCGGCGTGACCGGGTTGCCATCGATCGCGTAAATACGCGCGTCGCCACCTGGCAGGTTCACTCGGTAGGTCACGGTGTTGGTGAGATTGATGAGGCGCAAGCGCACTACTTGGTCTGCCGGCAACTCAAGGGTCGGCGCGTGCTCCCCATTGACGGTCGACAGCACGCCAGGCGTTCCTCCCCGCGCGGCCTCGCGGGGCACGCTGAAATCGGTGAAGGCGCCTTGCTTGTCGATATGCCAGTTTTTCAGGCTCAGCGTTCGCTCATGACGAAACCCGCTCGGCTCGCGTTCTTCGACAATCAACGGCCCTACCAGCCCACGCCCCAACTGCTCGGCGCTCGAAGTGTGCGGGTGATACCAGAAACTCCCCGCATCCGGGACCTGAAAGAGGTAGTCGAACGACTCCCCGGGCAAGACGGGCAATTGCGAAACATACGGCACCCCGTCCATGTTCAGCGGCAGGCGGATGCCATGCCAATGAATCGTAGTGGGCTCCGGTAGGTGATTGATAAAGCGCACTCGCAGCCATTCGCCCTGCCTGGCACGCAGCTCCAAGCCAGGCGCTTGTCCGCCGTAGCACCATGCTGGGGTCTTGGTGCCTGCGATAAGCTCGATATCGGCTGGAGCGGCGATCAGCTCGTAATCGTGGGTCACGGGATCGGCGGGCCGCCCGATCCAGTACCGTGCTCCGCCACCGACAACGCCCAACGTAGCGAGCCCAGCCAACCCAACCAGCATCTTTCTTCGGGTAAAAGTCATTTCTTTCTCATCAAAAACTGCACGAGCCGTTACACCAGTAACTAGATTGGAATCGCTCGCATTTGCGACATGCTACAGCTTCGCGGGCCAACTCGCAGCCGGGTTAGACGCACAGCGAACCCGTTGATCAATAGAAGCGAACCCTTGCGCCTGATCCCGCGTCTACTGCGGAGACACTCATTCCAATTGAGGAGGCGCCATGCACCCCACAGCAGCCCAAGCCAAGGGTGAAGTCAGCAGAGGCATAACCTGGCTCGCTCGTAGCGGCTACGCCGCCAGAGGTGTTGTCTATTTGATCATCGGTATATTCGCCTTCATGGCTGGCATCGGCAGCGGTAAAACTGTTGGTACCAAAGGTGCTATTCAGCAATTGTTAGGGCAGCCCTTCGGGCAGACCTTGCTCTGGATCATGGTTGTCGGTCTCGTAGCCTACGTGGCTTGGCGACTGACGCAGGCAATTACCGATCCGGAAGGCCATGGCACCGACGCAAAAGGGCTATTGATCCGCGCAGGTCTCGTCGGTAGTGCCGTGACCTATACGTTACTCGCGCTGTTCACCCTCGGACTGCTTGGCAGCTCCATTGGCAGCTCCGGGAGCGGTGGTGGCTCAGGTGGCGGCGACTTCCTGTCAGGCGTACTTGGATGGAAGTATTCGAACTATCTGATCTACCTGGTTGCGCTTGTGCCGCTTGGTGTCGGGATCGCCCACATCATCAAGGGCTGGAAAGCCAAGTTCGAAAAGTACTTCTATGCCTCCGAACAGGTCATGAAATGGATTCGCCCGATTTCTCGGGCCGGCCTCATTGCCCGCGGCGTTGCCTTTCTGATCGTTTCCGGCATGCTTTTCACAGGCGGTAGCCGCTACGAGCCAACCGACCCGCCGGGGCTGGAGGATGCCCTGAACGCTCTGCAGAACCTGCCGTTTGGGGCATTTTGGCTTTCCCTGGTTGGCCTTGGGCTGGTTGCATTTGCTGTTTACAGTTGTTCCGAAGCCATATGGCGCCGTATCGATACGCCAGCCGTCATGAACTGACTGGGTGTCAAGCCCGAGGCCCTGGCATGCCGGGGCTTTGGCTTTCTAGATAATCTGCAGCTGACTCATCACTACTCGCTAAGCGACCGTCTACTTAGCCGTGTGGTTAAAAGGAGCACTGCAGTCAGCTACTCAACGCCATCTTCTTCGGACAGCTCATTCCCGCGCTCTCGTGATTGTCGCCTCGATGCGCGTTCCCCTTACGTAACGGTTACAGTTCTCTCGCAATCGACAAAGCTTTAGAAACCTGCAGATCAGCTCAACGTCACGAGTCCCCAAATGGTGATCTTAAGTGATCCACGGTGCCGCTCTGCGAGCTCAAGCATTGCGACCAATCGAGTACCAACACAAGCATGGACGAACGTCCCGCGTTGATTAGCGGGTACGACATCGGCACCTCGTCGGCGCCTGCTTGGACTGGATCGCAAGCCTGTTGAAACATATGGCTATCAAGCAGAGGGCCGTTGGCCACTAGACAGCCACCCTCCAGCCTCGTACCGTGCTTCAGATGCCCTGCGAACTGCTCTCCCGCCCTACTTTGCTAGGTTTCCGAGGCAGTCCGCTCAAAAAGCCGGCGCGATAGAACCGAAGTTCAAGGAACAGCAGCGATGCAAGGAACACAACCGGAACACTTTCGCCAGCGCGACGCCCGCCCGGAGTTCTGGCAGCTCTCGATGCGTTGCTGTCAGTTGGCGGGTAGCGTCGATGTAGCCTTTCTATTCATATTCCTCATTCTTGGTTCACCGATTCTGGCCTGGATAAACGTGGTCAGCGTGGCCATGTATATCTATGCCTATCGCGCATTCCAACAGCGAAGAAATCAGCTCGCGGTCATGCTGATACGCATTGAAGTGCTTGTTCATGCCGGACTGGGAACGGTGCTTATTGGTTGGGAAAGCGGCTTCCACTATTACCTGCTGATGTTTATTCCGGCCCTGTTCGTCAGCATGCCCACACGCACCGCCTGGATATACGCGGGTTGGCTATGGGCTTACTACGTCGGGCTCGACGTATTGATGTGGTTCATTGAACCGCTGCAACCCATCTCCTCCAGCGCGCTGCTGGGCGTGCACGTGTTCAACCTTACCGTAGTGTTCTGCATGTTCAGCTATCTCGCGCTGTTCTATGTGGCCACGGTGACACGGGCACACAAGAAGCTGGCCTCGATGGCAACCACCGATTCACTGACCGGCCTATTCAATCGCCGACACATGATCGAACTCACCGAAAAGGTCCTAGCGAGACACCAGCGCCACCCCACCAACCTCACCTTGATGCTGATGGACATCGACCACTTCAAACAGGTCAATGACCAGTACGGTCACGATATGGGCGACCGCGTCCTTCAAGCGGTGAGCGATCTGCTCAAACAATCAATGCGCGAACAGGACTTCATCGGCCGTTGGGGCGGCGAAGAGTTTCTGGCCATTCTGCCGGATACGAATTTCAACCATGCGGGCGAAAGCGCCGAGCGTATACGCAAGCGTGTCGAGGAGCTCGAACTCTACAGTGATGGCATACGGGTCTGCGTTACGCTGTCGATCGGCATCACCCAATATCGTGCAGACGAGTTGCTCAGTGATGCGATTGCACGAGCCGACGTTGCGCTCTACGAAAGTAAATCGGCGGGGCGTAACAGGGTAGAAGTCGCTGAGGTATAGCGCCAAATAACCAAAAGCCCGCAGTTACGCGGGCTTCAGGCTTTCTGCTAATCGATGTCGGCCAGTGCCAGACGCCCGATCATTCCCACTCAATGGTCGCTGGCGGCTTGCTTGATACATCGTAGGTGACGCGCGAGATGCCTTCGATTTCGTTAATGATGCGGTTGGAGACCTTCTCCAGCAGCTCATACGGCAGATGCGCCCAGCGTGCGGTCATGAAGTCGATGGTTTCCACCGCACGCAGCGCAACGACCCAGGCGTAGCGGCGACCGTCGCCGACCACACCCACCGACTTGACCGGCTGGAACACTACGAAGGCCTGGCTGGTCTTGTGGTACCAGTCGAAGTTGCGCAGCTCCTGAATGAAGATGTGGTCAGCGCGACGCAGCAGGTCGGCGTATTCCTTCTTAACTTCGCCGAGGATGCGCACGCCCAGCCCCGGGCCCGGGAACGGATGGCGATAGACCATATCGTACGGCAGGCCGAGTTCGAGACCGATCTTGCGGACTTCGTCCTTGAACAACTCGCGCAGCGGCTCGACCAGCTTGAGGTTCATTTCCTCCGGCAGGCCACCGACGTTGTGGTGGGACTTGATCACGTGCGCCTTGCCGCTCTTGGCACCGGCGGACTCGATGACGTCCGGGTAGATGGTGCCTTGGGCGAGGTACTGAATGTTGTCGAGCTTGCTGGCCTGGGCATCGAAGACGTCGATGAAGGTACGGCCGATGATCTTGCGCTTCTTCTCCGGATCGGCTTCGCCAGCGAGGTTGTCGAGAAACTGCGCTTCAGCGTCGGCGCGGATCACCTTAACGCCCATGTTCTCGGCGAACATGGCCATGACCTGATCGCCCTCGTGCAAGCGCAGCAGGCCGTTGTCGACGAATACACAGGTCAGCTGATCGCCAATGGCCTTGTGCAGCAGCGCCGCGACCACCGAGGAATCCACGCCGCCGGACAGGCCCAGCAGCACGTTGGCCGAACCGACCTGATTGCGAACCTGTTCGACCAGGTCCTCGACGATGTTGGATGGTGTCCACAGCGCTTCGCAGCCGCAGATTTCAAGCAGGAAGCGCGACAGGATGCGCCCGCCCTGGCGGGTGTGGGTGACTTCCGGGTGGAACTGCACGCCGTAGTAGCGGCGGTCATCGTCGCCCATCGCAGCAATCGCGCAGCTCGGGGTGCTGGCCAGGATACGGAAGCCCGCCGGCAAGTCGGTAACCTTGTCGCCGTGGCTCATCCAGACGTCGAGGCCAAACACGCCGTCATCGTCCATATGGTCTTCGATACCGTCGAACAGCTTGGACTTGCCAACCAGATCGACGCGCGCATAGCCGAACTCACGCTCATCTGAACCCTGGACCTTGCCACCGAGCTGCTCGGACATGGTCTGCATGCCGTAGCAGATGCCGAACAGCGGTACGCCGAGATCGAACACTGCCTGCGGGGCGCGCGGGCTGCCTTCGGCATGCACCGACTCCGGGCCGCCAGCGAGGATGATGCCGCGCGGCGCGAAGTCGCGAATGTCCTCATCCGGCATATCGAACGGATGAAGTTCGCAGTAGACGCCGAGTTCGCGTACGCGACGGGCGATCAGCTGGGTGTACTGCGAGCCGAAATCCAGGATCAGGATGCGGTGAGCATGAATGTCTTGATGGGCCATTTTTTTCCCCTGGGAAAAACGGCTGAAGGCTGAACGCAAGCAGCTGAACGAGGCATTGCTCATCCAACCGCTCGGCGATCAGCCTCCAGCGACAGAAATATCAACCAACCCGGTAGTTGGGCGCCTCTTTGGTGATCTGCACGTCATGCACGTGGGACTCAGCCATGCCAGCGCCAGTGATGCGCACAAACTGCGGATGGGTACGCATGTGATCGATGGTCGCGCTGCCGGTGTAGCCCATGGAGGCGCGCAGGCCGCCCATCAGCTGGTGGATGATCGCAGCCAGCGAGCCTTTGTAAGGCACACGCCCTTCAATGCCTTCCGGCACCAGCTTCTCGGCACCAGCAGAGGAGTCCTGGAAGTAACGATCCGAGGAACCCTGCGCCTGGGACATGGCGCCCAGCGAACCCATGCCGCGGTAGGCCTTGTAGGAACGGCCCTGGAACAGTTCGATTTCGCCCGGGGCTTCTTCGGTACCGGCGAACATCGAGCCCATCATCACGGCATTGGCGCCAGCGACAATGGCTTTCGACAGGTCACCGGAGAAACGGATGCCGCCGTCGGCGATCATCGGCACGCCGGTGCCTTCAAGTGCGGCGGAGACGTTGGCGATGGCGGAAATCTGTGGCACACCAACGCCGGCGACGATGCGCGTGGTGCAGATCGAGCCTGGGCCGATACCGACCTTGACCGCATCGGCGCCCGCCTTGACCAGGTCCAGCGCGGCTTCAGCCGTGGCAATGTTGCCGCCGATGACCTGCACCTGCGGGAAGTTGTCCTTCACCCAGCGCACGCGATCGAGCACGCCGCGGGAATGGCCGTGCGCGGTGTCGACCACGATCACGTCAACGCCTGCAGCTGCCAAGGCCTCGACACGCTCGGCCGTATCAGCGCCGGTACCCACGGCAGCGCCGACACGCAGGCGCCCCTGGTCGTCCTTGGAGGCCAGCGGGTAGGTCTTGGCCTTCTCGATATCACGGAAGGTCACCAGGCCGCGCAGATGGAAGTTGCCATCGACCACCAGCATTTTTTCGATGCGGTGCTCATAGAGTTTGGTTTTGATTTCCTCGAGGCCGGTGCCTTCCTGAACGGTGATCAGCTTTTCCTTCGGCGTCATGATCGCGGCGACCGAATCACCGACGTTAGGCGTGAAGCGCAGGTCGCGCCCGGTGACAATACCCACCAGTTCTTTGCCCGAGACCACAGGGAAGCCAGAGAAACCAAGCTCGCGCGCCTTGCGCAGCAGTTCGCTGATCTTGGTTTCGGGGGTCACGGTCGCCGGATCGTGAACAATGGCCGTTTCGTGGCGCTTGACCTTGCGCACCTCTGCAGCCTGCTGCTCGACATTCATGTTCTTGTGAATGATGCCGATCCCACCTTCCTGCGCCATGGCGATGGCCAGGCGGGCTTCGGTGACGGTATCCATTGCCGCCGAAACAAGGGGAATGTTCAGCTCGATTTCGCGGGTCAGGCGGGTCTTGAGGCTGACATCCTTCGGCAGGACCTCGGAATATCCCGGGATCAGGAGAACATCATCGAAAGTCAGGGCTTCTTGGCTGATACGCAGCATGGCGGGGGCTCCCAGGCGGGAAAAAGGAAGCGCGGCATTATACCCACGCACACCATTACGCTCAATGCGGTTGTGTGGCCTATCGCGTGCAACCCGCTCCGCCCGGCCCAACAAATGACTGACCGGTCACGCCTCTACATCCACTACCGCAACCGCGAATCCTAAGCGTGCAGCGAACTCGTCAAGAAATGGTTGGCTGAATACTGCCTCTCCCCAACCGTTGAAAATAAAGCCGAGATTGGAGAAGCCGCAGGCTGGGATGAACAGAAAGCCGTTTATGTCGTCCTCATGTCCGCATTCCGGACAGGTGAAGGTATCGGTCTGCGCGGGCATCCACTCATCGAGACTTTCAAACAGTGCTTCGCCGATTTCGCGGCGACACTCGGGGCATCCCGCCTCCTCGGCGAAGTCACGGGTCGGGGTATAGATGCAGCGCTTGGAAACCACCTCCAAGCCATTGATCGCCTGGCCGAACGGCAAGCGATCCGGGTGCAGCACGACGCTGCGTGCGCCCGGTCCGAGCGCATACCCCATACCGCCAACGCCACGACCGCAGGTAGTGGGCAACGCATCGACGACGCGTCGCTCGGCAAGCCAGCGCAAAATCATCCGTGCCTTGGCTTCATGGCCAGGAAACGTTGAGATGCGCGGCACGACGATAGCTTGACTGTGGCTCATGACTGGCTCGAAAGGAGGTGACGAAAGCGGCGCAGCTTAATCTGTACTTTGCTCAGGTCAACGACGGGGCGTCGGCTGCTGTCTGTTCGGTCATACACTGCAGCGCCCCCAGCGCGCTTTTCCCTTATCATCCCCGGCATGCTCAAAGATCCTTTCCAACGCCTGAACCTCGACCGCGAAGTGCTGACCGTCAGCCAGCTCAACGGTCGTGCGCGGCTGCTTCTTGAAGACGTGTTCGCCCAGGTCTGGGTCGAAGGCGAAATATCCAACCTGGCCAAGCCAGCGTCCGGCCACGTTTACTTCACGCTGAAAGACAAGAACGCACAGGTCCGCTGCGCGCTGTTCCGACAGAACGCCCTGCGTGTGCGCCAGGCGTTGCGCGACGGCCTGGCGGTCAAGGTGCGCGGGCGGGTGTCCTTGTTCGAGGGCCGCGGCGACTATCAGCTGATCCTCGACAACGTCGAACCGGCCGGTGATGGCTCGCTGCGCCTGGCCTTCGAGGCGCTGAAAGAAAAGCTCGATGCCGAGGGCCTGTTCGACGCTGCCGACAAGCGCGCCCTGCCCGCTCACCCGCGGCGTATCGGCATTGTCAGCTCGCCCAACGGTGCGGTGATCCGCGACATCATTTCCGTGTTCCGCCGACGGGCCCCGCATGTCGCCCTGACGCTGGTGCCGACCCCTGTCCAGGGTCGCGAGGCGACGGCGCAGATCGTCCGCGCGCTTGAACTGGCCGACCGTGGCGGCTTCGACGCACTGATCCTGGCGCGCGGCGGCGGCTCGCTGGAAGATCTCTGGTGCTTCAACGAAGAAGTGGTTGCGCGCGCCGTGGCGGCATGCGAGACGCCGATCGTCTCCGCCGTCGGCCATGAAACCGATGTCTCCATTGCCGACTTTGTCGCCGATGTGCGTGCACCGACGCCTTCTGCCGCTGCCGAACTCCTGGCGCCCAGCAGCGCTGACGTGCGCCAGCGACTCGAAGGGCTGCGCCAGCGTCTATTGCTGCGCATGCGCGACCGACTGCACCGCGATGCCACGCGCCTGGAAGGGCTGACACGTCGCCTGCGCCACCCTGGCGAGCGCCTGCAACAGCAGGCCCAACGCATCGACGATCTGGAGCAGCGGCTGTTGCGCGGTATCGACCGTCGCCTCTGCGCCGGACAGGAACGCCTCGCCCGCCTCGAGACGCGCCTGGCCGGGCAACACCCTGGGCGAAACCTGACCCTGCTGCGCCAACGTCTCGATCACCTGTCCAGCCGGCTGCCACGCGCGATGCAGGATACCTTCAAGGGCCATCGCCAACAGCTACAGGGACTGGCGCAGACCTTGAACGTGGTCAGCCCGCTCGCCACGCTGTCACGTGGCTATAGCATCCTGCTCGACGAGCGCGGCCAGGCGATTCGGCGCGCGGATCAGACCCAGCCCGGCCAACGGCTGAAAGCACGCCTCGGCGAGGGCGAACTGGACGTCAGAGTCGAAGACAACCACCAGACGCCGGTCACCTTGTCACTGCTGGACTAACCCACTTCTGCTCAGGACTCCCATGCGTTTTGCCCTAACCTTGCTGCTCTGCCTCACGCTTCCCGCCCACGCTGAAGGTTTTCTCACCCGTCTGCTCAACAAGCCCGTACCCGGCGGCGTAGCGGTCGTCGATTTAGGTAACGAAGCCAGCGCGCCAACAGCACGCTACGACGGCAAACCCGTGCTGGTGGTACGCGAAGATGACCAGCGCTGGATCGCGATTGTCGGCGTTCCGCTGTCGGTCAAAGCCGGTCAGCAATCGCTGGACGTCGACGGCCAGGCACATAGCTTTCGTGTCGAACCTCGCACCTACCGCGAACAGCGCATCACTTTGAAGAACCAGCGCCAGGTCAACCCCAACCCCGCCGACCTCAAACGTATCGAGCGCGAACTGGACGAACAGACACGGGCCTACAGGCAGTTCAGCCCACGCCAGCCCAGCAACCTGTTGTTCGACAAGCCGGTCAACGGCCCGCTGTCCTCGCCATTCGGCCTACGCCGTTTCTTCAACGGAGAAGAGCGCAATCCCCATTCAGGCCTCGATTTCGCCGCCAAGACCGGCACGCCGATCAAGACTCCCGCCGCCGGCAAGGTGATTCTGACGGGTAATTACTTCTTCAATGGCAAGACTGTGTTCGTCGATCACGGACAGGGATTGATCAGCATGTTCTGTCACCTGTCACAGATAGACGTAACGGTCGGCGACGAACTGTCCCGCGGCGCCGTGCTCGGCAAGGTCGGTTCCACCGGCCGGGCCACGGGACCGCATCTACACTGGAACGTCAGCCTCAACGATGCACGTGTCGATCCGTCGATCTTCATCGGTGCGTTCAAACCCTGAACCAACAAGGATTTCCCTATGCTCATCAATGTGCAGGACTCGACGCTCGTCATCATCGACATCCAGGAACGGCTATTCCCCTCCATCGAAGGCCACACCGTGTTGGCTGAGCACAGCGCCTGGCTGATCCAGGTAGCCCAGCGCGTCGGTGTTCCGGTACTGATCACTGAGCAATACAGCAAGGGCCTCGGCCCGACGATCGCAGCCCTGCGCGACGGTGTGAGCGACGAGGCGATCATCGAGAAGCTGCACTTTTCCGCCGCGCGCGACGGCGAGCTGTTCAAGCGCCCCGGTGGCGAGCGCAAGCAGTTCATCATCAGCGGCATCGAAACCCATATCTGCGTGCTGCAGACGGTGCTCGACCTGCTGGCTCGCGGTCATCAGGTGTTCGTCGTTGAAGAAGCGGTCGGCTCGCGCCGCGCCAGTGACAAGGCGCTTGGCCTGGCGCGCATGCAGCAGGCCGGTGCCAGCATCGTCTCCCGAGAAATGGTTGCCTTCGAATGGATGGAACAGGCCGGGACCGACCTGTTCCGCTCGATCAGCCGCGAATTCATTCGCTGAGAGGAACACCCCCTGGCACGCGGTTGTGGTCCGATGCCAACTGACGGAGCGGCACGATGCAGGAAGAAATGAAGGTCTGGCTGGAATGGCTGGGCGAGCATGCCGAACTGGAGACGCTGGTCGCCAGCGCGGCGCTGATATTTGCGGCCTGGCTGGCCAACTGGGTGGTCAAGCGCATCCTGGTGAGCGGTCTGTACAAAATACTGCGCAGCACTCGCGAAACTCAGCTGCAGGACTTCGGCATCATTCGCCGGTTGTCCAACATCGTGCCGGCACTGGTGCTGTCGATTGGAGTAAATGCCGTTCCGGGCCTTCCGGAAGCAGCCGTCACCGTTGTACGCAATGTCTGCGGTGGTTTCATCGTGCTGACCATTGCCCTCGCTTTGGGTGCGTTGCTGGACATCATCAACATGATGTATCAGCGACGGGCCGATGCGCATGTGCACCCCATCAAGGGCTATCTGCAGGTGATCAAGATCGTGCTGTACGCGGTCGCCACCATCCTCATCATCGCCACCCTGATTGACCGCTCACCGCTGATCCTGCTGTCCGGCCTCGGGGCCATGGCGGCGGTCCTGATGCTGATTTTTCAAGACACCATTCTTTCATTAGTGGCCAGTGTGCAGATCACCTCCAACGACCTGATCCGAGTGGGCGACTGGGTGGAAATGCCGCAGCTCAACGTAGACGGCGATGTCATTGATATTGCCCTGCATACGGTAAAGGTGCAGAACTGGGACAAGACCGTAAGCAACATCCCGACCAAGCGCTTTATCAGCGATTCGTTCAAGAACTGGCGAGGCATGCAGGAAAGCGGCGGGCGGCGAGTCAAGCGCAGCCTGTTTCTGGATCAGCAAAGCGTGCACTTTCTGAGCAGCGAAGAATGTGAGCATCTGCATCGCTTCAATCTGCTGGATGAGTACCTCACCGAGAAACGCCGCGAGATCGATGCGTGGAACGCCAAGCTCGAGGAGCGCGGCAAGGAGCCGGTAAATACTCGACGGATTACCAATATCGGCAGTTTCAGAGCGTACGTGGAGCGCTATCTGCGCAGCCATGGCGGTATCCATCAGGGTATGACGTTGATGGTGCGCCAGCTCAGCCCCACCGCTGACGGTTTGCCTCTGGAAGTCTATTGTTTCACCAACACCGTGGCCTGGACCCAGTACGAGGCGATCCAGTCAGACATCTTCGACCACCTGCTGGCGATCCTGCCTGAGTTCGGTCTGCGCGTGTTCCAGCACCCGAGCGGTGCGGATATGCGCGAGGGCTATGGCTCGGTCAGCCAGTTATTCAGCCGACCGATACCCGAGCCGCTCCAACCCGGCGACAATCACAATGAAAGCCAGTCCCGGCACGGTTGATCGGCCGGGCAGTGAAGCATCAGGCCGTGATGCTCACTGCCCAGACGAGCGCCGTCAGAAGCTCATGTCGACCCGCGCCCAATAGGTGCGGCCCGGCTCATTGACGCGACGGGTTGCGTCAAGCCCGTAGTCGGCGAAGCCTGCGCTGCCAGCCAGGTTGAGGTGCTCGCTGTAGGCTTTGTCCAGCAAATTGTCGACACCGGCGCTGAGCTTGAAATGCTGGTCCAAACGATAAGCACCGTTGACCGCCAGCACACCGAAGCCAGCACTCTCGTCGAAGTCCTTGCCAACCACGGTGCCCTGATTTTCAGCGACCCGCCCCTGTGAAGCGACTACTCGCCAGAGCCCGCTGGTGCTCCAGTTTTCACGTTCGTAAGTCAGCCCGAGGCGCCCTTCCAGCGGCGGAATCTGCGGCATGGCACGGTCATCGCTGCGGTTCTTGCCCCAGGCGTAGGCCAGACTTGCGTCGCCTTTCCAGTTGCGATTGAAGCGGTAGCTTGCGCCCAGCTCGCCACCGGCGATGGTGGCGTCAATGTTGCTCACCTCCGCGCGAAGCATGCCGGGCATCACCCCAGGCAGGTAGCTGAACAGGATGTAGTCTTCGACCAGACCGGCGTACGCGGAAGCCCAGGCCTGCAGCGGGCCCTTGGCGTACTGCAGGCCGACATCAAGCTGCGTGGTCTTCTCCGGCCGAACAGAGTCGAACGGCTGTACCGTGCCGACCGGCCCTGGGTTGGAGACGAACAGTTCCCAGTAATCGGGGAACCGCTCGGCATGGCCAAGGCCGGCATATCCGGTCACCGGCATCCCGGAGAGTTCTTTTTCGTAGCGCATGAAGCCGCTGTAAAGCGTGTCACGCCGAGTGTCTCCGGCGCTGGGATTGGTCCAATCCTGACTGACCGGCATGCCCATCATGTTTTTCAGCGTCGGGTGATGGCTGTTGAAAAATGCTCGCTCATCGGTCGCCTCGTGTAGATCCAGGCGCAGACCGCTGATGACTTTGTCGCGTTCACTGAGCTGCCAGGTCAGCTCGCCGAACAGGCCGTAACTGTGCAGGACGGCATCCGGCACCCAGGGCAGCGCGTCGCTACCCGCCGCCGCTACCATCTGATTGACCGCACCGGTCGGGTTCATGACTTTGCGATGCTCCCTGCGCTGCGCATCAATGCCGGCCTTCACGTCGACATCGGACCATTGCCAGGTGCCGACCAGGCGACCACCGAGCGTGCGGCGGTCGACCCGCGACAGGGTCGGCTGGGTCATCATCATCGTCGGGACGAAGTCGCGCAGGCTGTAGTTATCCATGACGTGGTCGGCGTAGTTGTAATAAACCTGCGCCTCCAGCCCGTAGAAGGTCTCGCCGATATTGGTCTTCTCGAAGCGCAATCCGAGGCTTTCACGTTGAAACTGGCTGCCGTCCATGCCTCGTCCAGCATAGCGGGCGAAGCCGTCTCCGCGGCCAGCGGTCAGTTCGACCAAGGTATCCGCATCCGGCACCCAGCCTAGCGCGATGTCGGTGTTCCACTTGTCATAGCGCGACGGCACTGTATCGCCGTTGCCGTCCGCGTAGTCATCAGCCTGCGAGCTGTTGGCCATCAGCCGCGCGTAGCCCTGTGTGCTCCCCACAGAGGCATCGAGGTTGCGGTCGAAGCGGCCATTAGAGCCAGTCAGCAGACTGGCGTTGAGGCGGTAATCCGGCTCGCTGAACTGCTCCGGTTCACGCTCGAAGAGCACCGTAGCGGCCGAAGCGCCTGGCCCCCAGAGCACGGTCTGCGGCCCTTTGATGACCGTCAGCTTGTCGAACGTGTCCGGACTGATATAGGAGCTAGGCGAGTCCATGCGATTCGGACATGCGCCGAGCATCTCGCCGCCATTGCTGAGCAGTTTCAGGCGCGAGCCGAACATCCCTCGGAAAACGGGATCACCGTTTACTCCGCCGTTGCGCACCGCCGAGAAGCCCGGAATGGTTTTCAGGTAATCGGCGCCGTCGCTGGCCGGCATCGGCTGACGGGGGATCTTCGGATCGGTGACCACCGTCAGCGGGGACTGCTGCGCCACCCCGGTGACGACCATGGGAGTGAGCTGGATCGGCGACCTGGGGTCCGCCTGGGCGGCCATGCTCTGGGCTGCGACGGCGCTAAGCAGCGCGACGTGCGCCAAGTGCCAGCGCAAGCGCAACGGACGCAGGGAAAAGTTGCCGGGCAGGCGTGAGGTTACCGCCCGTGCAGGGGTGATTTTGGACATAAGGATCTTCCACTTCTGAAATGTAGGAGAAACCGCGCGCTGGCGGCTCGGAAATCAGCCGTGGAGTACAGGTGGTGCCCGCGCATGCCCGCCAGTAAGGCGCGGCATGGCCGCCAGTGGCGGTTGCGCACTCAGCCGTGCAAAAGAAGGCGAGAAATAAGGCAGGGCCGGCGCGAAGGACAGCACCAGTGGCGGACTCAGCGTCAGCAGCTCACAGTAACCACAGAGGTCAAGCGAGGCGAGCCAGGCCGGCTGGCCAACCGAGCCCGAAGTTGTATGCGCCTTTGGCGCATGGCCCTGTGCCTGGTGATGATGCTGATGGGCGACTGATGCCGCTGTAGCGGACTGGGCAGGCCCAAGCTGCGAAGCTGAATAGAGCGGACCCACATGAATCATCAGCATGGCAAAAAGGCCAAGCCAGAGATCCGCTGTGAAATGTCCTCTACGTCTCACGAAAATCCTGCCGTGGAGCGGCTACTACTCGTCGTGGCCGGATGATCGCATGCTGCAAGGCCAAGGGTGACTGCGACACGGGGCCGCAATTTCGTTGCGCAATCGACCGTCTATTACTTTAACGAGTCGAAATATATCTCCTTCAAATAGTAATTTATTAGTGTTTTTCACCATTTTCTCGGAGAGAGTTGCAATCCAATACGCACGAGCCCTACATTCGGAACCATAGAACCGCATCGACCTGCTCTGCCCTCCCCGATTTGCGCCGCACTTTGGGGAGCTGCTCAAGGAAATCGCCATGACAATGCTCAAAGATCCTTCAAACAAATACCGCGCCTTTCCGGTGATCAACCTGCCTGACCGTACCTGGCCATCGCAGACCATTACCCAGGCGCCGATCTGGCTGAGCTCCGACCTGCGCGACGGCAACCAATCGCTGATCGAGCCGATGGACGCGGGCAAGAAGATGCGTTTCTTCAAGACGCTGGTTCAGGTC
The DNA here is from genome assembly GCA_022448005.1 of Pseudomonas sp. Taxonomy (GTDB): domain Bacteria; phylum Pseudomonadota; class Gammaproteobacteria; order Pseudomonadales; family Pseudomonadaceae; genus Stutzerimonas. The sequence continues at coordinate 60,215 of JAKUTK010000017.1, forward strand.
GGCCTGAAGGAAATCGAAGTTGGCTTTCCCTCCGCATCGCAGACCGACTTCGATTTCGTTCGCGAGCTGATACAGGGTGGACACATTCCGGATGACGTCACTATCCAGGTGCTGACTCAGGCCCGCGAAGACCTCATCACTCGCACCTTCGAGTCGCTCAAGGGCGCCAAGCAGGCCATCGTCCACTACTACAACGCAACCGCGCCGAGCTTCCGTCGCATCGTCTTCAACCAGGACAAGGCCGGTGTAATCAACATCGCCGTTAACGCCGCGCAGGTGGTCAAGCGCCTGGCCGATGCCGCGCCGGAAACCGACTGGCGCTTCGAATATTCGCCGGAGGTGTTCAGTTCCACCGAGACCGACTTCGCCGTCGAAGTGTGCAACGCGGTCATCGAGGTGTTTCAGCCGACGCCAACGAAGAAGCTGATCCTCAACCTGCCCGCCACCGTCGAGGCCGCGACGCCGAACATCTATGCCGATCAGATCGAATATTTCAGCCGCAAGATCAACAAGCGCGACAGCGTGTTGATCAGCCTGCACACCCACAACGACCGCGGCACGGGCGTTGCTGCCACCGAATTGGGCCTGATGGCCGGTGCGGATCGCGTCGAGGGCTGCCTGTTCGGTAACGGCGAGCGCACCGGCAACGTTGATCTGGTCACCGTTGCGCTGAACATGTACAGCCAGGGCGTTGATCCGCAGCTGGACTTCTCCGACATCGACGCATTGCGCAAGGTAGTCGAAGAGTGCAATCAACTGCCGGTCCATCCGCGCCATCCCTATGTCGGCGATCTGGTCCATACCGCCTTCTCCGGCTCGCACCAGGACGCGATCCGCAAGGGCTTCAGCCAGCAGGATCCGAACGGGGTCTGGGAAGTGCCCTACCTGCCGATCGACCCGGCCGACATTGGTCGCAGTTACGAGGCGGTGATTCGCGTCAACAGCCAGTCCGGCAAGGGCGGCATCACCTACTTGCTGGAGCAGGAGTACGGCATCAGTTTGCCGCGCCGCATGCAGATCGAGTTCAGCCAGGTGGTGCAGCGCGAAACTGATCGTCTCGGCCTGGAAATGAGCGCCAAGCAGATCTACGCGCTGCTCGAAAGTGAGTACCTGCAGGCTACAGCCCCTTATGCGCTGAAGAGCCACCGCTTGCAGGAAGAGAACGGCACCAGCGCTGTCGACGTGGAAGTCGCCAGCGAAGGCGAGATCATGCACTGGCGCGGCATCGGCAAGGGCCCGCTGGAGGCGCTGGTTGCCGGCTTGCCGGTCAAGCTGGAGATCATGGATTACCACGAGCACTCGATCGGCGCTGGCAGCAATGCACGCGCAGCAGCCTATATCGAGGTTCGTCTGGACGGCGAACGCCCGCTGCACGGCATTGGGATTGACGAGAACATCACCACCGCAAGTATCCGTGCGCTGTTCAGTGCCCTTAACAGAGCCTTGCGCGAAGCAACATCCAAAGCCGCCTGAGGCCCAGACGGCGAGCCCGGACCGGGCCCGCCGTCCCCGTACCACCAGCGGAAGCATTGAGCACAAACCACCCCCCTGGGCGCCGCTCTCGCCACTCCATGGCTTCTCGCCCCCCTGCTTCCTGCAGGAACGCATCATTCATCAGCAGAATCGTGCAACCGCTTCACGGCCTCTGGTACTAGGATGGGCGTTTCGTCCAGACAATCAGCCTCAGGAGTCGCCATGAGCAATGCCATCGGTTATGCCGCCCAGGATCCGAGCACGCCGCTCGCACCCTATTCCTTCACCCGCCGCGACGTCGGACCGAACGATGTAAAGATCGACATTCTCTACTGCGGCGTCTGCCACTCGGACCTGCATACCGCACGCAACGAATGGAACAACACGCTCTACCCTTCCGTCCCGGACCACGAGATCGTTGGGCGGGTAACGGCCGTTGGTGAGGCGGTCAGCCGCTTCAAGGTCGGCGACATGGCCGGCGTCGGCTGCCTGGTCGACAGTTGCCGGACCTGTTCGTCCTGCGGCGAAGGGCTGGAGCAATACTGTGAGAACGGCTTCACCGGCACCTATAACGGTCCGGCCTTCGGCGGTGGTGAGAACACCCTGGGCGGCTACTCGGACAACATCGTGGTGGACCAGCATTTCGTCCTGCGCATCTCTCACGACGAAACCAACCTGGCGGCCGTCGCGCCACTGCTGTGCGCCGGCATCACGACCTATTCGCCGCTGCGCCAGTGGAAGGTCGGACCCGGCCAGAAGGTTGGCGTGGTCGGCCTCGGTGGCCTTGGTCACATGGCGGTGAAGATCGCCAATGCCATGGGGGCTCATGTGGTGTTGTTCACCACCTCGCCGGACAAGAAGGAAGACGCGCTGCGCCTCGGTGCCAGCGAAGTGGTGGTGTCGAAGAACCGGGACGAGATGGCCGCGCATCTGAACAGCTTCGACTTCATCCTCAACACGGTCGCCGCGCCGCACAACCTCGACGCCTTCGTTGCGCTGCTCAAGCGTGACGCGACCATGACCCTGGTAGGCGCCCCCGCATCGCCACATCCTTCGCCCAGCGTGTTCGGCCTGATCTTCAAGCGTCGCCGTATTGCCGGCTCGCTGATCGGCGGCATTGCCGAGACTCAGGAGATGCTCGACTTCTGCGCTGAACACAGCATCGTGTCGGACATCGAGATGATCGATATCCAGACCATCAACGAGGCCTACGAGCGCATGCTCAAGAGCGACGTCAAATACCGTTTCGTCATCGACATGGCCTCGCTCAAGTCGGCGTAAGCCACAGCATGGGCGCGCCGAGCCCAGGCGTGCCCATGACCAGCGCGGTTCAAACCGGGCCTTCCCTCTTTGCCGCCGAGCCGCTAAGGTCGCCGACCTTCTGAGGAGTCGGCATGCGCTACCTGATTTTCGTCACCCTGCTCTGGGCGTTTTCCTTCAATCTGATCGGTGCCTACCTCGCTGGCCAGGTGGACAGCTACTTCGCTGTGCTGACACGCGTGTTGCTGGCTGGCGTGGTATTCCTCCCGCTGACCCGCTGGCGCGGCGTGGCACCGGGCTTCATCGGCGGGGTCACATTGGTCGGCGCGCTGCAGTTCGGCGTTACCTACCTCTGCCTGTATCTGAGTTTCAACGTGTTGACGGTGGCGGAAGTGCTGCTGTTCACGGTACTGACACCGCTCCACGTGACATTGATCGACGATGCGCTGAACCGTCGTTTCAACCCCTGGGCTCTGGTCGCCGCGGCCGTGGCGGTATTGGGTGCCGGACTGATTCGCTATGACGGTGTCTCCAATGACTTTCTCGGTGGCTTCCTGCTGATGCAGTTGGCCAACTTCACCTTTGCCGCGGGCCAGGTCGGCTACAAGCATCTGGCGCAGCGCTACCCGTCTGATATCCCACTCCACCGTCGCTTCGGCTACTTCTTCATTGGCGCGCTGGTCGTCGTGCTGCCGGCCTGGCTGCTGTTCGGCAACCCGGACAAGCTGCCGACCACCACTGCGCAGTGGGGCGTACTGGTGTGGATGGGCGTGCTGGCGACGGCACTCGGGCAATTCTGCTGGAACAAGGGCGCCACCCTGGTCGATGCCGGCACTCTCGCGGTGATGAACAACATGGCGGTGCCGGTGGGGCTGGTTCTCAATCTGTTGTTCTGGGGCACGCAGACCAATCTTGTACTGCTGACGGTGGGTGGCCTGATCATTCTGGCCTCGCTGCAGATCAACCGCCTGGGTCGCAAGCAGGCTCAATGACATTATGTAAGTTATTGTTATATATGGATTTATATATCAATTAAGTAAGATAGCGCGCCCCGCATGGATGCGATTCTCAGTTAGTCGTCGAGAACCCCCATGCGCCGATACAGCCTGCTTCTGCTCGCCCTGCTTCTTTCTGTTCAACTCCACGCTGACGCACCACGCACCTTTCGCGAAGCAAAGAAAATTGCCTGGCAGATGTACGCCGAGCGACCGGTGGATTTCTATTGCCGCTGCGCCTTCAAGGGCAAGCAGATAGACATGGCCAGCTGTGGCTATGTACCGCGCAAGCAACCCAAGCGTGCCGCACGGGTGGAGTGGGAACACATCGTGCCGGCCTGGGTAATCGGCCATCAGCGCCAATGCTGGCAGGACGGCGGGCGCAAGCACTGTACGTCCAGCGACCCGGTATTCAGCCAGGCGGAAGCCGATCTGCACAACTTGGTGCCGGTTGTCGGTGAAGTGAACGGTGACCGCAGCAACTACGGTTTCGGCGTGCTTAGCGAAAAGCCCAGCCAGTATGGCGCCTGCCCTTTCGTGGTGAACTTCAAGCAACGCACCGCCATGCCGCCGACCTACGCACGCGGCACCATTGCCCGTACCTACCTGTACATGAGCGAGCGCTACGGCCTGAGGCTATCGAAGCAGGATCGCCGCCTGTATGACATATGGAATCGCCAGTACCCGGTCAACGAGTGGGAGCAATGGCGTAACCGCAGCGTCGCCTGTGTGCAGGGTAATGCCAATCGCTTCGTCGGCGCGGTTGACCTGCGTCGCTGCAGCAGATCGATCTCCCGTTCAACCACCACGTTGCGACGGCCAGGCTAGAGCCGTCTGGGCAGGAGGCAATTTTGCTGACGTTGCCGCCGACGCAGTTGCGCCTGGCCGACCCCGCACTGCATGCTGTCGGCCCGACTCGTTACCATGGCGACATCGATGCAGGACCGAACACTCTATGCAACGCTCGGATTGGTCGTGCTGGCGGCACTCGTCAGCTCCGGCGTGGCTCCGTACGATCGAGCAACCTGGCTGCTGGAAGTCGCACCCGTGCTGATCGCCGCCCCCTTGCTGCTCTGGAGCTATCCGCGCTTTCCGCTAACACGCCTGCTGTATGGGGTCATCGCCTTCCATGCGCTGGTTCTGATTCTTGGCGGTGCCTATACCTATGCACGTGTTCCCGCGGGCTTCTGGGTGCAGGAGTGGTTCGACCTCAGCCGTAATCCGTACGACAAGCTTGGCCATTTCATTCAGGGCGTCACGCCGGCTCTGCTCACGCGCGAAATTTTGCTGCGCCGCCGTATAGTCGCAGCCGGAAAAATGCTGGGCTTTCTCGCCGTTTGCGTCGCTCTGGCGTTCAGCGCCTTTTACGAGCTGATCGAGTGGTGGGTGGCGCTCCTTGCCGGCCAAGGCGCGGAAGACTTCCTCGGTACGCAAGGCGACCCCTGGGATACCCAGTCAGACATGTTTATGGCGCTGCTGGGAGCACTGCTCTCAGTCATCCTCCTGGCGCGGCCGCAAAACCGGCAGATCCGCCGGCTGAGCGGGGCCGGCGCAGCGATGTAACGCGGTGCTTTATCGACTTGGGGCCGATGCAGTTCTGCTGCTGCATCTCGCCTTCATCATCTTCGTGTTGCTGGGCGGCCTGCTGGTTGCCTGGAAACGCGGATTCTTGCTGTTGCACCTTCCAGCAATCGCCTGGGGGCTCTTCGTTGAGCTGAGCGGACGACCCTGCCCCCTGACTCATTGGGAAAACCTGCTGCGCCGCCTGGCCGGAACTGCGGGGTACGACGCCGGCTTCATCGAGCACTACCTGCTGCCGCTGATATACCCCGCCTGGCTGAGCGTGCCGGTGCAATATCTGCTGGCCGCCATAGTGGTGGTGGTAAACGCACTCATCTATGGCGGCCTGGTGTGGCGTCGCCGGCACCGATCAGCAGCGCGCTGACCTCCACTCCGGGTTAAAGCTTCAGTTCGAAAGCGTCGCCATCGTGGTACGCGGGAAATTTGCTGCGGAACTTGGCCAGATGAGCCGCGCGAAGCGTTGTGCGGAACACCCCTTCTGCATCACCGGCTTCGAGCAACGGATCGCCGAGATAGTCCAGTACCTGGCTGTCGCCGCTGTAGGGATAACCCTTGCCGTCTTCACCCACCCGATTCACAGCGGCGACGTAGCAGAGATTCTCGATCGCACGCGCGGGTAATAGGCGATTCCAGGCGTTACGCCGGGCAGCCGGCCAGTTGGCGGTATAGAGGAGCAGGTCGGTGTCGTGCGGATCGCGGCTCCACACCGGGAAGCGCAAGTCGTAGCAGATCAGCGGGCGCACGTGCCAGCCGTTGAGTTTGAAAACGGCCTGCTTCTCGCCCGCTGTGTAGTGCTTGTGCTCACCGGCCATGCGGAACAGGTGACGCTTGTCGTAATGCAAGATTTCGCCGTTCGGCTGAGCCCAGAGCAGCCGGTTACGATGGCTGCCATCGGCGGCCTCGATGATCACGCTACCGGTGATCACCGCGTCCATACGCGCTGCGTGCTCACGCAACCATGAGTAGGTCGGGCCCTCCTCGGGCTCGGCGAGCTCGGCGGAACTCATCGAAAAGGCTGTCGTGAACATTTCCGGCAGGACGATCAGGTCCGCGCCGCGGGCGTCATCCAGCAGCCCGATGAAGCGCTCACGATTGGCGGCGGCATCCTGCCAGACAAGCGTCGTTTGAATCAGAGCCAGTTCAAGATCGGGTAAGTCGTTCAGATCGCGCATAGTCGTTCTGCTGCTTGGCGCAGCGTCTCCTCTCGTTTGGCGAAGCAGAAGCGGACCAGCCGCGACTCTGTAGGAGGCGTTTGGTAGAACACCGAAATCGGAATATTGGCGACACCGTGCTCACGGGTCAGCCATTCAGCCATGGCGACATCGCCGAGATCCGGACGGATCGCAGAGTAGTCCGCCAACTGAAAGTAGGTCCCCGAGGCGCGCGTGAAGCTGAAGCGCGAACCGGCCAGCAGATCGCAGAACAGATCACGCTTGGCCTGGTAGAAGGCTGGCAGCTCTGCTACATGCTCGGGATGCGCAGCCATGAAATCGGCCAGCGCCCATTGCAATGGCGTGACGCCGGCAAAGCTGACGTACTGGTGCACCTTGCGCAGCTCACTGCTGAGCGCGGTTGGCGCCACCACGTATCCGGTCTTCCAGCCGGTGACATGGTAGGTCTTGCCAAAGGAACTGACGACGAAGGCCCGCTGATACAGTTCATCGTGCCGCAATACACTGGCGTGCTCACGACCGTCGAATATCAGGTGCTCGTAAACCTCATCACTGAGCAGGTAGATATCGCGGTCGCGGATCAGGGCCGCCAGCCGATCCAGGTCAGCCCTCTCGATCAATGCGCCGCTGGGGTTATGCGGTGTGTTCAACACGATCATTCGCGTGCGTGGGGTAATTGCATCGGCGAGCTTCTGCCAATCGATGGAAAAGCCCGGCAAGCTCAGCGACTGATGAACGCACACCCCGCCGGCGAGTTCGACGGCTGGCTCGTAGCTGTCGTAGCAGGGGTCGAAAACGATTACTTCATCCCCTGGCCGGACGACCGCGTGAATCGCACAGAAAATGGCCTGCGTCGCCCCGGGCGTGATCGTGACCTCGGCCTCGGCGCTGACCTGGCGCTCGTATAACGAGCCGACCTTGATCGCCACCTGCTCGCGCAACGCCGGCAGGCCGGTCATCGGTGCGTATTGGTTGTGTCCAGCCATCACATGCCGGGCAACTGCCTCACGCAACGCATCGGGGCCATCGAAATCGGGAAAGCCCTGCGACAGGTTCAAGGCGCCGGTCTGCGCCGCCAGTTGCGACATGGTGGTGAAAATGGTGGTGCCGACATTGGGCAATTTACTGATCAACATGACAGCCTTCCAACAGGCCCGCCGTAAGGAGCTTCGGCAGGGGAAAACAGAATAGCCGATCAATGCGCCAGGATACGAGGGCGCCGGGCAAGCCGCGTTGGCTGCTACAGTGATGCAAACACGCCTGTGCGGCACCTCTATCCGATACTCAGGAATTCCAGCATGTCACCTGCAGACTCCCCATGGCACATCTTGCGTACCCAGGCTGAACGAGCAGTGCAGGCAGAGCCGGTTCTGAGCGGCACTTTTCGCGAAGCCATTCTCGATCAGCCTGATTTCGCTTTCGCCTTGGCCCACCGAGTCAGCCAAGCCCTAGCTGACAGCAATGAGCAGCAAGCGGCCTTGTTTGATCGCTTCTCCAGCATTCACCAGCAGTTCCCGGTATTGGCCGAGTCGGCCTGGTGCGACTTGCAGGCCATCGTCAGCCGAGACCCGGCCTTCAGCACGGGGCTGGAAGTGCTGTTGTTCTCCAAGGGATTTCTGGCCCTACAGGCCTACCGAATTGGCCATCAACTGCTGCTGCAGGGCGAGCGGCTGCTGGCGATGTTCATCCAGGCCCGCTGCAATGAACGTCTAGCCGTCGACATTAACCCGGCCAGCCGGATCGGCAGTGGCATCATGCTCGACCATGCGACCGGCATCGTCATCGGCGAAACCGCCGCAGTGGGCGATGATGTCTCGATTCTGCAAGGTGTGACGCTGGGCGGGACTGGCAAGGAAAGCGGAGACCGTCATCCGAAGGTACGCAGCGGTGTGATGATCGGCGCGGGGGCAAAGATTCTCGGCAATATTGAAATCGGCGAAGGCGCCAAGGTTGGCGCTGGCAGTGTGGTCCTGCATGCCGTGGCACCCCACACAACCGTGGTCGGTAACCCGGCCCGCCAGGTCGGCAAGCCGAGGCATGCACGACCGGCCCTGGATATGGACCAGTCGTTCGACGAGAGCTGAGAAGCTAGCGCTTGTCCCGACGCTTTTTCTCGGCTTTCTTGTGGTGGGACATGAGGCGGCGCTTCTTGTTGACCTGGCGGTCGGTCAGGGTGTTCTTCTTGCCCTCGAAGGGGTTCTCGCCGCCCTTGTACTCGATCCGGATGGGCGTACCGACCAGCTTGAGCACACGCCGGTAAGTGTTTTCCAGATAACGCGTGTAGGACTTGGGAATCGAGTCGACCTGGTTGCCATGGATCACAATCAGCGGCGGGTTGGCGCCGCCCAGGTGCGCATAACGAAGCTTGATTCGGCGGCTGGCCACCATCGGCGGCGCATGCTCGCGAACCGCGTCTTCAAGGATCTGCGTCAGACGGCTAGTGGGCCAACGAGTCACGGCTGAAGTGAACGAAGCCTGCACCGACTTGTACAGGTTGCCAACGCCGGTGCCATGCTTGGCGGAGATGAAGTGGATGTCGGCAAACTCAACAAAGAACAACCGGCGCTCCAGCTCGGTCTTCACATAGTCACGCTCGCTCGGCTCCATGCCGTCCCACTTGTTCAGCGCGATGACCAGCGCTCTGCCGCTCTCCAGCACGAAACCAAGCAGATTCAAATCGTGTTCGACCACGCCTTCACGCGCATCCATGACGAAGATGACCACGTTCGAGTCCTGGATCGCCTGCAGCGTCTTGACCACCGAGAACTTTTCCACGGCCTCGAAAATCTTGCCACGGCGCCGCACACCAGCCGTATCGATCAGGGTGTACTTTTCATCGTCGCGTTCGAACGGGATGTAGATGCTGTCGCGGGTAGTGCCGGCCTGGTCATAGACAATGACCCGCTCCTCGCCAAGCATACGGTTGACCAGCGTCGACTTGCCCACGTTGGGCCGGCCGATGATCGCGATCTTGATGCCATCCTTTTCGCTCGGCCCTGGGATGCGCTTCAGTTCCTCGCCTTCGGCGACCGCCTCGCCCTCTTCATCTTCGCCTTCGGCAACTTCGGCATTGTCCTTGGGGAACACGCCGAGCGCTTGCTCCAGCATATGGCTGATCCCGCGGCCATGGGCGGCGGCAATCGGCAGAGCATCACCAAGACCCAGCGGACTGAATTCCGCGCGGGCGATATCGGGATCAATACTGTCGACCTTGTTCGCCACGAGAAAGTGGCGCTTGTTCATCTTGCGCAGGTGCTCGGCAATCATCTGATCGCCAGGCGTCATGCCAGCACGCGCATCGACCATGAACATGACTGCATCGGCCTCCTGCATCGCTTGCAGGGACTGCTCGGCCATCTTGGCGTCGATGCCTTCCTCATCCCCTGTCAGACCACCGGTATCGATGACGATGTAGGTGCGACCCTGCCACTTGGCCTCGCCATACTGGCGATCACGAGTCAGACCGGCATATTCCGCCACGATGGCGTCACGGCTCTTGGTCAAACGGTTAAACAGGGTGGACTTGCCAACGTTCGGGCGGCCCACCAGGGCGATTACGGGAACCATACGGCTCTCCAATGCGATATTTCAGAAAACACGAAGGCCGCTGCAAGGCAGCGGCCAGATATTTATTGCTCCGCCTGGACGGAGCAAGGTACGCGACGTGAGGCTGTCAATCCGCCTGGCGAATGGTCAGCGCGACAAGCTTTCCGTCGTTACCGTAGGCATACAGCCAGTCGCCTTCGACCACGGGTCTGGCTCGCACCCCGGCGCTGTCGATACGGGTGCGCGCGACGAAACGCCCATCGACCTGGCTGAGGAAGTGTAGATACCCCTCCTTGTCACCCACCACGACATAGCTGGAGAAAACCGCCGGAGCGGACAGCTGCCGACGCAGCAGCGAATCGTTGCTCCACAGCACAGTTGTCGATCGCTCATCGATGCCGAGCACCGTGCCGTCGGCCTGGCTTACGTAGACACTGCCATACCCCATCGCAAGGCCGGTCGCCGTCGAGGCATCGCGTTGCCAGAGAATCCGACCACTCTCCAGATCCAGCGCAGCTGCGCGACCTTGGAAGGAAGCGACATAAAGGGTGCCGCCTGAAAGCAGCAGCCCGCCATCGATATCGACGACGCGCTCAAGTTCGGAACGACCTTGTGGAATGGCGACCCGCTGCTCCCAGATTGGCAACCCGCGGCGGGTGTCCAGTGCTACTACCTTGCCACTGGAAAGGCCGGCAATCGCCAGCTCATTGGTCAGCAACGGTGAGCCGGTACCGCGCAGGGTCAAGACCGCTGGCGAACTTTCGTAGCTCCAACGCTGTGCGCCGGTGTCAATCTCAAGCGCGATGACACGGTCATCCTGGGTCTGAACAACAACCACGTCACCATTGACGGCGGGGGCGGCGAGCACCTCGCTGCTCACCTGGCTACGCCAGCGCTCTTCACCAGTGGATACATCCAGAGCCAGCACTTCACCGCGCAGGGTACCAACCAGAACCAGGCCGTAGCCCGCGCCTACGGCACCAGAAATCGGCACTTCGAGGTCATTCTTCCAGTTGACCTTGCCGGTCGAACGGTCCATGGCCACGACCAACCCTTCGACATCGGCGGCAAATATCTCATTACCGTAGACAACGGGGGCCAGTAGGTTATAGGTCTCGCCCTGGCCGTCGCCGATAGACCGGCTCCACTGTTCTTTTAGCTGGATCTCAGCGTCAAACTTGACCAGTTCGGCGGGTTCGGGTTCTTTCTTGTCGTTGCTGCTGCAACCTGCCGCAAGAACGGCCAGGGTCAGCAGTGCTGCAGTTTTCCAACGCATCAATTCACGCCTCTCCACGAGCCAGATCGTCAAGTTTCAGCTGCAGGCCACCGATCGCGGCATCCTGAGACAGCAGTTCTTTTGCTTTGGAATAGGCAGCGTGGGCTTCTTCAGGGCGTTGCAGCTGAACCAGCAGATCGCCCCGTAACTCTTCACGACTGGCGGCAAACGCATCGACAGCTTCGCCGTCGAGCAACGCGAGACCATCCTCAGCCTTATCCTGCGCCGCAAGAACACGGGCCATACGCTGGCGAGCCAGCTCTTCCAGAGTCTTGTCGGCAGGCTTGTCCAGCACCGCCTGAAGCTCCGTTGCAGCCTCGTCGAGACGGCCGGACTCTACCGCCACCTTGGCAACGAAGAGGCTGCCGTACTGAGCGTAGTGAGAACCAGCGAATTCTTTCTGTAGCAAATTGCCCAGGCGCGAGACCTCGGCCGTATCGGCGCCACCCTCTTCCAGCGCGGCATTCAGCAACTGCTGATAAACAGTCGAGGAGTTCTGCGCCTGATTGAGCTGGTGCTTCTGCCAGAACTGCCAGCCGAATACCAGCACCAGAGCAAGCGCCCCCCCAAACAGCAACGGCTTGCCATTTTGCTGCCACCATTCCTTGATTTGCGCCAGCTGTTCTTCTTCGGTACCCGAGGTCACACTGTCACTCCTTACATTCGCTTAAATCAGACCCGTCCGCTCACGCGAGACAGGCAGCCAGACACTCGGGTAGAGCATCCCAGGCAATGCTTTGTTGTTCGCTGTCGTCGCGCAGCGGCTTGCAACCTACCACGCGCCCGGCCAGTTCGTCGTCACCCAGAATCAGCGCGAAACGGGCGCCGCTCTTGTCGGCTTTCTTGAACTGACTCTTGAAGCTTCCGCCGCCCGCGTTGACCAGCAGGCGCAGGCCAGGCAAGGCATCCCGCAATCGCTCCGCCAGGCCCAGCGCCGCCAGTTCGGCCGCCTCGCCGAAAGCACAGATGAACGCGTGTGCCGGCTGATTGAGTTCCGCGGCCACCAATTCGTGTTGTTCGAGTAGCAGTACCAGCCGCTCAATGCCCATGGCGAAGCCAACGCCAGGTGTGGGCTTGCCGCCAAACTGACTGACCAGCCCGTCATAGCGACCACCGGCGCAAACGGTTCCTTGCGATCCCAGTTTGTCGGTCACCCACTCGAACACGGTCCGGCCGTAATAATCGAGGCCACGCACCAGCTTGGGATTAATCTGAAAGTCGATTCCAGCCACTTCGAGACGGGCCTTGAGGCCCTCGAAATGCGCACGCGATTCTTCATCCAGATAGTCATGCAGCGTCGGCGCGTCAGCCAGCAGCGCTTGGGTCTGGGCATTCTTGCTATCGAGAATACGCAGGGGGTTAGTCGTCAAGCGGCGCTGGCTGTCTTCGTCGAGCTGCTCGAAATGCTGCTGCAGGTAAGCTACTAACGCATCGCGATAGGTTGCCCTTGCTTCACTAGAGCCGAGGCTATTCAGCTGCAGGGTGACCGAATCGGACAGTCCGAGCTTCTTCCACAGCCGGGCGGTCAGTACGATCAGCTCGGCATCGATGTCCGGACCCGGCTGATTGAACACTTCCACGCCAATCTGATGGAACTGACGATAGCGGCCCTTCTGTGGCTTCTCGTAGCGGAACATCGGCCCCGCATACCAAAGCTTCTGTACCTGCCCGCCGCCTGTCATGCCATGTTCAAGCACAGCGCGCACGCAACCGGCAGTGCCCTCGGGCCGCAGCGTCAATGACTCCTCATTACGGTCGAGGAAGGTGTACATCTCCTTGTCGACCACGTCGGTCCCCTCGCCGATTCCGCGAGCGAACAGATCGGTGAACTCGAGGATCGGCAGACGAATCTCGCTGTAGCCATAGCTATCGAGCAACTGTGCGAAGGTCGTTTCGAGGTAGCGCCAAACCGGCGTCTGGGCCGGAAGAATATCGTTCATGCCACGGATGGCTTGCAGGGACTTGCTCAATTCTGTTCCTTAATTCAGCTGCGCAGTATCAGCGCAGCGTCAGACTCGGCCTTTTCGCTGGCCTTGCGACGAATCAGCTGCTCCAGCTCATCGACCAGGTTTTCGTTGTTCAGCTTTTGCGCCGGCTTACCGTCGATATAGATCAGGTTGTTCGGCGTCCCACCTGTCAAGCCGATATGTGCTTCCTTGGCCTCCCCTGGCCCGTTCACAACGCAACCGATCACAGCCACATCCAGAGGCACCAGCAAATCATCAAGCCGCCCCTCTAATTCGTTCATGGTCTTGACCACGTCGAAGTTCTGCCGGGAGCAACTTGGACAAGCGATGAAATTGATCCCGCGCGAACGCAGACGCAGCGACTTGAGAATGTCGAAACCGACCTTGATCTCTTCTACCGGGTCAGCAGCCAGCGAAATACGAATGGTGTCGCCGATGCCTTCGGCGAGCAGCATGCCCAACCCGACTGCCGATTTAACGGTACCCGAGCGCAAGCCACCGGCTTCGGTAATGCCAAGGTGCAGAGGCTGCTCGATCTTGTCCGCCAACAGACGGTAGGCCGCCACAGCCATGAATACATCGGAGGCTTTTACACTGACCTTGAAATCCGGGAAGTTCAGCCGGTCGAGATGCTCCACATGGCGCAAGGCAGACTCAACCAGCGCCTCGGGTGTCGGCTCGCCGTACTTCTTTTGCAGATCCTTTTCCAACGAGCCGGCATTGACGCCTATGCGAATCGGGATGCCGCGATCCCGCGCAGCTTCGACCACGGCGCGGACACGGTCTTCGCGACCGATATTGCCCGGGTTGATGCGCAGGCAATCAACACCCAGTTCAGCGACGCGCAAAGCGATTTGATAATCGAAATGAATGTCCGCCACCAACGGCAAACTGACCCGCTGTTTGATCTTGCCGAACGCCTCGGCAGCCTCCATCGAAGGCACCGATACACGCACGATGTCAGCTCCGGCATTCTTCAGCCGTTCGATTTGCGCAACCGTGGCATCCACATCGCAGGTTTCGGTATTGGTCATGCTTTGAACGGCGATAGGCGCATCGCCGCCGACCGGTACGTTGCCTACCCAGATTTTGCGAGTAGGTCGACGCTTGATAGGAGACTCACTGTGCATGATTACTGTCCGAGCTTGAGACGCGCGGTTTCACCGCGAGTTTTTCCGGAAAGACTGACGGGCTCGCCGTTGTAGCTGACCTGAACGCCCGAGGCAAAGCCCAGATGCAGGTCCAGCGGGGTTGCGCCAACCAGAGTGCGGCTGCTGCCGGCTTTAGCCAGCCCGCTGTAGAGCACTTCACCTTTCGCATCAGTGACCCGCGTCCAGCAATCCGCCGTGTAATTCAAGGTCAAACGGCCTTCCCCCGGCCCGACAGGCTCGGCTTCAGCTACATCAGCCACTGGCGCAGGCGTGGCATCGGGCTGCGCAGCGGCAGGCGCCTCACTGGACGGCTCGTCCTCAGCCTGCTGCGCTGGCGTCCCATCTTCCGTTTCGACTGCCGACTGTTCAGCTAACGGCAACGGCTCGGTGTTGGGGGCCTGGAGCTCATCGGCAGCCGGTGAGCTCGAACTGACTGGCTCCTCGATCGCGAGCTCGACTGGCTCTTCAGCCCGGTCGAGCAAATGAATTTCAGTGGTTCCGTCGGCAGCCTCAACCTCAATGCGCTCAAGCGCGGAGACCGACGGGCCCGACTCGGTACGAGCCGAGCGGTCCTGCCACCACAGGAACGCACCTACGCCGATCACCAATGTCAGGATGAAGGTAAAGAAGCGCACCATGCTGCGAGACAGCCGCACGGGCTGATCGATGTGACCAAGGCTGTTGACGCTGCTACCGGTTGCATCTGTACCGGTATGCTGGTCGAACTGCTGTACCAGACGATTCTGGTCCAGCCCCAGCAGCTTGGCGTACGCGCGAACGTAGCCACGGGCGAACGTGTGGCCCGGCAGCTGACTGAAGTCACCCGCCTCTATCTGGGTAAGGGATCGCTCTGAAAGGTTGAGCTGCTTGGCCACCGCAGGAAGGGACCAGTTTTTACTCTCGCGCGCGGCCCGCAACGTTTCGCCAGGATTGCCCAAGGCCGTCGGGGCGGCGGCTTCAGAATGGGGCGCTATCATCGTTGCTCCGAAAGAAACTGTTGGTATTCAGGCGTCCCCGGATACAGGCGCTTGAGCTGCAAACCCAGGCTCGCCGCCTGATCGCGGTCCTGATGGATGTTCGCCAAACGAACGCCCAGCAGCAGACTGCGGGCATTTTGCTCGGCAAGACTGCTGAAACCTTCGTAGTAACGTTTTGCCGGGACGTACTGCTTGTCTTCGTACGCCATCATGGCCAATTCGAGTAGTGCGCGCGGCTGCCGGCTGTCGAGGCGCAAGGCACGAGTGAAATAGGTTTCGGCCTGCTCCCGCTGATCCAGCATCAGAGCAGTCATCCCCATGTTCTGAAAGACGTGGGATCGCCCGGAATACAGATTATCTTCTGCCGCCTTTGAGAAACGCTCCATTGCCTCTGGATAGCGCTTTTGCTCGAACAGAAAGCTGCCGTAGTTGTTGAGGATACGGGCGTCATTGTGACTCGACAGCGCCTTACGGTAATGCTCGTCGGCGAGCTGATTTTCCATTTCGTTCTGGAATACCAAGGCCAACGCCGCATGGGCATCTGCGCTGTTGGGGTCCAGCTCAAGCGCCTTGCGTAGCGGCGATTTCGCACGAGAGGCCTCGCCCTGCTGCAAATAGCCGATGCCAAGCTGAATATAGGCATCTCGGGCTTCGTCGCGACCTTCCGAGGTGCGCATCGGGTTCACCGATCCGGAAGACACACAGCCAGCCATTAGACTGGCGAGCACAAACAGCAGCGCGACGCGCAAGGTCATCAGCATCCCCCTCAGGAACGGTTCGTAGCAACGGGCGTCGTCACTGGCTCAGATTGCAGCTGGCGCACTGCGATGTAGCGCTCGCTTCGACGCGTTCTATCCAGCACCTGCCCGACCAGCTGGCCGCAGGCTGCGTCGATATCCTCACCGCGAGTGGTGCGCACTGTCACATTGTGCCCAGCTTTGTGGAGGATGTCCTGAAAATGTCGGATTGCGTTGTTGCTCGGCCGCTCATATCCGGAGTGCGGAAAGGGATTGAACGGGATCAGATTGATCTTGCACGGAATCTTCGCCAGCAGAACGACCATCTGTTCGGCGTGCTCAGGCTGATCGTTAACGCCCTGTAACAACGTGTATTCGATAGTCAGGACGCGCTTTTCGCCGAGATTGGAGATATAGCGTTGGCAAGCCGCCAACAGCATTTCCAATGGGTATTTCTTGTTGATCGGAACCAGCTGATCACGTAATTCATCATTCGGCGCGTGCAGCGAAAGGGCCAGCGAGACATCGATGACCTTGGACAGCTCCTCGATCATCGGTACTACACCCGATGTTGAGAGTGTCACCTTACGCTTGGATATACCGTAGCCGAGGTCGTCCATCATGATCTGCATGGCGGCGACGACATTGTCGAAGTTGAGCAGGGGTTCGCCCATGCCCATCATCACCACGTTGGTGATGGCGCGATCTACCTTCGCCGGTATAGTGCCGAACGACTTGTTGGCAATCCACACCTGACCGATCACTTCGGCAGCGGTGAGGTTGCTATTAAAACCTTGCTTGCCAGTCGAGCAGAAGCTGCAGTCCAGCGCACAGCCAGCCTGGGAAGAAACACAGAGCGTGCCTCGCCCACCCTGGGGAATATAGACGGTCTCCACGCAGCTCCCCGAAGCCACACGCACAACCCATTTGCGGGTGCCGTCGGTGGAAATGTCTTCGCTAACGATTTCGGGGCCGCGGATCTCAGCAGAGGCCTTGAGCTTTTCGCGCAAGGCCTTGCCGATATTACTCATGGCATCGAAGTCATCGACGCCAAAGTGGTGAATCCATTTCATGACCTGACCGGCACGAAAGCGCTTCTCCCCTATGGAATCGAAGAAGCTTTCCAGCTGAGGCTGGGTCAGCCCCAGCAGATTTACTTTACCGGTAGTCACAGTCATCAGGATTCACCTTCGCCTGATCAGCGAATGCGGGCACACACTTCGGTGGCAGAGAAGAAGTAGGCGATTTCGCGAGCGGCGGACGCCTCGGAGTCGGAACCATGAACAGCGTTCTCATCGATGGAGACAGCGAAATCGGCGCGAATAGTGCCTGGAGCTGCTTCCTTCGGGTTGGTAGCGCCCATCAGCTCACGGTTTTTGGCAATGGCGTCTTCGCCTTCCAGAACCTGGACGATTACCGGACCGGACACCATGAAAGCGACCAGGTCCTTGAAGAAACCGCGCTCGCTGTGTTCGGCATAGAAACCGCCCGCTTCACGTTCGGACAACTGAACCATCTTCGAAGCGACGACACGCAGACCAGCCTTCTCAAAACGAGAGGTGATTTCACCAATAACATTCTTGGCGACGGCGTCAGGCTTGATGATGGAGAAAGTGCGTTGCAGGGCCATTTGAAACTCCAGAAAACGATAGGTTAAAGCAAACGAGTAAACCCGCGAATTATACGCGGGTCGAGACGAAAAATATAAGGGTAGCCAGAAGCTAGAAGCCAATCGGCAGAAGCCATCACTTCCAGATAGCCCTCCCACAGACCCCGGCTGAAAGAGGCTCCTCTAAGCCTCTTCGATCCAGGCAGCCTGTATGGCTTCCAGGACTTTTTCGCCACCGCGCGTCGGATCGTCCGAAAAGCTTGGCAGCTCGACAACCCAACGATGCAATTCGACGAAATTTACGTAGCGGGGATCAACGTCAGGCTTACGCTCACTCAGCTCAATTGCAATATCCAATACATCGGACCATTTAAGCGCCATGATTCACCTCGCCTTAATGACCTTCGGACACTTGATTGATGGTGTATTTCGGTATCTCGACAACCAGATCGACGTCGGCAATCGCAGCCTGGCAGGACAGCCTGGAGGTAGGCTCTAGCCCCCATGCCTTATCCAGCATGTCATCCTCCAACTCGTCGGACGCCTCTAGCGAAGCGAAGCCCTCGCGGATCACCACGTGGCAAGTCGTACACGCACAGGACTTTTCACAGGCATGTTCAATATCGATGCCATTTCGCAGCGCAGCGTCAAGCACCGTCTCACCGGGCTGAGCATCCACTACCGCCCCTTCCGGACAATGGTCGGCATGAGGCAGGAAAACAATCTGCGGCATCTGGTTCAATCCTCGATATCGTTAAGCCGCCGCCCGGCCAAGGCGGCCTTGACGGTGGAATCTAGTCGTCGTGCTGCAAACGCATCGGTAATCTGGCTAAGGCGCTTCACCTGACGTTCGATGGCCACGCCATCCTGACTATCAAGCAACTCTCGCAATTCGCGCACCTGCGACTCGATCGCCTCGCGTTCTTCTTGATCGAGCAGACGCACGCCATCAACCGCCAATGCCCCTTCAACCGCCTCGAGCAGTCGCTGCGCATCGACCAACTGTTCACGAAGCGCTCGGGCCGTTTTGTCTTCATTGGCCTTATGAAAAGAGTCTTCCAACATGCGAGCAATCTCGCCATCGGTGAGCCCATAAGAGGGCTTTACCTGGATACTGGACTCCACGCCCGACGCCAGCTCACGCGCCGAAACACTGAGCAGCCCGTCCGCATCAACCTGAAAGGTGACACGAATCTTCGCAGCCCCGGCCACCATTGGCGGGATGCCCCGCAGCTCGAAGCGAGCCAGGGATCTACAATCGACAATAAGCTCGCGCTCACCCTGCAGCACATGGATCATCATGGCCGTCTGGCCGTCCTTGTACGTGGTGAACTCCTGAGCCCGAGCAACCGGAATGGTGGTATTGCGCGGAATGATCTTCTCCATCAGCCCGCCCATCGTTTCCAGTCCAAGCGACAGCGGAATTACATCGAGCAGCAACAGCTCTTCACCATCGCGATTGTTGCCGGCCAGCGTCTCGGCCTGGATTGCAGCACCGATAGCAACGACCTGATCGGGATCGATATCCGTCAACGGTTCCCGACCGAACATCTCCCCCACACGCTCGCGAACCCGAGGGACCCGCGTGGAACCGCCAACCATGACCACCGCCTGGACCTCATCCAGCTCAATCGACGAATCACGCAGTGCGCGCCTGCACGATTTAAGGCTACGAGCGATCATCGGCTCGATGAGCTCGTTGAATGTGGGTCGTGTCAGAATGCCCTGCCAATCGGCATAGCGCACTTCGACGGTATCTGTTTCGCTGAGCTGCTCCTTGGCATCGCAGGCAATTTTCAGCACTTCGCGCTGGGTTCCCGGATCGAGATCCTGGGAGGCGCCGGCCTTGGCCAGAATCCAGCCGGCAATCGCATGATCGAAATCATCACCGCCAAGCGCAGTATCACCACCGGTAGCCAGCACCTCGAATACGCCTTTGGTCAGGCGCAGGATGGAGATATCGAAGGTTCCACCGCCCAGGTCATAGATCGCCACGACACCTTCGGCTTCGCGGTCCAGACCGTAGGCAACGGCGGCGGCAGTAGGCTCATTAAGCAGGCGTAGCACGTTGAGATTAGCCAAGCGCGCGGCATCCTTGGTCGCTTGCCGTTGCGCATCATCGAAATATGCCGGAACCGTAATCACCGCACCGACCAGCTCGCCGCCCAATACGGCCTCAGCACGCTCACGCAACGCGCGAAGAATCTCCGCAGAGACCGCAACCGGGCTTCTGGCACCCTGCACCGTCTCGATGAAGGGCATCTGTGACTGCCCCTCGCTGAATCGATAAGGCAGCTGCCCACCAAGCTGCTTCACATCACCAACACCCCTACCCATCAAGCGCTTGACGGACACAATGGTATTTAACGGATCGCTGGCAGCGGCGGCTTTCGCTGCTCGCCCCACTTCAACGTGATCGCTGTGATAACGCACCGCGGATGGCAGAATCACCTCTCCATCGCCATCGGCCAGTGGCGCCGTAACGCCACTTCGCAGCGCTGCAACGAGTGAATTGGTAGTGCCAAGATCGATGCCAACCGCCAGTCGACGCTGGTGCGGTTGCGGGCTTTGTCCGGGTTCAGCTATCTGAAGTAAGGCCATGTCTGTCTGATATCGGGCGCAGCGTCTGGCGCTACGCGGGGTTAATCGTCGAGGCGCTCTTCTAACTGGCGCACTTCCTGGGACAGCTTGTCGAGAAACTGCATGCGGCGCACCAGCCGCTCCGCCTCCGGCCGCTGCGAATCATCCCGCCAGATGCTGGCGAAAGAGTCATTGAGACCTTGCTGAGCCGATTTGAGGCGAGCCTTGAAGGAAGCTACACCTGCGATATCTGCATCACTTTGCAACTCCTCCAGCTCTTCGCGCCACTGCATCTGCTGCATAAGGAAAGCGGGATCCTGAACGGTCGCTTCCAAAGGCAGCTCGCGACCCTCAAGCGTGAGCAGGTAGCGAGCTCGACGCGACGGGCTCTTCAGCGTCTGATAGGCCTCATTGAGATTCGTCGAGCGCTCGATTGCGAAGCGTTGTTCAGCCTCACCAGCATCAGCAAACCGGTCCGGATGAACTTTGCGCGCCAGCTCGCGGTAACGAGACGACAGCAGCTCCGGATCGATATCGAAAGTTGGCTGCAACTCGAACAGCGCATAGTGACAGGGAGTTCCCACAGCGTCCTCAGATATTGAAGCTTTCGCCGCAGCCGCATTCGCCACGTACGTTAGGGTTGTTGAACTTGAAACCTTCGTTCAGACCCTCTCGAACAAAGTCGAGCTCCGTCCCGTCGAGGTACACGAGGCTCTTCGGATCGATGATCACCTTCACGCCATGACTGTCGAAGACCGAGTCCTCTGTTGCTGCTTCGTCCACGAACTCGAGCACATAAGCCAGGCCGGAACAGCCGGTGGTTCGTACGCCCAACCGGACCCCAAGCCCCTTGCCGCGCCCTTCCAGAGAACGGCGCACGTGATCGGCAGCGGCGGTTGTCATGCTGATAGCCATCGATACCCCCTTAGGCCTGCGGCAACCCTTTTTTCTCGCGGTAATCGCGAACGGCTGCCTTGATGGCATCCTCTGCCAATACCGAGCAATGGATTTTCACCGGCGGCAGTGCCAGCTCTTCAGCGAGCTGAGTGTTCTTGATGGTTTCCGCTTCTTCCAGCGTCTTGCCCTTCATCCACTCGGTGGCGAGGGAGCTGGAAGCAATGGCCGAACCGCAACCATAGGTCTTGAACTTGGCATCTTCGATCACGCCTTGCTCGTTGACCTTGATCTGCAGTCGCATTACATCGCCGCACGCCGGCGCGCCGACCATGCCGGTACCGATGGAAGGATCCTCAGCGTCGAACTTACCGACGTTGCGGGGATTTTCGTAATGGTCAATGACCTTATCACTGTATGCCATGGTGCAATCCTCTTTGAATCAGGCTATGCGGAACTCGACGTTTCAAATCAGTGGGCAGCCCACTCGACCTGAGAAATATCGACGCCATCCTTGAACATGTCCCACAAGGGTGAAAGCTCACGCAATTTCGTGACCGCCTCGCTGACCTTCTGCGCGGCGTAATCAACTTCTTCATCGGTAGTGAAACGACCGAAGGTAAAACGGATCGAGCTGTGTGCCAGTTCGTCATTACGACCCAACGCCCGGAGCACGTAAGACGGCTCCAGCGAAGCAGAGGTACAGGCCGAACCAGAAGAAACCGCCAGGTCCTTGAGCGCCATGATCAGCGACTCGCCTTCAACGTAGTTGAAACTCAGGTTCAGGTTGTGCGGCACCCGTGCCGTCATACTGCCATTCACATAAAGCTCTTCCAGGTGCTCAACCTGCTTGAAGAAGCGGTCGCGCAGCTGAGTAATACGCTCGTTTTCTGCAGCCATTTCTTCTTTGGCAATGCGGAACGCCTCACCCATGCCCACTGACTGATGCGCTGCCAGCGTTCCCGAGCGCATGCCACGCTCATGTCCGCCGCCATGCATCTGCGCCTCAAGACGCACACGCGGTTTGCGCCGCACGTACAAGGCGCCGACCCCTTTGGGACCATATGTCTTGTGAGCAGAAAAGGACATCAGATCGACCTTCATCTTCTCCAGATCGATCTCCACCTTCCCGGTCGACTGCGCGGCATCGACGTGGAACAGCACACCACGCGAACGGGTGAGCTCACCAATAGCGGCGATATCGTTGATCGTTCCGATTTCGTTGTTCACATGCATGATGGACACCAGTACGGTGTCGTCGCGTAGCGCAGCTTCAACCATCGCCGGCGTGATCACACCATCTTCGCCAGGCTCGATGTAGGTTACTTCGAAGCCCTCGCGCTCGAGCTGGCGGGTTGTATCAAGAACGGCTTTATGCTCGATCTTGCTGGTTACGATGTGCTTGCCCTTAGACGCGTAGAAATGCGCTGCGCCCTTGATCGCCAGGTTATCCGACTCGGTCGCACCAGAGGTCCAAACGATCTCGCGAGGATCTGCATTGACCAGCTCGGCGACTTGACGGCGTGCATTCTCGACTGCTTCCTCGGCTTTCCAGCCGAAAGCATGGGAGCGCGACGCCGGGTTACCGAAATTACCTTCGGCAGTCAGGCATTCGACCATCTTCTCGGCGACGCGAGGATCAACCGGCGTGGTAGCGGAATAATCCAGGTAAATCGGCAACTTCATCAGGTATCTCCTATCAGGCTGTCGTCCTGCTCATTCAATGGCGGACGCTTCAATCTTATCCAGTTGCGGAGTCTGTCCATTGGCGCGGCGCATATCCTGCCGCAGAGCCACTTCCTGAACCTCGCGACGCATCACCAGATCCGCCAGACTGATGCCAGTCAGAAACTCATGGATCTGCTGACTCAAATCGCACCATAGATGATGGGTCAGACACGTATCCCCCGAATGACAATCACCCAGGCCTTGGCATCGTGTGGCATCCACTGACTCGTTCACCGCATCGATGACCTGCGCGACTTGAATGCCCGCCATTTCGCGAGAAAGCTGATAACCCCCCCCCGGCCCACGAACACTCGTCACCAAACTGCCGCGACGCAGCTTGGCAAACAGCTGTTCAAGATAGGAAAGCGAGATGCCTTGCCGCTCGGAAATATCCGCGAGGGATACCGGACCGTGTTGCGCATGCAGCGCAAGGTCGAGCATCGCAGTGACGGCGTAACGGCCTTTGGTAGTCAATCGCATCGGTTCGCACCAAGCATCATGGTTTGAGGCAAGTATGCAATACCCGACTATTTAGATCAACTATAAGCCCCATTAAATCACTCGGACTTTAGCCGCACGGGAAAGATGCCAGAAGCGCGAGCCGCACAGACTCGACCGCAGGCGAGCCCGCATGATAACAGCTCGCCCACCCTGTCGCACTTCAGGAGCGAGGCTCTTCGCCGGCGCGCTTGACCTCAGCGAAATCCTCCTCACGCAATTCCGGCATCTGCTTTGCGCAATAATCGCTGCCCAGCGCGGTTAATGCCTGACACATGCCATCCATACGCTCCTCGACCGCCTGGACGTGATCGAGCAACTGGCCGATAGCGCGCGCCACCGGATCAGGCATGTCCTCGGTAACACCGTAGGCATCGAAACCGATCTTCTCAGCGATCGCTTTGCGCTTGGCCTCTTGCTCGTCATCGGCCTTGGCAATCACCCGACCCGGGATACCAACGGCGGTCGCCCCGGCCGGCACCGCACGCGTCACCACCGCGTTAGACCCGATCTTCGCGCCTGCGCCCACAGTGAACGGGCCAAGAATCTTAGCGCCGGCACCCACGATTACCCCATCTTCAAGCGTGGGGTGACGCTTACCCTTGTTCCAGCTGGTACCGCCCAGGGTCACCCCATGGTAGAGCGTTACGTCATCGCCTATCTGGGCCGTCTCGCCGATGACGATCCCCATACCATGGTCAATAAAGAAACGCCGCCCTATTTGCGCGCCCGGATGGATTTCGATGCCGGTCAGCCAACGGGCCAGATTTGAGTTCATCCGTGCCAGCCATTTGCAATCGTTGACCCAAAGCCAGTGAGATACCCGATGAAACCAGACAGCGTGCAGACCCGGGTAACAGGTGATCACTTCGAATGCGTTACGCGCTGCCGGATCGCGATGGAAAACGCTCTGGATATCTTCGCGCATGCCTTCGAACATCAATCACCTCTCCGCTTGTGGGGTTCGCCGCGAACGGTCTTTTGGGTCTCGGTAAGGATTCCGCGCAAGATATTCATTTCAAGTTTGCTGATACCGCAACGACCGTAAAGCCGACGCAGTCGCGGCATCAGATGCCTGGGTTTCTGAGGATCAAGGAAGCCAATCTCGACCAAGGTTTGCTCAAGATGACCGTAATAGTGTTCGAGCTCATCGGCTGTAACCGGCTGAGTGTCGAGCATCGACGTTGTTTCGAGCTTTTCTTGCTTGCTAGGCTGATCGTTTGCCGCCAGCCAGGCCATGCGCACCTCATAGGCAAGCACTTGCACCGCAGCAGCCAGGTTCAGCGAACTGAAGTCAGGATCTGAAGGGATATGCACATGGTACTGGCAGCGCTGGAGCTCTTCATTGGTGAGCCCTGCATATTCGCGCCCAAATACCAACGCCACCTCACCGCCCCGCTCGACCTGCTCAAGGCAGACCGTACCGGTTTCGCGCGGATCCAGAAGCGGCCAAGGAATGCGACGATCGCGCGCACTTGTGCCCAGCACTAAGCTGCAGCCAACCAAGGCTTCCTCGAGCGTCGCCACGATCTCCGCTGAATCAAGAATATCTGTTGCGCCCGAGGCTCGCGCGACGGCGTTCGGACTCGGAAAATCCTCCGGGCCCACCAACACCAAGCGCGTTAAGCCCATATTTTTCATGGCGCGGGCCGCGCCCCCGATATTCCCAGCGTGACTGGTGTTGACCAACACTACGCGAATGCTCTGAAGCGACACTGTTTTTTCTCAATCAGAAAGCAGACGGAGAGCTTACAGGAAGGATCCGCAGCTTCGCTATTAACCGCCAGAACGAGCGCGTGGCGAGCAACATGCAGCGCCGGTTTCTGATAGAATTGCCGGCTTTCTTTAAACGACCAGGTATTTGATCGATGCAGCCCATGCTGAATATCGCGCTGCGCGCCGCCCGTAGCGCTGGCGAAATGATTGTTCGTTCCACCGAGCGCCTGGACGTGATCTCGGTTAGCGAAAAGGACGCGCGCGATTACGTCTCGGAAATCGACCGCACCGCCGAACAACTGATCGTTACGGCGCTGCGCAAAGCCTATCCAAACCACGGAATCCTTGGCGAGGAAGGCGGACTGCTGGAAGGCAGCGGGGACGGCAAGGATTACCTCTGGGTGATTGACCCACTGGACGGAACCACCAACTTTCTACGCGGCGTACCTCACTACGCAGTCAGCATCGCTTGCAAATATCGTGGCCGCCTCGAACACGCCGTGGTGATCGATCCGGTTCGCCAGGAAGAGTTTACTGCCAGCCGGGGTCGTGGCGCGGCACTCAACGGACGCCGCCTGCGCGTCAGTGCACGCAAGAGCCTGGAAGGCGCACTTCTCGGCACGGGATTCCCGTTCCGCGACAGCCAGCTGGACAATCTCGATAGCTACCTCAATATGTTCCGAAGCCTGGTTGGGCAAACCGCAGGGCTTCGCCGCGCCGGGGCTGCCAGCCTGGATCTGGCCTATGTCGCGGCCGGTCGCTATGACGCGTTTTGGGAGTTTGGCCTGTCCGAATGGGACATGGCCGCAGGCGCCCTGCTGATTCAAGAAGCCGGCGGCCTGGTCAGTGACTTCACTGGCAGCCATGAATACTTTGAAAAGGGCCAAATCGTTGCGGGCAACACCAAGTGCTTCAAGGCAGTCCTTACCGCCATCCAGCCCCATCTGACTCCAGCACTGAAACGGTAACCATACGCCGCAAAAAAACGCCCATCTGGGCGTTTTTTATATCGACTTACTGCTGTGTCAGCACCAAACGCCCGTCATGGACCGGAATTTTCTGACCTGGGGCGTGATCCATCCGGACTTGCCCGACCGTACCGTCGAGGTCGTACTTCACCTCATAGCCAATGATCTTCTGATGAGTGTCAGTGACTGTACTGCAACGGGTTTCCGTTGTGCTATAGGTGTCATTCGCCTGCATGCGGCCTTGCACCTGATTCCCGGCATAACCACCGCCCACCGCACCAGCGACCGTGGCAATCTTTTTGCCGTTGCCGCCACCAATCTGGTTTCCGAGCAGCCCACCGACCACCGCACCCACGGCCGTACCGGCAATACGATTGCTGTCCTGTACAGGCCTCTGGCGAGTGACCGTCACGTCCTT
>JAKUTK010000170.1 GCA_022448005.1 Pseudomonas sp.
CCAGCGATCGCAGTCTTGACGAGCGGTGAATTGGCAACGGCCAAAGCGGCCGTGCGAGCCGCCGCCGGAGAACTCGCTCCACTCACTTCGATCGTAATAAACTTGCTTGCCCCCTCCCCGTCCCGAACCACCTGAATCGCGAGATCAGTCAGTACCTCGTTGAGTGCGCGCCGAAATGCCCGCAGCCCGCGGTCCCTAATCGAGCGCGGCGCATGGTTACCGGCCTGGCCGGTTGCTGCGAGCAGCAGCGTATCACTGGTCGAGGTATCACTGTCCACCGTAATGCAGTTGAACGACGTTGAAACGCCTGTCGTCAACAGCGACTGCAAGATCTGGGGCGAAATTGCAGCATCGGTAAAGATAAAAGCCAGCAGCGTCGCCATGTTGGGCGCGATCATGCCGGAACCTTTGGCTATGCCGGCAATGGTAACTGGCGTGTCGCCCAGTTGCGTCTTGCACGCCGACCCCTTGGAGTAGGTATCGGTGGTGCCAATAGCCCGAGCAGCCGCCTGCCATGAACCCGCCTTCAGCTGACTTTTCATGTCCGGCAGCACCGTAGTAATACGCTCGACCGGCAGTGGCTCCCCGATGACCCCGGTCGACGCGATCAGCAACTCGGTAGGTCGACAACCAATGGCGCCGGCTGCTGCCGCGGCAGATGCTTCGACATCTCGCATGCCCTGAACGCCAGTGAATGCATTGGCGTTGCCACTGTTGACGAGCAGGGCCCGAGCATAGCCACGGTCGGTTACGCTGCGGCTCCATAATACTGGCGCGGCGGCGGTGCTGGACCGGGTAAAAACACCGGCAACCACGGTGCCGGGGTCGAACTCCACCAATAACAGATCATCTCGACCGTGGTACCGAATCTTGGCCGCCGCGGTTGCGAGACGCACCCCGCGAACATCCGGCATATCCGGAAACTCGGGCGGAGCCAGGGGCGAACGCTGGAGATCGGACACGAACAATGGCCGTTAAAACCACACAGGCTATAACTTCCCGTGGCAGTGTTTGTATTTCCTGCCAGAACCACAGGGACACGGTTCGTTTCTGCCCACCTTCGGTGTGGCCCGTATAAATGGTTGCGCGGTTGGCTTCTGCGCTGCCAAGCCCGATGGCAACGCTTGGCGGGGATCGACAGCGAGATCCGAGTGGCTGCCGACTTCTTCTTCACTCGGCTGCGACGGCAACGCTGCATTAGGGTGCAGATACTCGTGACGCCTTTGATCCTGGGCGCGGCGCTCTTCCTCCATCGAGGTCACTTGGGCTTCGGTCTGGATCTGGATCTTGGACAGGATCGCGATGACCTCGTGTTTTACACCATCGAGCATCGACGTGAACATCTCGAATGCTTCACGCTTGTACTCTTGCTTGGGATTTTTCTGCGCATAGCCCCGCAGGCCAATCCCCTGACGTAAGTGATCCATGTTGGATAGATGCTCTTTCCACTGCTCATCAAGCACTCGCAACATCACTGCCTTTTCCAGATGGCGCATGACAGGCTCACCCACACCATCTGCTTTGGCCTGGTAAGCCTGACCGATTTCGTCCTCGATCCGGCCCCGTAAGGTCTCTTCATGCAGTTCACTGTCTTGCTCGAGCCACTGGTCCACCGGCATCGGCAGGCCGAATTCTTTTTCAAGGTCTCCTTCTAAACTGGGTATGTCCCACTGCTCGGCCAGACTCTGCGGGACG
>JAKUTK010000018.1 GCA_022448005.1 Pseudomonas sp.
CAGTGCGGTTGCGTCCAGACCAACTCCAGCGGCGGCCAGAATTTGACGAGGTTTCATGAGTCACTCCTTGTTGTTGTAATGCTGAATGTCGGAACCCCGAAATCAGGTAGTTCTAGCTATCATATGGCTATCTCTCACTCAAGCACCGTGACTACGTACAGGCACTACGTACGTAGTACTGCCGGTTGCGACACGTTCGCACAGCCGCCTAGAATCGCCGGCCGCCTGGCCATAACAATAAAGGATCTGCCATGTCGAAACATGCCCCTCCACTGCTCGGACTCGCCAGAGTCATCGACGCCGTGAACGCCCGCTTCGGACAGGCCTGCGCCTGGCTGACCCTTTTCCTCGTCCTTGGCACCGCCGTGGTCGTCGTACTGCGCTACGGATTCGGTATCGGCGCGACTGCGCTGCAGGAAGCCGTCCTTTACGCACATGCACTGGTGTTCATGGGCGCCGCTTCCTGGGTGCTGCAACGCAACGGCCATGTCCGCGTCGACATCTTCTACCAGCGCTTTACCCCGCGCTACCAGGCCTTGGTCGAAGTGCTCGGCACCCTGCTGTTTCTCCTGCCTGTCTGCCTGTTCCTCGGCTGGGCAAGCTGGGACTATGTCGCCAACTCCTGGGCGACGCTGGAAGGCTCCAGCGAGTCCGGCGGGCTGAAATTCGTTTACCTGCAGAAGAGCATCATCCTCGTGCTGGTGATTTGCCTCATCCTGCAAGGCATTTCCGAGATCATCAAAGCTGGCTACGCCATGGCTGGGCGCCTGCCTGAGCAGGAGGTGAAGCATGGCTGAGTTGATGGCAATACTGCTGTTCATCAGCATCTGCGCGGCCTTGATGGCCGGCTACCCGGTGGCGTTCACGCTTGGCGGCGTTTCACTGCTGTTCGCCGGCCTCGGCATCATCACCGGCACCTTTGACGGCGGCTACCTGAGCGCGCTGCCGAACCGCCTGTTCGGCATCATGAACAACCAGACGATGCTGGCGGTGCCGCTGTTCGTGTTCATGGGCGTGATGCTGGAAAAGAGTCGAGTCGCCGAAGACCTGCTCGAATCCATGTCGCGGCTATTCGGCACCCTGCGCGGCGGCCTGGCGATCTCCGTTTGCGTGGTAGGTGCACTGCTCGCTGCCAGCACCGGCATTGTCGGCGCCACGGTAGTAACCATGGGCCTGCTGGCGCTGCCGACCATGCTGCGCCGCGGCTATGATCCAGCCATCTCGACCGGCACTCTGGCCGCCACCGGCACACTCGGCCAGATCATTCCGCCCTCGATCGTGCTGGTCCTGCTGGGCGATGTAATGTCCAGCGCCTACCAGCAGGCGCAGCTGAAGATGGGCATCTTCTCGCCGAAGACCGTCTCCGTCGGCGACCTGTTTGTCGGTGCACTACTGCCCGGCTTGTTGCTGGTCGGCATGTACATCCTCTACATCATCGCGGTAGCCATCTTTCAACCCAAGAAACTGCCGGCACTGCCGCAGGAAGAGCTGGGCCCGATCGAGTGGGGCAAGCTGATCAACGCTCTGGTCCCGCCGCTGCTGCTGATCAGCGCCGTGCTCGGCTCCATCCTTGCCGGCTACGCCACACCGACAGAGGCCGCGGCGCTGGGTGCGCTCGGTGCGATGATCCTGGCGCTCTACAAGGGCAAGCTGAACTTCGGTCAGCTGCGCGAAGTGGCCTATGGCACCACTGAAATCAGCGCCATGGTGTTTCTGATTCTGATTGGCGCCTCGCTGTTCTCGCTCGTGTTCCGCGGCTTCGGCGGAGAAGTGTTGATCGAAGACGTCTTTGCCCAATTGCCAGGTGGCGTGCTCGGCGCCTTCTTCCTGGTCATGGTCGTGATCTTCCTGCTGGGTTTCATTCTCGACTTCATCGAGATAACCTTCGTGGTCGTCCCGATCGTCGGCCCTGTACTGCTGGCCATGGGACTCGATCCAGTGTGGCTCGGCGTGATGATCGCGCTGAACCTGCAGACCTCGTTCCTCACGCCACCCTTCGGCTTCGCGCTGTTCTATCTGCGCGGCGTCACGCCAAAATCCGTGCCCACCAGCACGATCTATAAAGGCGTATTGCCGTTCATCCTGATTCAGCTACTGCTGCTGGTAATTGCCTACCAGTTCCCTGGGTTGGTTACCTGGCTACCCGAACAGATCTACGGTCAATAGCCCCAAGCAGACGCCCGTTTCGACGGGCGTCTGGCTTTTCGGCAGCGGCTTTCGGCGCGATCATAGCCATGAACCCGTCATCGCCGAACCCTCATGTCGACCTCATTCAGCTACGCACAACTGGCAGAACGCTTTCGGCGACTCGACGAGTTCTTGCTGCAGCACCAGGCGTTGTGGCGTCCGCGCCCCTTCACTCATAGGCGCCTTGCCTGGGAAGCCGAACTCCCCGAGCTTGCCTGCTGGCTGCGGGGCCGCTCACTGGAAGACGCTGAAGCCGCGCACAACCAGCCTGCACAGCTGCTAGCGCCCGCCCCATTCCCTCAGCTGGCTGCGCAGGCCGCCGCCCTGAGCTGCATGGATGAGTTACCCACCTCGTCGACGCCCGTCCCTGACGCCCGGCAATCGGTCGACGTACCGGGGCGAAAATGGCAGCAGATCCAGGCATTCGGTGCAGCGCTGAGGTTCAGAGAACCACCCCAACACTGGCTCGACTGGTGTGCAGGCAAAGGCCACCTGGGGCGTCAGCTGGCCAGTCGCGGCGGCGGGTTAACCTGTCTCGAGTGGGATAAGGCCTTGGTTACCGCCGGAACCCAGCTCAGTCAGAAGCTGGGCGTCGTTGCGACCCATTGTCAGCAGGATGTGATGACTGACAGCGCGTCATTACGGATCGATCCGACGATGACGCCAGTGGCGCTACATGCCTGTGGCGATCTGCATGTCCGACTGATCGACCTGAGCATTGCGCAACATTGTCGCCAGCTGGCGCTAGCGCCCTGCTGTTACAACCG
The DNA here is from genome assembly GCA_022448005.1 of Pseudomonas sp. GTDB lineage: Bacteria > Pseudomonadota > Gammaproteobacteria > Pseudomonadales > Pseudomonadaceae > Stutzerimonas. The sequence continues at coordinate 2,955 of JAKUTK010000018.1, forward strand.
CATCCAGACCAATCGCTACCAGCCCATGTCATCCCTCGCCCGGCAATCCGCCCTTGAGTTATCGCGCGACGATCTCGGCCTACCCCTCAGCGAAACCGTGACCGCCGGCGCACGCGAACGCAGTCAGCGCGACCAATCGATGGCCTGGCGCCTCGGTTTCGACCTGCTCCAGCGCGATCTGCGTGGCAAGGATGAATACCTGCCCACACCGTCACTTCCCAGCAGCTGGCTGAAAAAAAGCTTCGCCCACTACTGCCGCGACCTGGCGGCCCTCAAGCAACTACCCGAGCCACCGGAGCAGGACTGGGACGCGCTCGAAAAACGCGGCTGGCCACGACTCGCTGAAGTGCGCAATCTGGAATTGCTACGCGGCCTGTTTCGGCGGCCACTAGAGATCTGGCTGCTGCTCGACCGCGCGCTGCTGCTGGCCGAAAACGGCTATGCGGTACGGCTGGGCACCTTTTGCCCAGCCGAGCTGACCCCTCGCAATCTGATGCTGATTGCCGAGTTCGAGCACCGAAGTGCAAGCACATGAGAAAAGTCATGCAAACAACTGGCAACAAACAGTTTACTCGCCGCGAGCAATGGCTATAATGGCGCCCATCTTTTAGCCGGTATAGCTCAGCTGGTAGAGCAACTGACTTGTAATCAGTAGGTCCCGAGTTCGACTCTTGGTGCCGGCACCATACACAGAAAGGCCCGCAGCGATGCGGGCCTTTCTCGTTTCTGCTGTGGGCTATCACGGGGCCAGCAGCTGATGTCCTATGCTGCTTGCTTCTGTCCCGAATTCTCTGGCGACGGCGTAGTTTTCGATTTAACTGATCGGGCTGCAACAGACATACGCCGGCCGAGGACGCCGAACCGTGATCCGGCACCGATCTCTGCTCAGCTGGAGCACCTTGCAGGCGCTGACGTTAAGCTCGACAAACTCTGGCTAGCTCATCAGATGACGGTAATTTGTCAGGTAGTGACGATCAACCCGACAGATGTCGGGCCGCTCGTCATAGATGCGGCATTGCTTCTGCGCTTCGTCGAAGTTCACGCAGACTCCGTCGCCGCGGCCCAACGACGCGGTCGCAGGGAGCAAGTGAACCCTTCTGCAGCGTTCCCCGCATTGATTGCAGGGAAAGCTTGCGCCGGTATCAGACACCGGCTTGCAACGCCGCGAGACCTTCAACCAGCAATGCGCGGTCTTCGCTGAGTTTTCGCTGCGTCTCGGTAAAGCTGCTGCGGATGACCTTGAGACGCTCGTTCACCTCGGCAAAGCTGTCACAAATGTGGTCATCGACCGTCTTCATGACAGAGGTGCGAAACTCACACGCAACCGTCTCGCCCATATCCCGGATCGTCTGGTCCCAGCGCTCTTCCTGCTCTCGCTGATTTTCAGCGGTACCGCTCAGGTGCCAGTAGAGCTTGGCGCCACTAGGCGCAATGCTGGCCATTACAGTAGCTTGCAGGGAAGCGTCAGTAGACCGGGTTGGGACTGCATGCGACATGCAGATTTAATCTTACCGGCTTGATGAGCTAGTTCTTCGTGGTCCCGTCATCTACCCTCAAGCTCCCTTCATCTGGCATGCTCCTCTGATTAAGCAAATCCAATCCGAATTTCTAGGATTCGTTGCAAGGATGGAACATGGCCAAGAGCAGTAACTTCGCCTTTCTCCAAGAACACGACCCGGTCCTCTTCCAGCTCGCCAGCAGCGCGGAGCGCGTGTTCGCCAGCGATCCCAACACCACGCTGATCAAGCTGCGCCAGCTCGGCGAAGCATTGGCGCAGGACCTGGCGGCGCGGGCCGGCATCGAGTTGGACGCCACTACCTCGCAGTCGGACCTGCTCTACCGGCTAAGCCGCGAGATCCAGCTCGACGGCAACATCCGCAACCTGTTCCATACCCTGCGCATCGAAGGCAACAAGGCGACCCACGAATTTCGCACCCAACACCGCGAGGCGTTGGATGGGCTCAAAGTCGCCCGCGCGCTTGCCATCTGGTATCACCAGTCGCTCGGCAACGCAGACATCAACTTCAAGCCTGGCCCGTTCATAACTCCGGCTGACCCAAGTGCTCCGCTGCGAGAGTTGCAGGAGCAGATCGAGAGGCTGCGTGCCGAACTTGGCGACAGTCAGCAGCAACTGGAAAGTAACCATCAGCTGGCCGAACTGCTAGCGCGGGAGAAGGCAGAGCAAGCCAGCCTTGCCGGGCAGATGAACGAAGAAGCGCGTGTCTACGAACAGATCGCGCAGGAACGCGAGGCGGAACTGGCCAAGGCGCGTGCCGAGTTCGAGGCGCGCCTGCAGTCGCTGCAGCGACAGCTCGAAGATCAGCCACAAGCCGCCCAGCAGGTTGCCCGCAAGACTCAGCAGGCCAGCAGTCAGTTCGACCTCAACGAAGACCTCACCCGCATACTCATCGACCAGCAGTTGAACGATGCCGGTTGGCAAGCCGACTCGCTCGACCTGACGTACAACAAGGGCGCTCGCCCGGAAAAGGGTAAGAACAAGGCCATCGCCGAATGGCCAACCAGCAAGCCAAAAGAAAACGCCGACTACGTGCTGTTCGCCGGTCTCACCCCGGTTGCCATCGTTGAAGCCAAACGCAAGCGCATCAACATTGCTGACCGCATCCCCCAGGCCGAGCGCTATGCACGTCAGCTGATCATCACCAGTGACCTACAGCCAGCCGGACCAGCAACCGGCTGGGTCGACGGCCAGGGCGGGCATTTCCAGGTCCCGTTCGCCTTCGCCTGCAATGGCCGTCCCTTCATCAAGCAGCTCGCCGAACAGTCCGGCATCTGGTTCCGTGACCTGCGCAGCCCGGCCAACCTGCGCCGTCCGCTGCAGAACTTCCACACTCCGGACGGCCTGCGCGACCTGCTCCAGCGCAGCCGCGAGGAAGCCGAGGCGAAAATCCAGCAGGAAGGCTTCGCCTATCTCAAGCTGCGCGACTACCAAGAAAATGCCATCCGCGCCGTCGAGCAGGCGCTCGCCGAGAACCGGCGCCAGTGCCTGCTGGCCATGGCCACCGGCACCGGCAAGACGCGCACCATCATCGGCCTGATGTATCGCCTGCTGAAAGCCGAGCGCTTCCGGCGCATCCTCTTTCTGGTGGACCGCAGCGCCCTCGGCCAGCAGGCCATTGAGGCGTTCAACGAAGCGACCCTTGAACAAAACCACACCCTGGCGCAGATCTACGACATCAAGGAACTGGGCGACATGGCCGCCGAGGCGGAAACACGCGTCCAGGTCGCCACCGTGCAGGCCATGGTCCGACGCATCTTCCAGTCGGACAACCCGCCGCCCATCGACGCCTTCGACTGCATCATCGTAGACGAAGCCCACCGGGGTTATACGCTCGACCAGGAAATGACCGAAGGCGAGCTGGCGATGCGTGACTTCAGCCAGTACCTGTCGCAGTACCGTCGCGTGCTCGATTACTTTGATGCCTGCCGCATCGGCCTCACCGCCACGCCGGCCAAGCACACCAGCGAAGTGTTCGGCGCGCCGATCTTCACCTACAGCTACCGCGAAGCAGTGGCCGACGACTGGCTAATCGATCACGAACCGCCGATCCGTTACCAGACCCTGCTCAGCCAGAACGGCATCCATTTCGCCAAAGGCGAGAGCGTTAGCGTCATCGATACCGCTACCGGCGAGGTGGACGTAGCCGAACTGGAGGACGAACTCGATTTCGAGATCGAGTCCTTCAACCGCCGAGTAATTACGCCCGGCTTCGACAAAGTCATCTGCGAGCAGCTGGCCCAAGAGCTCGATCCTTCGAGCGACGAAAAGGCGATGATTTTCTGCGTCAACCAGGCCCACGCCGAGCGCGTAAAGAACCTGCTCGACGAAGCCTTCAAGGAGTTCCACGGCGAGGATTACAACCAGGCGGCCGTGCAGATCATCACCGGCCAGAGCGACAAGGTCGTACAGCTGATCCGCCAGTACAAGAACGAGCGCTACCCGAGCATCGCCATCACCGTTGACCTGCTTACCACCGGCATCGACGTGCCGCGCATCTGCCATATCGTGTTCATGCGCCGGGTGCGCTCGCGCATCCTCTATGAACAGATGAAAGGCCGCGCCACCCGCCGCTGCGACGAGATCGGCAAAACCGTGTTCCAGATCTACGACCCGGTCGATCTCTACGCCAGCCTCGAACCCGTGGACACCATGAAGCCCCTGGTGAAAGACCCGAGCATAAGCCTAGAGCAGTTAGTCAACGAGCTGACCAACCCGGCCAGCCTCGACGCGCCCGGCAGCCAACCAGACAGCAGCCATGCGCACGACGTACTCGACCAGCTCAGCCAGCGGGTCATGCGCATCCTGCGTAAGGCCAGCCACAAGGCCGAGAGCAAGCCGACCCTCAAGAACAAACTCGCAGAATTGGAAGACACCTGGGGCGTAGCGCCGGACAAGCTGCACCAGCACCTGCACGGGCTCGGCCCGCAGCAGGCCGCACAGTTCGTCCGCCAGCACAGCCAATTGCTCGAGCAGCTCGCCACCGTCAATGCCCTGCTCGGCTCGGAAAACTACCCGGTGATCTCCACCCACACGGACGAGCTGATGGTCCGTGAGCAGAACTACGGCGCCAACCAGAAGCCCGCCGACTATCTGGAAAGCTTCAACGACTTCATCCGGACCCAGCTCAACCAGTCGGTGGCCCTCGGCGTGGTGGTCAATCGCCCGGGAGACCTGACCCGCGAACAATTGCGCGAGGTGCGCCTGCTGCTCGACGGGCATGGCTACAGCGAAGTGAACCTGCAGAGCGCCTGGCGCAACCAGACGAACCTGGAGATCGCCGCCAGCATCGTCGGCTTCATCCGCCGTGCGGCACTCGGCGAAGCCCTACTGCCATTCGAGCAGCGTGTGACCAAGGCCATGGAGACGATCTACGCTTTGCATCCGTGGACCCCCATCCAGCGCAAATGGCTAGACCGCCTGGCCAAACAGCTGGTGCATGAAGTGGTGATTGACGAGAAGCAGATCGGCGAGGCGTTCCGGAACGATGGTGGCAGCACCCGGCTGGACAAGATGCTCGGTGGCAACCTCGGCGTGGTACTGAACGCCCTGAACGACAACCTGTGGGTGCAAACAGGATGAGGCCGATCTGGAACGGTGGATTGGCCGCGGTACTCACCGATGACCGACAATGCCCTCGCTGCACGACTCAACGGCAGACTGCGCCGACGATTTTCAGAGATGCGCCATGACCCTTGTCGAGCTTCATCAGATCCTTGCCTGTGGTGAAGACAGCCGCCACCAGTTCAAGCGCGACTTCAGCAACATCGATGCCTTGGCGGCCGAGCTGGTAGCGTTCGCCAATACGTCCGGTGGCCATTTACTGATTGGCGTAGACGACTCCGGCGCGGTGAGCGGGCTGAGTGGCGCCGACGTTTCGCGGCTCAACCAGATGCTTTCCAACGCCGCCTCGCAGAACGTCAAGCCAGCGATCAACCCGCTGTCCCGCAACATCCAGACCGAACACGGCCTGGTCATGGTGGTGACGGTCGACCAGGGCTTGAACAAACCCTATGTCGACAGTCACGGGCGCATCTGGGTCAAGAGCGGCGCAGACAAGCGTCGCGTCACGGCCCGTGAAGAACTGCAGCGCCTGTTCCAACAGGCCGGGCTGGTGTGCGCCGATGCGGTTCCGGTCGCGGGCAGCAGCGCGGCGGATATCGATACAAAGACGCTTGGCGAGTACTTCCAACGGCGTTTCCGGCAAAGCCCGGAGCAGGCGGGCCTGGAAACCATGCGCATCCTGGAAAATCTCGGCCTCGCCAGTGGCGGCACGCCCAACCTGGCCGGCTTGCTGCTCTTCGGCAAGGCGCCACAAAGCCTATGCCCGGCCTTCGATATCAAAGCCGTGGCGTTTCCGGGCACGGTCCTGCATGACCGCCACTACCTCGACAGCGAAGACATCGACGGCAATCTGGTGGAGCAGTACCGACGCAGCCTGGCCTTCATCAAGCGCAACCTGCGGCATGTGCAGCGCCAGCAAGGCTTCAACACCCTCGGTCAGCTGGAAGTCCCGGAGGAGGTATTCGAAGAGTTGCTGGTCAACGCCCTGATCCACCGCGACTACTTCGTCAGCGCCTCCATCCGGCTGATGATCTTTGCCGATCGGATCGAACTGATCAGCCCCGGACATCTGCCGGATGTCCTCGATACGCAAAAGATTCGATTCGGCCTGTCCAACCGCCGCAACCCGACGCTTACCTCCCATGCCGTACACATCCTGCCCTATCGTGGCCTGGGCACCGGCATCCCGCGTGCGATCGACGCCTGGCCGACGATTGAGCTAAATGACGACCGGGAGGGCAACCAGTTCAAGGTGGTGATACGGCGACCGTTGGAAAGCGGAGCGGTTTCGGGACCAGGCCGGGACCAAGCCGGGACCGAGTCAGGACCAAGTCGGGGCCAAGTCGGGACCAAGTCGGGACCAGGTTCGCAGACCGCCGAGGCCAATCCGCCCTTGCCACCGGAGCCCCTTGCGCTGCTGCGCAGGATGACCGGTGATCACGCCGCCCCAGAACTGATGGCGTTCTCCGGGCGCAGCAACCGCAGCAAATTTCGCGAGCAGGTACTGGCCCCGCTGCTGGCGCTGGGCCTGGTCGAGATGACCATTCCGGACAAACCCAACAGCAGCAAACAACGCTATCGCCTGACCGCAGCCGGCCGTGCGCTACAGGCTGAACGGGGCACCGCGGACAACTGAACACCCACAACCACACCGACGTGCCGGAGCAATCCGGCCCGTTGCACACTTTTCGCCACGAGTAACCCATGACCAACTCCGACATCGTCCAGAAGCTCTGGAACCTCTGCGACGTCCTGCGTGACGACGGGATCAACTACAGCGACTACGTCACCGAGCTGGTGCTGCTGCTGTTCATCAAGATGGAATACGAGCAGGTGCAGAACAACGACAGCTTCGGCCACAAGCTGCCCGAAGGCGCGCGCTGGCCGGATCTGGCCGGTAAGTCCGGGCTCAACCTGCTCGACCATTACCGGCAGATGCTGCTGGACCTGGGCAAGAACCCGGACCCGCTGATCGCCGCCATCTATGCCGACGCCCAGACCCGCCTGAAGGAGCCGCGCCACCTCGAGCAGCTGATCAAGAGCCTTGACGGCATCGACTGGTTCAGCGCCCGCGAGGATGGGCTCGGCGATCTCTACGAAGGCCTGCTGGAAAAGAACGCCAGCGAGACCAAATCCGGCGCCGGCCAGTACTTCACCCCGCGCCCGCTGATCGACAGCATCATTCGCTGCATCAAGCCGCAGCCGGGCGAGACCCTCCAGGATCCGGCCGCCGGCACCGCGGGCTTTCTCATCGCCGCCGACGCCTACATCAAGCAGCACACCGACGACCTATACGAGCTGAACGAAAAAGACCGCCGCTTCCAGCGCACCGACGCCTACGTAGGCGTCGAGCTGGTGTCTGGTACACGCCGGCTGGCGCTGATGAACTGCCTGCTGCACGGTATGGAAGGCGACGCAGAAGGCGTGGTGCATCTGGGCAACGCCCTCGGCCAGACCGGCGCCAGCCTGCCAAAGGTCGACGTGATCCTCTCCAACCCGCCGTTCGGCACCGCCAAGGGCGGCGGCGGGCCGACCCGCGACGACCTCACCTACCGCACCGGCAACAAGCAGCTGGCCTTTCTCCAGCATATTTACCGCGGCCTCAAGCCCGGCGGGCGCGCCGCCGTGGTACTGCCGGACAACGTCTTGTTCGAGGCCGGCGTCGGCACCGAGGTTCGCCGCGACCTGATGGATAAGTGCAACCTGCACACCATCCTGCGCCTACCCACCGGCATCTTCTACGCCCAGGGCGTGAAGACCAACGTGTTGTTCTTCCAGAAAGGCACGGCCGACAACCCGCGCCAGGAAGAGCGCTGCACCCATCGCGTGTGGATCTATGACCTGCGCAGCAACATGCCCAGCTTCGGCAAGCGCACCCCTTTTGGCGCGCAGCACCTAAAACCTTTTGAGGATGCCTACGGGAATGACTCGTCCGGCCATAGCCCGCGTTCTGAAAACGTTGAAGGCATTGGCGAGCTGAGCCGCTTCCGTGTGTTTACCCGCGAGCAGATCCGCGAGCGCGGCGACTCGCTGGATATCAGCTGGCTGAAAGATGCCGATAGCTTGAATGCGGCTGACCTGCCCGCCCCGGAAGTGCTGGCCGGTGAGGCCATGGCCGAGCTAACCGAAGCCCTGCATGAGCTGGAAGAGTTGATGAAAGCATTGGGAGCTGGGGATGAAGTGGCGGCGCAGAAGCAGTTGATGGCGGAGGTGATGGGGCTTTCGATGGTTCAGGAGGCAGGTGATGAGTGAGCTTCCCGAGGGATGGATCATAGCCTCTCTAGAGGATATATCCTTGAAAGTCACCGATGGAACACATAAAACTCCAAACTACCTCGAATCTGGAGTGCGCTTCATCTCTATCAAAAATATACGTCCATACAAACCAATTGATTGGAATGTATACGAGCGCTATATCGCAAAAGAAGAGCACGCAGAACTTATAAAACGCTGCCACCCAGAGAAGGGAGACATAGTTTTCCCTCGAATTGGGACTCTTGGCTTCGCCAAAATCGTAGACTGGGATGATGAGTTCAGCATTTTCGTTGGTTTGGGGCTAGTAAAGCCTAATAGAAATATAGTCCAATCAAAATACCTTGAGCATTATATGAATTCTCCATTTGTAGCTGAATACTCTCGGAGTAAGGCTACAGGTACTGGGAGAATGACTTTGGCGCTCGGGGACAGCAAGAAGCTACCTGTTTTCTTAGCTCCGCTAGCTGAACAAACCCGAATCGCTGCAAAGCTCGATGAACTGCTGGCCCAGGTCGATACCTTCAAAACCCGCATCGACGGCATACCTGCGCTGCTCAAACGCTTCCGCCAATCCGTCCTCGCTGTCGCCGTTTCCGGGCGGCTGACGGAGGAGTGGCGCCGGGCTCGTTGTAAAACCACTGAAAATCAGCCCTTCGCTTATCCGAAAAGAAAGCTTGGCGTCCTAGCACGGTTTATCGACTATCGCGGAAAAACGCCGGAAAAGGTCGACTCGGGTATTCCACTTATCACCGCTAAAAATATCAGGCAGGGATATATCTCAAGAGAACCTCAAGAATTTATTCGCCCCGAGGCATACGAGGGCTGGATGACGCGTGGAATCCCACAAGTTGGCGATGTTGTGATAACGACTGAGGCGCCGCTTGGGAACATTGCCACAATCGATATCGAGAAAAAGTTCGCGTTGGCGCAACGGGCAATCTGTCTTCAATTTTACGAAGGTTTCTCGTCCGGCTTCGCAGCCATAGCTTTGCAGTCACCGCTCCTGCAAGAAGAGCTTGCCCGCCGCTCTACCGGAACAACAGTGAAAGGGATAAAGGCTTCGGTTTTGAAAGAGATTGCGCTTCCCAACCCTGCAATTGAGGAACAAACCGAAATAGTCCGCCGCGTCGAACAACTCCTCGCCTTCGCCGACCAACTCGAAGCCCTCGTCAAAGCCGCCCAGTCGCGCATCGACCGCCTGACTCAAAGCATCCTCGCCAAAGCTTTCCGTGGCGAACTGGTGCCGCAGGACCCAGACGACGAGCCGGCCAGCGTACTGCTGGAACGCATCAAAACCCAACGCGCCGCCGCGCCCAAGGCCAAGCGCGGTCGCCGAGCCGCTACGCTGAGCTGATCCCTCACTTCAGGAAAATACCGAGCCCATGTCCGTGCCGACCTACGACCAGTTCATCGAGCCCATCCTGCGTTTTCTCGCCGCCCGCCCCGAAGGTGCCACGGCGGGCGAGGCTCACGAAGCGGCCGCTCAGGCGCTCGGCCTGAGTGAAACGCAGCGACAGGAAACAATCGCCAGCGGTCAGGCGACCTATAAGAACCGCTCCGGCTGGGCCCATGACCGGCTCAAGCGCGCCGGCTACTCCAGCAGCGCCAAGCGCGGCTACTGGAAGCTGACCAACGACGGGCTCGCCTTCGCCCAGGCCAACCCGGCTCCGCTGAGCCCGGAGCAGGTCGAGCATTTGGCGGTGAATTTCATGAGCGTGAAGCTGAAGCCGGCACCGGACGCCGCCTCGCTGGATGACAGCAACGACACGCCAGCGCCGATCGCTCAGGCCGACCTCGCCACCAGCAGCCCACAGGAGCGGCTGAACCAGGCCATCCTCGAGCTGCGCACCAGCGTGGCGGGCGATCTGCTGGATAGCCTGCTGCAAGCCAGCCCGACGCGCTTCGAACACATCGTGCTCGACGTACTGCATAGCCTCGGCTACGGCGCGAACCGCCAGGCCCTGCAGCAGGTGGGCGGCAGCGGCGACGGCGGCATCGACGGCGTGATATCACTGGACGCGCTGGGGCTGGAAAAGGTTTACGTGCAGGCCAAGCGCTGGCAGAGCACCGTCGGCCGCCCCGAACTGCAAGCCTTCTACGGCGCGCTGGCCGGGCAGAAAGCCAGACGCGGCGTGTTCATCACCACCTCCGGCTTCACCGCCCAAGCCGTCGACTTCTCCCGCTCGGTCGAAGGACTGGTACTGGTCGACGGCAAACGCCTGGTCAACCTGATGCTGGATCACGAGGTCGGCGTCAGCTCCCAGCTTTACAAGGTGCCACGGCTCGACAGCGACTACTTCGACGAATCACTTGGCTGAGCCACTCCGTCGCTCACACCTCGCGGTGACATCCACCTAGCTCGACGGAGCTGACGCTAGCTTCCCAGTCGCAAGGATCGCTCATGGAATTGCTGCAAACCGCTAACTCGCTGTTCGGTTCACTCACCCGAGTAGTCGGCTGGCTACAGAACCGAGCCAACCCGGCTCGACGGCAAGCCGCACGCATCCTGGAAGCATTCGAGGCTCACGGATTCGAGCGCACGCAAATCAACCGGCTCTTGCCCGCCGATCTGCAGCTGACACAGTTCGAGCTGTCGACTGCCGATGAACTCAAGAAAGCTATCAAGCAGTCCCATGTTAACTGGGTTGCGGATTTCCTCGCCCTGAATCCAGACTGGTTGGATGGCGCATCTGAGCAGTCGCATACACTGATTTACAGCTACAAGAGCCCTGGCGAACTGCAGGCGTGGTTTAGGGAACATGCTCCACGTCCTGATGACGTAGCCATCTACAAACTCCACCTGCTCACCAGCGACACCTCCGCCATAACGACCGCCTCGTCGGGTTACTACGCCGTCGTGCTTGAAGAGGTAACCGAGCTCGGCGAAGACCATCTAAGCCGTTATTACCACCTGACCCAGGGCGCACACTTCGACCACTACCCGAGCGTGCTTGCATTTGATGCAGATCCTAGCTCTGGCGCATTATCACGGCGCAATCATGCGCCGTGCGGTCTTGCCGCAAGCAAACCTACGCAGGCTCAGTCTCTGCCAAGGGCTGATTCCCCAGTTGCTGTGGAAAGCCAAGCCACACCGGCTCGAAGCAGACCATGAGTTCTGGGGCCATTTCTCCGGCGACTCGCCCTGGCTGGTGCAGCTACGGGAAGACGCCGAGACCTGCCTGCTGCAGGCCGGTCTGCATGATGTGGTGGCCAGCATCAACCATGACCGCAAACGCTTCGCCCGGCCGGCCGCCGCACTCAGCGTAATCAAAAGTAGTTTTTAGCCATGCCCCTACAGAACCGCGTCGATCCCCGTAGTCAGCTGCATGCCGTCGCCAGCCGCGGGACCTTCATGGGTAACCGCGGCCGCCTGCACAACACCGAGCAGCAGATCGTGAGCAAGTGGAAGGTCAAGCCGTGGATCACCTGCGGATTGTCTCCCTTCAAGGATTACAAGCGGCCTGGCCTGATGATGCCGAACAGCTACACCGAGCTGTTCTTTCTCGATGAGCCGACTGCCTACGCCGCCGGCCACCGACCCTGCGCTCAGTGCCGCCGCCCGGCCTACAAGCTATTCAAGGAAGCGTGGGCCAGGGCATTCCCGAAGCAGCAGGATCTGTCGTCCGAGGCCATCGACGATCGTCTGCACTCCGCGCGTCTTAACGATGAAGGCGCCCAGCACAGCTGGATCGCGAAGCTCGGCGACCTGCCGGGCGGCAGCATGATCGAGCATGCCGGCGAGTGCGTGCTGATCTGGAGTGGCGACCAGTGGCTCTGGTCGTTCGAGGGCTACACGCCGCTACAGCCGCTTATCCCGGCGGAACAGAGCGTCACTGTGCTAACACCCGAGCCTATTGTTCGCCTGTTTGCGGCGGGGTTGGCTGATAGCCTAAAAGTACATGATTCAATGCTTTCTACCCTGGTTGCTCCCTAGACGTGCATTGCCCGTCAGCCGGTCAAGCTCGCGTTCGCAGAAGCACGCCTGTTGCGCAACGAAATCTTTGCCTGGGGCGCCCTATAGTCCTTGGCCTTCGCAGCGATTGGCTGGTTTGCTGCGGGCATGATCACACGACCGCTAAAGGAGATCGTTGACGCAGCCGCTCGTATTTCCGAGGGGGCCGATGTCCGCATCCCGTTACTGACAAGCACGCGGTAAGTCGAAGCCCTGAGCGTTGCGATACGGCATCTGGTGGACAGCCTGACCCGCAAGAGAAGTCAGTTGGCGGTCGTCTAAGGCATTGCCTATCGCGATACCGTAACCGGACTGCCAAACCGAGCAGCGCTGCAGAAATACGTCGAAACCGTGCGTACAGCAGACGAGCTTCAATGCAGCTTTGGCGTGTTATGCCTGGACCTCGACGGCTTCAAGCCGATCAATGATCGCTTTGGCCATGCCGCCGGCGATGCGTTGCTCCATGAGGTTGGTTTGCGGCTCTCCGCCTCGATCCGCGACGGTGATATCGCGGTGCGCCATGGCGGCGATGAGTTCGTCCTGCTTTTGCGCCTGCGGAAGGGCGAGTCCGTGCGCAATGTGCAGCGCGCGGCCAAGCGCATCATTGCCAGGCTGGCTGAGCCGGTATTGCTGGCGGGCGAAAAGATCACCATCGGCGGCAGCGTCGGCGGCGCACTCTGGTCTGGAGGCGAGTTTTCTGAAGCGCTGATGCTGGCCGACGAAGCGTTGTATCAGGCCAAGGGAGCAGGCAAGGGACGCGCGAGCTTTAACTTCGCAAGCAACGAGAGCGTCCACCAGGACCACCCGGAAACGGTATGAGTCAGCGAACCTAGTCGCATAGCCAGACGCAAAAAAGCCCCGCATCAAACGATGCGGGGCTTTTCTGTCTGGCTGAGTCCTGTCCCTTTAGCCGCTCCGAGCAGCGATTCCTTGCGTCAGTCCTGACGTTTCGCGAGATCCTTCGCGGCAGCCTTGCACCAGCCCCAAGGCGGAGGGCTGGTCGCCGTGCTAGGCGCTCCATGGCACATCGAGATGGGTCAGGGAACGGCCAGCAGCGGCAGCAGGGTTAAGAACAGGAGTGATGGCAAAAGTTCCACTTTTGAGATGAAAAGGCCATCAGATTAAGTACAACCAAGAAAACACCAGCGTAACCGTCAGTCGGAACCGACATGGGTCAGGCTTGCCCAAATGAGCCTCCGGCCGACCGTTTCGCCTGCTGTCAGCCCGCGAGTTTCCTGCAAACCGACCTGCTCTAGCGGCCTTTCGCCAGCGCCTTACCAGGCTGACCCGCGATACATGTCCAATTGTTTACACCCGGAACATGCCAGCCGAAACACGGTCTGCTGTGCGTCGCCACTCCAGCGCAACTGAAGGCAATGCTTGCCACCACGGAGCCCAGCCTTGAGGAGCCGAGCCACTCGATGAGCGCAATCACCACCCTCTTCCACAAACTCAAGCTGTACCTGTTCAATGCTTCATGGATGATGGCGGAGCGGTTGCTGAACATCGGCGTGGGCTTTCTCATGGCGATCGTGCTGGCCCGCTATCTGGGACCGGAACAGTTCGGGATTCTCGCCTACGCCATCTCCATGACCGCGATCTTCGCATCGGCCGGTCACATGGGCCTGGCGGGTCTGGTGGTGCGCGAAGTGGTAAAGCAGCCGAACAAGGTTCCGGAGACGCTGGGTACCACGTTCATGCTTAAGCTGACGGGCATGACCATTGGTTTCGTCCTGGTGCTCGTTTACGCATCGCTGTTCGAAGAAGTCGGCGGTACCGAGTTCTGGATGTTGCTGATCGTCGCCTCGGCCATCTTCTTCCAGACCTTCGACGTGGTGGAATACTGGTTCCAGTCCCAGGTGCAGGCCCGCTATCCGGCCATCGCCAAGTCCAGTGCGATCCTGCTGTCGGCAGGCCTGAAGCTGCTGATGGTGTTCAGCGGCGCAGGCGTCATCGCTTTCGCTTTTGCCCACACGGCACAATTCGCGATGGCGGCGTTGATTCTCGCGCTGCTCTATAAAGGCACCACGACTGTCTCGCTGATGAGCTGGAAAGCCAGCTTGGCCAAGGCCAAGGAGTTGCTTAGCCAGGGCTGGATTCTGTACCTCGGTTCGATCTTCGCAGTGGTCTACATGAAGATCGATCAGGTCATGCTCAAGTGGATGGTGGGCGCCGAGGAAGTCGGTGTGTATGCCGTTGCAGCGCAACTCTCCGAGGCCTGGTACTTCCTGCCGATCGCCATTGTCGCTTCGTTCTTCCCGAAGCTGATCAAGCTGCACGCCGCCGACCCGGCGCTCTTCAACAAGCGCTTCCAGCAGCTGTTCGATGTCCTGTTCATCCTTGCCATTGCCGTCGCAGTGCTAGTGTCGCTCGTCGCCGAACCCGTGATCGCCCTGCTGTTTGGCGACGAGTATCAGAACTCCGCCGCGATCCTCACCATCCATATCTGGGCAGGCGCGTTCATCTTCATGCGGGCCGCGTTCAGTCGTTGGATCCTGATCGAGGGCGCACTGATGTTTTCACTGATCACTCAGGGCCTGGGCGCGCTGGCCAACATCGGCATCAACCTGCTGCTGATTCCACACTACGGCGGCGAAGGCGCCGCCATGGCCACGCTCATTTCTTATGCGGTTGCTTCCTACGCTGCCCTGCTGGTGCACAAGAAGACCCGCCCGGTGTTCTACATGATGACCAAATCGATGTTCAGCCCCGTCCGTTACGCATTCAACGCAGTAGGAGCCGCCCGATGAGCCTGATGTCGCTCGCCAGAGCCTTGCCTGATCCCGTCAAGAACGCGATCAAGGCCACCCGCGACAACACTGGCCTGGCCCTGGTCCGCCTGTTTTCCTCCAGCGGATTCCTGGCCTCTGTCTATTACTGCCTGATCAGCCGCGAGTTCGACCGGGAGCACCGCGCAGTGCTGCTAGGCCGGCTGAATTTCGCCCAACGGATGCGCGGACAGGGCGAAAACGACGCCTTTCTGCGCCGCAACGTTCATCGCTTGGAAAAAGGGCTGATCATGCGCCCTCGGCGCAGTACCTTCGCCGAGGATTACATCGGCCCGACGGTTCGCTGCTATGCCAATGCGACCCAGGCGGGCGTCGTCAACGGCCAGCAACGCTGGGCCAACGATGTGCTCACCGACTATTTTTCCGCCGTTTGCAGCACGCCACGCATCGACTCGGCCAAGCGCGCCTTCACCAGTACACAGAACCCCGACGAAACCAACCGCTGCGTGCCCTACCCCCACAGCCAGCTGCCGGAGTGCCCGGTCAGCTATGACGAGCTGATGGTGCTGTTCCGCCGTCGTCGCTCGGTGCGCTGGTATCAGGACAAGCCGGTCAGCAACGAACTGCTCGAGCAGGCGGTGCGGGCCGCCGCGCTGGCGCCATCGGCCTGCAACCGCCAACCGTTCCGTTTCTATGTCAGCAACGGCAAGGAAAAGGCCGCCGAGGTCGCCAAGTGCGCCGGTGGCACCGCAGGTTTTCACGACAACCTGCCCTGCGTGATTGCCGTGGTCGGCGACCTCGGTTGCTACCCGGAAGCACGCGACCGCCACGTCGTTTATATCGACGGCTCGCTTGCCGCCATGCAGCTGATGCTGGCCTTGGAAAGCCTGGGGTTGTCGAGCTGCTCGATCAACTGGCCAGACGTTGAAGAAAGAGAACGCCAACTGGCGAAAATACTGGGCCTGACGTATCAGGAGCGCACCGTGATGCTCCTGGCGGTGGGCTATGCCGATCCAACGGGAGGGATTCCTTATTCGGACAAGAAGACCGAGAAAGACTTGATCGTATACAACTGAGGTAAGCGATGATTATCGAGATCAGAAAGGCAGGCTTCGTCAATAAAGGCGCTGAGCTGATGTTGCACGCGGCGCTGCAGAAGCTGAGGACCCGGTATCCCGACGCTACCTTCGTCATGGCGCCGACCCCGAAAAAAGCTGAACAACCGTTCCGTAAGCTGGTGCAGCTGGGCTTCTACCCCAAGGCCTGGCTGTGGCGCTACGGCATCCAGTGGGGCACCCTCGCCAACTTCGCCCCGCGCCCGCTGCGCGAGATGTACGGCGTGGTGCTGGATAAGGAAGTCGATGTGGTCATCGACGCGGCGGGCTTCGCCTACAGCGATCAATGGGGCGAGGATCCCTGCGCGGAGCTGGCGCAATCGACCCGGCGCTGGAAGAAGAACGGCACCCGCGTGATCCTCTTGCCGCAGGCGTTGGGACCGTTCAAGTCCGAGAAAAACCGCGCGGCGATGAAGACGGTGGTCGAAAACGTCGACCTGATTTTCCCGCGCGAGCGCGTGTCCTACGAACACCTGACTGAACTGGTGGGTGAGCAGGCCAAGATCAAGCAATCGCCGGACTTCACCAACCTCATGACCGGCGTGCTACCGCAAGGCTTCGATACCGAGCAGAACCGTTTCTGCATCGTGCCCAACTGCCGGATGCTCGATAAGACCGACCAGAAGACGCGCGAGGCTTACCTGCCTTTCCTCATCAGCTGCACGCGGTACCTGCTGGAAAAAGGCGCCAAGCCGTTCGTGCTGGTGCACGAAGGCAAGGACGATCAGCGCCTGGCTGACGAATTGTCCGCAGCGGTGGGCGGGATTCCGATCGTCAAGGAAAGCGGCGCGCTGGAGATCAAGGGCATCCTCGGCGCCTGCAGCGGCACCTTGGGCAGCCGCTTTCATGGCCTGGTCAGCGCGCTGTCACAGGGCGTTCCGGCGCTGGCCACCGGCTGGAGCCACAAGTATCAGATGCTCTTCGAAGACTATGGCTTCCCCGAAGGGCTGGTTCAGGTCACCACCGATGAGGCGGAAATCAAGCGCAAGATCGACCTGATCACAGACGATGCGCCGCGGATCCAGTCCTTGATCCAGGCCCGTACTGAACAACTCAAGCAACAGTCAGAGCAGATGTGGCAGCAGGTGTTCGCCGTGATCGATCAGTGCGAGCGTGCTCACCAACCGCAACACCACAGGGCTGGCGCGGCCTGACCTGACCTGACCGACCGCCGTGGCGTCGCAGGCTGGCGTCACGGCCTAGTGCTCTTTCCTGCCGAAGCGCTGACGGATCAGCCGGTACAGGTAGTAGAGCACCATCAACACGACCACGCCGGTGGAGATCGGGTTCATGTACTCGGAGACCTTCTCGTACTGCGACTCGAGCAGATAGCCGGCCAGTGCCAGCAATGCGGTCCAGATCAGCGACCCCAGCGTCGAGTAGATCAGGAACTTGGTCATCGACATCCCGGCAATACCGGCCGGGACCGAGATCAGGGTGCGTACCGCCGGGATCAGACGGCCGAAGAACACCGCCCCCTTGCCGTGCCGGTCGAACCACTCGCTGGCCTTGTCGACATCTTCTGGCGATAACGTGAGCCAATGCCCCCAACGTTCGGCAAAGCGCTTCATGCGCGCCTGGCCGAGCTTGGCGCCGGCGTAGTACCAGGGCAAGGCGCCGACGACTGAACCTGCCGTGCCGACCAGAATCACCGCAATGAAGTTGAGATCACCCCGCGCCGCAACGAAACCGGCCAGCGGCATGATCAGCTCGGACGGGATGGGCGGGAAGATATTCTCCAGCAACATCAGCAAGAACACGCCGATGTAGCCGAACGCCGAGACGATTTCCACGATCTTGTCGAACATCGGTTACCTCTGCTGTTGGGTGGAAGAATTCTGCGCCGGGGTCTCGGCACGGGTTGGTGTGGCCTCCGTGACGGGCGGCGCTACCGCAGCCGGCAACGATGCGTAGTAGTCGGCCAGCGCCTGCATCTGCTCCGACGTAAGCCGCTGCGCAGCGCTGTGCATGATATGCGCGTACTCCGTGCCGCCACGCTTACCCTCGGTGAACAGCTCCAGCTGCAACTTCAGATAGGGCGCGTACTGACCGGCAATGTTCGGGTACATGGGATTGCGTGGTCCGTCCTTCGGCCCATGGCAGTGCACGCATGAAGGGATGCCGCGCGCTCGTACACCGCGCTCGGCCAGCGTTAGGCCTTCGGCGAGAATGTCCGGCGCCGGCTCCGGAGCCTCCGTTCGGCTGACCGGTGGCAGCTCGGCGTAGTGTTGCGCCAATGCCTCGAGCACTTCCGGCTCCAGGCCTGCGGCGATCGGCTGCATGACGCCGCTATGCCGCTCGCCGCGGGCGTAGGCCTGCAGCGCACCGAGCAGATAAGGCTCGCTCTGCCCGGCCAACCGCGGGAAAGCGCCTTCGCCTCGGCCGCCGCCGTCCTCGGCATGACAACGGTTGCAGTTGGCCAACACCGAACCGAGCGGGTCCTGCAGTGGCCGCAGATGATCAGGCGTGATGGGTTTGATGGTTTCCTCGCGGCGCCCGCCCAGCGCGAGCTCTTTATAACGCTCGGGCGACATGCCTGGCATCGCCTGCAGGAAGGCCACCACGGCCCAGACCTCATCGTCCCTTTTCTGCGCGGGCCAGGCCGGCATGGCGGTGAACTTGACGCCATTCTTCACAATCCAGAACAGCTCCTGCGGCGCCCAGTGTTCGATCCGCGGCGGCAGGTATGGCGGCTCGGGTGTCATCTGCTGAACGATCAGCGAGCGCTCCTCACCTGGGCCGCCATGGCAGGCCAGACAGCCGGTGTGATAATGCCCGGCGCCCTTGAGCAGCAGCGCCGGATCGTCCAGCGGCGGCACCTCTATGCCCATCGACTGAGTGCTCACTGCACGGCGCATGGCGTAGTGCAGCATCCAGCCGGTCGCCTTCCAATGACCCGAGCTGGCACTGATCGAGACCAACCCCAGCGAAACCAGCACAAACGCGCCGGTCCCCGCGAGCGCCGCCAGCAGCGCAACGGCCGCTACAACCCGTTTCCAAGAGCCTCCTGTCAGCCAGCACAGCCAGCGCCGCAAGGGCGCCGAGCATCGCTGAACCCTGCGTTTAGCTGACTGAAACGGCATTGCGCTTGTCCTGTAATAGGCCGAACAGCAGGTACAGCCCGCCGATGAGATAGGCGCTGCCGCCAAAGGCCAGCATGATCACACCGCCCATCTGCTGATCTTCCAGCGGGCTCATGCCGGACAACACCGAGCCGGTGTGCTCGAACAGCGGTCGGCTCGACATCGCCAGCAGCACGCCGAGTAGCGTCATGTGCATCGAAGTCAGCAGCAGACCGGCGATGCCGGCCAGGGCGCGCTGATGCCGCACGCCGCCGAACGCCGCAAGCCAGACCAGCAGGCCAACGAACAGGTAGCAGCCCTGCTCCAGCAGTTCCGCCGACTGCGAGGTGCGCGCCGCATGGTGCAGCGCCGGCATGTGCCAGGCCCAGACCACGAACAGTTCGATCACCGAGGCCAGGATCGGCGAGAACAGGAACGGGATGCGGTTGGAAAAATCAAACCGGCCACCCGCCAAACCGATTGCCAGCAGCGGTGCCGCCACCGCCACCACCATCACGTGCATCAGCATATGGCCGACGAACAGCCGGTCCGCCATGTCCGGCAAAGGCCCGAGCCAGACCGCGCCCAGCGTGGCCAGGCCGAGCAGCAGCGAGAGCGGCCGCCAGATCACGTGCAGCTCCTGATGAACACCATACTCAAGGCGACGAAAATCGTCGCCACGAAGCTCAGGCCGCTAAGCAGCAGCGTGGCGAAGCCGAGAAAGCGATGACGGTCGCCCGGCGTATCGAAATCGTGCGGCGCCGTCGCGTGGCCGAAGGTGTGTTTGCGCCAGCCACGCCAGCCGGTCAGGGCGATGCCGATCAGCGCGATCAGTGTCAGCACACCGATGGCGAGTCGAATGTCGCCCAGCTCTCCGCTGCGGCCCGCCACCTTCGCGCACCACACAGACACAGCCAGGTAGGACAGCAGAAAATGCGCCGCCCAGATGGTCGGGCTGAAGGTGATCAGCCACAGCGTGTCGCGCTCCTGCGGCGGTGCCTCGGGCGGCGGCTGCTCGATTGGCCGTTGCCGTTCGTTCAGATGTTCACTCATAGCACCTCCGGAAAGCCGGCGATGACCGCCACGGTGACACCGATGGTGATGAACATGAAATGCCAGAACAGCGCGACATTGCGGATATCGATGTCATGCCCCGCCGTCATCCGGCCGGCAGCACGGCGCGCCAGACAATAGAGCTGCATGATCAGGCCGATGGATAGGTGGATCAGGCACCAGAGCACCAGCACCCAGACCGTGGCGGGGTAGACGTTAGTGGTCGGGTCCAGGCCACTGAAATGCGGCCCGGCCCACATCGAATAGGCACCCGCCAGGGTGCAGATCGCGGCCAGCCCCAGCGAGCCGTAGAAGCCTGCCGCCTGATCACGGAAGTTGCAGCGCCGCGCCAGCAGCGTCAGCGCCCAAGACACGGCAATCAACCCCAGCCCCAGTGCAGGCCAGAACACGCCGGGGCCGGCCGCATCGGCGGGTGGAAAATCCTCGTGCACGGTCCAGAAGAAGAAGTAGCCGAACACCAGGCTGCCGAAGGCGCTCATGTCGCCGATCATGGTGATGAACATGGCCCACCAGCCCACCGACTTGGCGCCCGAGGCATAGAGCGGCACCGTCACGTCCAGGCCGATGTCCTTTTTCGGTTTCTCCTGGATAACCGCCGTGCCGGTCCATAGCCAGATCAAAATGGTGATCAGCGCAAGGCCACCGCTGACCAGTGCGGCGACGTACCAGCTGTAGGTGGCGAAGATAAACAGGCCGCCGGTGAAGATCGCCGCCCACATGCTCAGGAAGGTAGGGCCCGGCACGCGCAGGCACTGAATCGGCTCGGCGTCGATGATGCTGCTGATCAGGGTCTCGCGCTTACCCTCCTCGGCGTCCGGCAAGTAGAAGCGCCCGGCGTCGACGTCACGCATCAGGTTTGGCTGATCCCACAGCGGGTAGCGGCTCTTGATGATCGGAATCGAGCGTGCACCCCAGGCCCTGCCGGGCATTTCTACGATCCATTCGAGGGTGCCGGCGTTCCAGGGGTTGCGCTTGCTGTACTGGCTGCCCTTGGGCCGCAGCACATCCCACACCACCACCGCGACGCCCGCGGCGAGAATGAAGGCCCCGACAGTGGAGATCATATTGAGCACATCGAAGCCCATGCCCGGCGCATAGGTATAAACGCGCCGCGGCATCCCGAGCAGCCCAGTGAGATGCATCGGCAGGAAGGCAATGTTGAAGCCGATGAACATCAACCAGAAGGCGATCCGCCCGAGGCGGTCGGACAGCGTCTTGCTGCGCACCAACGGGAAGAAATAGTAGAGGCCGGCAATCACCGGAAACAGCATGCCGCCGATCAGTACGTAGTGCAGGTGAGCGACGATGAAATAGGTGTCGTGGGCCTGGAAGTCGAAAGGCGCCAGCGCCACCATCACGCCGGTCAGGCCGCCAAGTACGAAGATCGCCAGGGCACCGGCAACGAACAGCATCGGCACTGATTTGACGAAGCGCCCGGCCAATGCGGTCGCCAGAAAGCAGAAGATCTGCACCCCGGTGGGGATCGCCACGGCTTCGGACGCCGCCGAGAAGAAGGCCAGCGAAATCCCCGGCATTCCAGTGGTGAACATGTGGTGAACCCACAGCCCGAAACTGATGAACCCGGTGCCCACAGCGGCCAGCACGATGAAGCTGTAACCAACGATGGGTCGGCCCGCGGCGGTGGGCACGATGGTCGCCACCAGCGCCACGGCGGGCAGAAAGATGATGTATACCTCAGGGTGGCCGAAAATCCAGAACAGGTGCTGCCACAAGAGCGGATCACCGCCACGGCTGGCATCGAAGAACGGCCAGTCGAAGGCGCGCTCCAGCTCGAACAGGAGGTCGCCCGCGATCAGCGGCGGGAAGGCGAACAGAATCATTCCCGCGACCACCAGGATGTACCAGGAATACAGAGGGATCAGGTTGATGCGCATGCCCGGCGGCCGGGTCTTCAGCACGCCGACAATCAACTCCACTGCCGCTGCAATCGAAGAGACTTCGATGAATGACAGCCCGAGCAGCCAGATATCCGCACCGAGGCCGTCCTGATAGGTGGTGGTGAGCGGCGGATACATGAACCAGCCGCCCTGGGGCGCCACGCCGAAAAAGATCGAGCCGCAGACGAACACGCCACCAATGATGAAACACCAGAAGCCGTAGGCGGACAGCCGGGGAAAGGGCAGATCCCGCGCACCCAGCATCTGCGGCAGGATGAGGATGGAAAAGGCTTCGAAAATCGGCACGCCGAACAGGAACATCATCACCGAGCCGTGCAGGGTGAAGACCTGGTTGTAGGTTTCGGCAGACAGCAGATCGTTGTTCGGTACCGCCAGCTGGGCGCGGATCAGCATCGCCAGCACGCCGGCAAACAGGAAGAACAGGAAAGACACGCCGGTGTACCAGAGCCCCACCTCGGTGTTGTTTACCGCGGACCAGTAACGCCAGCCGGTGGGCGTCTTCCAGGCCGCTGCCAGGCGTTCGGCCTGCGCCTTGGCGCGGGCTTCTTCCTGCGGGTCGCGGTACTCGATCGGCTCGCTCATTCGAGGCCCTTCAGGTAGTGCGCCATGGCGTTCAGCTGCGCCTCGGGCAGCATGCCAAAGGCGGGCATCTTCACGTCTGGTTTGATCGCGCCGCTGTGGCCGATCCAGCGCTTGAACGTATCGACATCGGTCGGAAGCGTGCCGGCTGCGAGGGTCAGACGACTGCCGACGTGGGTCAGGTCGGGGCCGACCGTGCCGTCTGCTTCAGTGCCTCGAACCTGGTGACAGGCACCGCAACCGTTGGCGAGAAACGCCTGCTGGCCGGTCTGCTGCAATTCGGTGGTGGGTGGCTGAGCAGGCTCGGCCTGTTTGGCAAGCCACAGATCGAAGGCCTCGCGCGTCATCACCACCACGGCGAAATTCATCAGCGCATGGGAAGTCCCGCAATATTCGGCGCAGGCGCCGCGAAAGGTGCCGGTCTCGGTCGGCTCCAGCACCAGCTCATTGGTGCGCCCGGGGATCATGTCGACCTTGCCGCCCAGCGACGGAATCCAGAACGAGTGGATCACGTCCGGGCTGGTCAGGCTGAAGGCCACTCGCTCCCCCACTGGCAGCCGTATTTCGTTCGCCAGCTCGACCGCCTCACCTGCCTCGGTCCGGTAGCGCACCCGCCACCACCACTGCTCGCCCGACACATCGACACGCAGGGCGACGTTTTCCGAGGAACGCAGTTGCGGCATCAGCATCAGCCCGTAGATCAGCAGGCCGGTCAGGACCACGACGGGAAAAATGACTCCGCCCCCGATGATCAACCACCGAGCACCGCGAATGCCGTGGGCTTCCGGGTGGGCCTGGGTGGCATACACGGCGATCCCCATCACTACCAGCCAGATGACCAGCGCACCGCCAGCCATCCACCAGAACAGCGTGGCGATGCTCTGCGCACCGACCCCGGCCGGATTCAGCGCTGACTGCTGACCGTCGCAACCCGCTAACACTGCGCTCAGCAGCAACAGCGAGACGCCACGCGCTCGAAAGCATGCACCGGTGAGGTCGTTTGTCAGAGTCAGCCGCATGGTCCGCCTCGCTGTGGGTCACGTTTTGTGACACTCCGCAGGCAGGAAAAGTTGGATAAGCGGTCGAATTCGTAAACGGCGGACCCTTGACTCGTTGCGCTTGTCCCAACAATAAGCAGGAGAACGACTCAGGAGATTCCATGGCTACAGACAGACGCCACCGACGTTACCTTTTGGCTTTGGTCGGCCTGTTCCTGTTGATCTGGGGCGCGTTGGCGATCAACCCTTTCAACCGCCACGACTGGCTGTTGGAGAACCTGTTGGTTGTGGGGCTGGCCGCGGCTTTGCTGCTGGGCCACAAGCACTACCTGCCCTCCCGCAGTGCTGCGACGCTGATATTCCTTTACCTCTGCATTCACCAGCTCGGCGCTCATTACACCTACGCCAACGTGCCCTACAACGACTGGTGGCAGGCGCTGACAGGCGAAGGGCTGAATGAACAGCTGGGCTGGGAGCGCAATCAGTTCGACCGCCTGGCGCACTTCAGCTATGGGCTGCTGCTGGCCTATCCGATGCGTGAGGTGCTGATCCGACTGGGCATTCGCCCAGGGATCTGGAGCCTCATCCTGCCGATAGACATCGTGCTGTCGACCTCGGCGATCTACGAGCTGATCGAATGGGCAGGCGCGGAAGTGTTGGACGGCGGGCTGGGGCGCACCTTTCTTGCCACCCAGAATGATCGCTGGGACCCGCAAAAGGACATGGCGCTGGCGGCCGGCGGCGCACTCATCGCCATGATCGTCACTGGAATCATGGCCCGAGCACGGCGCCCGCACAAAGAATCGCAGGCGTGACGACGAGCACCGGCTTCAGGGTCGGGCGGCGTCTCCGAGCCGCTCGGGCGCGTCGGAGGTCTCGGGATCAGTGGTCACACCGATCCGCCGCAAATACCACTGATAAGCCAGGTACGAGCAGCCCCAGCCGAGCAGAACGCCAAGAGTATTGGCGAGCATGTCGCCCAGCGACGCCTGTCGATTGGGCAACAGACTCTGGCCGACCTCGATCAGCGTGGCCGCTACCAGGCTTGCCGCCACGGCCCAGAACACGCTCCACTGCGGGAAGGCCAGGCGCAGCGAGAACATCAGCGCGGCAAAGCCAAGCATGTGATGCAGCTTGTCCTGCTGATCGAAGACCTGGGGGACCGGTTCGGGCCGCAGCCCGCTGAAAAGGATGATTGCTAGCACCGCGAGGAACGGCAGGATGCGCAAGTAATTCATAGGCAATCGGAAGCTCTCGCTGAGATGAGATGGAAAAGGCGAAATTTGGCAGGGCCCGAATCGCGGGCGTGATGAAGACGACTACAAAGGCGGCGTAACATAGCAGCCCCTTGACGCGGTGCGTACCGAGCATGGTCGTCGGCGTGCACGCTATGGAGGACCAAAGCCATCGATAGTTCGTGCGGGCCTGTAACAAATTGCGCCGCCATGACCGACGGCCGACATCCAAAACCCTGGAGACCCAAACGTAACCTCGTGTTCGAGGTCCGAACTGGTAGGATCTGGGCAATGCTACGGGGAACGGCATGCTCCGCGCTCCGCTACCAGCACTACGGGATACCACTTTGACGCACCCCACTTCGCTGCCAGGCAGTCTGCAGCGGCAGCCCACACAGGACGCACACGCCATACTTACCATTGGCGGCGACTGGACCCTGCAGCACTACGCAACGCTGCGGCGCGAAATCGAGCGTACGCGGCGCCAGATCACCGACTCCGACCAGCTTGAGCTCGATTCGCTTGGCGAGCTGGATACCGCCGGTGCCGGGCTGCTGATCGAACTCCTCGGCCCCGAGCGGGTTGCCCGCCTTAGCGACTGGGCGTCACAGCTGCCCGCCGAGCGCCAGGCCTTGCTGAAAACCGTGGCCGCCGCGCTGGACCAGCCTGAAGCCGAACAGGCGCCGGCAACCAATGGCCTGGCCGATGTGTTGGCGGATGTAGGCCGTAGCGTGTCCGGCGTCTGGAACCAGCAACGCACCCTGCTCGGTTTCATCGGCCTGACCCTGCAGACCTTGTTCACGGCGCTGCCCAATCCGCGCCGCTGGCGGATCACCGCACTGGTGGTGCACATCGAGCAGACCGGTTTGGACGCGATCCCCATCGTCGCCCTGCTGACGTTTCTGGTCGGTGCGGTCGTGGCCTTTCTCGGCGCCACGGTGCTGGCCGATTTCGGCGCGACCATCTATACGGTCAACCTGGTGGCCTTTTCCTTCCTGCGTGAATTTGGCGTGCTGCTGGCGGCTATCCTGCTGGCCGGGCGCACGGCCAGCGCCTTTGCCGCGCAGATCGGTGCGATGAAAGCCAATGAGGAAATCGACGCCATACGCACCCTTGGCTTGAGCCCCATCGAGCTGCTGGTGCTGCCGCGGGTGTTGGCCATGCTGATCACGCTGCCGATCCTGACCTTTATCGGCATTCTCAGCGGCATCGTCGGCGGGCTGGTGGTCTGCTCCCTGGCGCTGGATATCTCGCCGGCAATGTTCTTCACCATCCTGCAGCGGGATATTCCGCTCAATCACTTCCTGGTGGGCATGGGCAAGGCGCCGGTGTTCGCCTTCCTGATCGCGGTAATTGGCTGCCTGGAAGGCTTCAAGGCCAGCGGCAGCGCCCAGTCGGTAGGCGAACACACCACCTCGAGCGTGGTGCAGTCGATCTTCATGGTGATCCTGCTAGACGCCGTCGCCGCGCTGTTCTTCATGGAGATGGGCTGGTGAATGACGATCCGGTGATTCAAGTCCAAGGGCTGGTCAACCGCTTCGGCAATCAGGCGGTGCACGTCAATCTCGACCTGAACATCCGCCGCGGCGAGATTCTTGGCGTGGTTGGCGGCTCTGGCACTGGTAAATCGGTGCTGCTGCGCAGCATCGTTGGCCTGCGCCAGCCAAATGCAGGCAGCGTCAAGGTGTTTGGCGAGAACCTGCTGAAGCTTTCAGCCCAGCGCCGCTCGGAAGTCGAGCGACGCTTCGGCGTGCTGTTCCAGCGCGGAGCCCTGTTCACCTCGCTCAACCTGCAGGAAAACGTTGCCCTGCCGCTGATCGAGCACATCGGTCTCAAGCGCGCCGATGCCGAACACCTGGCGCGGCAGAAGCTGGCGCTGGCCGGCCTGCCGCCGGAGGCCGCCTGCAAATATCCCGACGAGCTGTCCGGTGGCATGGTCAAGCGCGCCGCGCTGGCCCGCGCGCTGGCACTGGACCCGGAAGTGCTGTTCCTCGACGAGCCCACCGCCGGTCTCGACCCGATTGGCGCCGCGGCCTTCGACCAGTTGATCCTCACCTTGCGCGATGCGCTGGGTTTCAGCGTATTTCTGGTCACCCATGACCTCGACACGCTGTACACCATCTGCGACCGCATTGCGGTGCTGGCGCAGAAACGCGTCTTGGTGGTCGACACGCTGGAAAAGGTCGCCGCCACTGACGACGAATGGATTCGCGAATATTTTCACGGCCCGCGTGGCCGCGCCGCGCACGAAGCCGCGCAACGGTTGGAGAACCCCTAATGGAAACCCGTGCCCATCATGTACTGATCGGACTGTTCACCGTGGTCGCGGTTGGCTGCGCCCTGCTCTTCGCCCTGTGGCTGGGCAAATCCAGCATGGACCGCGAATACAGCTATTACGACATCGGCTTCAGCCAGGCCGTCAGCGGGCTGTCCAGTGGCAGCTCGGTGGAATACAGCGGCATCAAGGTCGGCGATGTAACCGAGCTGTGGCTGCAGCCGGACGATCCGCGCAAGGTGCGCGCGCGCATTCGCGTCTACGCCGGCACCCCGATCAAGACCGATACCCAGGCGCGCCTGGCGCTGGCCAATATCACCGGCAGCATGGTCATCCAGCTGCACGGCGGCACCCCGGAAGCCCCGCGGCTGGAAGGTGACCGGGACGATCCACCGTTGATCATCGCCGACCCGTCCTCGCTCAGCGCGCTGCTGGAAAACGGCGAAGACCTGATGAGCAACATCAACAACCTGCTGCTAAGCGCCAACCAGATCTTCTCCGAGGAAAACACCACCCGCCTGAGCCGCACGATGGAACACCTGGAGCAGGCCACCAGCGTGCTTTCGGAGCAACGCGGCGATCTGGCCCAGACGCTCCAGCAATTCAACCAGCTGAGTCAGCAGGCCAATACCGTGATGGGTGAGCTGTCGAGCCTGGCGCGCAACGCCAACGGCCTGCTCGATGACCAAGGCCGCAGCGTGCTGGACAGTGCGACTCAGGCGATGAGCGCTCTAGACCGCAGCACATCACGCCTGGATACCCTGCTCGAAGAAAACCAGGGCGCGCTGAACAACGGCATGCAGGGTTTCAACGAGCTCGGCCCGGCGATCAACGAACTGCGCAGCACTCTCGGGGCGCTGCGCCGTGTCACCCAGCGCCTAGAAGACAACCCCAGCGGGTTCCTCCTCGGCCGCGACAAAGTGCAGGAGTTCAACCCATGAGCCTTCGCCACCGTTCCATGCGCCGCCTCGCCCTGTTTGGACTGATCACGGCGCTCACCGCCTGTTCGGTTCTGCCGGAGTCCGAAACCCTGCGGATCTTCTTGCTGCCGACCTCACCGACACCGCAACAGGCCAGCGAGCCGACCATCCAGCAGGCGCTGCGTATCAATACCCCGCAGGCCAGCCGGATTCTCGCCAGCCAACGCATCGCCGTGGTGCCACAAGGCAACGAGATCAGCGCCTACGGCAGCGCACGCTGGAGCGATGCGGCGCCGGCGTTGCTGCGTGACCGGCTGATCGAAGCCTTCCAGCGTGACGGGCGCATGCCCTCGGTGAGCAACGAGGACGTCAACCTCTATGCCGATCTCAGCCTGCATAGCGATCTGCGGGCCTTCCAGGCCGTGTACATCGATGGCAAGCCGGTGGTGGTGATCACCCTCGATGCGCGGCTGGTCAATCGCAACGACCAGCGCACCCTGGCCAATCACCGCTTTGAAGTACGTCAGCCGAGTGCCGACCCCAGCGTGGAAAGTGTGATCGAGGCGTTTGGCCAGGCCAGCGATCGGCTTAGCGCCGACATTCTCGAATGGACGCTAAGCCATGCCCGACAAACGCCCTGACAGCTACCGTAGGGCTGGTGCTAATCGCCGCGGAATTGATCCAGGTACACACAAGTAGCGTATTAGAGCGCCTAACATGACTCCGGACGCCCAACAGCCGGAGCAGAGTCATGAGTCAGCCACGCACCCGAGCCGCACTCAAGGTTCTCGCAGCCGCCGCCGTGATAGCCGTCGTCGGGCTACTGCTATGGAGCGAACTGCGCCCCAGCGGCCTCGGCGAAGGTTTCGCCAGCGGTAACGGCCGCATCGAAGCGACCGAGATCGATGTCGCCACCAAAAGCCCCGGCCGGGTCGTCGAAATCCTCGTGGACGAGGGTGACTTCGTCCAGCCGGGCCAGGTACTGGCGCGTATGGATACCGATGTGCTCCAGGCGCAATTGAACCAGGCGCGTGCGCAGGTCCGCCAGGGCGAGAATGCCATCCTCACCGCCCAGGCCATGGTCGCTCAGCGGGAAAGCGAGCGCGCCACCGCCGAAGCCGTGGTGACCCAGCGCCGCGCCGAACTGACCGCCGCCCAGAAGCGCCACCAACGGACCGAAACCCTGGTGGCGCGCAACGCCATGGCCCGCCAGCAACTCGACGATGACTTGGCCGCGATGCAAAGCGCCCAGGCGGCGCTGGCCGCCGCACGTTCACAGGTGATTTCTGCCGACGCCGGCATTGCCGCCGCAAGATCCCAGGTGGTCGAGGCACGATCAGCTGTCGAGGCGGCGCAGGCCGGTGTCGAGCGCCTGCAAGCGGACATTCGTGATAGCGAATTGAAGAGCGACCGGGTGGCTCGCGTGCAATACCGGGTGGCGCAACCCGGCGAAGTCCTCGGCGCGGGGGGCAAGCTGCTCAATCTGGTCGATCTGGCCGACGTCTACATGACCTTCTTTCTGCCCGAGCGTCAGGCCGGACGCGTGGCGATCGGCGCCGAGGTACGCCTGGTGATCGACGCCGCTCCGCAGTACGTGATTCCGGCCAAGGTCAGTTATGTGGCCAGCGTGGCGCAATTCACACCAAAGACCGTGGAAACCGAAAGCGAGCGCGAAAAGCTGATGTTCCGGGTCAAGGCGCGCCTCGATCCGGAACTGCTCAAGCGCCACATGGAGCAGGTCAAGACCGGCCTGCCGGGCATGGCCTATCTGAAACTCGACGCTGACAGCGAGTGGCCCGCCGACCTGCAGATCAATGTCACGCCATGAGCGAGCCGCTCGATTCAGTAGTGCAGGTGGCGGGGGTCAGCCTGCAGTATGGCAAGACGCGTGCGCTGGACGAGCTGACGCTGAGTTTGCCCGCGCGATGCATGGTCGGCCTGATCGGCCCCGATGGCGTGGGCAAATCCAGCCTGCTAGCGCTGATTTCCGGGGCGCGCAAGCTCCAGCAAGGCGCTCTACAGGTGCTAGGCGGTGACATCGCTGACGCCGGCCACCGGCGCAGGGTCTGCCCGCGCATCGCCTACATGCCTCAGGGGCTGGGCAAGAACCTTTATCCAACGCTGACTGTGCGCGAAAATCTCGAGTTCTTTGGCCGCCTGTTCGGTCAGGCGGCCGAGGAGCGCCGCTGGCGCATTGCCGAACTGACGCGCAGCACAGGTCTCGCGCCCTTCCTCGAAAGACCGGCGGGCAAACTCTCCGGCGGCATGAAGCAGAAGCTGGGCCTCTGCTGCGCACTGATCCACGACCCCGACCTGTTGATCCTCGACGAGCCCACGACCGGCGTCGATCCGCTGTCACGCGCGCAGTTCTGGGAATTGATCGAACGCATCCGCCACGAGCGCCCGCAGATGAGCGTGCTGGTGGCCACTGCCTACATGGACGAGGCGCAGCGCTTCGATCAGCTGGTAGCGATGGATGCCGGCCGCGTACTCGCCACCGGCACACCGGCCGAGCTGCTGGCGAGCACTGGCAGCGACTCGCTGGAACAAGCCTTTATCCGCTTGCTGCCGGACGCCAAGCGCAGCCAACATCGTGAACTGGTCATCCCGCCGCAGCCGCACAGCGAAAGCATTGCCATCGAGGCCCATGGGCTGACCATGCGCTTCGGCGATTTCGTCGCGGTGGATCAGGTCAATTTCCGCATTGCCCGTGGTGAAATCTTCGGCTTTCTCGGCTCCAACGGCTGCGGCAAGACCACCACCATGAAAATGCTCACCGGTCTGCTGCCAGCCAGCGAGGGCGAGGCGCTGCTGTTCGGCAAGCCGGTGGACCCGCATGACATGCAGACCCGCCAGCGGGTCGGCTACATGTCCCAGGCGTTCTCGCTGTACAGCGAGCTGACCGTGCGGCAGAACCTCGACCTGCACGCAAGGCTGTTCCACCTGCCTGCCGAACGGCGTGGCCCGCGCGTGCAGGAGATGCTCACGCGCTTCGACCTCAGCGGCGAGGCCGACAGCCTGCCCAGTCGCTTGCCGCTGGGTGTGCGTCAGCGCCTGTCGCTGGCGGTGGCCGTGATCCACAACCCGGAAATTCTGATTCTCGACGAACCCACTTCTGGCGTCGATCCGGTGGCCCGCGACGGCTTCTGGGAGTTGCTGGTGCAGCTGTCACGGGAAGACGGCGTGACCATCTTCATCTCCACCCACTTCATGAACGAAGCGCTGCGCTGCGACCGCATTTCGTTGATGCACGCCGGCCGGGTGCTCGACAGCGACACACCACAGGCGCTGATGGCCAAGCGCGGCCTGCCGACCCTTGAACAGACGTTTATCGCCTACCTGCAAGAAGCCGCCGCAGCCAACGTTGCCGGGCAGCCAGCAGCCGCGCCAGCCGCTACGCATGGCCCGCTCGACGCGACCAGCACCAGCGTCCGCCAGGCCCGCTTCAGCCTGCGTCGGCTGCTCAGCTACACCCGCCGCGAGGCGATGGAACTGCGCCGCGACCCGATCCGCGCAACGCTGGCGATGCTCGGCAGCGTGTTGCTGATGTTCATCATGGGTTACGGGGTCAGTTTCGACGTGGAAGACCTGACCTACGCGGTACTCGACGGGGACCAGACCACCACCAGTCAGCGCTACCTGCAGAACATCGCCGGCTCGCGCTACTTTCTGGAGAAGCCGGCGTTGGCCGGCCATGCCGACCTGGATGCACGCCTGCGCAGCGGCGAGATCAGCCTGGCGGTGGAAATCCCGCCCAATTTCGGCCGCGACCTCAAACGCGGGGCCGTGCCTGAAGTTGCATTCTGGATCGATGGCGCCATGCCCATGCGCGCCGACACCATCAAGGGTTACGTGCAAGGGATTCATCTGACCTACCTGCAACAACTGGCCCGCGAAGCCGGCGTGGACGGACAACTGGCGCCAGCCGACGTTGCCATCCGCTATCGCTACAACCCCGACGTGCAAAGCCTGCCGGCCATGGCGCCGGCGATGATCCCGCTGCTCTTGATGATGATTCCGGCGATGCTCACCGCCCTAGGCGTGGTGCGCGAGAAAGAGCTGGGTTCGATCACCAATTTCTACGTCACCCCGACCACCCGCCTGGAATTCCTGCTCGGCAAGCAGCTGCCCTACATCGCCCTGGGCATGTTCAACTTCGCCACCCTGGCGTTGCTGGCGGTGTTTGTCTTCGGCATTCCAATCAAGGGCAGCATCCTCACCCTCTGCCTTGGCGCCCTGCTCTACGTGGCCTGCGCCACCGGGCTGGGCCTGTTGATGTCCTCGATCCTGAACAGCCAGATCGCGGCGATTTTTGGCACCACCATCGTTACCCTGCTGCCAGCCATCCAGTTTTCCGGGCTGATCCATCCGACCTCAGCCATGGAGGGCGCCGGCGCCTTTATCGGCAAACTCTATCCAACCACCCATTTTCTGATCATAAGCCGCGGGGTGTTTTCCAAAGCACTGGGCCTGGCCGACCTGTACCCCTATTTCATTCCGATGCTACTGGCGATTCCGCTGCTGACCCTGCTCAGCGTCGCCGGCCTGCGTAAGCAGGAGCGCTAGCATGGCTAGCATTCGGCGCAAGCTCAGCAACATCATCCAGCTCGGCCTCAAGGAGCTGCGCAGCCTCTACCGCGATCCGGCGATGCTGGTGCTGATCATCTATTCGTTCACCCTGGCCATCTACGAAGGCGCCACCGCCGTGCCCGAGGCGCCACACCGCGCCAGCATTGCCGTGGTCGACGAGGATCGCTCTCAGGCCTCGCTGCGTATCATCAACGCCTTCCAGCTGCCCTACTTCATCGAGCCCAAGGCCATCACCCTGCAGCAGATGGACAGCGGCATGGATGCCGGCCTCTACACCTTTACTTTGAACATCCCACCAGGCTTCCAGGCAGATTTACTGGCCGGTCGCCAGCCGACCATCCAGCTCAATGTCGACGCCACCCAGGTCAGCCAGGCGTTCACGGGCGCCGGGCATATACAGCAGATCATCGCCAGCGAGACCGCCGAGTTCGCCCGCCACTACCGCAGCGGCGATGCCCTGCCGGTCACGGCAGTGGTGCGCACGGCATTCAACCCCAATCTGAATCGGGCCTGGTTCGGTGCCGTGAACGAGGTGATCAACCAGATCACCATGCTGGCGATCATCCTCACCGGCGCCGCCCTGATCCGAGAGCGTGAACACGGCACCATCGAGCACCTCCTGGTGATGCCGGTGACGCCCGTCGAGATCATGGTGGGCAAGGTCTGGGCGATGGGGCTGGTGGTGCTGGTTGCCGCGGCGTTTGCCCTGCGCTTCGTGGTAGAGGGCTGGCTCGATATTCCAATTCAGGGCTCGCTGCTGCTGTTCGCCGGCGGAGCCGCGCTGCACCTGTTTGCCGCGACATCCATGGGTATTTTCTTCGGCACGGTGGCGCGCTCGATGCCGCAACTGGGGCTGCTGGTGATCCTCACGCTGATCCCGTTGCAGATCCTCTCCGGTGGGGTGACCCCGCGCGAGAGCATGCCCACGCTGATCCAGAACATCATGCTGGCGGCGCCGACCACCCATTTCGTCGAACTGGCGCAGGCCATTCTCTTTCGCGGCGCCGGCCTCTCGGTGATCTGGCCACAGCTGCTGGCGCTGCTGGGAATTGGCGCGGTATTTTTTCTCGGTGCGCTGTCGCGGCTGCGGCAGTCGTTGCGTTAGCGGTCGTAGCCGGTAGACGGGTCCACCTCGGGCGACGGCTGCAGTTCGACCTCGAACACTGAACCGCCCGCAGCGTGCTCGACGCCGGTCAGCGCGCTGACCAATCGCAGCTGATGATCAAAGCTCGATTGGATCTGCGCCACCCGCGACACCATGCGGCGGCTGGCGATGCGCACAGCAGGGTCTTCGCTGGCCATCATCTCGAACGAGTAGGTGGTCAAAGCCTCGCTCAGTTGCGACAGGCTACGTGCAGCCATGCTCAGAAACTCGGCGAGTTGCTCGTTACAAGTGTGCATTCCATTGCCACCCAAAGGTTGATATCGCCATGATATTACTGCATTTCTGCTGCAAGCCTGCATCGCCGCTTTGGTTGAATCGCCACAGCCTCAGGGTTAAGCGCAGACTCGTCCGTGTCATGCACGGCAACTCGCTCGCAAAAACAGGCGAATCGACCCGCGATGCTGGGCAGCGCTCTGGCCAGCGGTTTGCCGGAATAATGCGGTCAGTCACCTTCACAACCGTTCGAGGCTCAGCGCCGTGGACGGGAATTTTTGTATTTTCGGCGGGTCTATCCTGCCGACATGCCAAGAGCCTGTAGCTCTGTAGCGCGCCAAGGAAGCCACTCAATCATGCGCATTCTCGTAACCGGCGGAGCCGGATTCATCGGCTCTGCTCTGATCCGCCATCTAATCCAAGACACCGGGCACAGCGTCCTTAACCTGGATAAGCTGACCTACGCCGGTAATCTCGAGTCGCTGGCCGAAGTCCACAGCAGCGACCGCTATCAATTCCTTCAAGCCGACATCGCCGATCGCGAACGTGTCAGTGAAGCGCTGCTGGAGTTCCAGCCGGATGCCATCATGCACCTGGCCGCCGAATCCCATGTCGACCGCTCGATCGACGGCCCGGCCGAGTTCATTCAGACCAACATCGTTGGGACTTACCAGCTGCTCGAGGCGACGCGTGCCTATTGGCAGTCCCTGCCAGCCGAGCGCCGTGAAGCCTTTCGCTTCCACCACATTTCTACCGATGAGGTGTACGGCGACCTGCACGGCGTCGATGACCTGTTCACCGAAACCACGCCCTACGCGCCCAGCTCGCCTTATTCCGCGAGCAAGGCCTCCTCGGATCACTTGGTCCGGGCCTGGCAGCGTACCTATGGGCTGCCGGTACTGATCACCAACTGCTCGAACAACTACGGGCCCTATCACTTCCCCGAGAAGCTGATCCCGCTGGTGATCCTCAACGCACTCGATGGCAAGCCTCTGCCGGTCTACGGCAACGGGACCCAGGTGCGCGACTGGCTGTTCGTCGAAGACCATGCCCGCGCCCTGTTCAAAGTGGTCAGCGAAGGTCAGGTTGGGGAGACCTACAATATCGGTGGCCACAACGAGCAAAAGAACATCGACGTGGTGCGCGGCATCTGCGCCCTGCTCGAAGAACTCGCGCCGCAGAAGCCCGAAGGCCTCGAGCATTTCGAGGACCTGATCACCTTCGTCAAGGATCGGCCAGGCCACGACCTGCGCTACGCCATCGACGCCAGCAAGATCGAGCGCGAACTCGGCTGGGTTCCACAGGAAACCTTCGAGACCGGCCTGCGCAAGACCGTGCAGTGGTACCTGAACAATCTGGAATGGTGCCGTCGCGTCCAGGACGGCAGCTATCAACGTGAGCGCCTCGGCGCGCTGGAGAACGCATGAAAGGAATCATCCTCGCCGGGGGCTCCGGCACCCGTCTGCACCCCATCACCCTCGGCGTATCCAAGCAGCTGCTGCCGATTTACGACAAGCCGATGGCCTACTACCCGATCTCGGTGCTGATGCTCGCCGGGATCCGCGACATCCTGCTGATTTCCACCCCGCAGGACCTGCCCCAGTACCGCAACCTGCTGGGCGACGGCAGCCAGTTCGGCATCAGCATCTCCTATGCCGAACAGCCCTCTCCTGACGGTCTGGCCCAAGCCTTCCTGATTGGTGAAGAATTCATCGGCGATGACTCGGTGTGCCTGATCCTCGGCGACAACATTTTCCATGGCCAGCACTTCACGGAGAAACTGCAGCGCGCCTCAGCGCAGGAAAAAGGCGCAACGGTCTTTGGCTACTGGGTCAAAGATCCGGAGCGCTTCGGCGTGATTGATTTCGACGAGACCGGCAAAGCGCTTTCCATCGAAGAAAAGCCAGCGAAGCCGAAGTCCAGCTATGCAGTGACCGGTCTGTATTTCTACGACAACGACGTGGTCGAGATCGCCAAGTCGATCAAGCCTTCGCCACGCGGCGAGCTGGAGATCACCGACGTCAACAATGCCTACCTCAAGCGCGGCGACCTGAATGTCGAGCGCTTCGGTCGCGGTTTCGCCTGGCTCGACACCGGCACCCACGACAGCCTGCTGGAAGCTTCTCAGTACGTGCAGACCATCGAGCATCGGCAGG
This sequence comes from Pseudomonas sp., assembly GCA_022448005.1. GTDB lineage: Bacteria > Pseudomonadota > Gammaproteobacteria > Pseudomonadales > Pseudomonadaceae > Stutzerimonas. The sequence continues at coordinate 39,272 of JAKUTK010000018.1, forward strand.
GCCTGAAAGTCGCCTGCCTGGAAGAGATCGCCTATCAGCACAAATGGATCGACCGCGAACAGCTCTTGCAGCGCGCCGATGCCCTGGGCAAGACCGGCTACGGCCAGTACCTGTTCAAGTTGGCAGGTGAAGACGCATGAAGGTCGTCGAAACCGCCATTCCCGACGTGTTGATCATCGAACCGAAGGTGTTCGGCGACGAGCGAGGGTTCTTTTACGAAAGCTTCAACGCCGCAGCCTTCGAGGCCGCGACTGGCCTCAAGCGCAGCTTCGTCCAGGACAATCATTCCAAGTCCCAGCGCGGCGTGCTGCGCGGGCTGCACTACCAGATCCAGCAGCCCCAGGGGAAACTGGTGCGCGTCGTAGCGGGCGAAGTGTTCGACGTCGCGGTTGACCTGCGCCGCAGTTCGCCAAGCTTCGGTCGCTGGGTTGGTGTCCATCTGAGCGCGCAGAACCAGCGCCAGCTGTGGATCCCGGAAGGCTTTGCCCACGGCTTCGTGGTGCTTAGCGAGAGTGCCGAGTTTCTCTACAAGACCACCGACTACTACGCGCCAGCCCATGAGCGCTCGTTGCTCTGGAATGACCCGCAGATCGGCATCGATTGGCCGTTCACCGAGCCGCCCCAGCTTTCCCAGAAAGATATCGACGGCAAAGTACTCAGCGAAGCGGAGCTGTTTGCATGAAAATCCTGATCACCGGTAGCACGGGGCAACTGTCTCGCGAGCTGCAACTGGCGCTGGCCGGTGAGGGAAAGGTGCTCGCGCTGGGTCACAAGCTGCTGGACCTGGCCGAACCGGCGCAGATTCGTCGACAGGTTCGCCTTTTGCGTCCCGACCTGATCATCAACGCAGCTGCCTACACCGCGGTTGACCCCGCGCAGGACGACCGTGATCGAGCCTTTGCTGTGAACGCCATCGGCCCTGGCGTGCTCGCAGAAGAAGCGGCAGCCCTGGGTGTACCGCTGATCCACTATTCCACCGACTACGTCTTCGACGGCCGCAAGAACGGGCCCTACAGTGAAAAAGATGTGCCGGCCCCGCTGAGCGTATACGGAGCAAGCAAACTGGCCGGTGAACAAGCGATTCAGGCGGTCGGCGGCGATCACCTGATCCTGCGCACCAGCTGGGTCTACTCATTGCACGGGCGCAACTTTCTGCTGACCATGCGCCGCCTGCTTCAGGAGCGCGACGCGCTGTCGGTGGTCGATGATGAGATCGGGGCGCCAACCTGGGCGGGCACGATCGCGCAAGTTACCGCGGAGATCGTACGTAAGCGACGTTCTGGTAGCGGTGGACCCGGCGGGCTCTATCACCTGACCGCCAGCGGCGAGACGTCCTGGTACGGCTTCGCCTGCCATATCGCTCGGCACCTGCAGAACCAGGGCCTGCTGCGCGCAAGGATCGAGCCGACCCGGTCTGCCGACTACCCCACGGCAGCTCAGCGCCCGCTCAATTCCCGCCTCAACTGCGCGCGTTTGCAGCGCGACTGGCAGATTACCCTGCCGAACTGGGAAACCGCCCTGCAGCAGTGCCTTAACGATGTGCCTTATGCCCAGACGGAGCACGCCGTTCCTGCTGCGCAAAGCGTCTGATAGCGCCGAGAGTGCTGGCGTACGCCAGCAGAGTTGGACTGCACCGCTCACCCAGCAGAAAGCACCAAAGCGAGCCGGACGTGCATAATGGCGCCCGAACCACAGGCGCATCTGCATGACCTCACCCGATTCCCCCCGCCGCCCTCGCTGGCGCAACCTGGCCGTGGTTGCACTGTTGCTGGCGCCGCTACTCTGGCCCCTGCAACAGCTGGCCAAAAGTTATTACAGCAACGAGCTGATCGAGCAGAACCGCCAAACGCTCGATCTCTATGTCGCCAACCTGCTCGGCTCGTTGCGCCGTTACGAAGTGCTGCCGCGCATCCTCGGTGACCTGCCGACCCTGCGCACGGCGCTGAGCCAGCCTGATAGCCCAGCCGCCAAGGACCAGGCCAACCACCTGCTGAATCAGCTGCGCAAGGAAACCGGCGCCGATGTCATCTATCTGATGGCCCCCGACGGCAACACGCTGGCGGCATCGAACTGGAACGAAGAAGACAGCTTCGTCAGTCGAAACTTCGCCTTCAGACCGTATTTCAGAGAGGCCATGGCCGGAGAGCTGGGCCGCTTCTTCGGCCTCGGCACCACTTCGGGCAAGCGCGGTTACTATTTCGGGGCTGCGGTCCGTGACGGTGACAAAGTCCTCGGCGTGCTGGTGGTCAAGGTGGATCTGGACCATACCGAGACGCTCTGGGGCAGCACCCCCGAACAACTGATGGTGACCGACAGTTTCGGCGTGGTGATCCTTACCTCGAAACCGGAATGGCGGTTTCGCGCCAGCCGCGCGCTGGATATTGAAGAGCGCGAGCAGATCGCGTCTGAACGCCCCTACCCCACGCTCAAACCTCGGGATCTGACCCTCGATATTGATACCTGGCTGATCCAGAGCCGCGAACTCAAGGAAACCGGTTGGACGGTGCGCATCTTGGCACCTATCAGCCTGGTCGAGCGCCCCGTGCAGACCGTCGTCGCGATCGGCGCGGCCACCCTCGCCGCGCTCTTGCTGTTGCTTGGCCTGCTGATGCAGCGGCGCCGTCATTATCTCGAGCGCATCGCCCTGGATGCCAAGGCGCGCCAACAGCTCGAGCGCCGTGTACAGGAACGGACCTACGACCTGGAAGCCCTGAACAGCCGGCTCAAGGAGGAAGTCCTGGAGCGCGAGCAGGCCCAGCAAGAACTGGTCCGCGCCCAGGACGAGCTGCTTCAGGCCGGTAAGCTCTCGGCGCTTGGCACCATGTCTGCCAGCATCAGCCACGAACTCAACCAGCCGCTTGGGGCGATTCGCAGCTATGCCGACAACGCCGGCGTCCTGCTCGACCAGCAGCGAAACGACGAGGCGCGCGACAACCTTCGGTTGATCAGTGAGCTGACCGCGCGCATGGCCTCGATCATTGCTCATCTGCGCGCCTTCGCCCGCCGCGACCGTCATGCACCGGAGCGGGTCGCGCTGCAGCCCGCCTTGGACGACGCGCTGGCGCTGCTGGCCAAGCGGCGCCAGGCCATGGGTGTCGAGCTGATTCGCGACCTGCCGGACGCCACGCTCTGGGTACAGGCCGGCGAGACGCGCCTGCGGCAGATCATCTCCAACCTCTTGAGCAACGCGCTGGACGCCCTGGTCGAACGCCCGCCGGTGAGGCGCATCTGGCTGCGCGCCGAGCGCCAGGGCGAGGGTGTGCTGCTGACCTTGCGCGATAACGGACCGGGCTTTTCCGACGAGGCGATGCAACGGGCTCGCGAGCCCTTCTTCACCACTAAGACCAGCGCTCAGGGGCTGGGATTGGGCCTGGCCATCTGCGATACGCTGGCCCGCGCCCTGGACGGTGAACTGATTCTGGCCAACCATCCCGAGGGCGGTGCGCAGATCAGTCTCTATCTGCATTGCGCCGACCCCGGCGTTGCCTTTCCAAGCGAGGACTAGCATGACCCACCCGATCGACCCGCAGACCCAGGTCATCCTGGTCGATGACGATCCCCATCTGCGTAAGGCGCTGAGCCAGACCCTCGACCTAGCCGGGCTCAAGGTACTCAGCCTGAGTGATGCGCGCGGTCTGCCGGGCATGATGCCCCAGGACTGGGGCGGCGTGGTGGTCAGCGATATCCGCATGCCCGGTATCGACGGCCTGGAGCTTCAACAGCAACTGCACGCGATCGACCGCGAGCTACCGGTTCTGTTGATTACCGGCCATGGCGATATCCAGCTGGCGGTTCAAGCCATGCGGGCCGGTGCCTATGATTTTCTCGAGAAGCCCTTCCCCAGCGAGGCGCTGCTCGACAGCGTGCGCCGCGCCCTCGCCCTGCGCCAACTGGTTCTCGACAACCGCAGCCTGCGGCTGGCGCTGGCCGACCGTCAGCAGCTGTCGACCCGGCTGCTCGGCCAGTCATCGGCCATGCAACGCCTTCGTGAGCAGATCGGCGCGCTCGCAGGGACCCAGGCAGACGTGCTGATCCTTGGCGAAACCGGCGCAGGCAAAGAGGTCGTAGCGCGCGCGCTGCACGACCTTTCCAGCCGTCGCAACGGCCCGTTCGTGGCAATCAATGCCGGGGCGCTGGCCGAGTCGGTGGTCGAAAGCGAGCTGTTCGGGCACGAAGCCGGCGCCTTCACCGGCGCGCAGAAGCGTCGTATCGGCAAGTTCGAGTTCGCCAACGGCGGCACCTTGTTTCTCGACGAGATCGAGAGCATGAGCCTGGACGTTCAGGTAAAACTGCTGCGCATGCTGCAGGAACGCATCGTCGAGCGCCTCGGTGGCAACCAGTCGATCCCGTTGGACATCCGGGTGATCGCTGCGACCAAGGAAGATCTGCGCCAGGCCGCCGACCAGGGGCGCTTCCGCGCCGATCTCTATTACCGCCTGAACGTCGCCCCTCTGCGTATCCCGCCTCTGCGCGAACGCAGCGAAGACTTGCTGTTCCTGTTCCAGCATTTTGCCGAAACCGCCGCCAACCGCCACGCCCTGCCGATCCGTGAGCTGCGTCCTGAGCAGCGGGCGCAGCTGCTCAGGCATGCCTGGCCGGGCAACGTGCGTGAGCTGCAGAACACCGCAGAACGTTTCGCGCTCGGGCTTGATTTGGGCCTCGATGATCACGCTCGCGCTGCTGACGACAGCGGCGCTGGCGCAGCCTACGGGCTTGGTGAGCAAGTGGACGCGTTCGAACGCGCCCTGATCGCGGCCGAACTGGCGCGGCCCCATGGCTCCTTGCGCAGTGTTGCCGAGGCTCTGGGGCTGCCGCGTAAGACCTTGCACGACAAACTGCGTAAGCATGGCCTGGTGTTCAACGATGCTGGCGGAACCCCGCCCGACGAGGGCGAATAGCTGGCGGTTTTCCGCCAACTCACGGCTATGATCGGGGCCGCCCTCCCATCATTGCCTGCCGACATCTCGCGGCGCGTGTTTTTGGCTGCAGCACGGCCCTTCGCCCATGCCGCAAGCATCCGTGTAGAACCTGCAGGCTAGAGCGGCCTAGCTGAGAAATACTCGTCAGTATTTTGCCATCATACGAGTAAACTCCCGCGGCACGGGAGGCCGCTGCCATTTCTGGCACAGCACTTGCTCCCGCTAATCCATGGATCGGCAAGCCGGGCCGTCGTGCGGCGCAACGATGTAATCAATTACGCCTAGACTTGTCTTGCTGGTTTCAGCCGAGCGCCTTTTCCCGATGCAGGTGCTCATTCACAACAAGAGGAAACACAACAATGTTCAAGCTGACTGCTACTGCGCTCGCCTGTGCGCTGTCCCTCGGTATGGCAAGCCTGGCCCAGGCCGCCGACCCGATCCTGATCAAGTTCTCCCACGTGGTTGCTGAGAACACCCCGAAAGGTCAGGGTGCCATCATGTTCAAGAAGCTCGTCGAAGAGCGTCTGCCCGGCAAGGTGGAAGTTCAGGTTTACCCGAACTCGTCCCTGTTCGGTGATGGCAAGGAAATGGAAGCACTGCTGCTGGGCGACGTTCAGCTGATCGCGCCGTCGCTGGCCAAGTTCGAGCATTACTCCAAGGGCGTTCAGGTGTTCGACCTGCCGTTCCTGTTCGACGACATTCAGGCGGTTGACCGCTTCCAGCAGAGCGATGCCGGCCAGAAGCTGCTGAGCTCGATGGAAGACAAGAACATTACCGGTCTGGCCTACTGGCACAACGGCATGAAGCAGCTGTCTGCCAACAAGGAACTGCGCGAGCCGAAAGACGCCCGCGGCCTGAAGTTCCGCGTACAGGCTTCCGCCGTACTGGACGAGCAGTTCAAGGCCCTGCGCGCCAACCCTCGCAAGATGAGCTTCGCCGAGGTCTACCAGGGCCTGCAGACGGGCGTGGTCAACGGTGCCGAGAACCCGTACTCGAACATCTACTCGCAGAAGATGCATGAAGTGCAGAAGCACATCACCGAGTCCGACCACGGTCTGCTCGACTACATGCTGATCACCAACACCAAGTTCTGGGAAGGTCTGCCTGAAGACGTGCGTTCCGAGCTGGACGAGATCATCGACGAGGTCACCGTTGAGGTGAACAAGCAGGCCGATGACCTGAACCAGAAAGCCAAGCAGGACATCCTGGCTGCTGGCACCACCGAAATCCTCGTCCTGACGCCGGAAGAGCGTGCCAAGTGGCGCGAAGCCATGAAGCCCGTTTGGAGCAAGTTCGAGAACGACATCGGTGCCGACCTGATCAAGGCCGCCGAAGAAGCCAACAAGGCCCAGTAAGCCTTGCCGGAGGGCAGCCACAAGCTGCCCTCCGCGTCCCGAATAGAGCAATACCAGCGATATCGACAGACCAGTGAAAAGACAACGCAGTCAGGCAACATCAACGGCGCGGCGATCCCGAGCCAGAGGCCTGTAAAACAAGAGTTTTTCATTGTTCTGTCACCCGGTCACCCGACCGGCCCATGGCGCACGTTCTGTACGCCCACCGAAACAATGCAATCCATCAGGAGATGTCATCCATGAACGCCCTCTGGCGCGTCTGGGACCACTTCGAAGAAGCGTTTATCGCCTTCCTTCTGGCCGCCATGACATTGGTGACCTTCGTTTACGTGGTCTTGAACAACCTCTACACCGTGTTCTACAGCCTCGGCGATCGCTATGAAGGCGCAAGCGATCTGTTCTTCGCCATGGGTGACTTCACCATCGGTCTGGCGCAGGAGATGACTTGGAGCACGGCACTGACCAAGGCGCTGTTCGCCTGGCTGATCTTCTCCGGCCTGGCATACGGTGTGCGTACCGCTGGCCACATCGGCATCGATGCGCTGGTCAAACTGGCGCCGCGCCACGTCCAGCGCTACATCGGCTTTGTGGCCTGCCTGTTCTGCCTCGGCTATGCAGGCCTGCTGGCGTTTGCCAGCTTCAATTGGATCTCGGCGCTGTTCACCGCAGACATCGGCGCCGAAGACCTCGGTCATTTCGGGGTCAAGCAATGGCACATCGGCATGATCGTGCCGATTGGATTCGCCATGGTGTTCATCCGTTTCGCCGAAATCTTCGTGCGCATCCTGCGCAACGAGCAAACCGGCCTCGGCCTGGCTGACGAAGCCGCCGAAGCTGCGAAACTGGGTGCAGAGGAGCCGAAGTAAATGACTATCCTGTTCCTCTTTGTTGCGCTCTTCGCGCTGATGTTCATCGGCGTGCCGGTGGCCGTTTCCCTCGGTCTGGCCGGCTCGCTGACCATCCTGCTGTTCAGCCCGGACTCGGTCACCTCGCTGGCGATCAAGCTGTTCGAGACGTCCGAGCACTACACCCTGCTGGCGATCCCGTTCTTCCTGCTCGCCGGCGCGTTCATGACCACCGGTGGCGTCGCCAAGCGGCTCATCGACTTCGCCAATGCCAGCGTCGGCCATATCCGCGGCGGCCTGGCCATCGCAGCCGTACTGGCCTGCATGCTGTTCGCCGCCCTGTCCGGTTCGTCGCCAGCCACGGTTGCTGCGGTCGGCTCCATCGCGATTGCCGGCATGGTCCGCTCGGGCTACCCCCAGGCATTCGGCGCAGGCATCGTCTGTAACGCCGGTACGCTGGGCATCCTGATCCCGCCATCGATCGTCATGGTGGTGTACGCCGCCGCGACTGAAACCTCCGTGGGCAAGCTGTTCATGGCCGGTGTCGTGCCGGGCCTGATGCTGGGTCTCGGGCTGATGGTGGCGATCTACATCATTGCCGTGAAAAAGAACCTGCCTGCGCTGCCGCGGGCGACCTTCCGCGAGTGGCTGTCAGCCGCACGCAAGGCGGTCTGGGGCCTGCTGCTGATGGTGATCATCCTTGGCGGCATCTACTCGGGCATGTTCACCCCGACCGAAGCGGCTGCGGTGGCGGCGGTGTACTCGGCGTTCGTCGCGCTGTTCGTCTACAAGGACCTGACGCTTCGCGACTGCCCCAAGGTGCTGCTGGAGTCGGGCAAGCTGTCGATCATGCTGATGTTCATCATCGCCAACGCCATGCTGTTTGCGCACGTGCTGACGACTGAACAGATCCCGCAGCAGATCACCGCCATGGTGCTCGAGGCCGGCCTGCAGCCGTGGATGTTCCTGCTTGTAGTGAACATCGTTCTGCTGGTCGCCGGTGCCTTCATGGAACCGTCGGCCATCATCCTGATCCTGGCACCGATCCTGTTCCCGATCGCCATAGAGCTGGGCATCGACCCGATCCACCTGGGCATCATCATGGTAGTGAACATGGAAATCGGCCTGATCACACCACCGGTGGGGCTGAATCTGTTCGTCGCCTCAGCCGTTACGGGTATGCCAGTGACTCAGGTGATCCGTGCCGTGATGCCGTGGCTCGCGCTGCTGCTGAGCTTCCTGATGATCATCACCTACGTGCCGTCGATTTCTCTGGCGCTGCCGAATCTGCTTGGCATGTAACGCCCGTCTATTGCATCGCTTCCCTATTGGCCCGGCTTATGCCGGGCTTTTTTTGCTTCATCGCGCTTCCCCGGAAGGTGGCTTGACCTTCAAGAAGAAGCAGTCCGAGCCCCAAAACACATAGCACATGCGCTTGATCACCTGGATACGGTTGTCAACATCCTCCAGAACGCTGGTATGTATGCGGAGATGGGCACCGACGAGGATGCCTCGGGCGTATGTCCCGTATCACTACTGTTTAAACCCAGCGCGGTCCAGAATAATGATGATTCGACGGGCGGACTTAGCAGGCCATCGGCGACGATTATTACTGCGAGGGGGGATATAGAAAACCCTGGCTTGGAGGGTCTTGGTTAAGGCAGATTCGATAGTCGCTCGTACGCATCCTTCCAAGGGAGTCGCCTGCCTGCACCCCTCATCCACTCGTAGGACTCACTCGCGCCATCTTTAGATACGAGCCCGTGGGTAACTAGAGCCTCCACAGCCCACAGCGTGCCCATGACTATCACTGCCTCCTTTTCCGCCGCCCTCCGCAGCTTCGCGTCTCCGGTAAGCAGGGGGCAACCTTCCTGCCTGGCCAGGGCGAGCGCAAAGAGGTCATTCCGGCTGGGTCCGTTGAATTTTTTTATGATCTCGTCCGCGTATAGCATCGCGTCCGCTTGTATCTCCCGAACATCAAGACCGAACTCAATCAAATAGCCGTGCTGCTCTTCCAGCTCTTCGTAAAAGAGGATATCTGGCACACAGAACTTATAAGGAAGCTGGAAGAATGCTGCCAGCAGGCGGCCTTCTTCGAGATCGATCAGGATGTTTGCATCACTGATTAGCAGCTGCATCAAGCGGCTCCAGCTTGCGGGCTTGATGGAACTTCATCAGCGACATTCCAAGCAGTTCGGCTGCCTTTGACTCCCCGAGTATTCCCTCACCGAGAGCCCGGTATACCAACTGCTGAAACAAGACGGTGCATTCCATAACACACGGACTGCCTGGCTCCCGCTTACGCCATCCACGCGCAGAAAAATGAATGAACATGCCCTTATAAAGCGCCGGATCGATGATTGCTAAATCACGAGTTCGATATAAGCACGCCTGCATGCTCAGGCCCCATTCCATTTTCAGGAACAGCAGTTCGCGCGCTTCTAGCCGGGAGCGCTTTTCCCCAAGAGCTTTCTTTATTGCAGATGCCGGTAGCAGGAAGGCGGATGCAAACCGATTGCAGGCCGCTTCTTCGTTTACCCCATCAGCAATGCGCCCCTGTAGGAGCAGATGTCCAAGCTCATGGGCTAGCGTAAAGCGCTGGCGGTCACCGGGCCAATTCGCAGATACCACGATCACTGGCTTGCCAGCTACTTCAGCTTGGAGCCCGTCGAATTTCGCTTTTTCATCAACCTTGGTGACGATGACAAGCACACCACGCGCTTCTAGCTCATCGATCATATTCGGAACAGGGTTTTGACCAAGGTCCCAGGCAGATCGCGCCGCAGCAGCAAATGCCTCTATGTCGTTTAACGAGGCTATGTGCTGTGGCAATCCATCTGGGACGGTGAAGTCGGGAACAGGAAATTCCGGCCAGAGGTTAGCCAGTTCTTGCCAGCGCTCAGCCTGATCAAGCACATCTGCCTCAATCAGCTTTAGCAGCGAAGCTGAAGTGCTCGACCGCTTCCGGTACTCGACACCCTTAAGCTGAACCTGTACCGGTCGGAAAAAATATTCGCTACGCACACCAAGAGCCTTTGCCAGCTTTATCAGGACACCTGAGCTAGGCATGCTGGCGTTGTGTTCGTACTTTTTGATCATGTTGGCACTTACACCAACTTGGGTACCTAGAGCCTGCATAGACAGGCTCGCAGCGGCACGAGCTCGCTTTAAGCGGTCACCTATCATGGGGCCTCCTTGGTTTACAGATCTATAAAAATTTTATAAATCATAAACCAAGGGCCGTTTCATTAGTAGAACCGCTTGGCGCCCGTGCGCGTCATCCAGGCGCATCAGACGCGGCGCACTGGCGGCGCACTGATAGTCGAAGAACCTATGCTGTTCGCATCGAGGCGTGGCCTGGGCTCGGCTGGTTGAACAGATTCGACCGTACGGGATGCAGCTTGATGAGACCCCTCGGGTCACTTCGGAGGTGTCCGTGAGCCCCGTTTTGCGTCGCCTACAGCGCGAGTACATCCGCAGGACGCCGGCGAAACCAGCCAGTCAGCGAAAGGCGGTCGGTATGGGTGACCAACACCTCGTGAGGAAAATCGCCAGACAGGAAAACCAGCAAATCGCCTGCAAGCGGCGGGATCTCGCGCTGAGAACCGTCAGCGAAGTGCATGCGCAGCTCACCACCATCAGCCGGTTGCCAATCTGGGTTGAGGTAGACCACCGCAGTGACGCAGCGGCTGTCGTCATCGCGAAAGCGATCCAGATGCGTTTGATAGAAGGCGCCCGGCGGATACAGGGCGAAATGGCATTCAAACTCTTCCAGGCCGAGAAACAGCGTTTGGTTCATGCGCTGTCGGAGCCCATCCATTAACTCCAGATAGCGGTCACATAAGGGCGACTGGCCCGGCTCGATCCATTGAATCTGGTCGCCACGGATGCCTTCGCGAATGGTCAGCGCGTCGCCGCGGCCGATGCCTGCCGGGGCCAGGGCGCCCTGTGCCTCACGCTTGCGGCACTCTGCTGCCAAACCGAGGGTCAGATCGTCTGACAGGAACGAATGACGAAGCGACCAGCCATGCTCGGCGAGGTCGTCAATGATGGGATCGAACTGCAAGGAAGAGACTCCGAAAGGAATGTTTCGGAGTCTAGCAGCAGCGCTTTCACGCCTCGACAGCAGCCGTCAGGGCGCTGAAAATAAACTGCCCGCCAACAGGAGCTTCCATGCGCGCTTTAATCGCTTGTGTATTACTTGCCTTCAGCTGCAGCAGCCTCGCAGACACCTACGACGAGCTGTACGAAACCGCCGGCTGGACCGAACAACGCGCCAATTTCAGCGATGCCCTGACGGCCGCTCAACAACGCTACAAGAACACTCTGCCGCCGGCCGTTTACCAGGCGCTGGTAACGAACAGCAACCGCCGTTTCGCGGTCAACGCCATCGATCAGCGGGCCAAGCAGGCTTTGCGCGACAACCTCGCCAATCCGCAACCAGCGCTGGATTTCTTCCAGTCGCCGCTAGGCCATAAGGTGGTCGCCGCCGAGACCCTGGCCGGCCGCCGCGAGCAGTTGGCCCGATATGAAAACGGCATCCCGCGCATCGAAGCCGGCAGCAACCGGCAGCTGCTGATTCGCCATCTGGCTCAGGCGATACCCGCTGCCGAAGCCGGGGCGGAGGTCAGTCTGGCCTTGGCTGGCGTCGCGGCCGACAGCCTGAGCCAGATGATTCCGGGCCTGCTTGGCGGTGGCCAGGCGCAGGGGCTGCTGGAAAGCCAGCGCGAGCGTCTGCAGCAGCAGGTCGAGAGCGATCTGGACAACACGCTGCTGTACATCTATCGCGACCTCTCCGACGCCGAACTGGAGGAGTTCGTCCAGTTCGCCCAGTCAGAAGTCGGACAGCGCTATTACAGCGCAGCCCTACAGGCCCTGCGTGCCGGGCTCGCAGTCGGCGTGAGCGGCAACGGGACTCAGGCTTAGGCGTCCTTCCAGCCAGCGCGCCGAGCTACTTCAAGCGTTCACTGAGAAACCCGAAGTATTCCCGGCGCAGGGCTTCCTGCTCGTTGACCAGGTGATGCCGCGCCGAGGGCAGCCGAAGAATTTCCGGAGCGGCGAACTTGTCTTGCAGGACCGGCAGGTTGTGTTGCCAGTCGACCGTCATATCGGCCTCCCCCTGAACGATCAGCGGACTGTGCGGACTGGCGGGCGCGCCTTCGATACGCTGAATCCAGCGTGACAGCGCGCCCACCCAGGCAGTCGGCAAGACATCCGGCTGCAGCGGATCGCTGGACTGGATGAACTGGAGAAACACCGGGTCGCCCGAGTTTTCACTGAAGCGCCGCGGGATCTGTTTGACGAAGCGTCGCATCACCTCATAGCTGAAGCGTGACCATCCCCAGGCCCGCGGCCGCACCAAGGGCGCCAGCAGAATGCTCTGTCCCAGCGCAGGGTGGACCTGCTGGCACAGCAGGTAATCCAGCACGATGGCCGCACCCGTGCTCTGGCCCAGCAGATGCCAGGGTTGCGGCAGCTCCATCGCAGCAGCTTCGTACAACAGGCCCTGCAGCACCGCCTGGTATTCCTCGAACTCGTTGATGCTGGCGCGTGGCCCGCTGGACAACCCATGCCCCGGCAAATCGCAGGCGAGCACGGCAAAGCCCATGCGCAACCCCCAATCCACCACGTGCCGGTACAGGCCCATGTGGTCGTAGTAGCCGTGCAGGACCAGCAGCGTTGCCACCGGCTGTTCGGGATACCAGGCCTGAGCCACCACCTCATAGCCGTGCACCTGAAAGCGCCCCAGGCGCCGCTGGATACCGCCGTGGTGAGGCAGATCCAGCCCGTAATAGGCCTGATAGAAGCGTGCCTCGGCGGTCAGCTCGGCGGTGTGGCGAAGCGGGCTTAACTGCGCGCGGAGTGCGTCGGGATTGATTCGCGAAGGCATGAGCGGTTTTCTTGCTAGGGGTAAACAGGATATTCAGCTCTGCAGCGCGACGTGGCAAGCTGGCGCATCCATCCAAGAGCTCCGTCATGTCCGTACGCAACAAGTATCTGATCGCAGCACTCGTTGCCCTGCTCTGGGGTGGCGCCATGCTGGCCGCCTTCTGGTGGTTCGAGGCACGCTACCTGCGACCTTTCGAAAACGAGCGGGCCGAGCTGTTCTCCGGCGAGCAGCTGGCATTGCCCGAGTCGCTCAGCGGTGCCGGGCCGGTTCGTGTGGTGCACTTCTGGGATCCGGCCTGTCCCTGCAACGCTGGCAATCAGCAACACCTGGCCGAGCTGGTGCAGCGCTTCGGTGGGCGGGGCGTCAGCTTTTATGCATTGCAAAAGCCGGGTAGCCAAGGCCGTTTGCCGGACCAGTTGGCCGGTCTGCAGGCGCTCGCTGATCTGCCGGGGGCCAGCAGCCTACCTGCCAGTCCGGCAGTGGGAATCTGGGATTCCAGTGGACGGCTGATCTACATCGGCCCCTACAGCGAAGGGGCCGTGTGCAGCTCCGACAACAGTTTCATCGAACCCATCCTCGAAGCGGTACTGGCTGGCCGCCAGGTCAAGGCGACGCACTCGCTCGCGGTGGGTTGTTTCTGTGACTGGGGGCCTTCGCCGGCGGCTGCAGCCGCCGCCAACCAGCGGTCAGCGGCTAGTCGCTGACCGCCAGCAATGCCTATCAGCTGTGCGCCGAGGGCGGCGTCATCACCTTGCGGCTGTCGATCACCTGACGCCAGGTCGGATTGGCATGGCTGTCATCCATGGCCTGGCGCATCGCCCGCACACGGCGCTTTTCGGCGCGACGGCCGATGTACCAGGCAATGAAGGTCGCCAGCGACACCACCAGCAGGATCAGGCTGGCGACGGCGTTGATCTCAGGCTTCACACCCAGGCGCACCGCCGAGAAAATCTCCATCGGCAGCGTCGTTGCGCCTGGGCCAGAGACGAAGCTGGCCAGAACCAGATCATCCAGCGACAGGGCAAAGGACAGCATGCCGCCAGCCGCCAGAGACGGCGCAATCATCGGCATGGTGATCAGGAAGAATACCTTCCAGGGGCGTGCCCCCAGATCCATTGCCGCTTCCTCGATGGACTGATCCAGCTCGCGCAGACGCGCCATCACCACCACCGCGACATAGGCCGAGCAGAAGGTGGTGTGGGCGATCCAGATGGTGACGATGCCGCGCTGTGCAGGCCAGCCGACCAGCTGTGCCATGGCCACGAACAGCAACAGCAGCGACAGACCGGTGATCACCTCTGGCATCACCAGCGGCGCCGTGACCAGACCGCCAAACACGGTGCGGCCGCGGAAGTTGGGGATCCGCGTCAGCACGAAGGCGGCCATGGTGCCCAGTGCTACCGCGGCAATGGCGGTGTAGAAAGCGATCTCCAACGACCGCATGACCGCGCCCATCAGCTGGCTATTGTCCAGCAACCCGGCATACCACTTCAGCGACCAACCGCCCCACACCGTCACCAGCCGTGAGGCGTTGAAGGAGTAGATGACCAGGAGCACCATCGGCAGGTAAATGAAAAACAACCCGAGCACCAGAATCAGATTGGAAAAGCTGTAACGCTTCATAGCTTGCCCTCCAGTTCCTTGGTCTGATTCCTGTTGAACAGAATGATCGGCACCAAGAGGATCGCCAGCATCACCACCGCCAGTGCTGACGCTACCGGCCAATCGCGGTTATTGAAGAACTCCTGCCACAGCACCTTGCCGATCATCAGCGTCTCCGGTCCGCCGAGCAGCTCGGGGATGACGAACTCGCCCACCACCGGAATGAACACCAGCATGCAGCCAGCGATGATGCCGTTCTTGGACAGGGGCACTGTGATCTTCCAGAAACTGGTCAGGTTGCGCGCGCCCAGGTCGGACGCGGCCTCCAGCAGGCTGAGGTCGTGCTTCACCAGATTGGCGTAAAGCGGCAGGATCATGAACGGCAGGTAGGAATACACCACGCCGATGTAGACGGCGAGGTCGGTGTTGAGGATGCGCAGCGGTTCATCGATCAGGCCCAGGCCCTGCAACAGCCCGTTGAGAATGCCGTTGCTGCTGAGGATGCCCATCCAGGCGTAGACGCGAATCAGGATCGCCGTCCAGGTCGGCATCATGATCAGCAGCAGCAGCACGGTCTGCAGGTCCTTGCGCGCCCGGGCGATGGCGTAGGCCATCGGATAACCCACGAGCAGGCAGATCAGCGTGCTGAAAAACGCGATGCGCAGCGAACCGGCGTAAGCCGCCCAGTACAGATCGTCCTCGCTGAGGAAGACGTAGTTACCCAGGTTGATGATGATCTGCAGCTGTTGCTCGGCGTAAGCAAAAACCTCGGTATAGGGCGGAATCGCCACATCGGCTTCGGCAAAGCTGATCTTCAGCACGATCACGAACGGCAGCAGGAAAAACAGCGCCAACCAGAGGAAGGGAACGCCGATGACCAGTCGACGCCCCGGGTTCAGGCGTGAGCGGCTCATGCCTGCAACACCACGCCGCTGTCGTCCCACCAGTAGACGAACACCTGTTCCTCCCAGGTCGGCAGCTTCACGTGTCGCTCGGCGTTGGCCATGAACGCCTGCAGGATGCCGCCGGACGGCAGCTGGATGTAGTAGACCGAGTGGCCGCCCAGATAGGCGATGTCATAGACGACGCCCTTGGCCCAGTTGTAACCGGGCCGTTGCAGGTCAGGCAGCTCGGTGCCGATCAGAAGCTTTTCCGGCCGTATGGCGTAGGTGATCTGCTTGTCCTGGGCACGGGTGCTGATGCCGTGGCCAACATAGATCGGATTGTCCAGGCCAGGGCAGGCG
Source organism: Pseudomonas sp. (assembly GCA_022448005.1). GTDB lineage: Bacteria > Pseudomonadota > Gammaproteobacteria > Pseudomonadales > Pseudomonadaceae > Stutzerimonas. The sequence continues at coordinate 55,127 of JAKUTK010000018.1, forward strand.
ATCACGGCATGGTCTTCCAAGTCCTCGATCAGCTCGCCGTCGAACAGATTGACGTTGCCGATGAACTCACACACCAGGCGGCTCGCCGGCGTTTCATAAATGTCCATCGGGCTGCCGACCTGAGCGATCCAACCCAGATGCATGATCGCGATGCGCTCGGCCATGGTCATGGCCTCTTCCTGATCGTGGGTCACCATCACGCAGGTCACACCGACCCGCTCGATGATCTGGACCAGCTCCAGCTGCATCTGCGAACGCAGCTTCTTGTCCAGCGCACCCATGGGTTCGTCCAGCAACAGCAGCTTCGGCCGCTTGGCCAGCGAGCGGGCCAGCGCGACACGCTGGCGCTGCCCACCAGACAGCTGGTGCGGCTTGCGCTTGGCGTACTGGCTCATCTGCACCAGGGTGAGCATCTCGTCGACGCGGGTCTGCACCTCGCTCTTCGACAGCCCATCCTGCTTCAGGCCAAAGGCGATGTTCTGCGCCACGGTCATGTGCGGAAACAGCGCGTAAGACTGGAACATCATGTTGATCGGCCGCTCGTAAGGCGGCATGTCGGTGATGTCCTGGCCGTCGAGAAATATCCGCCCTTCGGTGGGGCGCTCGAAACCAGCCAGCATGCGCAGCAAGGTGGACTTGCCCGAGCCGGACCCGCCAAGCAGGGCAAAGATTTCGCCTTGGTGAATGCTCAATGAGACATCATCGACCGCCACCGTTTCGTCGAACTTCTTGGTGACGCGGTCGATCTTCAGCAGCACCTGCTTGTTCTGGCTCTCACCGGTGAGAGCCTTTTTGTAGGCGCTGGAGGCAACGGCCATGCGCGAACTCCCGATTGGAATGATGGACCCGGACGGCGCCGGGAAACGACAATATTGCAAGGGCAGGACGGAAGCACAGCAGCGACTCCCGCCTTTACCGGTGTAGCTATTGACCAGACTTGATCTTGGTCCAGGTACGGGTCATCAGGCGAATAATCTTCTGTGGCAGCTCGGCGGAGACGTACAGACGATCAAGCACCGCTTGTGGGGGATAGACCGACGGATCGTTACGGACCTCCTGGTCCATCAGCTCGCCGGCCTTGAGATTGGGGTTGGCGTAGCCCACGTAATCGCTGACCGACGCGATCACCTCGGGCTCGAGCATATAGTTGATGAAGGCATGGGCTTCCTCGACATTCTGCGCATCGACCGGAATGGCCAGCATGTCGAACCAGAGATTGCCGCCCTCTTTAGGAATCGCATAGGCGATGTCGATGCCCTTGCCGGCTTCGTCGGCGCGCGCCGCCGCCTGAAAGATATCCCCGGAGAAGCCTGCGGCTATGCAGATGTTGCCGTTGGCCAGGTCCGAAATGTATTTGGATGAATGGAAATAGCGGACGTAGGGGCGTATTTCGAGCAGTTTCGCCTCAGCCTTGGCGTAATCGTCCGGGTCGGTGCTGTTGGGGTCCAGGCCGAGGTAGTTGAGCATCGCCGGGATCATTTCATCAGGCGAGTCGAGCAAGGCAATGCCGCAGCCGGCCAGCTTCTTGGCGTTCTCCGGCTCGAACAGGACCGCCCAGGAATCGACCTTCTCGATGCCCAGCGCAGCCGTGACCTTTTCTACGTTGTAGCCAATGCCATTGGTGCCCCAGAGATAGGGCGCCGCATAGGCATTGCCCGGATCGTTCTTCTCGAGCTGCTTGAGCAGCGCGGGATCCAGGTGCTCCCAATTGGGCAGCTTGCTCTTGTCCAGTTTCTGGAAAGCGCCAGCGCGAATCTGTTTGCCGAGAAAGTGGTTCGAGGGCACCACCACGTCATAGCCGGTCCGGCCAGCGAGCAGTTTGCCCTCAAGGGTTTCGTTTGAATCGAACACGTCATAGACAGGCTTGATGCCGGTCTTTTCTTCGAATTCTTCCAGTGTTGTTTCGCCGATGTAATCGGACCAGTTGTAGATATGCACCGTGGCAGCCTGAGCGGATGCAGCACCGCTGACCGCAGCGGCTATAAGAAGCGACTTCAATGTCGAGCGCATGAGAGTGTCCTCTTGGTGCAGACCGCGCGATCGATGGACGAAAGGCGGGCTGTTTATTGGAAAAACCTCTAAAAATCAACTGGCACGGCGTAACAGACGAGACGGTCACGCCCGTAGGAGGCACCGCAGCCGGATCGCAGCCAGCGTTGCGGGTCGGTACTTCGCCGCCTGAAAGGGTTGATGAAGCCTCGCGCAGGCCCGCAAACAGGCCTGGCGAGACGGGTGGATCAACGGCCGGATTTGATCTTGGTCCAGCTGCGAGTCATGGTGCGCTGAGTCTTCGGATCGAGGTCCGGAAAGGTGTAGAGCTTCTGCAGAACGGCCTGGCTCGGGTAGACGCCCGGGTCGGTACGAATCACTTCATCCACCAGCGGCGTGGCGGCAGCGTTGCCATTAGGGAACTGCACATAGTTGGTGATGTTGGCCATCACCTCAGGCTTCATCAGGTAGTTGAGGAAGACATGAGCCTCGTCGACATTGTTCGCATCAGCCGGGATCGCCAGCATGTCGAAGAAGGTGCCTGCGCCTTCCTTGGGAATGTTGTACTTGACCGTGACCTCGTTGCCGGCTTCCTCGGCACGCGCCTTGGCCTGGTAGATGTCACCGGAGTAGCCGATGGCAACGCAAACGTTACCGTTGGCCAGATCGGAGATGTACTTCGAGGAATGGAAATAGGCCACGTTCGGACGGATCTGCATGAACAGCTCTTCAGCCTTCTTCAGCTCGTCCTTGTTGGTGGTGTCAGGCTTGTAGCCCAGGTAGTGCAGTGCAGCCGGAAGGATTTCGGTGGGCGAATCGAGGAAGGAAACGCCACAGGATTTCAGCTTTTCCATGTTCTCCGGCTTGAACACCAGATCCCAGGAATCGACCGCAGCGTCTTCGCCCAGGGCAGCCTTGACCTTCTCAGGGTTGTAGCCGATGCCGATGGTGCCCCACATGTACGGCACCGCGTACAGGTTATCCGGGTCGCTCGGCTGGAGCGCCTTGAGCAGATCCTTGTCGAGGTTTTCCCAGTTTGGCAGCTTGCTCTTGTCGAGCTTCTGGAACACCCCGGCCTTGATCTGCTTCGCCAGGAAGGGGTTGGACGGTACGACTACGTCATAGCCGGAGCTGCCGGCGAGCAGTTTGGCTTCCAGCACCTCATTGCTGTCGAATACGTCGTAGACGACTTTGATGCCGGTTTCCTTGGTGAAATTCTCCAAGGTGTCTTCGGCGATGTAGTCGGACCAGTTGTAGACGTGTAGTACCTTGTCTTCGGCCTGCGCAGCGCCGGCGACCGCGCCAGCCAGCGTCATCGCAAGTAGGGTCTTGGCAAAGGTTTTCATCCGTGCAGCTCCTGTTGTAGTCATCTGTTGGGCTGTGGGCAGCTCATGGTGTGCCGGAATCGACACACCCTCGGTAAGTCAGGCCAAAGCACGCGCGCAGTCTGGCAAGGTCGCTGGCTGTTTTTCAACAGCTTGCATACGTTCCGCGCGGACGCGTTTCAAGTCGCTACCTGGCGCCGGAAGCATTCTGCCGGCGCCAGCTCACTCAGCCCCGGGCATCCTTCAACGTCGCGTCCAGGCACAGCCGGACCTTGCCGATCAGCTCGTCAATCTGCTCCTCGTTGATCACCAGCGGTGGCGAAATGATCATGGTGTCTCCCACAGCGCGCATCACCAGACCGTTACGGAAGCAGTGCTCACGACAGAGCATGCCCACGCCAGGGTCAGCGAAACGCTCGCGGGTCTTCTTGTTTTTCACCAGCTCCAGCGCGCCAAGCATGCCGACGCCTCGGGCCTCACCGACCAATGGGTGCTCGACCAGCTCACCCCAGCGAGACTGCAAATAGGGTGCCGTCTTGCTTTTAACCCGCTCGACGATCTTTTCCTCGCGCATGATGCGGATGTTTTCCAGCGCTACCGCGGCCGCTACCGGGTGCCCGGAATAGGTGAAGCCGTGGTAGAACTCGCCACCTTCGTTGAGGGTATGCACCACTTCGTCGCGCACCACCACGCCGCCCATGGGCAAATAGCCGGACGTCAGGCCTTTGGCAATGGGCATCAGGTCCGGCGCATTACCGTAGTAGTCGCTGCCGAACCATTCGCCGGTACGGCCAAAGCCGCAGATGACTTCGTCAGCAATGAACAGGATGTCGTAGCGGGCAAGGATTTCACGGATCCTCGGCCAATAGCTGTCCGGCGGAATGATCACGCCGCCGGCGCCCTGGATCGGCTCGGCGATAAAAGCGGCAACTTTGTCTTCGCCGACTTCCAGAATCTTTTGCTCAAGCTGCTGCGCCACGCGAACGCCGAATTCGTCCGGATCGAGATCACCGCCCTCACCGAACCAGTAGGGCTGATCAATGTGCTCGATGCCCGGAATCGGGCCGTCGCCCTGCTCGTGCATGGCCTTCATGCCGCCCAGGCTGGCGCCGGCGATGGTTGAGCCGTGGTAGCCGTTCCAGCGGCCGATCACCACTTTCTTCTGCGGCTGCCCTTTGATCGCCCAATAGTGACGCACCATGCGCAGCACAGTGTCGTTGGCTTCCGAGCCGGAACCGGTAAAGAACACATGGTTCATGCCTTCCGGCGCGATCTCGGCGATGGCCTTGGCCAGTGCCAGCGCCGGCGGGTGAGCGGTCTGGAAAAACAGGTTGTAATAAGGGAGCTCGCGCATCTGCCGGGTGGCCGCCTCGACCAACTCTTCGCGGCCATAACCGAGGTTGACGCACCAGAGCCCGGCCATCGCATCAAGGATCTTGTGCCCTTCGCTGTCCCAGAGGTAAACGCCCTCGCCCCGCGTGATGATGCGCGTGCCCTTGGCGTTGAGCGCCTTGAAGTCGGTGAACGGCGGCAGGTGATGGTCGCGGCTCAGGGCTTGCCATTGCAGGGTTTGCGAATCGCTCATCAATCACCTCTTTTAATTCGTAATTTCGATGGTGAAAAATCCCATCCATCAGAAGCCTTCGGCGAAACGTAGGGTGGATCACGCCTCATCGATCCACCGGGTGGCGAACCCCTCTACGGAGCCACGGTGGATGAGAAAAGCGTCATCCACCCTACGACTTCCTTTACACCGAGAGCATCAGGAATTCCCGTTCCCAGGAACTGATGACCCGGTGGTAGTTCTCCTGTTCGGCGCGCTTGACTGCGATGTAGCCGGTGATGAACTTGGGGCTCAGGTACTTTTCCAGCGGTCGGCAAGTCTCCATGCGCTCCAGTGCCGCTTCCAGGGTAAGGGGCAGGCGCAGATTGCGGCGCTCATAGCCGCGGCCCTTGACCGGCTGACTCGGTGGCAATTCTTCGACCATGCCGATGTAGCCGCACAGCAGGCTGGCGGCGATGGCCAGATAAGGGTTGGCGTCAGCGCCCGGCAGGCGGTTCTCGACGCGGCGGTTCTGCGGATCGGAATCCGGCACCCGCAAGCCTACGGTACGGTTTTCCTCGCCCCATTCGACGTTCACCGGCGCCGAGGTGTCCGGCAGGAAGCGGCGGAACGAGTTGACGTTTGGCGCGAACAGCGGCAACAGCTCGGGGATGTATTTCTGCAGGCCACCGACGTGGTGCAGGAACAGCTGGCTCATGGTGCCGTCGCTGTTGGAAAAGATGTTGCGCCCGGTTTCCAGATCCACAACGCTCTGGTGCAGATGCATCGCGCTGCCCGGCTCTCCAGTCATGGGCTTGGCCATGAAGGTGGCAGCGACGTTGTGCTTGAGCGCCGCCTCGCGCATGGTGCGCTTGAACACCAGAATCTGGTCAGCCAGGTGCAGCGCCTCGCCGTGACGGAAGTTGATTTCCATCTGCGCGGTGCCTTCTTCGTGGATCAGCGTATCCAGATCCAGCCCCTGGGCCTCGCACCAGTCGTACATGTCTTCGAACAGCGGGTCGAACTCGTTGGCGGCGTCGATGGAGAAAGATTGCCGGCCCGTCTCCTGCCGGCCCGAGCGCCCGATCGGCGGCTGGAACGGCAGGTCCGGATCCTCGCAGCGCTTGGTCAGGTAGAACTCCATCTCCGGCGCGACGATGGGCTGCCAGCCCTTGTCCGCGTACATCTTCAACACGCGCTTGAGGATGTTGCGCGGCGAGATCTCGATGGGATTGCCCATCTTGTCGTAGGTGTCGTGGATGACCTGCGCAGTCGGCTCGATGGCCCAGGGCACTAGAAACACCGCGTCAGGGTCGGGCCGGCAAAACATGTCGATGTCGGCGGGATCGAGCAGCTCGTAATAGATATCGTCCTCGACGTAGTCACCGGTCACGGTCTGCAGCAGCACGCTCTCCGGCAGGCGCATGCCCTTTTCATCAAGGAACTTGTTGGTGGGCGAGATCTTGCCGCGGGCAATGCCGGTCAGGTCGCTGATCAGGCACTCCACCTCGGTAATCTTGCGTTCTTTCAGCCAGCCGGTGAGCTGGTCGAGCTTGCTGGACATATCGACCTCAGAAATTAATGAAACGAGCGCCGTGCCGGCCCGCGCTCAGCGCCGTCCTGCGCGTTCCTGGCAAGCCCGGGCAAAGCCCTGGAACAACGCCAGGTAATAAGGATGCTCATGCACCTTCCATTCCGGATGCCACTGCACGCCGAGTGCGAAGCTGCGCGCGCCTTCGACGGAAAACGCTTCGATCAACCCATCGGGTGCCAAAGCCTCGATACGCAAACCCTCGCCGAGCCGCTCGACACCTTGGCCATGCACCGAGTTGACCTCTATCTGCGCTGGCAATCCGAGACGCTGCAGCAAACCACCCGGTTGCACGTGCAACGGATGGCTTAGACCATACTGCACCTCAACGGGATCCTCGGCACGCTCGCGGTGATCGGCATAGGGCCCCACCTCGTGGACTTTCTGGTGCAAGCTGCCGCCGAAGGCGACGTTCATTTCCTGAAACCCGCGGCATACGCCGAACACCGGAACACCCGCATCAACCGCCGCACGGATCAGCGGCAGCGTCAGTTGATCACGTGAAGGATCATGGTCGGTGCCCTCGGCACTGGCCGGGCCGCCATAATGGTGCGGCTCGACGTTGGATGGCGAGCCGGTGAAGAGCAGGCCGTCTAAGCTATCTAACAGGGCGGCAGGGTCGATCAGATCGCCAAGCGCCGGGATGACCAACGGCATGCCGGCTACAGCCGCCGCGCGCAGGTACTTATCACCGGCTATGTGGAAACTGTGGTGGCCGATCTGCCTGGTACAGGCGGAAACGCCGATCAATGGCACGCGAGGCATGGGATACTCGTCTTTCCAGATGGGGCTCGTCGGAGAGTAGTCTTGTTCGTTTTTATAGACAATAGCCGAGGGTTTCCGCTTCGCAAAGCCATGTCAGCGTTTCGGGATTGCCTCCCTGATTGCCCCGAAAACGCCCACTGTGGGCGTTGATGAGGCATTTCGAGGCGCTATTGACAGCGACAGGGCTTTTCGATTGACTCCAAGACAAGCTGTTTGATGATTGAAATTTTTAACAATTAAGGTGCTTCATCATGCTTCCGCCGCCGCGTGCCGTTCAGCTCAACGAAGCGAACGCATTTCTAAAGGAACACCCGGAGGTCCAGTACGTCGACCTGCTGATTGCAGACATGAACGGTGTCGTCCGGGGCAAGCGCATCGAGCGCGCCAGCCTGCACAAGGTGTATGAAAAAGGCATCAACCTGCCGGCCTCGCTGTTCGCCCTCGACATCAATGGGATCACTGTGGAGAGCTCTGGACTGGGGATGGACATCGGTGACTCCGACCGGACCTGTTTCCCCATTCCCAACACGCTCAGCAACGAGCCATGGCAGAAACGCCCCACTGCCCAGCTGTTGATGACCATGCACGAGCGTGACGGCTCGCCCTTCTTCGCCGATCCACGGGAAGTGCTGCGTCAGGTAGTGAGCAAGTTCGATGAGCTGGGCCTGACCATCTGCGCCGCATTTGAGCTGGAGTTCTACCTGATCGATCAGGAGAACGTAAACGGTCGCCCGCAACCACCACGCTCACCGATCTCGGGCAAGCGACCACATTCCACCCAGGTCTACCTGATCGATGACCTCGACGAATATGTCGACTGCCTGCAGGACGTCCTCGAGGGCGCCAAGGAACAGGGCATTCCCGCCGATGCCATCGTCAAGGAAAGTGCCCCGGCGCAGTTCGAGGTCAACCTTCATCACGTCGCCGATCCGATCAAGGCCTGCGACTACGCGGTGTTGCTCAAGCGGCTGATCAAGAACATCGCCTACGACCATGAGATGGATACCACCTTCATGGCCAAGCCCTACCCGGGCCAGGCCGGCAACGGGCTGCACGTGCATATCTCGCTGCTGGACAAGAACGGCAACAATATTTTCGCCACCGGTAACCCGCTGGAAAGCGAAACGCTGCGTCACGCCATTGGTGGCATCCAGCAAACCATGGCTGCGTCCATGGCCTTCCTCTGCCCCAACGTGAACTCCTATCGCCGCTTTGGTGCCCAGTTCTATGTGCCGAACGCGCCGTGCTGGGGCCTGGACAACCGCACCGTGGCGCTGCGCGTACCAACTGACAGCCCCGACGCCGTGCGCATCGAACACCGCGTTGCCGGCGCAGACGCCAACCCCTACCTGCTGCTGGCCAGCGTGCTTGCCGGCATTCACCACGGCCTGACCAACAAGATCGCGCCGGATGAGCCGATCGAGGGCAATTCCTACGAGCAGGTCGAGCCAAGCCTGCCCTCCAACCTGCGCGATGCGCTGCGCGAGCTGGACGACAGCGAGATCATGGCGCGCTACATCAGCCCGCAATACACCGACATTTTCGTCGCATGCAAGGAAAGCGAGCTGGAGGAGTTCGAGCACTCGATTTCCGACCTCGAGTACAACTGGTACCTGCACACCGTCTGATGCCTGCCCCCGTACCGCTCGGTACGGGACAGCCTGGTTTTCTCCAGGCTCATTTGTCATCGACCGTCGCTCAGCGACGGTATGAGCTCCTGCAGCGGCGCCTACCGTTGCATCTATCGGCGGCCTGGCATCCAATACGGCCATGAGCACAGCCGAACCGACTCCACGTACCCCTACCAACCGCAAGCCTCGCGCCAGCAGCCAGGCGCGGATTGCGCAGATTCTTGCCGCTGCACGAGAGCTGCTCGCTGAGTCCGGCGTGGGTGGGCTGTCGATCTACAGCGTAGCTGAGCGCGCGGCGATTCCACCCTCGTCGGTTTATCACTTCTTTGCCAGCGTCCCTGCCCTGCTCGAGGCGCTCACCGCTGATATCCACGCAGCCTTCCGGGCCAGCCTGCAGGAGCCGGTTGACCACGACGCGCTCAATAGCTGGCACGACCTCTCGCGGCTGATCGAGCAACGCATGTTGGCCATCTATCAGGCCGATGCCGCAGCTCGACAGCTGATCCTGGCACAGCACGGCCTGGCGGAAGTCACCCAGGCTGACCGCCAGCACGACATCGAACTCGCCGGGTTGATGCGGGTCCTCTTTGAACGGCATTTCCAGCTGCCGGTGCTGCCCAGCGAAGTGGACGTGTTTGCCTTGGCGATGGAGCTTGGCGACCGTGTCTATGCGCGCTCTGTGCACCTGCACGGCGCCATCACGCCACGCATGGCCGAAGAAGGTATGCGGGTATTCGACGCTTACCTGGGGCTGTACCTGCCGCCATTTCTACCGAAGCGAACAGCACCGATTTAATCGATATTTATCGGACTAATGAAGGTAATAACTTTTCAATGTCGATAAATAGCACTTTTAATCCAGATAACTATCGACTAGATTTCGCCATGCCCGATCAGGGCTGCCCTTACGCCAGCATCCGCGAGGTTTCTCATGTCCCGTACCGTCACCGTTGCCGCCACCCAGATGGCCTGTTCCTGGGATCGCGAAGCGAATATCGCCAACGCCGAGAAGCTGGTCCGAGAGGCTGCAGCCAAGGGCGCGCAGGTCATCCTGATTCAGGAACTGTTCGAAACTCCGTATTTTTGCCAGAAGCCAAACCCCGAGTATCTGCAGCTGGCCACTTCCGTAGAGGAGAATCCGGCCGTTCAGCATTTCCAGAAAGTAGCCGCTGAATTGCAGGTGGTGCTGCCAGTGAGTTTCTTCGAGCTGTCCGGACGGGCGCGCTTCAACTCCATCGCCATCATCGATGCCGACGGCAAGGTGCTGGGCGTCTATCGCAAGAGCCATATCCCGGACGGCCCCGGTTACCACGAGAAGTATTACTTCAACCCGGGGGACACCGGTTTCAAGGTCTGGAACACCCGTTACGCCAAGATCGGTGTGGCCATCTGCTGGGACCAGTGGTTTCCAGAAACTGCGCGCAGCATGGCGCTGATGGGTGCCGAGCTGCTGTTCTACCCGACGGCGATTGGCAGCGAGCCGCACGATTCGAGCATCACCTCGCGCGACCACTGGCAGCGTGTGCAACAAGGCCATGCCGGCGCCAACCTGATGCCGCTGATTGCCAGCAACCGCATCGGCCGCGAAGAGCAGGACGGCTACGACATTACCTTCTACGGCTCATCCTTCATTGCCGACCAGTTTGGCGCCAAGGTCGAGGAGCTGGACGAAACCAGCGAAGGCGTGCTGGTGCACCAGTTCGACCTGGACCAGCTGGAACACATCCGCAGCGCCTGGGGCGTGTTCCGTGATCGCCGGCCGAACCTGTATAGCCCGATCAAGACACTGGACGGTTCTCTGGAGTCCTGAGCCTGGCCTTTGATCGGCAAAGCGTTCAGCCGCACCACGCGTTGCGGCTGAACGCCGTCCGCCGTGGTCAGATATATCGCCGCTAAAGAACGGCCGTTCGCATCCGGCCACGATAGATTGCCGCCCCCCAGGTAGACCGATGACCACTCTGACCACGACACCGCGTGCCGACGATTTCCACATGCCCGCCGAGTGGGCGCCGCACAGTCAAACCTGGATGGTTTGGCCGCAGCGCCCGGACAACTGGCGCGAGCAGGCCACGCCTGCGCAGGCGGCCTTTACCGCGGTCGCCAAAGCCATTGCCCGCTTCGAGCCGGTCACCGTCTGCGCGACAGCCGAGCACTTCCTCGCCGCCCGTGCGCAACTGGACGACCCTCGCATCCGGGTGGTGGAGATGAGCACTGACGACGCCTGGGTGCGCGACACCGGGCCGACCTTCCTGATCAATGGCAAGGGCGGCCTACGCGGCGTTGACTGGACCTTCAACGCCTGGGGCGGCCTCGACGGGGGGCTGTACAGCGAATGGCAGCGCGACGACGAAGTGGCGCAGAAGATCCTCGAAATCGAACGCTGCGATCGCTACCGCACAGAAGGCTTCGTGCTGGAAGGCGGCTCGATTCACATCGACGGCGAAGGCACGCTGATCACCACTGAAGAATGCCTGCTCAATCGCAACCGCAACCCTCACCTGTCACGCGCAGACATCGAGGCGGTGCTGACCGACTATCTGGCCATCGACAAGGTCATCTGGCTGCCGCACGGCCTGTTCAATGACGAAACCGACGGACACGTGGATAACTTCTGCTGCTTCGTTCGCCCTGGCGAAGTGCTGCTCGCCTGGACCGACGACCGCGACAATCCCAACTACGAACGCTGTCAGGCCGCCATGCAAGTGCTGGAGACGGCAACCGACGCCTGGGACCGTCAGCTGATCGTGCACAAGATGCCGATTCCTGGGCCGCTGCATGCCACAGAAGCGGAATGCGCCGGAGTGGTGCCGCTGGTTGGCAGCCAGCCGCGCGATCCGTCGATTCGCCTGGCCGGCAGCTATGTAAACTTCCTGATCGTCAACGGCGGCATCATCGCGCCTTCGTTTGATGATCCGCTGGACGACGAAGCCGAAGCCATCCTGGCGCGGCTGTTCCCGCAGCATCAGGTAGTGATGGTGCCTGGTCGTGAAATCCTGCTCGGCGGCGGCAACATCCACTGCATCACTCAGCAGCAACCCATCGCGACCTTGACGCACAAAGGTTGAGTCCCGGCGAAACAAAAAAACCGCTGCTAGCCCTAAGCTACGCAGCGGTTTTTTTCGGTACTGCTGGCTTCAGGCAACGATCACCTGGTTCTTGCCCAGACGCTTGGCGGTGTACATGGCCGCGTCGGCGCGAGCGAACATGGCGCTGAGATCGGGGTCGCTGGCTCGCAGGTAGGTCACGCCCAAGCTTATAGTGACGCCAAAGCGCTGCCCGTCGGGGCTGGTGAACACCAGCCGCTGGATTTCCCGCTGCAGGCGTTCGGCGATCTGCTCGGCAAGGTCCGGCTGGCAGCCTGGAAGCAGCAAGGCAAACTCCTCGCCACCGATCCGGCCGAACAGATCACCGCGGCGCAGTACCGACGAGCCGCACTGGGCCACGCGCTGCAGCACCTGGTCGCCCATCTGATGACCATGGGTGTCGTTGATGCGCTTGAAGTCATCGATGTCCAGCAGCTGGAACGCCATGGGCGTGGCGTACTGCCGTGCCAGGTCGAACTCGCGCTGAGCGCATTCGAAGAAGTAACGTCGGTTACTGCTCTGGGTCAGGACGTCAATCGTGGCCAGGCGCTGCAGCTCGCCTTCAAGCTGCTTCTTTTCGGTGATGTCCTCGGCGATCCCGACGATGATCGGCCCATGCGTGCTGTCCGCATTGCGCGCAATGAAGCACTTATCACTGAGCCAGCGCAGCTGCCCATCGGTGCGAATGATGCGGTACTCACGCTCTTCGACTGCACCCTTGTCCAGCACATCGAGCATGCTCTGCTGGGCGTACTCCAGATCGTCCGGGTAGATACTGTTGCGCCACTCGCCAAAGTCCGACAACAGCAAGGCGGCCGAGCGGCCGAAGATCTGCTCGTAGGCCGGGCTGACGTAGATCATCTGCTGGGCTTGCCAATCGAATGCCCAGAGCACCGCGTTGACCGCACCCATCAGGGTGCTGAACAACTGCTCACGCTCGCTCAGGCGCTCGACTTCGGCACGCGCGTGCATCAACGCTAAAAGGGTTTGCGCCTCGGTCGGCGGAAGGATTCCGACACCCGTGTCGCTTCGCTGCTTCACCAGATTCATACCTGCTTCCAAAAAATGGCGTCAGGCACCGGCGGAGACCCGCTGGGTAACTGTCGCAATAGCACCAGAATGCAGTTCAGAGAGTGGCAAGAAGGCAAAGTTCCGGCCGGCGCGCCAGCCAGGGGTCGCGCCGATCAGAGGGCAGGCTTGGGCGACAGCCGGTCTCAGCGAATAGGTTCTCAGGTGCTCGGCGAATTCACGCAACGACTGGATACCGCTGGCCTCGGCGTCCTGTACCCACTGCTTGATCGCGGCCAGCATGTCGTGGCCGTTGGCGCTGGTGCGGCTCCAGATCTGTTGCAAGGCCAGGCGCTGCTCGTAGATCACCCGCAACGACTGGCTCTGCTCCAAGATCACCTCGATATGCGCCTGCTGATCGTGCTGCAGCAGGCTCGGTTCGCGCGACAACAACCGCTTGGCGCGGCGGAACTGATACCGCATCGAAGCATCGGCGCGCTGCAATTCGAGCTGGACCAGCGGCTTGATCACCAGCTTGCGATACTGCGCCATGATCTGGAAACGGTTGTTGAGAAAGGCCATGGCGCTGTCCATGTCCAGCTGATGCTTGGCAGTAACGCGGTGGGCAATGGGGGCCGTGCGGTTGACCTTGGCCAGGCCGAGCAGACTGAACAGCTTGATCCAGGCCCAGCCCATATCGAACTCCCACTTGCGCACCGAGAGCTTGGCCGAGTTCGGGTAGGTGTGATGGTTGTTGTGCAGCTCCTCGCCGCCGATGAGGATGCCCCAGGGCACCAGATTGGTCGCGGCATCGCGGCATTCGAAATTGCGATAGCCCACGGCATGCCCCAACCCGTTCACCACACCCGCGGCCCACAGCGGAATCCAGATCATCTGCACGGCCCAGACGGTCAGGCCGATCACACCGAACAGCGCCAGATCGATGCCGAGCATCAAGATGATGCCGAGGTTGGGAAAGCGTGAATACAGGTTGCGCTCGATCCAGTCGTCCGGACAGTTCTTGCCATAGATACGCACTGTCTCTTCATTCTTTGACTCTTCTTTGTACAGTTCGGCGCCGCGGCGCAACACGGTGCCCAATCCTTTTTGCACAGGGCTGTGTGGATCGTCCGGGGTTTCGCACTTGGCGTGGTGCTTGCGATGGATGGCAGTCCATTCACGTGTGTTCATCGCCGTGGTCAGCCACAACCAGAAGCGGAAGAAATGCTTGAGCCCCGCATTCAACTCAAGTGAGCGGTGAGCGGAGTAACGATGCAGATAAACGGTGACCGCAACGATGGTGACATGGGTAAGAATGAGGGTGGTCGCAACGACCTGCCAGGCGGAAAGGTTGAGAAAACCGGTGTACCACATAGTGTCGCTGCCTCGCGGTGTAGAAAGCCGATCCGCAAACACGGACTTGACCCATTATCCATCCTGCCTGGCTGGATGAGCCGCCGCCTGTCGTTCACCGTTTTCTTTTTCGTTTCAGGGTCTGACAGAACTGCCCACGCGGCCGATACAGCAAAGCAACGGACGGCGCTTTCGCGCTAGCATATAGCCATCATCCATTTCGTCCGGTCGGACGTCTGCCCCGCGCGAGGCGCGCCGGTCTTTGCCCAGAACAGAGCCATGAGCAACCCCCAATCCACCAGTCCTCGATGGCTACTTGGCGTCGGCAACCTGCTGTTGGCCCTGCTCTTCGGCGGCCTGGCCTTCAATGATTTTCAGGCCCGAGGCACACTCTGGTCGTTGCAAACGGCGCAACAGGGCGAGCTGCAGGCATTGGCATTGCGTAGCGCCCAGCAGGGCCTGGAAAAACACGCCCGGCTGATTGCTCGCACACTGAGTGCCAACCCTGAAACCTTGCGCCTGGTGCGCCAGGCGGACCGGGCCATCAGAGCAGGCAGCCAGTGGCATGGTCCGCGCATGACGCGCATTCGCCAACAATTGACCCAGTTGCTGATGCCAACCTGGACGGCGATGCAGGCCCACGGTGCCCGTCAGTTGCAGCTCTACTGGGGCGAGGCCGGGATCGCGCTGTTGCGCATGCAGGACCTGGACGCCTTTGGCGACGCGGTGGCCGACCGCAGACCATTGCTCTACAAGGCCCTGTCCCAAGGACAGACCGTCTCTGGACTGGACATCGGCCAACACAGCGCAGGCAACCGGGCGATCGTACCGATACGCGCCAGCAGCAGCCTTGAAAGCGAAGTGATCGGCGCTCTGGAGGTGGGGTTCGAGATTCTTCCGGATCTGCCCGAACTCGGCGATCAGCTGAATGCCGGTCTCGGTCTGCTGGTCAACCGTGCCGAACTGGAGGAAATGCTCTGGGCGCGCCCGGTGGGCATTCAGCTCGAGGGCCTAAGCGGTTGGTTGCTCGATACCTATTCGGCACCCCAGATCCTGCAATGGGCGCAACAGCAGTTGCTCCCGGCACCCGAAGCAGGGCAAGCGCTGCGCATGCTCGAATCAAACGGCCGCAGCTTTTTGCTCAACCAGATTCCGCTGCATGACGTCAGGGCTGAATACAGTCCCGGTCGCTTGCCCATGGCGGTTGCGCTGGTCTGGCGCGACATCACCCTGGCACTTCATGAGCAGCAACAGGCCGAACGCCGTCTGCTACTGAAATGGGGCCTGGCGTGGCTCATCGCCGAGGCATTGCTGCTCATGCTGGGGTTCATGCTGCACCGGCGCGGCATCGTGCAACGGCTTCACCAGATCCGTTCGACACAGCAGGAGCGCGCCCGCCGTCGCCTGCTCGAACGCGGCCAGAAAATCACCAGCCTGCTGCCGGGCATGGTCTACCAGCTGAAGCGCTCCGGCGACGGCAGCTACAGCTTCCTCTATGCCAGCGAAGGTGCGCGCGAACTGTACGGGATCAGCCCGGAACAGCTGGTCGAGAACACAGACATTGCCTTTGCCGCCGTGTATGACCCTGACCGCCCCCATCTCAGAGCCGCGATTGACCGCTCGGCAGCCACCTTGGGCAGTGGTGCTACGCGCTACCGCATCAAAAATCCAAGCAAGGGGCTGATCTGGGTCGAAGTGCGCGCAAACGCCGAGCGCCTGCGCGACGGGTCCGTTCTCTGGCATGGCTTCATCGCCGACATCACTCCGCTGATGAGCGCGACGCTCGCCTTGCGTGAGAGCGAAAGCCGCTTCCGCAGCATGGTCAGCAACTTGCCGGGCGTGGTCTACCGCCGCGGTGTCGATACCGAACGGACCCTCAGTTACCTGAGTGACGGCATCGAGCGCCTGACCGGCTACCCCGCCAGCGATTTCGTAGCGCCAGGCACACGCCAGTACAGCAGCCTGATCCACCCTGAAGACCGCGCGAGTCTAGAGGACGATGGCGCGGACCCGTTCGAGCGCACCTACCGGCTGATCAACGCCCACGGCAAAACCCTCTGGGTGCAAGAGAACCGTCGTGCGCTGCGCGACGCCGATGGCCGGGTGCAGTGGTACGACGGTTTCATCGGCGACGTCACCGCCCGCGCACTGGCCGAGCGCGAAGCCCATGAGCGCGAGAGCTACGTGCGCATGCTGATCGCCAACGTCATCGACGCGATCATCATCATTAACCAGCGCGGCTTGATCGAGACCTTCAACCACGCCGCTGAACGCACCTTCGGCTACAGCGAAGAGGAAGTGGTCGGGCGCAACCTGTCGATTCTCATGCCTGAGCCCCACCGCGCCGCCCATGACGGGTATCTGGAGGACTACGAACGACGCGGGGAAGGCCGAAGTCTGGAGCAGAACCGCGAATTGCAGGCGGTTCGCCGCAATGGCGAACTGTTCACCATCGAACTGCGCGTTTCGGAAATCAGTCATCGCGGTGAACGCAAGTTCATCGGCCTGGTGCGCGACATCACTGAGCGCAAACGCGTCGACCGCATGAAGAGCGAGTTCGTCTCCATTGTCAGTCATGAGCTGCGCACGCCGCTGACATCGATTTCCGGGGCACTGGGGCTGATCCTCGGTGGCGCGGTTGGCGAGGTTCCGCCGGCCATGGGGCAGATGCTCGGCATCGCACAACTGAACAGCCAGCGCCTCGGATTACTCATTGGCGACCTGCTGGACATGGAAAAGCTGATTGCCGGTCAGATGAGTTTTCAGCTGCAGCGGCAGCCGCTCGCGCCCATTCTGGAAGATGCAGTGCTCTCCAACCAGGCCTATGCCGAACAGCTCGGGGTGCGAATCGAGCTGGGCGAGCAAGCCGCAGCAACCGTTAGCGTGGACGCGCACCGTCTGCAGCAGGTCCTGGCGAACCTGCTGTCCAACGCGGCGAAATTCTCCCCGTCGGGAGCAGTCGTAACCTTAAGCAGCCAGCGCCGTGGCGATAAGATCCGCGTAATCGTTGACGACGCCGGTCCCGGTGTTCCTCTGAGCTTCCGCCAGCGGATTTTTCAGAAATTTTCCCAGGCCGACTCGTCTGATACGCGCCAAAAGGGCGGTACTGGGCTCGGCCTGGCCATCAGCAAGGAGCTGATCGAGCACATGAACGGGTGCATCGGTTTCGACCCGGAGCGGGAAAAGGGTGCACGCTTCTGGTTCGAACTGCCAATGCAGGAAGCCGGTTAAGCGACTATTTTTCTAGTGTGCCGCGTCAGCCGATGAGCAAGCTGGCAAACTGTTCATTTTCGAGCGCGCCAGGCACGCTTTTGTTGGAGGTCTCGCATGGGCGAGCTGAAACGGATTCTGCATGTCGAGGACGATCCGTCCATCCAGGCGGTGGTCAAAGTCTCGCTGGAGGCGATCGGGGGCTATCAAGTGCAGTCATGCTCGTCCGGCCACCAGGCGCTCGAAGAGGTGGAAGCCTTCGCCCCACAGTTCGTCCTGCTGGATGTGATGATGCCCGGCATGGGCGGCCCCGAAACCCTCACCCGACTCAGCGAGCGGATCGATCTGGCACAGGTCCCGGTGGTGTTCATGACCGCCAAGGTCCAGCCAAGCGAGATTGAGCACCTGCGCAACCTCGGCGCCAGCGATGTGATCGTCAAACCCTTCGATCCGATGCGCCTGGCCAGCCAGATCCAAGCCATCTGGGAGGCTGGCGGCCGATAAGCCGTAGCCCCTGAATCCGAGAGAGCTCAGCCAGATGGAGTCATCGAAATCGATACCCGCCCCCGCCCCGCCCCGCGAGCTGTCCCGACTCGCCGCGTTGCTGCGCTACGAAATTCTCGACACGCCTGATGAGTCTGCCTTCGACGATTTCACTCAGCTGGCTGCCTACATTTGTGACACCCCCATCGCCTTGATCTCGCTGGTCGATGACCATCGGCAGTGGTTCAAGAGCCGCCTCGGCCTCGATGTCAGCGAGACCCCGCGCGAACTGTCGTTTTGCACCCATACCATCGAAGGCCAGGGCCTGTTCGAGGTCGAGGATGCGCAGCTAGACGCGCGGTTTTGTGATAACCCATTGGTCACCAGCGAGCCGAACATCCGCTTCTATGCCGGTGCGCCGCTGATCTCACCGGACGGCTACAACCTCGGCACCCTCTGCGTCATCGATCACCAGCCACGTCAGCTCAGCGAAGCGCAACGCGGCGCATTGATCAGACTCAGCCGGCAGATCATGCGGCTGTTCGAAGAGCGCCTTCAAGCCCACCGCTACGCCGAGCAAGCGGCGCTGCAGCAGGCGCTGCTCAACAGCGCCGCAAGCGCAATGGTGGTGACGACGGCTGACGGACACATATCGGGCGTCAATCCCACGGCTGAGCGACTGTTTGGCTATTCCGAGCAGATGCTGGTCGGCCAACCGCTGACGTCAACGCTATTCCCGCAGGAAGCACTCCAGCGCCGCGCGACCATTCTCGGCAACGCGCTGGGCGAACCCATCGAGCCGGGATTTGCCGTGCTCGCCGCGCCGCTGCTCGAAGGCCGCCGCGAAATGCGCGAGTGGCGTTTGCTGCATCGCAACGGCAGCGGCGTTCCGGTACTGCTGAATGTCTCGGCCATCCACGATGAGTCCGAGCTGTTGCGCGGCTATATCGTCAGCGCCTATGACCTGGCCCACCAGGAACACCTGCAGCTGCGCCTGCAGCAGATCGCCGCGCAGGTGCCCGGCATGCTGTTCCAGTTCTGCTGGCGCCCCGACGGCAACAGTTCATTCCCTTACCTCAGTGAAGGCGTCGAAGAGATCTACGGCCTGAGCGCCGCCGAGATGGAGCCCAGTATCGGGCCGGTCTACGATCGCGTGCATCCCGAAGACCGCGAGGATGTGCTGGCCAGCATCCGCCAAGCCGCCTCGACACTGACGCCGTGGCAGTTCGAGCACCGGATCGACCACCCTCGCAAAGGCCTGATCTGGGTCGAAGCCCGCGCCACGCCCATGCGTCAAGCGGATGGTTCGGTGCTCTGGCATGGCCTGGTGACCGACATCACCGAGCGCAAGGCCGAGCAACTGGAACTGGACAAGCAGCAGGAAATGAATCGACGCCTGCTCGAAGCGTTGTCCGAAGCGGTGGTGGCCTGCGACGCCGATTGCAACCTCACCTTGTTCAACCACACCGCACGCCGCTGGCACGGGCTCGATGCCCTGCAAATCGACCCGGAGCAATGGCCAGGTGCCTATCACCTGTTCCAGGCAGACGGCGTCACGCCGATGACGCCTGAGGAAGTGCCGCTGATGCGCGCGTTGCATGGCGAGCATATCCGCAACCTGGAAATGTCCATCGTGCTGCATGGCACGCCCCGTTACGTGCTGGCCAACGCCGATCCGATGTACGCCTCCAATGGCCAGCAGAGCGGTGCGGTGGTGGTGATGCACGACATCACCGAGCGCAAGCAGATCGAAATTTTGCAGCGCGACTTCGTCTCGACCGTCAGCCATGAACTGCGCACGCCGCTGACCTCGATTACCGCCTCGCTGGGGCTGATTTGCGGCCGGGTCATGGGTGAGGTGCCCGAGCATTTGCGTGAGCTGCTGTACATTGCTCATCAGAACAGCCAGCGGCTGAGCACCTTGATCGACGACCTCTTGGACATCGACAAGCTGTCCGCTGGCAAGATGCGTTTCGAGTTGCGCTCGCAGCCCTTGCAAGCCTTGCTGGAGCAGGCCCTGCGCAGCAATCAGGGCTATGCAGAAAGCCATGCGGTGAGCATTGAATTGGGCGACTGCCCAGCCGTTTTGATCAACGTCGATGCGATGCGACTGGAACAGGTGCTGAGCAACCTGCTGTCCAACGCGGCGAAGTATTCCCCGGCCGGCGAAACCGTCGCCATGAGCGCCCAGCTGATCGACCCGCAACGGGTACGGATCAGCGTCTGCGACAAGGGGCCCGGCATCAGCGAGGCCTTTCGTGAACGCATTTTCAGCAAGTTCGCGCAGGCCGATTCGTCGGATACACGCAAGCAAGGCGGTACCGGCCTGGGCCTGGCGATCAGCAAGGAGCTGATCGAACACATGGATGGCGTGATCGGCTTCGACTCGACGCCCGGCGCTGGGGCCTGCTTCTGGTTCGAGCTGCCTTGCCATGCGCTGAATGGGGCCTCCGAGTGAAGCCCTTGCTGCGCATTCTGCACGTCGAGGACGTGCCCTCCATTCAAGTGGTGACTCGCATCGCGCTGGAGAAGCTGGGGGGGTTCAAGGTGCTCAGCTGCGCCTCTGCTCAGGAAGCGCTGCAGCAGGCACCCGGATTCAAGCCAGACATGATCTTGCTCGTCGTGATGCTGCCGCAGATCAGCGGCATCGAGCTGTTGCGCCAACTGGCGCCACTGATCGACCTGCAGCAAACCCCCGTGGTGCTCCTGACCGGTCAGTCGGACGACCCCGCGGCCCCGGAGGAACTGCAGCGCCTGGGCGTGCGTAAACTGCTGCATAAACCCTTCAACCCACTTCAACTGGCGACAAAACTGAACGAAATATGGAATGCCGAGCATGAATGAGGGCGCTAACGAAGCGCTGCAACGCCAACTGCAGGCACTCAACGAGAAGTTTGCTGAACGTTTGGGCGAGGAACTGGCAGCACTCGAGCAACACGCCGAGCAGTTGCAGTCGGTTCGCGAACAGGAACAGCGGCGCCAGCTGATGCTCGACCTGCTGGAGCGCCTGCATCGCCTGGCCGGCACGGCGGGCACCTTTGGTTTCACCACGCTGGGCGAGCAGTCGCGGTTGCTCGAGCAACGTGCAGAGCGCTGGCTTGAGGCGGCCAAGCCTAGCGGGCAGGCGCTTTCCGCCTTTGTTCGAGCGGTCAACCAGATGGCTGCGACCGAGCGTGCCGAAGGACCTGACCATTTTTGCGAGATGCACGGCGGCATGTCTGACGCGCTGCCAGCCGGGTGCCGCATCTATTTGCTCGAACAGAACGTCGATGCTGGCCAGAACATGCGCCAGACACTGGGCAATTTTGGTTATGAAGTGCTGTTGTTTACTGACATTTCTCTGTTGCAGAGCGCTGTTCAGGGTCAACTGCCTGACGCCCTGATCGTTAGCCAGCATGACGGCGAACTGGATGCCATAAGCGCGTTGCAGCAGAGCCTGGAGGCGCCGTTGCCGCTGCTGGTCATTGGTCACCGAGCCGATTTCGACAGTCAGCTGGCGGCCGTGCGAGCCGGTGCCAAGGGCTTTTTCGTCCGGCCGTTGGATGTCACTCAGCTGGAGAACAGCCTGGAACACATCCTCAACCTGCAGCTGAGCGAGCCTTACCGGGTATTGATCGTCGACGATGACGACGACCTAGCCGCGCGTTACAGCCTGGTGCTGCGTAACTCGCAGATGCTGGTACAGACCTTGAGCGACCCCTGTCGGCTGTTCGAGGTGATGCGCGATTTCGATCCGGAAATGGTCCTGCTCGACATGAACATGCCGGATTTCACCGGGATCGAGCTGGCTCAGATGATCCGCCTGAATGACGAGTGGCTGCGGGTGCCCATCATCTATTTGTCGGCTGAAACCGACATCAATCGGCAAATGGCCGCCCTGCTCAAGGCCGGTGATGACTTCATCACCAAGCCCATCAGCGACAACGCCCTGACCGCCGCCGTGTTCTCGCGGGTGCAGCGCGCGCGCGCGCTGAGCATGGCGCTGTCGCGAGACAGCCTGACCGGCCTGCTCAAGCACGCAGACATCAAGGAACAGGTCGCGCTGGAGGTGGAACGCGCGCAACGCAGTGGCAAGCCCACCAGCGTTGTGATGCTCGACCTCGATCACTTCAAGCAGGTCAACGACCAGTACGGGCATGCCGCGGGCGACAACGTCATCCGCTCGCTGGCCAACCTGATGCGCCAGCGGCTGCGCCGTATCGACAGCATCGGCCGCTACGGTGGCGAGGAGTTCGTCGCGGTGCTGCCGGACTGCCCGGCAGAACAGGCCAAGCGGATCTTTGACGAAATCCGCTTGCGCTTCGCCGCCTTGAGCTTCCACGCCGGCGCGCGCACCTTCAGCGTGTCCCTCAGCGCCGGAATAAGCGAGACCGACGGCCACTCCGGTGCTGGCGCCATGCTCGAACTGGCCGACCAGGCGCTCTATGCCGCCAAGCACAACGGTCGAAACCAGGTGCAGATCGCCTAACGAACCGAGCAGCTCGCGGAAAAAAACGAGCGAACCGTCATGAACTTGAGGGCTCAGACACAAAGCACAGCGTAGCGCCCGACTCACGGGTGCAGGCGCTGGCGCGCATTGGCGTACCTTGTCGTTAGAGCTTGATCCAGGTGGCCTTCAGTTCGGTGTACTTGTCGAACGCATGCAGCGACTTGTCGCGTCCGTTGCCGGACTGCTTGAAGCCGCCGAACGGTGCAGTCATGTCGCCGCCATCGTACTGGTTGACCCAGACACTGCCAGCCCGCAGCGCCTTGGCGGTCAGGTGCGCCTTGGACAGATCAGCCGTCCACACGGCGGCGGCGAGACCGTACGGCGAGTCGTTGGCAATGCTCACCGCCTCGGCTGCGGTGTCGAAGGTGATCACCGACAGCACGGGCCCGAAGATCTCTTCACGTGCAATCTTCATGGCATTGCTGACGCCGTCGAAAATAGTGGGCTCGACGTACAGCCCGCCAGTGTCCTGCATCGTCCGTTGGCCGCCGATTAGCACCTTGGCGCCATCGTTGCGACCGGCCTCGATATAGCCAAGCACCGTATCGAGCTGCTGGGTATCGACCAGCGCGCCGACATTGGTGGCCGGGTCCAACGGATTACCGGGCTTCCAGCCCTTGAGCGCCTCGACCACCATCGGCAGGAAGCGCTCCTTGACCGAGCTTTCGACCAACAGCCGCGAGCCAGCGGTGCAGACCTCGCCCTGGTTGAAGGCAATGGCGCCCGCCGCAGACTTCGCTGCGGCCTCCAGGTCCGGGGCATCGGCAAAGACGATGTTCGGGCTCTTGCCGCCCGCCTCCAGCCAGACGCGCTTCATGTTCGACTCGCCAGCGTAGATCATCAGCTGCTTGGCAACCCGCGTAGAGCCGGTGAACACCAGCGTATCGACGTCCATGTGCAGCGCCAGCGCCTTGCCCACGGTGTGGCCGTAGCCCGGCAGCACGTTGAGCACGCCTGGCGGAATGCCCGCTTCAATCGCCAGTTGCGCCACGCGGATGGCGGTGAGCGGGGATTTCTCAGACGGCTTGAGGACCACCGAGTTGCCTGTGGCCAGCGCTGGGCCAAGCTTCCAGCAGGCCATCATCAGCGGGAAATTCCACGGCACGATCGCCGCCACCACGCCCACCGGTTCGCGTGTCACCAAGCCCAGCTGATCATGGGGCGTGGCCGCCACTTCGTCGTAAATCTTGTCGATCGCCTCCCCCGACCAGCGCAGCGCATTGGCCGAGCCGGGCATGTCGACATTCAACGAATCGCTGATCGGCTTGCCCATGTCCAGGGTTTCCAGCAACGCGAGTTCCTCGGCGTTGGCCTGGATCAGGTTGGCGAAGCGAATCATCGTGGCCTTGCGCTTGGCCGGTGCCATTCGTGACCAGACGCCAGATTCGAAGGCCATGCGTGCACTGATCACCGCACGGTCGGCGTCGGCCTCGTCACAGCTCGCCACTTGGGCCAGCACCCGTCCATCGACCGGGCTGATGCAGTCGAAGCGGGCGCCGGCGCTGGGCTCGGTGTATTCGCCCTGGATGAAGGCGCGGCCTTCGATACGCAGGTCGCGGGCACGCTGTTGCCAGTCGGCAAGAGTCAGGGTGGTCATGGGGCGTCCTCAGTAATCTGTCGAATAATCAGAAAGGCACCCTAAACCAGCGGCACCAGGCCTATCAATATTTTTTACGTAGCAGCCTTTTCCAGCCTTGTTTTGTTCGTTTTATTAAACATAGACTCGCCAAAACCGCTGGGCGCCTGGGTGATGTCGCGCTGCAGCATAGCCGTCGAACCCGTCGCCCTGCCGGAGCAATCATGGCCCACGATCCCGCCACATCCGCCGAACATTTCTGGATGCCCTTCACTGCCAACCGTCAGTTCAAGGGCAGCCCGCGCCTGCTGGAGCGTGCCGAGGGCATGTACTACACAGACACCGATGGCCGCCAGGTGATCGATGGCACCGCTGGCCTCTGGTGTTGCAACGCAGGACATGGCCGACGCGAGATCAGTGAGGCGGTAAGCCGGCAGATTGCCCATATGGATTTCGCACCCACCTTTCAGATGGGCCACCCGTTGCCCTTCGAACTGGCCGAGCGGCTCGCAAAGATCAGCCCCGCCGGACTCAACCGGGTGTTCTTCACCAACTCGGGATCAGAATCGGCCGATACGGCGCTGAAGATCGCCCTGGCGTACCAGCGTGCGATCGGCCAGGGCAGCCGCACCCGCCTGATTGGCCGGGAGCTGGCCTATCACGGCGTAGGTTTTGGCGGTATCTCGGTGGGCGGCATGACCAACAACCGCAAGGCCTTTGGCGCACTGCTGCCGGGCGTCGATCACCTGCCGCATACGCTCGACCTGCAGCGCAACGCGTTCAGCCGCGGCTTGCCTGAGCATGGGGTGGAAGGAGCCGATGAGCTGGAACGTCTGGTCACCTTGCATGGTGCCGAAAACATCGCCGCCGTAATCGTCGAGCCTATGTCCGGTTCGGCCGGTGTGATTCTGCCGCCGGTTGGCTACTTGCAACGCTTGCGCGAGATCACCCGCAAGCACGGCATTCTGTTGATCTTCGATGAAGTGATCACCGGCTTCGGGCGGGTTGGCGAGGCCTTCGCCGCACAGCGCTGGGGCGTGACGCCGGATATCCTCACCTGCGCCAAGGGCCTGACCAACGGCGCCATACCCATGGGCGCGGTGCTGGTGGACGAGAAGATTCATGAGGCCTTCATGCAGGGCCCGGAAAGCACTATCGAGTTCTTCCACGGCTACACCTACTCCGGCCATCCGGTGGCCTGCGCCGCCGCTCTGGCGACCCTAGAAATCTACCAGCGGGAGAATCTGTTCCAGAAAGCCATCGAGATCGAAGGTTACTGGCAAGACGCCCTGTTCAGCCTGCAGGGGCTGCCGAACGTGACAGATATTCGCACGGTCGGGCTGGTCGCCGGCATTCAGTTCGCAGCGCACGCCGACGGCGCGGGAAAGCGTGGTTACGAAGTGTTCCGCCAGTGTTTCGAAGATGGCCTGCTGGCTCGCGCCAGTGGCGACACCATTGCCTTATCGCCGGCCTTGATTGTCGAGCGCGAGCACATCGACGCGATGATCGAGCGCCTGGCCGGCGCGATCCGCAAAGCCGGCTGACAAAGCGGTGACCAAGGGTGCGATATTCCCCCACCATGGGTAAGCGACGCAACGCACCGCCGAACGAGTCGCCACGGTCAGGCGGTACATGGCGCCCATGACACTGCAGAAACGAAAAAACCTGCGAAACAGACTGTGTTAAAACAGCTCGCAAGCGCAGCGGTATAATCAGCAACGACCCGACTGGTTCGGGGCGTTTGCTTTCTGAGCAGAAAAAATCAGCGCAAAGCGAGGCTCAGGCCAGCAGTTCGATCACTCGACGTGCGCCCAGCACGTTGATGGCTCGTTTCAGGTTGTACGCCTGTACCGCCAGGGACATTTCCGA
>JAKUTK010000019.1 GCA_022448005.1 Pseudomonas sp.
CCGGGCGGGTTTATTATTTGTGGTACGTCGCGCCACGCTACCCCCGGATGCAGGGGCAAGACCTTTTGGTTCCTTTTGGGGTGACTGCCAAAAGGGACTCGCCCAGCAGGGCGAAACCAAGCTCTCAGCCCACTCACCAATAAGCCTAACGCTGAACCTAAGCTGCGCCGCCTTTGAATCTATCCTTAAAAACCCTGAGCCAATTCAACCCCCACCCCTTTCATCCAACCGTCACATTCATCTGTTTCCGTGCCCTCACGCACTGGCGCGCCGCGCCACGGAGACCCGATGAAATCGCTGCTGAAACTCCACACCCTTACCCTGCTCGGCCTCGCCTTCGCCGCTAACTTCGGCCTGCAGGTCTACCTGGCCACCGGCCAAATCAAAACCTGGGCCGAGATCAACTGGATGGACGTCGCCGGCGAAGGCGGCTCGGCGGTGCTCGCGCTGGTCTGGCTGATCATGCTGTTGCACAGCCGCCCGGCCGGTCGCGTGACCCGGCTGCTGGCGCTGGGCCTGGCCTGCGTGTTCTTCTCCTGGTGGATGGACACCCTGGACGAATTCATCAAACTTCCTGAACTGGCGATCTGGGACAACTGGCTGGAGACCGCGCCCATGCCCGTCGGCCTGTTGCTGCTGACCCTAGGCATCTACCACCTCAATCAGGAACAACGCGTCATCAGTCAGCAGATGAGCAAACGCGAGAAAGGCTTCCGCGAGCACCGCCTATTCGACAAGCTCACCCCATTAGGCGCTGCGGAATATCTGCGCCAGCAGGTGCAGCTGGCACTCGGTCACGCCCAGGCGGAACAGCAGCCACTCTCGCTGGTGGTCGTGGACCTGGATGATTTCAACGCCATCAACCAGCGCTACGGCCAGGCCGAGGGCGATGCGGTCCTGCAGGCCATGGCGCAGCTGCTGTTACTCAACCTGCGCAGTCAGGACCTGCTTTGCCGCTTGGCCGGAGATCGCTTCGTAGCGGTGTTGCCAAACACGGGTGAGACCCAGGCCCGAATGATCGCAGATGAACTGCAACAGGCCGTGGCCAGCCTGGCGCACAAAACCGCGCAGCACGGCGAACGGGTACACCTGCAGGCCAGCACCGGCACGGTGATGGCCTTCAACGAGGATGCCGACCAGCTGCTCAAGCGCCTCAACCTGAACTTGGCCAAAACCAAGCAGCAGCTTTCGCGCTGCGCCTGAGGAAGGGGCATGACTCCCGGTTACGACTGCGATACACGTTTCATCTCGGCACATCACCAGCCGGCCGTGCTGATCGATCTGGCACTGTCACGCGGGATCGACAACCACCAGCTACTGCGTGGTAGTGGGCTGTTCTATGAAGACGTCATCAGTGGCCAGGCACGGATCAGTCCTCTGCAGTTCCTGACCTTGATCGGAAACGCGCAGCGCTTGCTTGCGGCGGACGACAGCAGCTTTCTGTTCGGCCAGCGTTTGCTGCCTGGCCACTACGGCGAGGTCAGCCACGCGCTGACCCATGCGTGCACGTTGCAGCAGGCGCTGGAACAACTGCAGCAATTTCGCGCCCTACTCAATCCGCTACTCACGCCCCGGCTGCTGCTCGACGAGCAGCAGGCCTACCTGTATTGGACCGACAGTTGCGGCGCAGCTGATCAGCAGCAATTTCTCACCGAGGCCAGCCTGACCGCCGTGGTGGCGATGAGCAGACGCCTATCCGGCGAACGCTTGCCGTGGCGCTTCCACCTCGCCTATCCGCAACCGCGGCATATCGAACAGTACTGGGTGCACCTGGGCGAGCAGCTTACGTTTGCCAGTCAGCTGACCATGATGAGCCTGCCGCTGGAATATCTGCACAAGCCCTGGACTGGCGCCTCGGCCACCGCCGGACAGGTCGCGCAGCAGGCGAGTTGCGCGCAGCTGGAAAGTCTTGGCTGGCCTGGCAGCTTTATCGATCAGCTGTATGACTACCTGTATGCGAACATTCGCGAGCCGTTGAATATGGAGCGCGTCGCCCATGCTTTCGAGATGAGTCCCGCCTCGCTCAAGCGCAAACTGCACAAGCACGGCACCGGCTTTCAGGAGCAGCTGGATCAGGTGCGCAAACATGTAGCGCTGTACCTGTACCAGATGAAGGGCTACAGCAATGACGAGGTTGCCAGCTACCTGCGCTTCAACGACACCACCAATTTCCGCCGTTCGTTCAAACGCTGGACCGGACTAGCGCCCAGTAGCCTGCGCCAGCTATTCCAGAGCTGAGCCGATCAGGCGTGTCGCCGCGCATTGCTTGTTGCCGAGTCATCTGTCTGATCGAAGTTCGGGATTGCCAACCTTCGCTTGGGTTGGCTGCGCTTCGTTCGCGTCGCGCTGAGGACTCAAGGTGGTCAACGCTCGACGCAACAATAGCGCTGCAATACCGGCAACGGCGAGAAAAGTGATTAACACCGGTATGGCTTGTTGGTTCATGCGTCTGGCTCACCCGTAGTAAAGCTTCGCGGCCGCGATAGCGTTTTGATACTACCGGCGATTTTGCGCGAATGCCATTGCCGCAATGGTCCTGATGATCAAGGTAAAGGGGGCATTCTCGGACAAACGGTAGGACCAAACCGGTATCTGGCGAGTCGTAACTGCATCGTTACGCCTAATAATTCGAGATACCTGAGGGAGCCGATTCAGATGCATCGGGATTACACCAGGCAATACCATCAACTGCGTACCCACATCGAACGGATGCTCGACAACGGCGCAGTGATTGCTGAACGAGCGCCGCTGACGATCAGACGAGGGAATCAGGTTTATCAAGTTGCTTGCGGAATGCTGATCAGCGAGCAAAGCGCCCGCTGATACATAACCGTTATCGCCAGCAGCCCAGGCTGCCAAAGTGAACCGGGAAGGTCATACCACCTTGTCGACGGTCACTCGGTGCAGGGCTTCGCTCCCCTGCTCGAAGGCGCTGATATTGGCCAGTGTGGTCTCGGCAATATTGGTCAGCGCCTCAGCGGTAAAGAACGCTTGATGGCCCGTGATCAACACATTGGGAAAGGTCGTCAGGCGCATGAACTGGTCGTCACTGATGACCCGCTGTGACAGGTCCTGGAAGAACAGGTTTTCCTCTTCTTCGTACACATCCAGGCCCAGGCGACCAATCTTTCCGCTCTTCAGGCCCTCGATCACCGCGCGGGTATCGACCACGCGGCCCCGCCCCGTGTTGACCAGCATCACACTCTGCTTCATCTGAGCGATTGCAGCGTCGTCGATCAGGTGGTGGGTTTCGGGTGTCAGTGGGCAGTGCAGCGAAATGATGTCCGCTTCCTCGAACAGCTGTTCCAGCGGCACGTAACGGACGAACGCCTTCGCATCGGCGCTGGGAGAAGGATCATGGGCCAGTACCCTGCAGCCGAAGCCATGCATGATGTCAGCGAAGATAAGACCGATTTTCCCCGTGCCTATGACGCCGACCGTCTTGCCGTATAAGTCGAAGCCCAGCAGGCCATCGAGAGCAAAATTGCCCTCGCGGACGCGGTTATAGGCCCGAAAAGTCATTCGGTTGAGGCTCAGGATGAGCGCCACCGCATGTTCGGCCACCGCATGCGGCGAGTAGGCCGGCACGCGCACCACGGTCATGCCTAGCCGCTCTGCCTCCGGAAGATCGACATTGTTGACGCCGGCCGAGCGCAGGGCGATCAGCCTGGTGCCTTTGGCGTGCAGAAGCTGCAGCACCTCGCGGTCAAGCTTGTCATTTACGAACACACAGACACCGCTGAACCCTGAAGCCAACGCTGCCGTTGCAACAGTCAACCGAGCATCCAGGTAGACCAGCTGGTGCTGGTGCGCCTGGTTGGCCTGATCGAGAAAAGTGCGGTCGTAGGGTTTGGTACTGAAAACGGCGATGCGCATGGACTGGCCTCCTCGCGAGACGGGATGAGCGGGCAACGTTACCCGTCACTTGATCTACCGAATGAGGCTGCAAAGGCAATCGCCCTCACCGTTTCACCGAGACAGGCGCAGGCCTGTATGACCTCACGCCAGCCCGTCGAACCGGGCATAAGGATTGCTGCACGGCAACCGGTAGCCAACAAAGCTGACCTTGGGATTGGTCTTGTTCTGCTGTCGCAGGTAATCAGTCGAAACCATGAAGTCCGTCAGTAGCCGGCGCTCGAAATTATCGACTCGCAGATCAGTGTAGGGCGTCCCTACACCGGTTTCCTGGCGAATTTTGTACAGCCCCATCAATGCGGTCAGTTTCTCCGAGCCGTAGTGGTTAGCCATCGCATCGACGAATTTGCGCTGGTCCTCCGGATCCATCTGAAAAGCGCCCACCAGCCGTTGCAGCAGCTGAGGGACGAAGACCTGGCGGTCCTCGTAGACCCAGGCGCCTGAGCCGACCGCCACCAAACCAAGCGCGGCGGCAGATGAAACCAACAACGTACGACGTTTCATGGCAGTCCTTAGCTAAAGAGCAGGTCGGCAGCACGGATGGACAAGGCGGCAGCCGTCAGGCTGGGATTCGCCGGCGAGCAGCTCGGGTAGGTCGCGGTACCGACCACAACAAGGTTGCGCATCTTGTGATGCAGCATATGGCTGTCTACCACCGAACCGTCATCGGCCTGCCCCATGCGCAGCGTGCCCTGTACATGCGACTCGGTGAGACGCCACTCCCTGAAGTTGATCGACTCCACCGGCAGCGGCGCGAGCAGTTTTTCCAGGCTGTCCAGACCGTACTGAACCCCCTTCATGCCGTAATCCGACTCGCCCCGGTAATCAATGATCGCCTGCCCGGTCTGCGGGTCGATGACGACCCGGTTCTCCACGCTGGGCAGGTCTTCGCTGACCAGCATCAACGGCAGCGTCTGGTTCCAACGTCCAATTTCCGGCCGCAGCCCATAGGGCCAGCGATTCTCGAAGTAGACCAGACACGCCGAATGCTCCTTGCGGAAGTCCCCGTCGTACAGCGCGTAATTGAGGCCGGTGGTGATGGTGCTGCCATCGAAGTTGCCCAGCCCATCGAGATAGACCTCGACGTTGGCGCCAACCTGCTCGTGCAGGCCCATGCCGGTTTCGCCAAAGTCGATATCCGAACGCAGCAGAATCGCCGGGCTTTGAATGGCATTAGCGCCCAGTACGAAGAGGTCACCAAATACTTTGGACTCCTGCCCTTCGGAGCGGATCGTCACGCCCTTGATGGTGTTGCCCTGATATTCGAGCGTGCGCACTTCGGTCTTCAAGCACACGTCCACCTTAGGATGGCTATAGAGCTCGGCCAGACCATTCTGCGCGGTGAACTTGGCATTCATCGGGCAGAGGTTACAGGTGGCATTGGCACAGCAAACACCACGGGTGCCGGTGGCGACCCGAGCGCGCCCGGTCGGCATGATGAAATGATGGTCGGGCATGGCCTCCTTCATCAGCATGTCGATGGAGGAGCCTTTGTGCGGCGGTTGAGGGAAAGGCTGGCTGCGTGGAAGCACGCGGGTCATGTCAGGGTCGCCAGCGATCGACATGATTTGCTCGGCCTGGCAGTAATAAGGCTCAAGCTCGGCATAGCTCAGCGGCCAGTCGTTACCAACACCGTAGCGCGTCCGAATGGCGAAATCGCTGGGATGCAAACGAGGCGTCTGCGAATACCAGCAATTCATTCCACCGCCCAAGGCTATGGTGGTGTTCCAAGGCTTCTCGCCGCGATTGTTGTAGGTGGACTCGGGCTTGATAGCCGAACTGCTCTGAGTCTGGATCTGCCAATCCCAGGGATGGAAGTCGCCCCACTCGATGATCAATGCCCGACCGGTGAGGTGCTTCAAGGCTTCGGTGAGGAAGAAGCTCGAACCGAAACCAGACCCGATCACAACCAACTCATAGTGTTCTTCGTTGATGTCCTTTGCGCTTACCCGGTTGATCTCCACGACCGATTCCCTTACTGCTGTAGCCTCGTCGAAACCAAGCTGTCCAATCATCTACACGTCAGCAGTGTCCCGCTGCGCAGCGCATGTCACATGCTTAAACCCGGCGTATCGCTAAGGCACGCTCTGGGAAGCCAGTTCTACGTGACCTTTGAAACGAAGCGGAGTTCCAGTCAGCTAAAACCCTTGCACGCGTAGGGCTAGTCATCCAGCCCTTCCGATAGCCATTTTCGTACCCTGCGCCGGTCACGCCAGGAGGTCAGCTGATGGGTGAACGGGCTCTCCGGCACCAGACGGCATTCAGGATTGGTGAGGTCGCCCAGCTTGAAGCGGCGCAACACACCCAGCGGGTGGCGCTCTGGCCCGTAAAACGCCACCGCACGGATTTCCAAGCAGTGGAATTGCCAGTCACCCACTGGTTGATGGCCTTGAAGCTCGATGCCGTTGAGCTCGGCGACCCGCCGCAACATGCCCTGGAAGGTGCCGACGTGAATAAAATCGCCACTGCTTAACGGCCCCTGGTGGGTGGTCTGGTGAATGGCGAGATCCGGCGGGACATCATCTTCCATGCTCTGGCGGATGTCAGTGATATCCACTTCCAAAGGCCCACGTGACGTCACTATCGAGACCACGAGCTGATTGATGAACATCGGCTCGGCACTCATGTTCGAGATGATGCAAAGCGAGCCGAGGCCCTTGCCTGCGCCTCGATTGATAAGCAGGCTCGGCTGACGCTGGCGTCTGAAGTTTCGCAAGAGCAAATGCGCATAAAACATCCACACCAAAAGCGTGCTCAAGGAGATCACCAGGGAAACGAGCTGCTGGTTCTTCATTAACCAATCGATCATGTAGCGCCTCGGTAAGTGATTCCCCAGCTGAGACAGTCCAAACCCAGCTGGGTGCCCCCGCGGTAAGCACGGGTCAATGCGGGGCCCGTCCAGCGGCAGATACGAACGAACGCCAGCCGCTGCAGGTCCGAAACATGGAGCCCGCCAACAGTCGAGGGAAATCAAATGAAAAGCTTGAACATCGCTTCGTCAGTGTTACTGGCCCTGCTAGCAACGGCCGCGTCGGCCAATCAGGAACCGACCGAGCATGAGCCGGCCGACAGCAACAGCCAGGCCCAGCAGGACCTCAACAACGAGGCAAGCGCGCACGGCTACCAGAACCCTACCGGAGAAGATCCGAACCCACGTCTGACCGAAGACACGATCGAAAATGCTCACGGAGACGACGAGCGCGTAGATGACGAAGAGGATTCTCAGGAACGCTGATCGACGATTTGCGCCGCCATTCGCAATCGCTGATCACCGTCAGCCTGGCTATCACCGGCCTCTGCACCGGCCGTCTCGGCGTACGAGCCAAGCAGCAGGAAGCTGCAGCTAGGTTCGGAGGCGCCTCCGAAGTGCATGACTACTTTCGGCTTGAGCCGCAGCCGGGCGGCCACGGGCAGGTTAGTAAAGCAGACGGCTAGTCGACAGCACGCCTGAGCGTGAAAGCGCCCCGCAGCTCCCCAAGCTTGAAGTCCAGAGCTTCGTCATCGGGGTAATACTGGTCAATCAGCGCCGTCAGCTCGGGTTTGATCGAACCACCATGACAGGCCAGACACGCCTCGCCAGTGGGAATGGCCTTCATCAGTCTAAACTCGCCGTCCACCACCTCAGCATGCGACATGCTTTGCAGCGGCTCACCTTCCGCTGCGCGCCGTTGGAACTGCTCGAGCACGGCGCGCTCCCAGGGATCGGGCGCATTGTCCTGGTTACGCAGTTTCAGTGCCGTGCGACCCACCCGCCACGGCGCCTCGCTATGCTCGGCAGTTATCTGCGGCGCCAATTGCTGACAGGCCTGCACCGCCTGTTGCGGCCCGCCACTTTTCACCGCCGACTTCACAGTGGCCATCAGCTGCTGCTGGAACGGAGGAATGAGCGCCATCCCCTCCTTGACCAACGGATCCAG
This sequence comes from Pseudomonas sp., assembly GCA_022448005.1. Taxonomy (GTDB): domain Bacteria; phylum Pseudomonadota; class Gammaproteobacteria; order Pseudomonadales; family Pseudomonadaceae; genus Stutzerimonas. The sequence goes on from JAKUTK010000019.1 coordinate 7,833, forward strand.
GGGCTCAGCCTGGGCGGACAAGCTCAACGCCAAACAGCTCAAGGGCAACAGATAGCGCATAAAAAACTCCTAGCCGGCCTAGCGGCCGAACGCGACGAATGAAATCCAAATTCAACAGGGCCGGCGATCATCGAACCGTCCTGGGGCCAGGCAGCTGCGGCGCTGCCACGGAATTCCTATGTGCTGCCGCACGGGGCGCGCGCGCCAGCACCGGAACAGCCTATGTATTTAACCGTCCAGCCCACTACGCCGTAGCGCTTCAGCGCCCTCCGCGCGCAGCTGCCCTTTGCTTTAGCGGATATTCGGATTCAGTACTCAGCCTGCCAACGCACTGTGCAGCCGCGTGCCATGCAACAGGTTGTCTGCCAGCGGACAACGGCGCTCTACCTCGGCGAGGAATTCCTGTTTTTGCTCCAGCGTCATGTCAGCGTCGATCTCCACCCGCAGGCGAACTTCCTCAAAGCCGGGCCGCACACTGGTGTTACGCCCTAGCAACCCGGCCGGGTCGTAGTCCGCCTCGACTTCGAAGCGCATCCCACGCAGCTCCAACTTGCGCTGGTGGGCGAGGAAACGACCAATGGTTCCGAAGCACCCCGCAAGTGCCGCCAAGACCAACTCCAGCGGGCTCGGCCCGGTATCAGTACCGAACGCGGCACGCGGCTGGTCGATCAACACCCGGTGATTGCCGCAGTCCACTTCGATTGCGAAGCCGTTACCCATGCTGCCTTGAACACTGATGGTCTTCACGTGGTTACGTCCCTGAGAAAAGAGCTTTGAGCGCCTGGCGTGCGGTTGATGATCAACCACGAACCCACCGAACGCGAGCCTGACAACACTTTTCGTATCCCGCCATGACTCACACGAACTATATTATATTTATTTATATTTTGTATAGAAACAATAGTCCTGCCGCCAGAACTTCTCTGGCAAGCCAATCAGAACAGACGGGAACCTCTCGGAAGAGCGCGCGTAACTCTGGAATGGCTCTAGCACCGGCCACAGAAAAGGACGAGGCGACGCCGGGTAACGTGGCGGTAGCTCGCGGGGCGATGTCGCATCAGACCAAACCGAATCGCAGAAACGAAGAAGCCCCGTAATCATGAGATTACGGGCTTCTAGAAGGATGGCGGAGAGATAGGGATTTGAACCCTAGGAACTGTTGCCAGTTCAACGGATTTCGAATCCGTCCCGTTCGGCCACTCCGGCATCTCTCCAGCGGCGCGCATCATAGCAGTTCAGTGTGTTTTGTCTAACCCCAACTGCGCAGATTTTTTAGCGACGCCATAACGGGACAGCGATGCTGAATGCATCGAACTGCCCCGCCGGTGGCCAGCCGATCAGCTGGTCAAGCGCGTCAGTGCTTCACGGTATTTATCGGCAGTCTTCTGCGCAACATCAGCTGGCACTGGCGGGGCTGGCGGCTCCTTGTTCCAACCGGTGGATTCCAGCCAGTCGCGAACAAATTGTTTGTCGAAGCTCGGCGGGTTGCTGCCTTCAGCGTAACTGTCTGCGGGCCAGAAGCGACTGGAGTCAGGCGTAAGCACTTCATCCATCAGCGTCAGCTCGCCGTTTTCATCGAGGCCGAACTCGAACTTGGTATCAGCGATGATGATGCCTCGCGTCGCAGCGTATGCCACGGCTGCGCTGTACAGCGCGATCGAGGTGTCGCGCACCTTCGCCGCCAGCTCTTTACCGATGATGGCTTCGCATTGCTCGAAGGAAATGTTCTCGTCGTGATCACCCACGGCCGCTTTCGTGGACGGCGTGAAGATCGGTTGCGGGAGCTTGGCCGCTTCTTTCAGGCCAGCGGGCAGCTGGATCCCGCACACGGTTCCACTTCGCTGATACTCCTTCCAGCCTGAGCCAACGATATAGCCACGCACGATGGCCTCCACTGCAACCGGCTTCAGACGCTTGGCCACCACTGCCCGCCCCTCAACCAGAGGCAGCTCCTCAGCCGGCACAACGTCCTCTACCTTGTCACCAGTGAAATGGTTAGGGACGAGCTGCGCGAGCTTGTCGAACCAGAAGTTGGAAATTGCGGTAAGGATCTTGCCTTTCTCCGGGATCGGCTCAGCAAGGATCACGTCAAACGCCGAGAGCCGGTCGGTAGCGACCATAAGCATGCGTTTGTCGTCGATTTCGTACAGATCACGCACCTTGCCAGAATAGATTTTTTTCAGGCTCAGGGAGCTGGGAGTGGTCATTGCTTTTCTCGCGGTTGCCGAACCTACGCTGGCTTGCGCAACAGCGCAGACACAACGGCTGGATCAGTCATCAAACGAAACAGGCGAAACCGAGAGGTTTCGCCTGAATGGATCGGGACGGACAGCTTCGTAAAGTCAGTCCAGGCTGTCCTTGAGCATGTTCAGCACGCGTCGGGACACGTCAGCTGGAGCGACAGTGTCGAGGTCCTTGTCGAGGGTGACCTGAACCTTGCCGCCCACATCAGTTACGCGTACCTGATAGCGTTCGGCGCGGGCCTCGATCTCTTCACGGTCAGGCGCTCCGCCAAAGAGCCGGGAGAAGAAACCAGGCTTCTCATCCGGATTCGCCGCACCCTCTGACAGGTTGATGTAGTAGACGCCGAGGCTTCGATCAAGATCCTCGACGAGGATATCGCTCGCCGCCAGCGCGCGACCCATACTCGACCAACCACGGTTGAAGTCCGTATCGAGCTGCAGCACCGGCTCGCCGCTACCGGCCTCACTCAGCGTCACACGGCTTGGCGCGTCATACTCGCGCTCAGCCAGCAGCGAGGCTGAGCCACCTTCGACAGTGCTGCTGTTCAGCCCTGCCTGCAGCTCATCGAGCAGTACTCGATCGCGCTCCGCATTGATCGGCGCGTCCGGCCAGGCAACATCCGCACTGCTGCCTGCAGGACGTTGAACACTGACCAGGAAGATCTCACTTGTATCGCGCTGCACACCTGGCTCGACGCGAAGCCGGACGCGGGTCTCGCCTTCACCCAGTCCAAGATTGCGTACCAGCGCCGGCGCGAGCTGATCACGGGTCTGCCAGGCCGTGACGAACTCACCAGTCTGCGGTCGCTCTTCGGCAATCTGAAAGCCATTGTCGGTAAAGAACTGACGGGCTGACGCCCACACCTGCGAAGGCGCTCGCATTGCAACAAGCCAACGCGCATCTTCGGAAGTCTGCAGGCTGTACTCGCTCACCTCTTCGGCGGCGACCAGACGTTGCGGACGGGGCACTTCGTACTCGCCTGTCGCGCGGCTGTCGGCTACCTGCTGGGGGATCGGCAGCAGCGGCTCGATCGGGCGCAGCTCGACATCGCCAGGCACCTGCATTGGCGGCACCTGTTGTGCCTGCAGGTAGTCGCTGCCACGGTCGCGGAAATATCCGTCTTCACCCCATAACCAGCCACAACCGCTGGTTCCAGAGATAATCAAGGCTAGGGTCGAGAGGCCGGCCAAACGCTTCATGCATGTTCCTTCATTAATAAACCAGTACACCTGAACTGTCAGGCCAGCACACCTGACTGACGCATCGCAGCGCGAAGCGGCTCGTGGCAACGCTGGCTCAGCCAGGTAAGCGGCAGGCGAATGCCCTCCGGTATCAGGCCCATCTCATGCAATGCCCATTTCACAGGAATCGGATTGGCCTCGAGGAACAGCGTCTGGTGCAGCGGCATCAACAGCGCATTGATGGCGCGCGCCTTCTCTGCATCGCCAGCAATGGCAGCGGCACACAGCTCGCTCATCGCGCGCGGAGCAACGTTCGCGGTAACGGAGATGTTGCCCTTGCCGCCCAACAACATCAGCTCAACGGCAGTAGCGTCGTCGCCGGAGTAGACAAGGAAGTCATTAGCCACACGATCAAGCACCTCCTGACCGCGCTTGAGGTCACCGGTCGCTTCCTTGACGCCTACGATGTTTGGCACTTTCGCCAAGCGCTCGATGGTTTCAGGGAGCATGTCACAGGCGGTACGTCCAGGGACGTTGTAGAGGATCTGCGGAATCGCTACAGCTTCGGCAATGTGACGGAAGTGAAGATACATCCCTTCCTGCGTCGGCTTGTTGTAATACGGCGTCACCAGAAGGCAGGCGTCGGCGCCGGCCTGCTTGGCGTTTTCAGTGAGTTCGACGGCCTCGCGGGTGGAGTTGGCCCCTGTGCCTGCGATTACCGGAATGCGGCCGTTGACCTGATCAACAACGCGACGGATGACTTCAATGTGCTCGGATACTTCGAGCGTAGACGCCTCACCAGTGGTACCGACTGCAACGATTGCATTGGTGCCTTCCTGAAGATGGAAGTCGACAAGCTTGCTCAGGCTATCCCAATCAAGGCCACCTTGCGCGTCCATGGGAGTGACCAACGCCACCATACTGCCCGCAATCATGCAACCCACTCCTGCCGGAAAAAGAGAGGCGTAATGGTACAAGGCTCCCGAGCGCTTTGCGAGCACGCTGGAGGCATCACCCGCCGGAACGACTGAGCGTCGAAGTGGCAGGCGATTGTCGCCCCCAGTTCACGCATTCCCACTGACGACGCTTTTCGCTACCCTTAGCTGTTTTCGGCTTGGCTGGCCGACCGATTCATCACCGCCAGGAATCTGCATGTCCACCCCCCCAGTACCCCGAGAACAGTTTCTCGTCATCAGCGCCATGGGCCGTAGCCCGATGGCGCTCACCAACGTGCTTTGCCGAGCCAGCAACGAGAATCGCTGCGCCGTGGTTAGCACGCGCCTGACCCGACACGGAGAATGCTGTGCTCTGGTCCTGGAAATCACCGGAACCTGGGACGCGCTTGCTCGAATGGAGACGGCGCTGCCCGGCCTGGCCAAAAAGCACGAGTTCACCATTAATGTAGTGCGCAGCGAAGCGCTGGAAACCCGACCGCAAGCGCTGCCTTATGTGGCGTATGTCAGCTCGGCCTATAGACCTGACATCCTCAACGAGTTGTGCCAGTTCTTCATTGATCACCGTGTCGAGCTCGAAGCCCTCACATGCGACACCTATGAGGCGCCGCAAACGGGCGGCACCATGCTCAACGCGACAATGACCGTGACGCTGCCGGCCGGCACGCAGATCAGTTGGCTGAGGGACCAGTTTCTCGATTTCGCCGATGCCTTGAACCTGGATGCATTGATAGAGCCCTGGCGCCCTCAGAACCCTTGAGTAGGATAAGCACTATGTCTGTTGCCATTGACCAACCCGTGCCTACCTTCCAGGCACAGGCCACCAGCGATACACAGGTCAGCCTCGAGGCGTTGAAGGGCAAACAGGTGGTCCTGTATTTCTACCCGAAGGACAACACTCCGGGCTGCACCACCCAGGGCCAGGGCTTTCGCGACCAGTACGATACTTTCGTCGCGGCCAATACGGTCGTGTTCGGCGTATCGCGAGACAGTCTCAAAACCCACGAAAACTTCAAGGCCAAGCAGGGCTTCCCTTTCGAGCTGATCTGCGACAAGGACGAACGGCTTTGCCAGCTGTTCGACGTGATCAAGCTGAAAAAGCTCTACGGCAAGGAATATCTGGGCATAGACCGAAGCACGTTTCTCATCGACCATGAAGGGCTGCTTCGCCAGGAATGGCGCGGGGTGAAGGTGCCAGGGCATGTCGAAGCTGTGCTGCAGGCCGCACAGGCATTGCAGCAGCGCTAAAAACTGCGTAGCGGGCCGCAGCGCTAGACCACACGCGAGCCCGCGTTCACTTGCCAGCTTATTGCCGCCAGCGCGACGGCCCAGCGGCTACCCAAGGTGATCCACCACAGGCACCGTAGCCGACCGACGCGGCCACGCGTACAGCACCGCCTTGAACAGAGTGGCCAGCGGAATCGCGAAGAACACGCCCCAGAAGCCCCATAGGCCGCCGAACAGCAACACCGCACAAATGATCGCAACGGGGTGCAGGTTCACCGCTTCAGAGAACAACAGCGGAACCAAAACGTTGCCGTCTAGGGCCTGGATGATGGCGTAGGCCACCATCAAATAAATGAACTGATCACCCAGCCCCCACTGAAACAAGCCGATCAAGGCAATGGGAATGGTCACAACCGTAGCACCGATATAAGGCACGACAACCGAGATCCCGACAAGCATCGCCAGTAATGCCGCGTAATTCAGCTCCAGAGCGGCGAAAACCGCATACGAGACAACCCCGCAAATCAGGATCTCGATCGCCTTGCCACGGATGTAGTTGGCGATCTGTACATTCATTTCCTGCGCCACCTGAGTGATCAACCCACGCTCGTGTGGCAGGTAACCACTGAGCCAGTCGTTGATCTGCTGGCGATCCTTGAGAAAAAAGAACACCAGTATAGGTACCAGGATCAGGTAGATCATCAGGCTCAACAGCAGAGGCAGGCTCGACAGCGAAGATGTGAGCATGATCTGACCGTAGCGACCGACTTCGCCCCGAATGAAATCGATACCGCGCAGTACCTGCACTTCGGTGAGCAATTGAGGATAGCGCTCGGGCAGAAGAAGCAGCAGCGACTGCCATTCGACCAGCATCCGCGGCAGCTCGTTGAACAGCGTCAACACCTGCTGCCACATCAACGGCGCCAAAAATAGAATGCAGACGGTCAGCAAGCCGATGAACATAAGAAAAACCAGCCAAACCGCTACCAGATGCGGCAGCTTGATTCGCTCCAGCGCGCCGACCAACCCTTGCATCAGGTACGCCAGCACCAGCCCAGCGATCACCGGGGCCAGCATGTGGCCAAGGGTCAGCACTGTCGCAAAGGCGACCACCAGCAACACCCCAAGGACCACCGCTTCCTCGTCCGAGAAATAGCGATGAATCCAGCCCCGCAACACGTTTAGCATATGCTTTCCTTAGCGGCCGTCAGGCCTTGCGCAGCCAGTAACGATAGAGACCTTCTTGCGCCTCTTCGTGAAGCAGCGAGTGGCCAGCCAGCTTGGCGAAACTACGAAAATCGCGTTGCGACCCGGGGTCTGTTGCCGTGACTTTCAATACTTGCCCGCTGGCCAACCGATTAAGTTCCAGTTTCGCCTTGAGCAGCGGCATCGGGCAGTCCAGCCCAACCGCATCCAGCTCAGCATCGCAGGCCATGCCGGGGGCACCCTGTTGAGTCATGTTCATCTCCTCGAAAGGGCTGCAGGATACCGAGCTGCGCCCGGCTCTGGCCAGCGACCCGAGCACAAGGCTACAGTAGCGCTCCTGCCTTGAAGAGCCAGTCTGGATGAAACTGCTGCGCCCTACACTGCTCACACTCGCCTGCCTGATCGGCCAGCCAGTGATAGCAAATGACCTACCCTCGCTCGGTGACTCCAGCTCAGGCATCGTCTCGCCAGAGCAGGAGCACCAGCTGGGCAGAGCCTGGCTCAGCCTCTTGCGCGGCCAAGTCCCGCAGCTTTCCGATCCACTGCTCAAGGATTATCTGGAGCGCAGCGTCTACCGCCTGGCCGAGACCAGCCAGCTACAGGATCGTCGCCTGGAATTCGTACTGCTCGACAGCCCGCAGTTGAATGCCTTTGCCGCGCCGGGGGGCATCATTGGGGTCAATGGCGGATTGTTCCTTCATGCGCAGACTGAAGCCGAGTACGCCTCGGTACTCGCGCACGAACTGGCCCACTTGTCGCAACGCCATTTCGCTCGCGGGCTGGAAGCGCAGAAACGTATGCAGCTACCGCTGATGGCGGCCATGCTTGCCGGCGTCGTCGCCGCTGCGGCCGGTGCAGGCGATGCCGGCATCGCGGCGATCATCTCGACCCAAGCGGCAGCCATTCAGTCTCAGCGTCGTTTCTCCAGACAGAACGAGCAGGAAGCCGACCGGATTGGCATCATCAACCTCGAACGAGCTGGTTACGACCCCCGTGCCATGCCTGAGATGTTTGGTCGCCTGATGCGCCAGTATCGTTACGACCAGAAGCCACCAGAGTTCCTGCTTACTCACCCGGTCACCGAGTCACGTATTGCCGACACCAAGAACCGGGCTGAGCAATACGCCGACACCGGCGTTGAAGACAGCCTGCGCTATCAGCTGATGCGCGCGCGCGTGGAGCTGAAGTTCGAAAGCACGCCAGGAGTCAGCGCCAAGCGCTTCCGCGCGATGCTGGCGGACGACTCGAGCCTCGACGCGGCGCGCTATGGCTTGGCGCTGGCGCAAATGAAAAGCGGCCAGCTGAAAGAAGCTGCGACGAATCTCGAGCCACTGCTGGCAAAGGAAGCAGACGACGCCACCTACAATCTGGCTCAAATCGAGCTGGACATCACCGCTAACCGACTTGCCGCCGCGCGAGCCCGCATGCAGACCTTGCTTAACCTTTACCCCGGAAATTACCCGGTACGCCAGGCGAACATCGATCTGCTGATCAAGGAAACCAAACTGCAGGATGCTGAGCAGCAGCTCAACGCACTGGTCGAAGCCCGGCCGCAGGACCCGGATATCTGGTATCAAGTCGCAGAAATCCGCGGGCTCACCGGCAACATAATCGGTCTGCATCAAGCTCGCGCGGAATACTTTGCGCTCGTCGGAGACTACGATCAGGCGATCGAACAGTTGGACTTTGCCAAACGTCGCTCGGACAACTTCCAGAGCGCGGCACGAATCGATGCCCGGCAACAGCAGCTGATCGAAGAAAAGCGGATGGTGGAGGATATGTTGCGCTGAGTCATGCTGCGACCGAAAGCTGCGGCATGACTCAGACTAACAGCCGGCCCCGCGTGCAGCGTCAGGCGTTGCCAGCCTGCCGGATGCGCGCAGCCTGAGTGAATTCCAGCATGCGTTTGAGCGGCTTGATCGCTCGCGGAATCAATGCCGGATCGACCGTTATCTCGTCACGGCCAGTGCGCAGGCAATCTAGCGTGCGCTCAAGGGTATTCATTGCCATCCACGGGCAATGAGCGCAACTCCGGCAGGTCGCCCCACTGCCAGCTGTCGGCGCCTCGATGAACTGCTTGTCAGGGCAAAGTTGCTGCATCTTGTAAAAGATCCCCCGGTCCGTAGCGACGATGAACATCGGGTTGGACAGGGTCTGCGCAGCCTTGATCAGCTGACTCGTCGAGCCTACTGCGTCGGCAAGCGCGATCACCGATTCGGGCGACTCGGGATGAACCAGTACAGCCGCATCGGGGTACAACGCTTTCATGTCCTCCAGCTGCTTCGACTTGAACTCCTCGTGGACAATGCAGGCACCGTCCCATAACAGCATGTCGGCACCGGTTTCACGCTGCACATAGTTCCCGAGGTGCTTGTCGGGAGCCCAAATGATCTTTTCGCCGTTGTCCATGAGGCTCTCGACAATCTCAAGGGCGCAACTGGAGGTGACGACCCAATCGGCACGCGCCTTCACCGCAGCCGAGGTGTTGGCGTAAACAACGACGGTACGCTCTGGATGTTGGTCGCAAAATGCCGAGAACTCCTCGACCGGGCAACCCAGATCCAAAGAACAGGTGGCCTCCAGCGTCGGCATCAGGACGCGCTTCTCGGGATTGAGAATCTTTGCAGTCTCACCCATGAACTTGACGCCTGCGACAACTACGGTCTGCGCGCTATGTTCATTGCCGAATCTTGCCATCTCCAGCGAATCCGAAACGCAGCCGCCGGTCTCCTCGGCTAACGCCTGGATCACCGGGTCGGTGTAATAGTGGGCAACCAGCACCGCATTCTGCCGCTTCAACTCGGCGGCGATATCGCTGCGCAACTGCGCCTCCTGCTCGGACGTCAGCGGCTTGGGCTGCTTGGCCGCCAGATGAGCCTGCACAAGAATACGTTCGGGTATTTGCGTCATGTTCGCTGATTCCTGCAAGCACGGCGGTGTACGAGCCGCCGATTATAGCCATCGAGGCCGAGAATACGGACGTAGCGAAAGGAAAGGTGAAGCGAGGAAAGACCGAGCATTTCACCCCTGCCGTTACCAAGGGGGCGGAATACTAGCCGAAGCTTTCAGAAAAGTGAAAGCGGATGGGGGGAACAACAAAATACTGCCCTGAACTGAAAAGCCCGCCGACTTGCGTCGGCGGGCTCTGCATCACTTGCCTTTGAGCATGTGTCCACGCTCTTCGAGATTGGTGTGCCAATCCATTGCCTCGTGCAGAAGGTGTGGCGTCTGCCCGCCCTTCTTGCACGCCGCGTCGAAGTAAGCGTTCAAAGCTTCGCGGTAGGATGGGTGCACGCAATTATCGATGATCGCTCGCGCACGCTCACGCGGCGCCAGACCACGGAGGTCAGCCAGCCCCTGCTCGGTCACCAGGATGCTGACGTCGTGCTCGGTGTGGTCGACATGAGCGACCATCGGGACGACGCTGGAGATATTGCCACCCTTGGCGATCGACTTGGTGACGAAAATGGCCATATGCGCGTTACGAGCAAAGTCACCCGAACCGCCGATGCCATTCATCATCTTGGTGCCGCCAACGTGGGTCGAGTTGACGTTGCCATAGATGTCAAACTCGAGTGCGGTGTTGATGCCGATGATGCCGATACGACGCACAAGCTCCGGATGGTTGGAAATTTCCTGCGGACGAAGTACCAGCTTGTCCTTGTACTTTTCCAGGTTGCCGAACACGCGGTTGTTGCAGCGCTCGGACAAGGTGATGGAGCAGCCGGAAGCAAAGATCATCTTGCCCGCATCAATCAGATCGAAGGTGGAGTCCTGCAGCACCTCGGAGTACATCACCAGGTTCTCGAACGGCGAATCAATCAGACCGCACATCACAGCATTGGCGATGTTGCCGATACCGGCCTGCAGCGGGCCGAGGCTGTTGCTCAGTCGGCCTGCATCGACTTCCTTCTTGAAGAAGTGGACCAGGTGGTTGGCGATAGCTTGAGTCTCATCGTCCGGCGGCGTGACTGTGGAATAGGAGTCAGGCTGGTCCGTAACGACGATAGCAGCGATCTTGGCCGGATCGATCGGGATGGCACCTGTGCCGATGCGGTCATCGACTTTCAGCAGTGGAATCGGCTGGCGATTCGGGCGCTCACCCGGGATGTAGATATCGTGCAGACCTTCCAGGTTGGGGTTGTGCGCCATGTTCAGCTCGATGATCACCTTGTCGGCAAACAGAGCCAGGTTGGCGGAGTTACCCACCGACGTGGTCGGCACGATGTGACCCTCTTCAGTGATCGCAACGGCCTCGATGATGGCAAGATCGGGTTTCTTGATCTGATGGTTACGCATCTGCTCGACGGTATGCGACAGGTGCTGGTCGATGAACATGACCTCGCCCGCGTTGATCGCCTTGCGCAGCGCTGCGTCTGCCTGGAATGGCATACGGCGGGCCAGGAGGCCAGCCTCAGCCATTAGGCCGTCCAGGTCGTTGCCTAGGCTGGCGCCGGTGATCAGGCTGATTTTCAGTGGGTTTTCCTTGGCGCGCTTGATCAGCGCCATGGGAACGGCCTTAGCCTCACCGGCACGGGTAAAACCGCTCATGCCGACAGTCATGCCGTCGAGAACATGGGTAGCGGCCTCGTCGGCGCTCATGACCTTGCTATGCAGGGAGGACAAGCGGATGCGATCAGAATACATTTGAGCCTCAAACCACTGTGAAATCGGAAGGTCGCAGTCTAGTACGTTTAAAGACGCTCGGGTCACATACCAAGGTCGTAGAGGAACTGACCTTAATAACCGTGTCCCACACACGTTCTTGTTAATTTATAAACTGCGGGTATAAAAAAGCCGGATGACCTTTCGGCCTCCGGCTTTTTCGTTCCCTAAGGGAATTTGGTGGGTCGTGTGGGATTCGAACCTACGACCAATTGGTTAAAAGCCAACTGCTCTACCAACTGAGCTAACGACCCGATGCGGAGCGCATGATACTGATTTGATTGAGTAAATCAAGTTTTTTTTGAAATCACTTGTAGCGGGTGACGTCAGGAACACCAGCTCCGTGGAAGCCGGCTGCACGTAATCGGCAGCTGTCGCACTTGCCACATGCGCGCCCATCTTTATCTGCCTGATAGCAGGAAACGGTCATGCTGTAGTCGACACCTAAACGCTCGCCAGCTTGGATGATCTCGCCCTTACTCAGCTTCTGCAGCGGGGCATGAATGGAAAACCCATGTCCTTCTACACCCGCCTTGGTGGCGAGATTGGCCAGCCGCTCAAAGGCCTCGACAAACTCCGGACGACAATCTGGATAGCCTGAGTAGTCGACTGCATTCACGCCAATGAAAATGTCCCGGGCGCCAAGCACCTCAGCCCAACCCAATGCCAGCGAAAGAAACAGGGTGTTGCGTGCCGGCACGTAGGTGACAGGTATTCCTTCTCCTAGCTCTTCAGGCACGGCGATACTGCTATCGGTCAAAGCCGACCCGCCGATCCCGTTGAGATTCATCCCAATAACCTTGTGCTCAACTACGCCCAAGTGCTGAGCCACCCGCTCCGCAGCCTGCAGCTCTGCGCGATGACGCTGGCCATAATCGAAACTCATGCTGTAGCAGACATAACCGTCAGCCTTGGCCATAGCCACCACGGTGGCGGAATCGAGCCCGCCGGATAAAAGCATTACCGCTTTTTTGCCATACATCATGAATACCTATTGAATACCGCTGCGAGCCGCAGCAACCCACCGCCGGTCAGTGCCCCGGGGCATCGTTCCAGAGAATTTTGTGCAGCTGCAGCTGCAGACGCACCGGAAGGTTATCGCGGACGATCCAGTCGGCCAGCGCGCGCGCTTCCACCTGTCCGTGACTAGGTGAAAACAGCACCTCACTCACCCGCGCATCCAGCCTGTACTCAATCAGCTTTGATACTGCCCAGTCGTAATCTTCGCGAGAACAGATCACAAACTTGATTTGGTCATTCGGCGTCAGATGACCGATGTTCTCGTAGTGATTACGCGCCAACTCTGCCGAACCTGGGGTTTTCAAATCCACTACCCGACTCACCCGCACATCAGTCATCGATATGTCCAGCGCACCACTGGTCTCCAGCGATACTTCATAACCGGCATCGCATAGACGCTCCAGCAGTGGGATGCAGTTCGGCTGAGCCAGCGGCTCACCACCAGTAACGCACACATAACGCGGTCGATACTCGGCGATACGGGACACAATCAAATCGAGCGACATGACTTCACCGCCGTTGAAGGCGTAAGCGGTATCGCAGTACTGACAGCGCAGGGGGCAGCCGGTCAGGCGGACAAACACAGTGGGCAAGCCACTGGTACGCGTCTCCCCCTGCAGCGAGTAGAAAATTTCGGAGATTCGTAAAGTTGGATGCATATCAGCCACGGGCGTGACGGCTAAACAGGCCATCCGCCTCCGTTGCGGGAAGGGGGCGCGATTCTAACGAAAAAACCCGCCGGATGGGCGGGCTTGGAAGCGGAGCAAAGTTTAGCTCTATCGATTCAGCTGACGCTGGGCCAACTGCGCGGCCGAGCTATTCGGGTAATCTGCAACGACCTGACGAAGAATTCCGTTGGCCTTATCACGGTTACCCAAACGCAATTCCACATCAGCGAGCTTGTACAACGAATCAGGAACTTTGTTGTGCTGGGGGTAAGCCTGACTAACCTTGGCGAACGCCTGTCCAGCACCCTGCAAATCTCCCTTGGCGAGATTCACTTCTCCCAACCAATACTGGGCGTTACCAGCATAGGGACTGCTCGGATACTTGCGGAGAAAAGCAGCAAAGGCCTGACTGGCCTTATCGAAGTCTTTTGCCTTGATAAGGTCAAATGCGGCGTCGTAATAGAGCTTTTCCTTTTCAGGATCGGCCGATTGACTGCCTGCCGTTTGCGGCGCAGAGCCACCGCTTGGGGCCTGTACCGGACCACTGGCATCGATGGCACCAGCAGCTGAAGAATTCCGACTGGCCGATCGGCCCGTGGAGCCGTTCGACAAGCGACGATCTAAATCTTGATAGCGTTCCAGCCCTTCTTGTTTCAGGCGCTGAATCTCATTCTGTTGCACTTCCAACATCCCGCGCAATTGCGCGATCTCTTCCTGCATTTGCTGCAACTGCACGAAGAGCATGCCCTGCGCCGAAGACGGAGCTGACGCCCCGCCTCCGACATAGGCACCGCCAGTATCTGCCTCGGTCGAATAACCCGACCCGCCTGCACCACCTTGGGCTTGCGAGTCATAGTCAACAACCGGAACCTGAGCTGCCACAGAGAGTGGCAGACCAAGTGCAAGAAGCGTCAGAGCATAACGGTGCTTGAGCATGGCTTATTACTTACGCAGTTCAACGCGACGGTTCTGAGCCCAGGACTGCTCGTCGTTGCCCATGGCAACTGGGCGCTCTTCACCGTAGGAAACCAGCTCCAGCTGTGCAGGCGATACGCCCTGCAGAACCAGGTAACGCTGAACAGCTTTGGAACGACGCTCACCCAGAGCCATGTTGTACTCGCGAGTACCACGCTCGTCAGTGTGGCCTTCCAGAACAACGCGGTTGCCAGCGGACTTCAGATCCTTGGCATGAACGTCCAGAGCGCGCATGGCTTCCGGCTTCAGGTCCGAGCTGTCGTATTCGAAGTAGAAAGTAGTGATAGCGCGCAGAGCAGCTTCTTCGCTCATGCTGCCGTCAACGGCACCGCTATCAGCACCGTAACCAGCGTTCGGATCAATGGCAGTGGAGCCTTCGCCAGAGTCGTCGCCGCCCTTGGACGAACAACCAACAGCTACGGCCATAGCCAGAGCCAGCGCAGCGAACTTACCGAATTTCAGCATTTCCATGTGTAACAACCCCAGGTGTGTTTTTGGTTAGGTAAAGCGTTGATACCGCATCAGTTCAGGTAAGGGGACCACGATGGCTCACGGACTTCGCCTTGAGCAGTAGGAAGCGGGAGCCTAACTCGACCATTGATTGATACGAGCATCAAGACTCCCCGGCCCTGCTGGCGGGTCGCGTAGATTAGCATGGTGCCATTAGGCGCAACAGTGGGCGACTCATCTAAACTTGTCTCGGAAAGAATGCGCAGATTCCCACGCTGCAAGTCTTGCGCCGCCACCTTGAAGTTCGTGTAGCCCTCCTGGCGGTGAATCATGACCAGCGTCTTTTCATCTGCCGACAGCTTCGGGTTGGCGTTGTAGTTACCGACAAAGGTAACGCGCTCGGCGTTATTGGTTCCCAGACGCTGCTTGTAGATCTGCGGTTTGCCGGCACGGTCTGAGGTGAAATAGATGGTCTGCCCGTCAGCACCCCAGAAAGGCTCGGTGTCGATTGCGTAGTGGTCGGTAAGACGCTGCAGCTGACGCGAGCCGAGGTCCATCACATAGATCTCGGGATTGCCATCCTTCGACAATACAAAGGCGAGGCGATTGCCATCCGGCGAAAACGCTGGCGCGCCGTTAAGCCCTTCGAAATTGGTGATCTGTTCGCGACGACCGGTATCGATGTGCTGCATGAAGATACGCGGGCGTTTCTGCTCGAATGAGACATAGGCAATACGGCGACCGTCCGGCGAATAGCGCGGCGAAAGAATCGGCTCACGGGACTGCAGCAAGGTGACTGCACGAGCGCCAACATAGTCGGAACGTTGCAGGGTATAGCGCGTATTCGCACCACCAAGGCGCTCAACGGTGACATACAGAAGGCGAGTCGAGGACGCGCCTTTTATGCCCGTGAGCTTTTCAAAAGCCTGATCGGACGCGTAATGCGCCATGTCCCGCAGCTGGTCCTGAGATCCACCAACGGTGCCGGTCAAAACCTGCTGCTCGGTAGTTACATTAAACACCTCATAGCGAATCTGCAGCTTGCCAGCGCCCGGCGTGATGTTTCCGACCATGACGTACTGCGCACCGAGAGCCTTCCAGTCACGAAAGATAATCTCAGTGCCGCGGGTGGGCAGACTGATCATGTTCTGCTTGGGAATAGGCTGGAAGATTCCTGAGTTACGCATGTCATTGCCGATTATCTCGGCCATGTCTTCAGGCAGCACGGTACCGCCTTGCCAGCCAAACGGAACCACCGCGATCGGAATGGCGCGATCGGCACCGCTGGTAACGACGATATTTTTCTCCTGAGCAACTGCATTGCCCAGTACGAACAGGAGAAGAACTATGAAACCTCGAAGGTAATTGATCACAACGCTAGATCCTCAGGCGTAAATGTCATCGTGAACGAGCGATACGGCTGAAAATCCTGTGCAGAGAGCCCCTGCATTTCGGTCAGCCGACCGATATTCTTTACTGCCGCTACCGCGGAACTGTCGAACGGAGCATCACCACTGGAACGTGAAACTGTCGCAGCGGTAATGGTGCCGTCCGGCAGCATGTTGACTCGTAACGTAACCGACATGTTATTTCGCGCCGAGGGTGGCCGGGTCCAGTTTTCAGCGGCACGCATGCGAATCAGATCGTCGAAATTCCCGGAGGTCTGATCGCCCTGGGTATCAGCCAGCGCCTGCTGTCGCTCCGTATCATCGGACAACAGCTCGGCCAGAGCCTGTGCCTTCTTGTCTTCAGCGGCTTTGCGGGCGGCCTCGGCTGCAGCTTTCTTTTTTGCCTCCTCGGCGGCTTTCTTCTTTGCTGCCTCAGCGGCTGCTTTTTTCTTCGCATCTTCTGCAGCTTTCTTTTTCGCCGCTTCGGCTGCTGCCTTCTTCTTCGCTTCCTCAGCGGCTTTTTTCTTCTGTGCTTCTTCGGCCGCTTTTTTCTTGGCAATCTCCGCCTGCTTCTGTTGCTCGGCTTTCTTTGCCTCGTCAGCTTTCTTGGCTTCGGAGGCTTTCTTCGCCGCATCAGCCTTCGCTGCCTCGGCCTTTCGAGCCTCGTCAGCCTTTTTTTGTTCCGCAGCTTTTGCGGCCGCCTGCTTTTGCTGCTCTACCTTGCGCTGTTCCAGCTGCTCGGCTTCATATTGCTTTGCAGCGGTCTTCTGCGCTTCCCCGGCGATTTTCTGGTTCGTTTGTACCTTCGCCTGACTCTGGGACTTGAGCTGATACAGGGTGGCCTGGACGATAGGCTTGGACGGTGGCAGTTCTGGCGTCATGGCGAAGCTGACGAACAGCGTCGCAAAAATGATTGCATGCAGGCCCACCGCCAGAATGGTGGGCCAATAGAGGCTCTCAGAGCGCGAACGATCCGGCTGCTGCATCAAGGCGCCTCGGTAATCAGGCCGACGTTACCCACGCCCGCCTCCTGCAATCCACCCATGGCCGCCATTACCGAACCATAATCCACGGCTTTATCGCCGCGCACGAAGACCTGGATCTGCTTACCCTGACTACGGTTCTGGTTCATGATCGCGGTGACCGCCTTGGTCATTTCGTCGAGTGTCAGCGCCTTGTCCTGGACGGTATCCGTATCAACCTCACTACCGATATTCCAGTAGTAAGTCTTGTCGGCCTTGATCGAGATTGTCAGGACCTGCGCATCATTATCCTGCGGCAGCACCTCGCTGCTCACTTTCGGCAAGTCGACTTTCACGCCTTGATTGAGCATCGGAGCGGTCACCATGAAGATCACCAGCAGCACCAGCATCACGTCGATGTAAGGCACTACGTTCATCTCGGCGACGGGCTTGCGTCTGTTGCGAATTCTTGCCATGGCCTATGGCCTCAATCTTCGGAGGTGTGAACTTTGCGATGGAGGATCGCCTGGAACTCGTCGGCAAAGGTGTAGTAACGACCGATGAGCATCTCGCCACGCGCCGCGAAACGGTTGTAAGCAATGACCGCTGGAATTGCCGCAAAAAGACCGATTGCTGTGGCAATCAGCGCTTCAGCAATACCTGGCGCAACCGTGGCCAGCGTGGCTTGCTGAACCTGAGCCAGTCCGCGGAAAGAGTTCATGATGCCCCACACAGTACCGAACAGGCCGATATAGGGACTGGTGGAACCCACCGTTGCCAGGAACGGCAGGCCCTGCTCGAGTTTTTCTTCTTCACGTGAAATAGCTACTCGCATCGCACGGTTTACGCCATCCATCACAGCGTCCGGATCGACACCCTGCTGTTGACGCAGGCGAGAAAACTCCTTGAAACCAGCACGAAAGATCTGCTCGACACCCGAGTCCGGGTCCGGATTGCTTCCAGCCTGTCGATAAAGCTTGGACAGGTCGATGCCCGACCAGAAACGCTCCTCGAAAGCATCCAGAGAACGCTTGGCGGCTCGGATCATATTGCCGCGCTGAAAAATCAGGATCCATGAGGTCACCGAGGCGCCCACCAGAATCAGCATCACCAGCTGAACCACAAAGCTGGCGTTGCTGATCAGGCTCCACATGGACATATGATCGACGTTGGATTCCACGCTTACTCTCCTGCTGGGGGTAGACCCGACCTGACGAAAGCGGCACGCAGCAGCTCTGGAATAGGACGGGGTTTCAAACTCTCGGTGCGCACACACGCCACCACGAACTGCCCCTCGCAGAGCAGTACATCATCATCAGCTCGCCGCACCTGCTGTTTGAAACGCAGGCTTGCACGCTTCACTTCGACCACTTCGGCTGTCACCAGCAATTCGTCGTCCAGACGCGCCGGCGCGTGATAACGCGCCTCACTGGAATGCACGACAAAAAGCAGGTCTTCACCGACCAGCTGCGACTGGGCAAAACCCAGGCTGCGCAACCGTTCGGTACGGGCCCGCTCCATGAACTTGAGGTAATTGACGTAATAAACGATGCCACCCGCATCGGTATCTTCGTAGTACACGCGACAACGATGGGAGAACAATTGAGCTTGTGATTCCGCGCGCATACTAGTGCCAGGCCCTGCAATTGCCAATTGGGTAAAACAAAGAAATTTTCGTCACTCTGTGTCGCCACTGAAAAGATCGGGAGTCGGTGTATCTCCCAGACGTTTCGGCAGGTTCAAACCAAAGTGCAAATAAGCGTGCCGCGTGACGACGCGCCCCCTCGGGGTGCGCATGATGTAGCCCTGCTGGATCAGATAGGGTTCAAGCACATCCTCGATGGTATGACGCTCTTCGCTGATGGCAGCCGCCAGGCTGTCGATACCAACCGGACCGCCATCGAACTTCTCGATCAGCGTGAGCAGCAGCCGGCGATCCTGATGATCCAGGCCGCGCTCGTCTACATCGAGCATGTTCAGCGCGAGGTCGGCAGTATTACGGCTGATCTCGCCATTGCCGCGCACTTCGGCGAAGTCGCGCACCCGACGGAGCAGACGATTGGCAATACGTGGCGTCCCGCGGGCGCGACGTGCGATTTCGACAGCCCCGTCCGCCTCGATGGGGAGACCAAGAATTCCGGCTGACCGAGTGACGATGGTTGCCAGGTCAGCCGTCGAGTAGAACTCGAGACGCTGGACGATGCCGAAACGGTCGCGCAGCGGATTGGTGAGCATGCCGGCCCGCGTCGTCGCGCCAATCAGGGTAAACGGCGGCAGGTCGAGCTTGATCGAGCGTGCGGCGGGCCCTTCACCAATCATGATATCGAGCTGAAAATCTTCCATCGCCGGATAAAGCACTTCCTCAACGATTGGCGACAGCCGATGGATCTCGTCGACGAACAGGACATCACCCTCTTCCAGGTTCGTCAGCAACGCCGCAAGATCACCTGGCCGTTCCAGTACGGGGCCTGAGGTGCTTTTGATCGAGACACCCATTTCCTGCGCAATGATGTTCGCGAGCGTGGTCTTGCCCAGACCCGGCGGACCAAAGATCAGCGTGTGATCCAGTGATTCTTTGCGCCCACGCGCAGCACGGATGAAGAGGTCCATCTGCTCGCGTACTACCGGCTGACCAATATATTCGGCCAGGCTCAGCGGACGGATCGCACGATCGAACTGTTCTTCGCGCTCACGGCCAGTGGCCGTGATGAGCCGGTCAGCTTCGATCATGAGTGCCCACCTTCAGCCAACTCCGTTTCAGGCAGATCCGTCACGAACTGCAATACCTGGCGCAACGCGGGCGCGCCAGCAGAGGGAAGCAAAGGCGTGCAAATTCGCATCGAGACCGACGCCGTGCTGAACATTTGATATTGCACGCTAGACCATTCCCTTCAGTGCACGGCGGATCAGGTCTTCACTGCTCAAATCTTCTTCCTGTACGGCGGATACGGCTCGGCTCGCCTCTTGCGGTTTGAAGCCAAGGGAAATCAATGCGCTGACTGCGTCGCTCTCGGCGCTTGAGACTGCCACAGCACCGCGAGGTTCCGCCACAAGCGTGGCGATGGACGGCATGGTCTCCCAGGCCTTGAAACGATCCTTCAGCTCAACCAGCAGGCGCTCTGCGGTCTTCTTGCCGACCCCAGGGATCTTGACCAGCACCGAAGTATCCTGCGCCTGAACACAGCGCACCAACTCATCCACCTCAAGGCCGGACATCAACGCGAGGGCGAGCTTTGGCCCGACACCGTTGAGCCGAATCAGCTCTCGGAACAGCTCTCGGTCGCGCTTTTCAGCAAAGCCATACAGCAGATGCGCGTCTTCACGCACCACCAGATGGGTATGCAGCGTGACCGGCTCACCCACCGTCGGCAGGCGATAAAGAGTGGTCATTGGCACCTCAAGCTCATAACCGATGCCATTGACGTCAAGAATCAGATGAGGCGGCTGTTTCTCCGCCAGGGTCCCGCGCAAGCGTCCAATCACTGTGATACGTCCTCGTTCGATCGATTCGCAACCGCTGGGATTGCTCAATACCTGCCTCCGGCATCAGCGCCGTAGCGGTCGACTACAGGCGCAGGCGACCGGCTCTTCGCTTAGCACCAGCAAGGCCATGCGGAATAAGGCTCTGACGATGATGTGCATGGCACAAGGCAATTGCCAGAGCGTCAGAGGCATCAATTTGCGGTTTCTGGGTCAACTTCAGCAGGTGCATTACCATCATTTGGACCTGCTGCTTGTCCGCACCCCCAGTTCCTGCAATCGCCTGTTTCACCTGCGTGGCGGTGTATTCGGAGATCTCGAGGCCCTGCTCGGCAGCAGCCACTATTGCAGCCCCCCTCGCCTGCCCCAATTTCAAAGCCGAATCGGCGTTACGCGCCATGAACACCTGCTCGATGCCCATCGTCACCGGCCCATGCAGACGAATGACTTCGCTGACACCGCAGAATACTGCCTGCAAGCGTGACGAAAGCTCACCGCTGCCCGTGCGTATGCAGCCCGACGCCACATACTCGCAGGTGCGACCGTTATCCCGCACCACGCCGTAGCCGGTGATTCGTGAGCCCGGGTCTATCCCGAGAATTAGCGTCATGACACCGCCATACTGTCTATTTATCCAGCCGCCAGTATAAGGACGCCCCTTCTCGACGGCCAGAGACATAACGAGGCAGCAGACACTCCTCGAAAAAAAACCGGAAGCACCTTTGGTGACTTCCGGTTCTTTGTTTACGGCAATGGGTCAGTCCAGCTGCTCCATAAGCTCATCCGGAATCTCAGCGTTATGGTAGACGTTCTGTACATCATCCAGATCTTCCAGCGCATCAATCAGGCGAAGCACTTTCTGCGCAGTTTCCAGGTCAGTAACCGGCGCAGCGATCGACGGGATCATGGCGATGTCCGCCTCGTCACCCTTGAACCCGGCCGCATCCAGCGCTTCATTAACGGCATGAAAATCCGTAAAGCTGGTAGACACCAGAGCCGAGCCGTCATCGCCCATCTCCACATCGTCGGCGCCGGCTTCCAGCGCCGCCTCCATCAATGCGTCCTCTTCGACGCCCGTCGCAAAGCTGATCTGCCCCTTGCGATCAAACATGTAGGCCACCGATCCATCCGTGCCGAGGTTACCGCCGTGCTTGCTGAAGGCATGGCGCACCTCAGCTGCCGTACGGTTACGGTTATCTGTCATGGCCTCGACGATGATGGCGACGCCGCTAGGCGCATAGCCTTCATAGGTCAACTCGACGACATTGTCGGCCTCGTTGTTGCCGGCGCCGCGTGCAATGGCACGGTCGATCACATCGCGCAACATGTTCGCAACCAGCGCCTTGTCGACCGCCAAGCGCAGACGTGGATTGTCTGCGGGAATAGGCCCGCTCTTGGCGGCGACCGTCAGCTCGCGAATGAGCTTAGTAAAGATCTTGCCGCGCTTGGCGTCCTGACGCCCTTTGCGGTGCTTGATGTTGGCCCATTTGGAATGACCAGCCATTAACTGCCCCCTTTCCGATCAACTTTTCATCTTGCTGAAACCAAGAGCCCAGGTTTCCCTGGGCTCTTGTGCCGTCATTCGGCTTTCGGCTGCTCACGCAGGCGAATATGCAATTCACGCAGCGCCTTGCCATCCACCGCACCTGGCGCCTGGGTCATGACGTCCGCGGCACTCTGGGTTTTCGGGAAGGCGATGACTTCACGAATCGACTGCGCGCCGGTCATCAGCATCACCAGACGGTCGAGGCCGAACGCCAGCCCACCGTGCGGCGGTGCACCGAATTTGAGCGCGTCGAGCAGGAAGCCAAACTTTTCGTCCTGCTCTGCTTCATCGATGCCCAGTATGCGAAATACCGTCTGCTGCATTTCTTTGCGGTGAATACGGATCGAACCGCCACCCAACTCAGTGCCATTGAGCACCATGTCATAGGCACGCGACAGCGCACCAGCAGGGTTGGCCTCGAGTTCTTTTGGCGTGCATTTCGGCGCTGTGAACGGGTGATGCAGCGCACTGAGCGAGCCGTCATCGTTCTCCTCGAACATCGGGAAGTCGACCACCCACATCGGCGCCCACTCGCAGGTCAGCAGCTTCAGGTCATGGCCAAGCTTGATGCGCAGCGCACCGAGCGCCTCGGATACGATCTTGGCCTTATCCGCACCAAAGAAGACGATGTCGCCGTCGACAGCACCAACCCGATCGAGTATCACGTTGAGCTTGTCTTCCGGGATGTTCTTCACGATCGGAGACTGCAGTCCCTCGACGCCTTTGGCCCGCTCGTTGACCTTGATGTACGCCAGCCCCTTGGCACCGTAAATGCCGACGAACTTGGTGTAGTCGTCGATCTGTTTGCGCGGCATGCTCGCACCGCCCGGGACGCGCAGCGCGGCGACGCGGCACTTGGGATCATTTGCCGGACCGCTGAACACCTTGAATTCGACCTGCTGCAGCTGATCGGCAACATCAACCAATTCCAGCGGAATACGCAGATCCGGCTTGTCAGAACCATAGCGACGCATGGCTTCTTCGAACGGCATGTGCGGGAACTCGCCGAACTCAACGCCCAGTACTTCCTTGAACAGCTTGCGCACCATGCCTTCGGTGATTCCGATGATGTCAGACTCTTCGAGGAAGCTGGTTTCAATGTCGATCTGGGTGAATTCCGGCTGGCGGTCTGCACGCAGGTCTTCATCGCGGAAGCACTTGGCGATTTGGTAGTAGCGGTCGAAACCCGCAACCATCAGCAGCTGCTTGAACAGCTGCGGTGACTGCGGCAACGCGAAGAAGTTACCGGCATGAGTCCGGCTAGGCACAAGATAATCACGCGCACCCTCAGGGGTCGGGCGCCCGAGAATGGGCGTTTCCACGTCGAGAAAGCCATTCTCGTCGAGGTAGCGGCGAATGCTGGCAGTGATTCTCGAGCGCAGCTTGAGCTTCTCGGCCATCTCCGGCCGGCGCAGATCAATGAAGCGATAACGCAGACGAGTTTCCTCACCCACATCGCTGTACTCATTGAGGGGGAACGGTGGGGTTTCCGCCTCGTTGAGGACTTCGAGCTCGTAACCCAGCACTTCGATAGCGCCAGACGTCATGTTCGGATTAACCGCACCGGCCGGGCGCAAGCGCACCTTGCCGGTGATCTTGATTACGTACTCGCTGCGCACCTTGTCTGCGGCGGCGAAGGTTTCAGCACGGTCGGGATCGAACACGACCTGAGCCAGGCCCTCACGGTCACGCACATCGAGGAAAATGACCCCGCCGTGATCGCGGCGACGGTGAACCCAGCCGCAAAGAGTGATTTCCTGGCCGTCCAGGCTTTCGTTCAACTGGCCGCAATAGTGGCTGCGCATCATGGTGAGGTTCGCTTCTCGCATCTTGAAAATTCGTTGGGTCGCTCGAATCGCGACTGTGCAGACGGTTGCCAACTGGCGCGCCGCCTGAGCTGTCAATCGTCGGCAATGGAGGGATCAAGCACCAGCACATCAGTACTTCCTCGCACGGCAAAACCAGCCGCCCGACACAAGCGCGGGATTATATCTGCATAATCATTTCAACGCAGCCGACGGCCGATAGGGTCTAGCAATCGAGCCCATAACCACCGGTATTGAACGGAAGCCGTCACCACCCTTCCAACCCCTTGATCGCCACTGCAAGCGCAGCGCTTCACCAAAGACACTCGTTTTCTGGCATAAATGTCAGCGAATTCACCAAACAGGAGAGAACCATGGAAATCGACATCGGTATTGCCGAACAGGATCGCGCCGCTATTGCGGAGGGCTTGTCCCGCCTGCTGGCCGACACCTACACCCTGTACCTGAAGACTCACAACTTCCATTGGAACGTGACAGGGCCGATGTTCAACACCCTGCACACTATGTTCGAGACGCAGTACACCGAACTGGCACTGGCCGTGGATGACATTGCTGAGCGGATCCGCGCACTGGGCTTTCCGGCTCCTGGCACTTACGCGGCCTATTCGAAGCTCTCTTCAATTAAGGAGCAAGAGGGCATCCCGGCTGCTGAAGAGATGATCAAACTGCTGGTTGAAGGCCAGGAAGCCGTAGTCCGCACGGCACGTGGCATTTTCCCGCTACTGGAAAAGGTAAGCGACGAGCCTACTGCTGACCTACTGACTCAGCGCATGCAGATTCACGAAAAAACCGCTTGGATGCTGCGCAGCCTGCTGGCTGCCTGACCGCTAGCAAGCGTACCCGCGTGCAACTGGGATAGCCGCATGAGCGGTTATCCCGCCGAAACCCCTCCAAAGCAAACCGAACGCTGGAAAGCTCAACACGACCCATCTCACCCTCGCTCAATCGCCCACCTCAACCTTATCGAATTGAGCGACGCCACTCTTTACTGTTAAATTCGCGCGCGCCGTAGGCCGGGCACCATCAAATATGAGCGATCGCCGCACTTACGCTCAGCGTCTCCACTTGCCCGAAAGCCTGCCGTTTTCTGTCGTGCTATTTAACTGCGAGTCATAAGAATGCTTAAGATCCTTCACGTATTAACGGGCGTAGCCGCCCTGTTGTTATCGTTCGTACCCAGCTTGACCGGCGCCATGCCTCTGCTGGTTCAGCCTGCAGCGTTGTGCCTGCTGCTTCTGGGCCTTCTGAACGTGCAGTTCGCCGCCTCAACTCAACTGAACACCAACGGTCATGCCCGTCCGCTTTTATTCGGCGCATCCGCACTGCTAATCGCTTCAGTCGCCATCCAGACTGCCATCGTATTGATTCCAGTCGCCAGCGTCGCAGGCCAGCCGGCAACCTTGGCCAGTCTCATGCTCGCTTTTATCGCCGTACTGCTGCAATTGGCAACAAGCCAAACCAAGGCCCCAAGCGCGAGCAGCTCCAACCGCGGCTCTGGCAAAATCCGCAAAGCCCAGCCCAATCACGCCGCCGTCCCGGCAGCCGGACGCGAGACTGGCACCGTCAAGTGGTTCAATACCTCAAAGGGTTTCGGTTTCATTTCCCGTGACAGTGGCGACGACGTCTTTGTCCACTTCCGGGCAATTCGAGGCGAAGGTCACCGGGTGCTGGTCGAAGGCCAACGCGTCGAATTCACAATTATGATGCGCGACAAAGGCCTTCAGGCTGAAGACGTAGTCGCCGATCAGCCGAGCCACTGACTGATCAGGCACGGCGCCAGCGCACGCTGCCGTTATAACGCCGCCGCCCTATCAATAATGGGGCGGCGGCGCTTCGTCCCCCTCCCCCTCCACCCTGCTTTGCAGGTCTTCCTGCCGCCTTGCGAGCAAGCCCAATTGCGCCTGCAGCCGGTCGACCGTACGCTGCTGTGCGACCAGCACATCGCTTAGTGTCTGGATAGTGTCGTCCTGAAAAGCCAAGCGCGCTTCCAGGTCGGCAATGCGTTGTTCCAATTCCATTACCTGTCCTCTTCGAACTGAAAGCCATTAGCGAGGACGAGCTTCAGCTTTTGCCTGATGCCCGTCAGCTGCGCTTCGCCATAAGGTTTGGTCGACTGAAAGCCCCACACCGGAGCCGGCCAAGCGGCGTCGTCCCGACGCCGGGCAATCACATGCACATGCAATTGGCTCACGACATTGCCCAGTGTCGCCACATTCATCTTGTCCGCGCCAAAAGTGTCTTTGACTATTTCCGCCAGGGCCGTCGCCTCTCGCCACAACAACTGTTGATCGGCCGTGTTCAGCTGAAACAGCTCACTGACCTCTTCCCGACGGGGCACCAGGATGAACCATGGATAACTGGCATCATTCATTAACAGCAACCGGCATAAGGGAAAATCACCCAGCGTCACCGTGTCCTGCTGCAAACGTTCATCGAGAACGAACATAACCGTCTCCTTTGCCTAATTTGATGTCGGCGCCAGCTAAGCTTTGCCTGGTCGTTTGCGGCAGGATACTCCAGCACCCGAAAGCGATCAGCAAGGCAACGTGCTCCAGCGAGGTGCAATCAGGTCAGGAACCAGCCCTGCTTTAGCGCAAGCGGCAACACGCCTCGGCTCGAATCGGCGCGAAAAATCAGTGAATGAATTTTGTGCACGGTTATTGCTTTGGACAAAAAAGCTGCATGAACGGGGGAAGAAAATCGCGGATAGCTGAGTTAAGCTTGCTCGCGCCAGTTTACCCAGCTACACAGTAATTCTCGGAAATACATTCCAGGCTTGCTGCAGGTCACGACCAGCTAGGCAAACGAAGGACTCAATTGAGCTTGTATACCGAAAATAAAGATGCCTCTTTCCGGCGCACGCAGGAAAGCAAGCACCAATTTGAAACCAAAGGAGCAATCACAATGCAAGTGATGAAGTGGAGCGTTATTGCAATGGCCGTTGCGGCCGGCACGTCGCAAATGGCTTTTGCGTCCAGCCAGTCCGAATCGGAAGGCTTTGTTGAAGGCAGCAGCCTGACCATCCTGAACCGTAACCTGTATATGAACCGTGATTTTCGCGGCGATGCAGCTCAAAGCTATCGCGAAGCTTGGGGCCACGGCTTCATTGGCACCTTCGAGTCCGGTTTCACTCAAGGCACCATCGGAGTAGGTGTTGACGCGATTGGCCTGCTGGGCGTCAAGCTTGACAGCGGCGAAGGTCGTGCCTGGCCGGACATTTTCCCGAAGGACAGTGAAGGCAAGCCGCAAGATGACTATTCCTCGGCCGGCGTAGCAGTCAAATTCCGCGTTTCAGATACCGTACTGAAGTACGGCACTCAGTTCGTGGCCCTGCCGGTCTTTTCCACCGACGACGCCCGCCTGCTGCCAGAAACTGCACGCGGCGGTCTGATCACCAGCAGTGAGATCGACGGACTAGAATTGAACGTCGGTCGCTTTACCGCACTGAGCGCAAAGTCTGAAACAGACCATGACTCCGTAGGCCTAGAAGAGATCAACCTCGTCGGCGGCACCTACGCGTTCAGTGACAACCTCAGCACCTCGCTGTATTACTCGGATGTAAAAGACGCGTTCGAGAAAGTCTACGGCAATGTCAACTATAACTTGGGCCTTGGTGCAGACCAGTCGCTGGCTTTTGACTTCAATATCTACCAGACAGAGTACGAATCGGAATTCACCGGCACCGGTAGCGACGAAGACAACACTATCTGGAGCCTTGCTTCTACCTACGCCCTTGGCGCTCATAGCTTTACGGTCGCTTATCAGAAATCCCACGGTGGCTACGATACAACCGGCTACACGTACGGCATCGATGGCGGCGGCACTGTCTGGCTGAGCAACTCTGTCCAGTATTCCGACTTCTATTACGAAGACGAACAGTCCTGGCAGGTTCGTTACGACCTGGACATGACCACTTATGGCGTTTCCGGGCTGAGCTTCATGACTCGCTATGTTGATGGCAGCAACATCAACATGGGTGCTGGCAACCCAGACGCAGAAGAATCCGAGTGGGATATCGAAGCTAAGTACGTATTCCAGGAAGGCCCAGCTAAGGATCTGTCCCTGCGAGTCCGCCAAGCGTTTTATCAGGCCACTAACGGCTTGGATAACGATCTGAGCGACACCCGCCTGATCGTCGAGTACCCGCTGAGCATCCTGTAATACAGGCCTATCAGCTGTAGCTTGAGCTAAAAAAGAAGCCCGGCCCTGCGCCGGGCTTCTTCGTTTATGCATGCGCATGCTATCGGAACGATTCTGTACGTCTCCGTATCGCCACCGTACAATGCCGAGCCAAATTCTCCGCTCTGCAAGGACACAACGGCCCACATGCGCACCAGTCAGTTCCTGCTCTCGACCCTAAAAGAAACGCCATCCGACGCTGTTGTCATCAGCCATCAGCTGATGCTGCGTGCCGGGATGATCCGCAAGCTGGCGTCCGGCCTCTATACTTGGATGCCGATGGGGCTGCGCGCGCTACGCAAGGCCGAGGCCATCGTTCGCGAAGAAATGAACAAGACCGGCGCGCTGGAAGTATTGATGCCTGGGATACAGCCTGCCGAACTCTGGCAGGAAACCGGCCGTTGGGAGCAGTACGGCCCTGAGCTGCTGCGTCTGAAAGACCGTCATGACCGCGAATTCTGTGTTGGCCCGACTCACGAAGAGATCATCACCGACCTGGCGCGCAATGAGCTGAACAGCTACAAGCAACTGCCGATCAACTTCTACCAAATACAGACCAAGTTTCGCGATGAAATCCGTCCTCGCTTCGGCCTGATGCGCGGACGCGAATTCATCATGAAGGACGCTTATTCATTCCATGCTGACCAACAGTCACTGCAAGAAACGTATGACCGGATGCATGAGGCGTACTGCAAGATTTTCACGCGTCTGGGATTGAACTTCCGTCCCGTTCAGGCAGATACCGGCTCTATTGGCGGCACGGGCTCGCATGAGTTTCATGTACTGGCCGAGTCAGGTGAAGACGATATCGCATTCAGCGACAGCTCCGATTACGCAGCCAACATCGAGAAGGCCGAGGCAATCCCCCGCGAGACTGAGCGCGGCTCTGCGACCGAAGAGCTCCGTCTGGTGGATACCCCCAACTGCAAGACGATTGCTGCACTGGTCGAGCAGTTTCAACTGCCTATTGAAAAAACGATCAAAACCCTGCTTGTACGGAGCATCGAGAAGGACCAACTGGTTGCACTGATCGTTCGTGGTGACCATGAACTGAACGAGATTAAGGCTGCGAATCTGCCTCAGGTCGCACAACCGCTGGTATTCGCGACTGAAGCGGAAATCCGCGCGATCATGGGTGCTGGTCCTGGCTCGCTAGGCCCGCTGAACTTGCCGATCAGCTGTGTCATTGATCGTTCTGTGGCACTGATGAGCGATTTCGTGGCGGGAGCCAACCAGGAGGACAAGCACTACTTCGGCGTCAATTGGGAGCGTGACCTCCCGTTACCTGAGGTGGCGGATCTACGCAACGTGGTTGCAGGCGACCCAAGCCCCGATGGGGTCGGCACGCTGATCATCAAGCGCGGTATCGAAGTCGGGCACATCTTCCAGCTGGGTACCAAGTACAGTCAGGCGATGAATTGCAGCGTGATGGGTGAGAACGGCAAGCCCGACACCCTGACCATGGGCTGCTACGGCATTGGCGTGTCTCGTGTCGTCGCGGCCGCAATCGAACAGAACTACGATGACCGCGGCATCCTCTGGCCGGATGCCCTCGCCCCGTTCCAGATCGCGCTGGTCCCGATGAAGTATGAAAACCAGGCCGTCCGCGAAGCAACCGATAAGCTCTACGCAGAACTCACTGCAGCCGGCTACGACGTCCTCCTCGACGACCGTGACAAAAAGACAAGTCCAGGCGTCAAATTCGCCGATATGGAGTTGGTAGGGATACCGCATCGCATAGTGGTAGGCGACCGCGGTCTTGCCGATGGCACTCTGGAATATAAGCATCGCCGTGATGCCGAAAGCCAGGCCGTCCCGGCTGCCGACATTCTCGAATTCATCAATTCCCGCGCCAGCCGCTGACGGAAATCATGCTCAACCGAAGTGCTTCAACCTGCGCCATGCTTTGCATGGCGCTTTTTATGAGCGGCTGCGCCAATCAGCTGCCTCAACGCAGCGAACAAGAAGCCCGCACCGAACGCAAACTGCTCGATCACAGCCTGCGCATCGAAGTAGGCGCGCCATTGCTTGAGCTTCCCCAGCGGCGCATCCGCATACTCGATCAGAAGACCTTCGAGGTGACTGACTTCGAGGTGACGCGGCGCTATGACCGCTATACGCCCTACCAACCCTGGCGCGAGCTGTACGAAATCCCGCTGGGCGCTGTAGCAGTGGTCGCAGGCGTCGGCGCCAATGTGCTCAATGTGGTGTTGCTTGGCAACCTACCGGAAAGCGCTACCCGCGACTGGATCAGCTATGGTTTTGCCGGTCTCAATCCTTTCATCAATGCCGAGTCCAACGGACGATCGCAGCAGAACCTTGCCAGCCTCGACGAGCAGCGACGCGACGCCCGGCTCGAGTATTCCAGCCTGCCGTGGGCTGAGCGTCTGGTGCAGGTCGTCGCAGCTAACGAGACGCACGAACTTAGCACCGACCGCAACGGTGTGCTGCGCTTGAATCTGCTTGATGGCCCCTTTGCCGACCAGGACATCAGCCAGGTAGGCAAACTCCAGTTGCAGGTCGAAGACTCGCAGGACGGCACCCGAGCTGACGCCACGCTTCTTGTCAGCCGCGCACTGCGTGGCAAGCTGCTCGAAGCGCACGATCTGATCTTCGATGACCTCGAAGGTGACGATGTCAATCAGTGGGTGCATCGCGTCAAGCGGCTTTCAGAGCTTGGCCTGGAGGAGGAAGCCAGCGAGCTTGAACAGAGTTTGATTGAGCTGACCCGCAACGACCCAGACTTGCAGCAGGAGTTTCTCCAGACCCTGATGCAAGACGCAGGTCGTCAGGCTCACGATACCGGCGAAGGCGACTAGGCTGCGCCATGAAGCCGCTCCCGCTCCTGTGGCTGCTGATACTGCTCGCTGCCTGGCCAGTTTCTGCGACTGTTCGCCAGGCGCCGGAGCCAGAGCTTCGCGAACTGATGCAGCGCACCGTCGCTGAAGCCGAGAGCTTCCAGGATCGCTTTGATGCGGAAGTCTGGCTGCTCGATATGTCGACTCGCCTGAAGCGCTACGTTCGTGACCCGCAGGAGCGTCTGACTTTACTTCGTTTGGTGCATCAAGAGGCCAGCAAGGCGGGGCTCAAACCAGATATCGTTTTGGCACTGATCCATGCTGAAAGCCACTTCGACCGTTTCGCCATTTCCAGCGTCGGCGCGCAGGGCATGATGCAGGTGATGCCCTTCTGGAAAGCCGAACTGGGACGACCGCAAGACAATCTGACCGACAACGCCACCAACCTCCGCTACGGCTGCACCATCCTCAGTTACTACCTGAAGAAGGAAAACGGTGATATCAACCGAGCGCTGGCTCGCTATAACGGAAGCCTTGGCAAACATCACTACCCAGCAAAGGTGATCGGCTTCTGGCAGGACTTTTGGTACGTAAAACCGTAAATCCCCGGGCGTACCGCGAATTGCCGCTACCCTTCACTGCGCAGCTTATCCAGCCGAGCCAGCAATCCTTCCGCCGTTTGCTCACCAACCAGACTCTCGCGGACCTCACCGGCAGAATCGACGATATAGGTCACCGGCAGCACTGCACTGCGAGGAAGACCTAACCGCTCCGCCGGATCGACGCTAAGCACCCTGAAATCAATGTTCAGCTGCTCGGCTGCTGCGGCCAGCTCGTCGCCTTGCAGCCCGTCAAAATTGACCCCCAGCACGGTGATGTCATTCCGCGACTGATCCAATGCGTTCAATTCCGGGATTTCGGTACGGCAGGGGCCGCACCATTCTGCCCAGTAATTGATCAGCAACCACTGCCCGTCGAGCTGCTGCGCAGTGACAGCTGCGCCGTGCTGGTCCGCCCCCCAATCCTCACTACAGCCCACCAGCATCAAGCAGGCGAAGGCGCCGAGCATTCCGCTGAGTCCTCTGTTCATCCTCGTACACCTTTTGCTGCTGATTATCGGCCCGTCAGACCCGCTGCGACTGCAGCCAGTCTGCGACGCTACCACCAAAGAGGTTGGCCTGCTCGCGCTGCAGCAGCTCCATGGATTGGCGCAGCGTCGGATACCACGGCTCATCCAGACGCTCCGGTAACGCCTGCTTACCGGAGAGCGGCCAAGGGTTGGAGCGCAACAGCTGATCGAAGCTGTAGCTATTGAGATCGCGACAAAGCACCCAACCGGACGAGCCGGTTCGGCAGACGAGCTGCTCCTGTTCGAAGAATTCCAGGATCTCGTCCCACTCATCCTCGGGTAGTCTCCAGCCGCTCCGGTGCGCGTCGCGCAAGCGAACCTCACGCCCGGCCTTTTGGCTTTCGTAGAACACCCGCAACAAGCCGAGCATGACCAGCAGACGCGGTACCGAACGCCGCCGCCACTGCTGCGATGATGACAACCCACAGACCAGCTCGGCGCCGAACAATACGATCATCCAGGAAAGGTAAACCCACAGCAGAAACAGCGGCACCGCGGCAAAAGCCCCGTAGATCAACTGGTAGCTGGGGAAATAGCTGACATACAAGCCGAACAATTGCTTAGCCGTTTCGAACAGCACAGCGGTAAAGGTCCCACCGACCAATGCATGCCGCAGCGGCACGCGTGTATTCGGTACCGCCGCGTAGATCAACGTGAATGCCGCAACACTTAGCAGCAGCGGCATTGCTTTCAAAACGGTGCGCGCACCGATCAACGCATGCGGTCCCGATATCAGCGACAACGAGGTGATATAGGTGCTCATGGCGAACCCCGCCCCCAGCAACAGCGGCCCAAGGCTAAGGATTGCCCAGTACAGCAGGAAGCTTGAGATTCCACGGCGCGGTTGGCGCACGCGCCAGATCACGTTGAACGCCTTTTCGATGGTCAGTAGCATCATCAATGCGGTCGCCATCAGAAAACCCACACCAAACCAGGTCAGCTGCCTCGCCTGGTCAGTGAACGCGACCAGATAGTCCTGAATGGTCGCACCA
The DNA here is from genome assembly GCA_022448005.1 of Pseudomonas sp. Classification (GTDB taxonomy): domain Bacteria; phylum Pseudomonadota; class Gammaproteobacteria; order Pseudomonadales; family Pseudomonadaceae; genus Stutzerimonas. Next base: position 40,722 of record JAKUTK010000019.1, read on the forward strand.
GTGGAGGGGATGAAATTGCTGAAGATGTACACCTGAATCTGCTCACCGATTCCCTGGAACGCTGGAATGGCGGACAGCATGGCGAAAGTCACGGTCATCATCGGCACCACTGCGAACAGAGTGGTATAGGTCAATGCGGCAGCGCTGTGTGGGCCGCGATCCGCGAGGAAGCGCTGCACCAGAAAACGACCGAACTCCAGAAAATCCTTAATCCGTTGATGCATTCAATCCCCTCGGTGCCAGTCGCGATCGTCGAAAACCGATTGCCCGCAGGCCAATAGCAAACAAAAGCCTACCTTGGCAGACAGCCCTCCGCGACCACCGTTTCAAGCCCCACGGCTTTGAGGGTTAGAATGGCCGCCTAAACTGGCGCGAAGCAACCTAAATGACCGACCTGATCCTTTACCACAACCCACGCTGTTCGAAATCACGAAACGCCCTGGAGCTGCTCGAACAACGCGGCCTCACCCCTTCCGTGATCCGGTATCTCGAAACACCGCCGTCGGCTGACGAGCTCAGGCAGATCCTTGCCCGACTGGGCATCAGCCCGCGCCAGCTGCTGCGCAGCGGCGAGGAAGAATACAAAACCCTGAACCTCACTGACCCAACGCTCACCGACGAGCAGATCATCGATGCCATGGTTGCGCATCCGAAACTGATCGAACGACCGATTCTGGTAGTTGGCGATACAGCGGTAATTGGTCGGCCACCGGAGAAGGTACTGGAGATACTGCCATGACTGCACCCTACGTCCTTGTGCTGTATTACAGCCGGCACGGCGCCACTGCGGAAATGGCCCGGCAGATTGCCCGTGGTGTCGAACAGGCAGGGCTTGAGGCACGACTGCGCACCGTACCGGCCGTGTCAGCGGAATGCGAGGCTGTTGCGCCTGCGATTCCGCAGCAAGGCGCCATCTATGCAACGCTGGATGACCTGAAACATTGCTCCGGTCTGGCGTTGGGCAGCCCCACCCGCTTCGGCAACATGGCTGCCCCACTGAAATACTTTCTCGATGGCACCAGCGGGCTCTGGCTGACCGGTGAGCTGGTAGGTAAACCAGCCGGCGTGTTCACCTCGACTTCCAGCCTGCACGGCGGGCAGGAGTCCACTCTGCTGTCGATGCTATTGCCCCTGCTTCACCACGGTATGCTGGTGCTCGGTTTGCCCTACAGCGAAAACGCCCTGCTTGAGACTCGCGGCGGCGGCACGCCCTATGGTCCCAGCCACCATGCCGGAGCCGATGGAAAACGGCTGCTGGACGAGCATGAAATCGATCTTTGCCGCGCACTGGGCCAACGCCTCGCGCAGACCGCCAAGCGTTTGGAGAATGACCGTGGCTAGAAAGCCCAAGCCCCTGCCATCGCTCGAATGGCTGACCCCACGGGTAAAACTCAGTCGCGCCATAAGCCTGGCCAGTTTCATTGGACTGGCCGTGCTGTTGGTGGTTTGGAATCTGGCGTTTGCCGACCTGCACGGCGCGCGGACCTGGGTGGTGGTCAGCATTCAGCTGATTCCACTCCTCCTGGTGGCGCCAGGGATGATCTCAGGGAGCCCGCGAGCCCATGCCTGGACCTGCTTTATCGTCAATCTGTACTTTATTCAGGGCGTGCTTGCCGCTATCAACCCGGCGCGAATGGTTTACGGCTGGCTGGAGGCGATCATCAGCCTGACGCTTTTCATAAGCGCCCTGCTCTATACCCGCTGGGCTTATCAGTACGGTCGCAAAGCGGCAGGCGAAAACTAAGACGTGACGGAGGCGAGGCGCAAGATTCTGAGGTAACGTTGAACAGCGTCGGTGGGCTGAAGCCCACCCTACGCCAGCAGCTCAACCTACTCTAGGGTGGGCCGAATGACGACGTTTCGGCTCGGCTTGGCAGTGCTGCCCTGCAAAGCCAGGCCGAGCTCAACAGCCTGCAGCCGTCATTCCTACCAGCCGAGCGTTTCCTTGAGAAACGGAATAGTCAGCTTACGTTGCGCCTGAAGCGAGGCCTGATCGAGCCGATCGAGCAACTCGAATAATGCGCTCATGCTGCGGGCTCCACGCGTGAGAATGAAACGACCGACATCGTCCGGCAGATTCAGACCGCGGCGTGACGCTCGCAGCTGCAGCGCACGAAGCTTGTCCTCATCCGAAAGCTCCTGCAGCTGAAACACCAGCGATAGACTCAGCCGGGATTTGAGGTCTGGAAGCTGCACGGCGATTTCTCGCGGAGAGGCATCAGCGGCGAGCAACAGCCGTCGACCGCTGTCGCGAAGGCGATTGAACAGATGGAACAAGGCTTCTTCCCAGACCGGATCGCCCGCTATCGCATCCAGATCATCCAGACAGACCAACTCGCTCTGCTCCAGATTATCCAGAAGCGCGGGGCCGTATTCCGCCACCTCCGCCAATGGCAGATACACCGCCAGCTCACCGCGCTGTTCAACGCGCAAGCAGGCGGCCTGAAGCAGATGACTGCGCCCCACTCCGGTACCGCCCCACAGATAGATCAACTCATCGGACCAGCCAGCTGCGGGTGAACAGACGCGCTCTACATAGCCAAGCGCGGCCGCATTGGCGCCCGGGTAGAAGTTGGCAAAGGTGGCGTCGTCACGAAGACGAATGCCCAAGGGGAGCTGAATGGGTTTCATGGTTGGCGGGGTGGTTCGACCGGCGGTTCTGCGTAGAGGTCCGAGAGTTTATAGAGATCATGCACGTGGCGCAGCAGAACCATGATTACCGCTGCAACTGGCAATGCCAGAAGCACGCCGGTAAATCCGAACAATTGCCCCCCCGCCAGCACCGCGAAGATCACCGCAACCGGGTGCAGGCCGATACGGTCTCCCACCAGCAGCGGGGTCAGCAGCATGCCTTCAAGCATCTGTCCGACTGTGAACACCGCAGCGACGCCCAGCAACGGGTAGAGCTCCAAACCAGACTGAAACAGCACGGCGATCACTGCCGCGGCTATGCCCACCACGAAGCCCATGTACGGCACGATGCTCGCGAGGCCAGCCAGCACGCCAATCAACAGCCCCAATTCGACACCGATTAACATGAGCCCTGCCGAATAGACCACAGCGAGCGCCAACATGACCAGCAGCTGGCCGCGGAGAAAGGCGCCGATTACTTCATGACATTCGCGCATCAGCGCCATGACAGCATCCTCGCGCCGCCGTGGCAGCAGCGTGCGCAGTTTGGCCATGATCAGATCCCAATCCCGCAGCAGGTAGAAACACACCACCGGCACCAGCAGGAGGTTCGCCAACCATGCCAGCAAAGCGATGCTCGACGCCGTAGCCTGACTGAGGATGACCGCCACCACATCCTTGGTGCTGCCGAGATTGGCTGAAAATGCACTCTTGAGCTGATCGACGCGCCAGAAATCCTCATCGAGGCCAAACTGTGCCTGCACCCAGGGCAACGCCGTCAGCTGCAGCCAGTCCAGCCCCTGCGGTGCCAGTTGATAGAGGTGCATCAGCTGTTTGCCGAGCATCGGCACCAACACCAGCAGCAGCAACAGACACAACAGCGTGAACAACGAGAAAACCAGAATCACGCCCCAGGTTCGGGACAGTTTCCAGCGCTCCAACCGGTCAACCAGCGGGTCGCCCAGATAGGCCAGCAGGATGCCGACCAGAAAAGGTGAAAGGATTGGTGACAGCTGATAAATCAGCCAGCCAATGAGTAACAGGGCCACCAGCCATAGCCAGCGGTTGTTGTGGGTGATGGTCATGTTCTCAACGTCTTGTCTGGGGTGATCCAAGGCCGCATGGTTTCGGCAGGCGCAAGGGAAACGATGAATCGATAAACGTTATGGCAGGCGCGATTTTGTGAGCGGCATTGCCTCTACCAGCGGTAGCGCAGCAAGGTGCCTTGCTCCACCGGCCGGGATTGCTCGGCTGCCGGCGTGCCCGGCTCCTCAAGCGTCTGGGTTTCGTCTGACTGTGCTTCAGCATTGCCAGCCGACACTTCGCCTTCGCCGTTAGGCTCGACACCGCCATTAGCGTTTGCAGTCTCCATGGATTGCGGGTCAATTTCATCGGCAGCGATTTCCTGCAGCCGCGCCAAAGCCAGCTGAGCACGAAGCTGCTCAGGACTGGCGCTAAGGCGATACACCAGCCGATCACTGGCAACCTGCTGTAGGCGTGCGCCGAAGGGTTCGAGCAGGCGATCCAGTTCGGCAAAACGCTCCACGTCGGCCCCAAGCACCTCAAGCGTGATCTCCGATCTGTCACCGGGCTTGACGCGGTATTGCGGCGCCAGGAATGTACTCACAGCGAGCATCACCTCATCGGCCAGCGCAACGCGGGTGTCGCCACTCGCCTTGCCTTGCGTCTGCTTGTCACCCATCCAGAGGCGCCAGTCGGCTTCCCAGCTTTCGCCGGACTGTTTCGCCATGACAGCGAGCAGCCCGTCTGCATCGTACCGCTCCGAAACATCGCGAAGCGCCTGGGGGTCATTTGCAGCGACTGCGTCGGAGGTAGCGACGAGCTGCTCACTCAGATCGGCCAGCGGCAAGCGCAACGGCAGGCCACGGTGCTGGGCGGCAGCACGCAAGTCAGAAGACCCTTCCTGCGCGTCACCAACGAGCTGCGAACCGTCAGTAGTCTCTCCCAGCCACCAGGTCAGGATGCTCGGACGCTCAGCACCCCACAGCGGAAGCCCTGCTGAACGGAGCGCACGCTCGGTAGTCACCGGGTCAAAACTGACGACGACGGCGTCCCCCTCATAGGCATAACGGCTCACCAACTGCTGCGGATCGCTGCGCAATGGCGCAACGGCCTGCTGATCAGAGCTGGAATCGCCTGTCAGACGCAGCACCAGCGTGTCGAAAGCTTTGCGCAGCGCCTCTTCGCGCTCCGCTGGCTGTTGACTGGCAACCGGCTCACGCACTTTGTAGAGGTCGGCAAGGGGAACCGCCATGCTATGGGCAGACACAACTGCGCAGCAGAGCGCCAGAAGACGGGGAAATACGCGCATATATAGAAACTCGCTGGCTAGCCAGTCATGGGAGCCTGCCGGTCGCGTGGCGGCGATCGGGTTCGGCTACGGTGAGCAAGCGTTATACCTTAAACAGGCCCCTAACTCGCGGCAACCGCAGCAGTCACAGGCTGCGCATCTTGCCGCGCAATCTCATGTTTTTTCCTGGCACACCTGTTCGACATCACCGTTCGCGGGATGGTCGCTGTGCGGCAAGCCTGATAAAATCGCGCGCTTTCCGCAGACCGGTCCGGCGCCCTCGCCGCGTCGCGACAGAAGCCTGATTCTGACCCGGTCGCCCCGCACTCCCCTTCACAGGTCCGGAATCTTATGAGCAAGCAACCCTCCATCAGCTACAAGGACGCCGGTGTCGACATCGATGCAGGCGAAGCGTTGGTCGAACGCATCAAAGGCGTGGCCAAGCGCACCGCTCGTCCTGAGGTCATGGGTGGCCTGGGCGGCTTTGGCGCGCTCTGTGAAATTCCGGCTGGCTACAAGCAGCCCGTTCTGGTTTCCGGCACCGATGGCGTCGGCACCAAGCTGCGCCTGGCGCTGAATCTCAACCAGCACGACAGCATCGGCCAGGATCTGGTTGCGATGTGCGTGAACGACCTGGTTGTCTGCGGCGCCGAACCACTGTTCTTTCTTGACTACTACGCCACTGGCAAGCTCAACGTCGACATCGCCGCCACGGTAGTGACCGGTATCGGCGCCGGCTGTGAACTGGCAGGTTGCTCGCTGGTGGGCGGCGAAACCGCCGAGATGCCCGGCATGTACGAAGGCGAAGATTACGACCTGGCCGGCTTCTGCGTAGGCGTGGTGGAGAAAAGTGAAATCATCGACGGCTCAAAAGTAGCCGCTGGCGATGCGCTGATCGCCCTTCGCTCTTCCGGCCCGCATTCCAACGGCTATTCGCTGATCCGCAAGATCATCGAAGTGGCGGGCGCCGATATCGAAAACACCCAACTCGACGGCAAGCCGCTCACTGAGCTCTTGATGGCGCCGACACGTATTTATGTGAAGCCATTGCTCAAGTTGATCAAAGAGACCGGCGCGGTGAAAGCGATGGCGCACATCACTGGCGGCGGCCTGCTGGACAACATCCCGCGCGTGCTGCCCGAAGGCAGTCAGGCAGTCATCGATGTCGCCAGCTGGCAGCGCCCTGCTGTGTTTGATTGGCTGCAGCAGCAAGGCAATGTCGATGAGCACGAAATGCACCGCGTGTTGAACTGTGGTGTCGGCATGGTCATCTGTGTCGCCCAGGATCAGGTCGAAACCGTACTGGCCAATCTGCGCTCATCCGGCGAAAGCCCTTGGGTTATCGGCGAAATCGGCTCCGCTGGCGAAGATGCCGAGCGCGTACTACTGAACAACCTGAAAAGCCATTGATGCACGCACCCTGTGATGTCGTCGTGCTGATCTCAGGGTCTGGAAGCAATCTCCAGGCCCTGATCGACAGCCTCGGTGAAGACAGCCCCGTGCGAATCCGCGCTGTGGTTTCAAACCGTGCAGAGGCCTATGGCCTGCAGCGTGCGCAGGCGGTGGACATCGATACGCATGTCCTGCAGCACAAGGGATTTGCTGATCGTGAAGCCTTCGATGCGGCGCTGATTGAAATCATCGACGCCTATCAGCCGCAACTGGTGGTGCTAGCCGGCTTCATGCGCATCCTCTCCGCAGGCTTCGTTCGCCATTACCAGGGTCGCCTGCTCAACATCCATCCGTCCCTGCTACCGAAATACAAGGGACTGGATACCCATCGCCGCGCACTTGATGCAGGCGACCAGGAGCACGGTTGCAGCGTGCACTTCGTGACCGAGGAGCTCGACGGCGGCCCTGTGGCCATACAAGCTCGCCTGAAGATCGAACCCAACGAAAGCATCGACCAACTGACCGATCGAGTGCATGCGGCCGAGCACATCATCTATCCGCTGGCTGTCCGCTGGTTCGCCGACGGCCGCTTGCGCCTTGCCGATCAAGGCGCGATGCTGGATAACGTGCTGTTGCCGGCCGCTGGCCATTTATTAAGAATCTAGGAGACATTATGCGTCGCGCCTTGCTGCTCGCTCTCGCCGTGCTGGCCCTGCCGGTTCAGGCCCTTGAGCTGAAGCCTTTCTCCGCCAGCTACACCGCGGATTGGAAACAGGTCCCTGTCAGCGGCACAGCCCAGCGCAGCCTGGAAAAGCGTGATGACAATACCTGGGAGCTGGACTTCGAAGCCTCGATGCTGGTTGCCAGCTTCAATGAGCGCAGCGTTTTCCAGGTCGAAGGCGAGACCTTCCTGCCGCAGAAATACCGACTCAAGCGCAGCGGGCTGGGCAAAGGCAAGTCCATCAAGCACGATTTTGACTGGCAAGCCAAACAGGTGGTCGGAGAAGACCGCGGTGATCCGGTTAAGCTTCCACTGAATCGCGGCCTGCTGGACAAATCAACCTATCAGATCGCCCTTCAGCACGCGGTTGCAGCGGGCGAAAAGAGCATGAGCTACCAAGTAGTAGATGGTGACGAGATCGAGACCTACGATTTCCGCGTCCTGGGCGAGGAAAAGGTCAGCACGAAGGCCGGTCAGGTCGACGCCATCAAGGTCGAACGCGTACGCGATCCGACGCAGAGCAAGCGACAAACTATCCTCTGGTTCGCCAAGAACTGGGACTTCATGCTGGTCCGCCTGCATCAGGTGGAAAAAGACGGCAAGGAGTATCAGATCATGCTCGAAGAAGGCACGTTCGATGGCCGAGCCGTCAAAGGTAGCTAATCCAGCTGCGCCAGCCCCGCTAGCGCAGCATTGCGCCGCCTGAATTCGAGCCCGTTCATGATCGCACCCCGCGCTTTACTGCTCAGCCTTCTACCGGTTTTTGCCGGTTGCCAGTCACTGCAATGGAGCGAAGAGGCTCCGATGCGCTCGACCGAACGCCTGCAAGGCACCATTACTCAGGAGCACGGCGGGTTGCAATTCAGCAGCTGCCAGGGGCGACGCAGCCTCGCCTTGGTCGACAGCGGCGCGACAGGTTTACCCGATGACGTGCAAGCACTGACGGCCGGAAGCAACCAGCCTTTGTTTGCCGACCTGCGTGGCAGTCTGACCAATCAAGATGGCAACAGTGACCAGCTTCAGCTGACTCAGGTGTATCGCCTGCAAGCAGAGGGACCCGGCTGCAGCGACGCGGCATTCAACCAGTTGCTCCTGCGCGCGACGGGGCATGAGCCAGGCTGGAGCGTAACGATCACCAGTGGCGGCTTACTCCTTGAGCGTCCCGGCCAACAGGCCTTGGCACTACCCTACCTGGAAGAGCAGCTGCCGGGCGGGCAGACCAACTTCAGTACCGAAGCCAACGATCAGCGCCTCGAGCTGTGGGTGGCCCCGCAACGCTGCCTGGACAGCGCAACCGGCGCAGTCAACCATCTGACTGCCGAGCTACGCCTGGACGGCCAGACCTTACGCGGCTGCGCCTACTATGGCGGCGCCCGCCAAGACTGAATTTTTCGAGGCGCAGCCTGGCGCCTCTCGACGCTTCGAAGACCCGACCATGAATGACGCCCTGACCCTGCTGCAGCCCTATCCCTTCGAAAAACTGCGCGGCCTGCTTGCCGGTGCGCAGCCTCCAGCAGACAAGCGCCCAATCGCGCTGTCGATCGGTGAGCCGAAGCACCGCTCGCCCGATTTCGTTGCTCAGACGCTGGCCGACAACCTTGACCAGCTTGCGGTGTACCCCACCACGCAGGGCATCCCGGCGTTACGCGAATCGATTGCCCGCTGGTGCGAGCGGCGCTTTGGCGTAGCCCAGGGAGCCATCGATCCGACACGGCATGTATTGCCAGTCAACGGCACCCGCGAAGCACTGTTCGCTTTTACCCAGGCCGTAGTCAATCGTGAGCAGGGTGCGCTGGTTATCAGCCCCAATCCCTTCTATCAGATCTACGAGGGTGCGGCGCTTTTGGCCGGCGCCACTCCACATTATTTGCCTTGCACCGCTGAAAATGGCTTCAACCCAGACTTCGACGCGGTTTCGGCAGATGTTTGGCAGCGCACGCAAATCCTCTTTCTCTGCTCGCCAGGCAACCCAACCGGCGCGCTAGTCCCGCTTGAAACGCTGAAGAAGCTGATTGCCCTGGCGGACGAGTTCGACTTCGTCATCGCCGCAGACGAGTGCTATAGCGAGTTGTATTTCGACGAAGACCAGCCGCCTGCCGGGCTATTGACCGCTTGTACAGCGCTCGGGCGCGACGACTTCAAGCGCTGCGTGGTCTTTCACAGCCTCTCCAAACGCTCGAACCTGCCTGGGCTGCGCTCTGGGTTCGTCGCAGGCGATGCCGATATTCTCAAGGCGTTTCTGCTGTACCGCACCTACCACGGCTGCGCCATGCCGGTGCAGACGCAATTGGCCAGCGTTGCCGCCTGGAACGATGAAGCGCACGTGCAGGCCAATCGGCAGCTGTACCGGGAGAAGTTCGACGCGATGCTGGACATCCTTTCACCCGTGATGGATGTGCAGCGGCCGGACGGCGGTTTCTATCTGTGGCCCAAGACGCCAGTGGATGACCAGCGTTTCACCCGCGAGTTATATGCACGTGAGCATGTCACTGTCGTTCCGGGCTCTTACCTGTCTCGCGAAGTCGAAGGATTCAGCCCAGGTACCGGCCGGGTCCGTATGGCGCTCGTGGCACCGCTGGAAGATTGCGTCGAGGCCGCAGAGCGGATTCGTGCATTCATCAAGACGCTTTGATGCCGGAACCGGACGCGCTGGCGTCCGGTTAGGCGATTTCAGGCAACGCCTGGCGGAATCATGTCCTTGCCATAGTCACGCAGCTTTTCAAGATTCTCCGGCTTCATATGCTCGGGAATATCAGCCTTGGTGTTCTCGTCTTGCCTGCTCTGCTCTTCAGTGCTCGGCTTTTCCGATTCGCTCATGACAACCTCCGTCAGATCGCATTTTCTTCCCAGATCAGCTCGCCTTCGTCGCTGACCTCCCTGACCTTGGTCAAGGCAGCTTCGGCAGCCACGTCCGCTTCAGACGCGAGGTCGTAACGGCGACCGTTGGCGACTTTGAAAACGTGTGCATTCTCATCAGTGCCGCGACGCTTGACGGCGATCACAGCCTCGAACCCCTCGTCAGCAGGAACGGCGGACGAAATAGCTTCGTGGTTCTCGAAATGCTTGCGTGCCATACAGGACCTCATCGTTACGATTGTGATCAATGGACAACGTGAAGGGTCGAAAAGGTCGAACCTCTTTCACTCGCGTGGACGAGTGCACGCAGCAGTGAAGTTGAGCCAGCTTCACGCTGCGGACGGCAGGCTTCGTCTTGTCATGGCATAATCCGCGGCCCAGTTTGGCCGGAGAAAGCGGAGCTGCTATGCCCGATAAAAGCAAAGGACGCTGTCTATACGGCATCAAGGCGTGCGATACCATGAAAAAAGCCCGTACCTGGCTCGACCAGCAGGGGCTAAGCTATGAGTTTCATGATTACAAGAGCGCCGGTATCGACCGCGCCCACCTGGAAGCCTGGTGCAACGAACATGGTTGGCAGACTTTACTCAACCGTGCTGGCACCACTTTCCGCAAGCTGAATGATGAGCAAAAAGCCGATCTTGACCAGGCAAAAGCCATCGAATTGATGCTGGCCCAGCCTTCGATGATCAAACGCCCGGTTCTCGATCTGGGCGACAAGACACTCATTGGCTTCAAGCCAGACATTTACGCTGCCGAGCTGGCAGCCAAGAACTGAAACCGCTCGCCAAGACGAGCGCGACTGATAAAGGATTCCACCATGAGCAACTCCCTCTTCAGCCTGGCGTTTGGCGTCGGCACTCAAAACCGTCAGGGCAACTGGCTCGAAGTCTTCTACGCGCAACCCCTGCTTCGTCCAGCCGGCGAGCTGGTCGACGCGGTTGCACCGCTGCTCAATTACCAGGGTGGCAATCAGGCGATCACTATCAGCACCACACAGGCCGCACTACTGGCCGATGCAATCAAGACGATTGATCCCATTCAGCACGCGTTGCTTACCCGCCTCGCTGAAAGCCAGCGCCCGTTGGTGGTCACGCTGCTCGCCGAAGACGCCGCGCTGACCTCCACGCCGGAAGCCTACCTCAAGCTACATCTGATCTCGCATCGGCTGGTCAAGCCGCACGGTTTGAACCTCACTGGCATCTTCCCGCTGCTGCCCAATGTCGCCTGGACTAACCAGGGCGCGGTCGACCTGGCCGAACTTGCCGAACGTCAGCTGGAAGCGCGTCTGAAGGGCTACCTGCTGGAAGTCGTTTCGGTCGACAAATTCCCGAAGATGACCGACTACGTGGTTCCGGCCGGCGTCCGTATCGCCGACAGCGCACGCATCCGTCTCGGTGCCTATGTGGGTGAAGGCACTACCGTGATGCACGAAGGCTTCATCAACTTCAACGCTGGCACCGAAGGGCCGGGCATGATCGAAGGTCGCGTCTCGGCTGGCGTGTTCGTCGGCAAGGGCTCGGACCTGGGTGGCGGTTGCTCGACCATGGGCACCCTTTCCGGTGGCGGCAACATCGTCATCTCGGTCGGCGAAGGCTGCCTGATCGGCGCAAACGCAGGGATCGGTATCCCGCTGGGCGACCGCAACACCGTGGAATCCGGTCTATACATCACAGCCGGCACCAAAGTGAACCTGCTCGATGAACAAGGCGAGCTGGTCAAAGTGGTCAAGGCGCGCGAACTGGCCGGCCAGACCGACCTGCTGTTCCGCCGTAATTCGTTGAGCGGTGCGGTCGAATGCAAGACCCATAAGTCTGCAATCGAGCTGAACGAGGCGTTGCACGCGCACAACTAAGCGCAGCGTCAGACGTAGACGGGCCGGCTGCAGCCCGCCTGTCTACGCATTTCTCCATCAGGCGTCCCGTCCTGCTTTCAGGAGTATCCATGCCGCTGACATCCCCCTGGCGCGCCGACTTCCCTGCCCTGACTATCCTTGAGTCCCAGGGTCAGACCTACCTGGACAGCGCGGCCACATCGCAAAAGCCCCAGGCACTGATCGACGCCCTGACCGGCTATTACACCTGTGGCACCGCCAACGTCCATCGCGCGCAGCACCAGCCGGCTGAGCGAGCAACCCGCGCCTTCGAAGACTCACGGATCAAGGTGGCGCACTGGCTCAACGCCGCCTGTCCGACCGAAATCGTCTTCACCCGCGGCGCCACAGAAGCGCTGAATCTGCTGGCTTACGGCCTGGAACACCTGATCACAGCCGGTGATGAAATCGTCGTCAGCGCCCTGGAGCACCACGCCAACTTGCTGCCCTGGCAGCAGCTGGCGCGGCGCCAAGACGCGAAGCTGGTCGTATTGCCGCTCAACGCACACGGCATCATCGATATTGAAGCCGCAGCCAGCCTGATCGGCCCGCGCACCCGCCTGCTTGCCGTCAGCCAGTTATCCAATGTACTCGGGGCTTGGCAGCCGCTGGCAGAACTGGTGCCACTGGCCAAAGCGCAGGGCGCGCTCAGCGTAGTCGACGGTTCTCAGGGCGTAGTCCATGGTCGGCATGACATGCAGGCGCTGGACTGCGATTTCTATGTACTGTCCAGCCACAAGCTGTACGGTCCGGAAGGCGTCGGCGCGCTCTACGGCCGGGGTGAATCGCTGCTCAAACTCAGGCACTGGCAGTTCGGCGGCGAAATGGTCCGCGTTGCTGACTTCCAGAGTGCCGACTTTCATGCGGCACCGCTTGGATTCGAAGCCGGCACCCCACCCATCGGCGGGGTAATTGGCCTTGGCGCCACACTCGACTATCTGTCGAAGCTGGATGCCGATTCCGTCGATCGCCATGAACTGGCCCTGCACAACGAACTGTTAACAGGTTTGGCGCAGCGACCAGGCGTGCGGCTGTTGGGCAGCCCTCAGTTGGCGCTTGCAAGCTTTACCGTCGAAGACATTCATCACGGTGATCTGGCCCATCTACTGACCGAGCAAGGCATTGCCATACGCAGCGGCACCCACTGCGCGCAGCCTCTGATGAAATCTCTGGGGGTCGAAGGCGCGATTCGCGTATCGCTCGGACTGTACAACGATGGCGTCGATCTGCAGCGATTCTTCGGTGCGCTGGATCAGGCACTGGAAATGCTGCGATGACCGAGCTGCCCGAAGCCGCCGAGGAGACGCTGCAGGCCTTTAAGCTGGCGGCAGGCTGGGAGCAACGTGCGCGGTTGTTGATGCAATGGGGTGATCGGCTTGAGCCCCTGAGCGACGCCGAGCGCAATGAGCTCAACCTGGTTGCCGGCTGTGACAGCAAGCTCTGGCTGGTTGGCGATCAGCCAGGCGATAGCTGGCACTTTCGCGGCACCAGCGAGGCCCGCCTGTTGCGCGGGCTGCTTGCCGTGTTGCTGGCTCGGGTAAATGGCCTGGATGCCGATGCACTGCTGCGGCTCGACGTAGTAGACTGGTTCGGCCAACTGGGCCTCTCTCGGCAGCTCTCGCCATCCCGGGCCAATGGGATGAACGCCGTTATCGGCAGAATGCGCGAGCTGGCGACGGCTGCCGGACCCGTCTCGAAAGGCTGAGGCCAAACTGTGGCGGTTTCAGTTCTTCGAGCGCTCCGCCGGTCTCCGAGCCCCGGCGATTAACTTGTCCACCGCCCTCGCTGCAGCGACCAAGCCAAAACTGGCAGTCACCATCATTGACGCTCCAAACCCGCCGGCGCAGTCGAGCTTTACCCCCTCGCCGACAAAGCTCTTGCTCTGGCAAACGCCGCCGTCCGGTTTGGGGTAGCGCAGCTGTTCGGTGGAAAACACACAAGGCACGCTGTAGGTCCGACCAGGCGTGCGGGAGAAGTTATAGTCGCGCCGTAACAGCGAACGCACTTTCGCCGCCAGCGGGTCGTTGAACGTCTTGTTCAGGTCGGCGACCTGGATCTGGGTGGGATCGACCTGTTCGCCAGCCCCGCCGGTCGCGATGATCTGGATCTTGCGCCGCTTGCACCAGGCGATGAGCGCGGCTTTAGCCGGTACGCTGTCGATGCAGTCGACAACGCAATCGAGCTGCTCGGTAATGTAGTCGGCCATGGTTTCGCGGGTAACGAAATCGGCCACGGGGTGAACCACGCACGCCGGATTGATTGCCCTGATCCGGGCCGCCATCTCGTCCACCTTTGGCTTGCCCACCGCCCCTTCAAGCGCATGCACCTGCCGGTTGGTGTTGGTGATGCAGACGTCATCCAGATCGAACAGGCTGATTTCACCAACGCCGCTGCGCGCCAGCGCCTCGGCCGCCCAGGAACCGACCCCGCCGATACCGACCACCGCGACATGCGCAGCCGCCAGCCGCTGCAGCCCCTCGGAGCCGTACAGACGGGCGATGCCGCCGAACCGTTGATCGTCGATAGACATGGCATACCTCAAACAAGACATTCGCGGATTATAGGCCCGAGCCCTCGCCGTCCCAACCAGGCATACCGAGGCGTTTTCAACAAGGCTGGTTCTGACCCGCTGCTGCCCTGCTTTTTAATTTAATATGGCGCCCTTTCCCCGCCTTACCCCGGAGCCGTGATGACCGCCGCCGCCCTCTCCCCGACCCTCGAACTTGCCTGCGAGCTGATCAATCGGCCATCGGTCACCCCGCTGGATGAGGGCTGTCAGCAGCTGATGACCGAGCGGCTCTCCGCCTGCGGCTTCGCCATCGAGTCAATGCACATCGAGGACGTCGAAAACTTCTGGGCAATTCGCGGCAACGAAGGTCCGGTCCTGTGCTTCGCCGGCCACACCGATGTGGTCCCTACCGGCCCGATACAGGCGTGGCAGAATCCGCCGTTCGCCGCGCGGATCGATGAGCATGGCATGCTCCATGGTCGCGGTGCGGCAGACATGAAAGGCAGCCTGGCGTCGATGATTGTGGCTGTAGAGCGCTTTACCGCTAAGCACCCGAACCACAATGGCCAGATCGCTTTCCTCATCACCAGCGACGAGGAAGGCCCTGCACACTACGGCACCAAGGCCGTCGTAGAACGTCTGCGGGAACGGGGCCAGCGACTGGATTGGTGCATTGTCGGCGAGCCATCGAGCACCACACTTGTCGGTGATGTGGTCAAGAACGGCCGCCGCGGCTCGCTCGGCGGCACGCTTACCGTTCGCGGCCAACAGGGCCATGTGGCTTACCCGCATCTTGCTAAAAACCCGATCCATCTGGCTGCGCCGGCCCTGGCCGAGCTGGCCGCCGAACACTGGGATGACGGCAACCCGTTCTTCCCGCCGACCAGCTTCCAGATCTCCAATCTGAATTCAGGCACCGGCGCGACCAACGTCATCCCCGGAACGCTGGAGGCCGTGTTCAATTTCCGTTTTTCCACCGAATCCACGGTCGAAGGATTGCAGCAACGCACCGCGGCGATTCTCGACAAGCACGGCCTGGACTGGAACGTCGACTGGGCGCTTTCAGGCCTGCCCTTTCTGACCGAACCAGGTGATCTGCTTGATGGCGTGGCTGCAGCGATCCGCAGCGTCACCGGCCGCGAGACCAAGCCCTCTACGAGCGGCGGCACCTCGGATGGGCGCTTCATCGCCACACTGGGCACCCAAGTGGTCGAGCTGGGGCCGGTAAACGCGACGATTCATCAGGTGGACGAGCATATCCTCGCCAGCGACCTCGATCTGCTCACCGAGATCTACTACCAGACCCTGGTCAACCTGCTCGCATGCTGATCTGTCCTATCTGCCACGGCGAGCTGGGTGCGGTGGAAAATGGCGTTGCCTGCCCGGCCAATCATCGGTTTGATCGGGCCCGTCAGGGCTATCTGAACCTGCTCCCGGTGCAACACAAGAACAGCCGCGATCCCGGCGACAACCAGGCTATGGTCGAGGCGAGGCGGCGCTTTCTCGATGGCGGCCACTACGCGCCGCTGGCGAAACGCCTGGCACAACTGGCGGCCGAGCGATCGCCGCGTCGCTGGCTCGATATTGGCTGTGGCGAAGGCTATTACACGGCGCAAATCGCTCAAGCGCTGCCCGGCGCGCAAGGCTATGCGCTGGACATTTCCCGCGAAGCCGTCAAGCGCGCCTGCAAGCGCGCGCCGCAGATCGACTGGCTGGTTGCAAGCATGGCCAGGGTGCCGCTGGCCGATGCCAGCTGCAATCTGTTGGCCAGTGTGTTCAGTCCGTTAGATTGGACCGAAGCACGCCGCCTGCTAGCGCCCGGCGGCGGCCTGCTGCGCATGGGGCCGACTCGGGAGCATTTATGGGAACTGCGAGGGCTGCTGTACGACGAGGTCCGTGATTACGACGACCAGAAGCATCTGTCGCTTATTCCTGAGGGTATGCATCTCGCACACAGCGAGACCCTAACCTTCGAGCTGCAATTGGATGACTCGCAGGCGCGCGCCGATCTGCTGGCGATGACTCCGCACGGCTGGCGCGCCAGTGCCGAACGCCGCGCAGCGGTCATTGAGGCGCCATTGCACGTTCGGGTTGCGATACGCTATGACTGGATTCAACGAGACTGATCAGAACCAACAAGCGAACGCTACCTCGACCTAAAGTCGACCCAGTGCGTCTGATGTGGCCTCTGAGGCCTCAACACTTTCCATCCAACCGGCTGCAACGTCAGCCAGACAAGGCCATTCCATGCGTCAACCGGATATCGAAATCTACCTCAGGGACGCCAGCCAGGACGCCGTCACTGACTGGCTGACCCAGGCGGTCGGAGCCTGCTCCCCCTGGCAAGCAAAGGGTAAAACCTTCAAGTGCAGGGCCGGCGACATTCCAGTGACCTGGCTGCCCAAGGCCGTGGGCAAGTGGCACAGCTTGCTGCTTGAAAGCGACGCCACGCCCTGGGAAGACGACATAGCCTGCGCCCGCGATGCCTATCAGGCACTCGGCGTGGAGATTCGCTGCGCACCGGGCGGTTGGCAGGAAGAGGAATCGGTGGAAGACGCCGACCGCTGGATCAGCGTCAGTGAGCGTGGTGAAGCTGAAATCGTCTGGCGCACCGACTGACCCTCAGTCAGCGCAGCGCACTCGATACATCTGTGACGAGACGCGAAGCCAGCAAAGGGTTACCGAGAGCGGAAAGTGAGCGGCTCAAGCCGCTCTCACGCGCTACTCGGAGCGACCAATCTGAAAAAACTGGCCATGGCTCCACACACCTAGCCAAGCGACACCATCGATATCTCGCGGAACAGCCAGCTCCACCAACTGGTAAAACACGTTGCGATGAATCAGCGCCTCGAGGTTGGCCCGCACATGAACGTAGGGCGCAGGCTCCTGCGTATCCGGATCCAGCTCGACCCGTACAGGGTGCTCGATTCCCGCTTCGGTTTCGTCGCCGACATTGGTGATAAAGCGCAGCACCTGGCCTTCGCCACTTCCTTCCACCACCAACTCGATAGCCACAAAAGGCGCGTCATCCACCTTGATGCCGACCTTCTCGACCGGGGTCACCAGGAAATAACCATCGCCATCTCGCCGAATAACCGAGGAAAACAGCCGCACCATCGCTGGCCGCCCGATTGGCGTACCTTGGTAGATCCAACTCCCGTCGCGCGCGATTCGCATATCCAGATCACCGCAGAACGGCGGGTTCCACAGGTGTACCGGTGGCAGGCCTTTTTTCTCGGCCTTGGGAATCTGACTTAACAGGTTTGCAGCTTTTCCCGTATCGCTCATGTCGGCTCCTCAGCGCCCCAGACCTATCAGGCGCCGGGCGTAATCACGCAAGGGCGGCCCCAACAAGACCTGCGGTGTCGCGTCATAAATGTTTAGCAAACCGCCGCGACTGCGAATACTGGCGGTATCGACCAGATACCGATTTCCGGTCTCGATCAGCATCAACTGAACCACGCTGGTATCGACACCTACACGATCAAGCGCGCGCTGATCGTTGAGCTCGTCAAAACTGCCAATACGGTCATCGGCCGCGGCGAATCGCGAATACAACAAGTAATGGGCACCAGCGATCGCCGCCTGGTTCAATGCTTCCTCCAGCCCTACAGGTTCTGGAGCGCGCCGGACCAGCGGAAAGTAAAGGACGAAGCTCTCAAACGCCTCTTCGGCCACCACGTTCGGTCGAGGATAGGCCCCGCCTGGGGGAACGAAATGCCCCTGCGCAATGTAGATGAAGGAATCTGGCTGCAGCCGCCACGAGGCGGACCTCACCGTCTCGCTATGGTCGAGAATGCCAACGTCTCGCAGTTGGAAGCGGGTTTCCTCGGTCATATCGCTGACTTTCATGCAGCCGCTCAGCATGAGCACGGCCACGATAAGGCTGAACACTTTCATCATTTGCACCAGTCCTGACGGAAATCCGACGTTCGGCAAAGCAATGCAGCAAACACGCCAGTTCGCAGGAATGTGTCTCAGAGCCCCCGCTGCCACTCTTGGCGCAGCGGTGCACGCTCCGGTGATTCAATGGCCTGGCGGACCTGAGCCAACAGGGCGCTCTTGTCCTGACCGAGAACGCCCTTGAGCACCAGGTAATTCGAAGCATGGTCGCTGCGGAATACGGTGTCCTCGAGTTCCAGCGACTGCAGCAGGGTTTGGATCTCGGCAAACAGTGCCTGACGGTCAAGCGCCTGGAAATCCGCAAATCCTTCGCGAAAGCGCGCCTCGCCACCGGGGAAGCTGACGACAAGCGTAGACAGGTACTCAGGTTGCGCCTGGTTCATCAAGCGGGCCGAATTCACTGCATGCTGCTCGCTGAGGGCCTTTCCGCCCAGGCCGTTGAGGATCATCACCGAGCGGGTGATTCCAGCCTGTCGCAACTTATCCAATGCGCTAAGCGTCGACTCGTAGGTCTCACCTTTATTGACCCGCGCCAACACCTCGTCGTCCCCGGACTCAGCGCCTATATAAGCCATTTTGAGACCGGCATCGGCAAGCTCCTTAAGCTCGTCGACCGACTTCTTGCGAAGGTTACGCGGCAGGCAGTAGCTCGACACGCGCTCGACATCGGGCATGTGCTTCCGGATTTGCTCGAGAATAGTCAGCAGTCGGCGAGTCGGTAGTACCAGCGCATCTCCATCAGCTAAAAACACGCGCTGAACGATCAGTCGTTCGCCACATCGCCTGATCTCTTCGAGCACCTGCTCTTCATCTCGAGCACGGAATTTCTTCTGCGGCTGAACATACATCTCGCAGAAGGTGCAGCGATTCCAGGAGCATCCATTGGTAACAGGCAAGATCAGCGAATGCGCTTCGCTTGGCGGCCGGAACACCGGCTCGATGTAGCTGATGGGAAATGTGCTCATCGGATGTACCCGCCTCGCCAGCTAGCCATTGCCGCTGGTCCAAGTTGCTAGTCGCGCTTGCGCTTGTTGCCCATACGCACGCCGATATCCATCAGGAACTGGAAGAAACCTTCCTGATCCTCAAGAACATTGCTCCAGAATGGCGAGTGATACAGCGCAACAGCTCCATGTACCAGAGCCCAGGCTGCGCAATAGTGGAAGTAAGGCGGCACATCTTCCAGCTTGCCTTCGGCGATGCGACCTTTGATCAACTGGGTCAGGTGCTCGAAGTTGGAGGCACGGATACGATGAAGCTCCTCGACCATGTCCGGCACCTGATTGCCCTTGACTACCTTTTCCTCGAGCCGGTCAAACAGGCGATAACGCTGGGGGTCGCCCATGCGAAACTCGAAGTAGGCGCGCGACAGCGCTTCCTTGTCCTGATCGAGACTCGGCGAATGGAGCAGCTCATTCAGATCCCGCTCGTAGTCGAGCATCAGCCGAAGGTAGATTTCAGCCTTCGATTTGAAGTGCTTGTAGATGGTGCCTTTGCCGATGCCAACCCTGTCGGCGATCATCTCGACAGTGACGCTGTCTTCACCTTGTTCGAGGAACAGCTGGAGCGCCGTGTCGAGAATCTCTTGTTCGCGACGGCGAAATTCGCGGACCTTGCGGGATTCATTTTGCATAAGAGGCTGCGGAGTGAAAAATCGAAGCAGATGATTATGCCTGTTTAGTCAGAAAATGCACGGAACATTGCCTATGAGTACATTGAATGACGAATTTCCCCAAATCGAAGGCTTACGGTACCTAAATCACGCAGCTGTGGCGCCCTGGCCACGTCGAGCGAGCGATGCGGTAATCAAATTTGCCGAGCAGAACAGCACAGTTGGCGCGCGCGATTATCCTCAATGGCTGGCGGTCGAAACCCGCTTGCGAGATCGTCTGGCCAGACTGCTCAACGCACCCAGCCCAGCGGACATTGCGCTGGTCAAGAACACCTCGGAAGCACTTTCTTTCGTGGCCTTTGGGCTGGATTGGAAAGCAGGTGACCAGGTCGTCATAAGCGACGAGGAGTTCCCCTCCAATCGTGTGGTTTGGGAGGCGCTGCAACCGCAAGGAGTTGAGGTCATCCAGGTCAGTCTCAAGGGCAAAGATCCCGAAGGCGATCTGCTCGCGGCCTGTGGCCCGAGTGTGCGGCTACTGGCGATCAGTGCCGTGCAGTACGCAAGTGGGCTACGGCTTGATCTGGCACGACTCGGTCAAGGCTGCGAACAACGAGGGGTACTGCTGTGCATCGATGCAATACAACAGCTGGGGGCGCTGCCATTCGATGTTCAGCAGTATCGATGCGCGTTCGCCATGGCGGACGGGCACAAATGGCTATTGGGGCCGGAGGGCCTGGGGGTGTTCTATTGCCGTAGCGACTTGCGCGGTCAGCTCAAGCTTCACGAATACGGCTGGCATATGCTCGAGCACGCCGGTGATTATGACCGCAGCGACTGGCACCCAGCATCCAGCGCTCAGCGCTTCGAGTGCGGCAGCCCAAACCTGCTTGGCGCCATGGCATTGGACGCAAGCTTGTCTCTGCTGGAAGAAGTAGGAATGGTTGCAGTGGGCCAGGCGCTGGCCGAACGCATTGAGCATCTTCAGCGCGAGCTGGAGGCCATGCCGGGTGTCGCGCTGTTGAGCCCAATCAATCCAGGCCGACGGGCAGGCATCCTGACGTTCCGGATTGACGGGCTGGACAACCCGACGCTTTTTCAACGCCTCAAACAAGAGCAGGTCGTCTGTGCGCTTCGGGGCGGAGGGATCAGGCTGTCACCGCATTTCTACACGCGAGCAGAGGTCATCGAGCAAACTTTGGCAGTCATCCATCGGCTGATGGTGAAGTGAGCGATCAGCCTGTTCGTGACTATTCCAAATCCGTTTAAAAAGGGCCGTATTCGCCCAGCAAGGTTAACGATCCGCACTAATACTTCAATCACTGGCCGCGCAATCCCCCCAATGCTCGGCCAGCTGAGGGAGCGAGGAACGTGACCTCATACTCCTAATGGTCTTGACCCGGCTCCTCGTGACGCCGGGTTTTTTTTGCCTGGATGTCAGGCTTCACTATGCGCTGTACGCCGGCTCGAAAGCCGCAACCGGAAGCACATCCAGATAAACAGCACCCAGAATGGCATGGCTATGATGGACGTTCGCAGACCTGGCATCGACAGCATGATGGCGGCAATCAATGCCACAAACGCCAGGCACAGGTAATTGCTGAACGGATACCAGAAGGCCTTGAAGGAAGGCTCGATACCCTGCGCTTTCATCGCCTTGCGAAACTTCAGGTGAGCAAGGCTGATCATTGCCCAGTTGATCAACAGCGCCGCAACCACCAGCGACATGAGCAATTCGAGTGCTGTTTGCGGCAGCAGGTAGTTCACCAGCACGCAGAGCATGGTGACCAGCGCCGAAAGTGCGATCGCCAGCACCGGCACGCCACGGCGATTGACCATCATCAGCACCTTTGGCGCATCGCCCTGCTCTGCCAACCCGTACAGCATGCGACTGTTGCAGTACACGCCGCTGTTATAGACCGAGAGGGCAGCCGTCAGCACCACGAAGTTAAGGATGTGCGCCGCAGTGTCGCTGCCTATCAGTGAAAAGATCTGCACGAACGGGCTGCCGCTGTAAGGGTCACCGGCCGAGCCCAGCGTTTCCAGCAAGCTGTCCCACGGATAAAGCGCCAGCAGAACGCTGAGGGCGCCGATGTAGAAAATCAGAATCCGGTAAACAACCTGATTGATGGCTTTTGGAATGACCGTCTTCGGGTCCGATGCTTCGGCTGCGGTAATCCCCACCAACTCCAAGCCGCCGAAGGAAAACATGATAATGGCCAACGCCATGACCATCCCGCTGATGCCGTTGGGGAAGAATCCGCCGTGGCTCCAGAGGTTGCTGAAGCCGGCCTGCTCGCCACCTGCGCCGCTCAGCAGCAAGTACAGGCCCAGCGCAATCATGCCAACGATGGCGCCAACCTTGACGATGGCAAACCAGAACTCAGTCTCGCCAAAGGTCTTCACATTGACCAGATTGATCAGGTTGATCAGCACGAAAAACACTGCAGCGGTGGCCCAAGTCGGCACCTCCGGCCACCAGAACTGAACGTACTTGCCTACCGCCGTCAACTCGGCCATTCCCACAAGCACGTAAAGCACCCAGTAGTTCCAACCGGACAGAAAGCCCGCGTAGGGCGCCCAGTATTTGTGCGCGAAATGACTGAAGGACCCAGCAACCGGCTCCTCGACGATCATTTCACCAAGCTGACGCATGATAAGGAACGCGATCATCCCGCCGATGGCATAACCCAGAATCATCGAAGGCCCAGCGCTGCGCAGCACGCCAGCCGAGCCAAGGAAGAGCCCCGTTCCGATAGCTCCGCCGAGCGCGATCAGCTGGATATGCCGGTTTTTCAGGCCGCGCTGAAGCGGCCCAGTGTGCAGCGCATCGCTGGACATGGCGTCACCTTGTTTTGGTCTGTGACGAAGAAAAGACGAGACTGACGGCCGGCCATGCATGAGCGTTAAGCCAACCGTCGCATCCTTATGCCGGCAGCCGGCGTGTGCGTGAAGCGGCGCGGATTGTACACCGCATCTGCAGAGAAGGCCCGCCACGCGCGCCAGTTTGCAAGCTGCCGCGGCGCGCTTCAGCTCTTGACGCGAGCCAAGGGAAACAGCCGCTTGAAATTTTCCGTAGTTTGCGCCGCCAGCGCCTCGATACCGACGCCGCGCAGCTCAGCAAGGTACTCGGCGACTTCCCGCACATACTGCGGCAGGTTCGGCTTACCGCGATAAGGGACGGGGGCGAGATAGGGCGAATCCGTTTCAACCAGCAGACGATCCGCAGGGACACGGCGGGCCACATCGCGGAGCGCTTCGGCATTGCGGAATGTCACGATGCCCGAAAGCGAAATATAGAACCCGAGATCCAGGGCGGACTTGGCCATGTCCCAGTCTTCGGTGAAGCAATGCAGCACGCCAGCCTGCGGCAACGACGCTTCGCGAAGCAGCGCAAGTGTGTCGGCGCGAGCCGCACGGGTGTGGACGATGACGGGTTTACCGCAGACCTGTGCGGCATCAAGATGCAGGCGGAACGACTGTTGCTGCAACTCGGCGGCTTCGGGCTCGTAATGATAATCGAGCCCGGTTTCCCCGATTGCGACTACGCCGGGCGCGGCAAGCTCCTCCAGTAACCAGCCCAGCGCAGGTTTGGCACCAGGCTCGAGGTCCAGCGGGTGTACGCCCACCGAACAGTCGACGTCTGCATAGCGCTGCGAGAGCGCTTTGACCGCCGCAGTGTTCTCGGCGCTGACACCAATGCAGAGGAAATGCCCAACACCCCGTTGACGCGCCGCATCGAGCGCTGCATCAAGGGAGCCGTCGTGCGAGGCCAGATCGAGACGATCTAGGTGACAATGCGAGTCGATCAGCATGGAAACTACCCGAACCTAAACGCGCCATTGTAGAGCAAGCACCTGCTCATTCGCAGCCAGGTTCGTCAGGACAAGGCAGCTCGGGGGAAAAGCAAAGGCCAGAAAGAAGGCGAAGTAAAACGGGCAGCCGTCCGTTATCAACTTACATGGTGTGCGTTGGCCGGTCGGACTTCATCGCGCCGGCGAGGTAGGTTTCGATCTTGTTGCGCGCTGTCGAGTCGCCTTCATTGAATTGCACACCAACGCCCGCCGCACGGTTGCCTTGAGCACCCTTGGGCGTAATCCAAACGACCTTGCCGGCGACTGGGATTTTTTCAGGCTCATCCATCAGGCTCAGCAGCATGAACACCTCGTCGCCGAGCTTGTAGCTTTTGTTGGTGGGAATGAACAATCCGCCATGCTTGATGAAAGGCATGAACGCGGCATAGAGCACCGACTTGTCCTTGATGGTCAGGGACAGAATGCCGTTACGCGGACCAAGGTTTGCAGGCAGGCTCATGCAGTATTCCTAACAACAGTTCCGATGGATTCTAGCTTGGCCCGGGCAAGCTTGCCCACTGCACCAGAAGCGCTTCGAGAAGCAAGACACGGTTAAGGTTGGCTTTGCCAAGCACTTTCTGCCGGTGGGCAAGCAGCCAATCCTGAAACGCCAGCAGCCGGTCAGGTGGCGATTTGTCCGCCAGGTACTGAACCACCTTCTGCATATCGGCCGTCCCAAGGCCACTTTCATCGCCGGTCATCTGAAAACGCAAAATCAGATGTGCCCACTCGCAAAACCAGTCGAACAACAAAATCAGCGAATGCGGGTTCCAGGCTTCAGCGAGCTGACTGGGCGATTGCTGTTTTTTTAACAGCTTTTTCACCCCGTCGACCACCTGCACCCGCATATCAAGTACACCGGCACTGTGCAGCTTAAGCGCTGCCAGGGGCGAGTACGCAGACAACGCAAGTAGCTCTTCTCGCTGCGCGGGCGATACATCAGGAAGCTTGGCTGCCAGCCAATCAAGGCTCTGCTGGTGCTTCGGCAATGGGCAGCTTTGCTGCACGCAGCGACTCTTGATTGTCGGCAGCAGCCGACTGGGTTGATGGCTGATAAGCAACAGAACGGTATCGCCTGCTGGCTCTTCAAGGCTCTTGAGCAACGCGTTGGCAGCGTTCAGGTTCATCGCTTCAGCCGGCTCGAGCAGCACGACCTTGCGTCCGCCTAGCTGAGCCGTCTGGGTGACGAACCCTACCAGCTGTCGCACCTGATCGACCCGAATGGCCTTGTCGACCTCCTCGGGCTCCAGAATGTAGTGGTCTGGATGGGTGTGAGCGGCCAGTAACAGACAGCCCTTGCAGCTTCCACAGGCGCCCTGCGCCAATGGTCGCTGACAGAGCAAAAGCGCCATGAGCTGTTCGGCTAGCGCCCGCTTGCCGATGCCCGCAGGACCATGTAGCAAATATGCATGAGCGTGCTGTTGACGACCGGCGAGCAGATGCCAGAGATCAGCCTGCCAGGGAAGAATGCCGTCAGCCACGTGCACGGTCAAACACTTCAGGTAAAAGCCTATCCAGCGCCTCTTGCACCGCGGCCAGGGACTGACCCGCGTCGACAATGCGGTAGCGCTGCCGGTCTTGCCCCGCGCGACGGAGATAGGTGTTGCGCACAGCTTCGAAAAAGCCGAGCCCTTCTTGCTCAAACCGATCCAGGCGCCCACGCGCTGCAGCTCGGCTCAGACCAACCTCTACAGGCAAATCGAAAACTAGCGTCAGGTCTGGGCGCATCTCGCCCTGTACGAAACTTTCAAGCTGCTCAATGCGCTCAGTAGAGAGCCCGCGCCCACCACCCTGATAAGCGTAGGTGGCGTCGGTAAAGCGGTCACAAAGCACCACGGCGCCACGCTCAAGCGCGGGGCGGATGACCTGAGCAAGATGCTGGGCGCGCGCTGCAAAAACAAGCAAAAGCTCCGCATCACTGTTCATTGGTTCGTCGGCAGGCGCCAACAGCAGCTCACGAATGGACTCCGCCAATGGCGTACCTCCAGGTTCTCGCGTCAAGACGACATCAAGACCGTGATCGCGCAAGCGCTGGGCGAGGTACTCGCGGTTGGTGCTCTTGCCCGCACCCTCCGGCCCTTCCAACGTAATAAAGAGTCCTGTCACTGGGCATTCTCAATCGGCGCCGGGCTTTGCCGGGGCGGTGGGCTGGAACGGTAGTCTGATCGGCGCTTGAGTTGATATTCACGCACCGCGCGGTTGTGCTCGCTCAAGGAATTGCTGAAGACATGACTGCCGTCCCCCCGCGCGACGAAGTAGAGGCTTTTTCCTTCAACTGGATGCAGAGCAGCGTGAATCGCTTCGCGGCCAACCATAGCGATGGGCGTCGGTGGTAAGCCGCTAATGGTATAGGTGTTGTAGGGGGTCGGCCGGCGCAAATCACTGCGGGTGATACGCCCCTTATACTGTTCGCCCATGCCATAGATTACCGTCGGGTCAGTCTGTAGCAGCATGCCTTGCTCGAGTCGACGAACGAAAACGCCGGCGATCTCGCCGCGCTCTGACGGTACCCCGGTTTCTTTTTCAATGATGGAAGCCATGATCAGCGCCTCGTAGGCGTCTTGATAGGGTAAGCCTTCGCTACGCTGTTGCCATTCCTCAGCCAGCACCGTCTCCAACCGCGAATGGGCACGCTGGAGCAGCTCGAGATCGGCAACACCGCGGGTAAAACTA
Organism: Pseudomonas sp.; assembly: GCA_022448005.1. Lineage (GTDB taxonomy): Bacteria > Pseudomonadota > Gammaproteobacteria > Pseudomonadales > Pseudomonadaceae > Stutzerimonas. The sequence goes on from JAKUTK010000019.1 coordinate 67,054, forward strand.
TAGGTGTCTGGAAAAAAACGCCCCTCCGGGTGCGAGCCCTCTTGACCGAGGCGCTTCATGACCTCGTCATCCGACTGGCCAACTATAGTCTGCTGAACCGTGGGCAACGCCTCCAGCGCGGCGCGCACCTGACGAAAATTCCATCCTTCGACGATGGTCAAGGTGTGCTGCACCACTTCGCCACGTTGCCATAGCCCGATCATGTCGCGGGCAGTCATCTCAGGCCGCAACTGATACTCGCCGCTGTGCAAGGTATGGCCGGAAAGCTTCAGCCGCCAATGCAGCCTCAACCAAAACGAGTCGCCCAATATGCCGTCTCGCTCCAACCGCTGAAACAAACCACTCGGCGTATCACCGGGCTGGACCTCGAGCGTTTGCGCTTCACCAATCTGAAGTGGTTGCCCTAACGCGGTGTGCAGCTTCCAGAAGACCAGGCCGAGCGCCAGCGCAGCGACTAGCAAGGCGCCAATGAGCGCATAAGACAATTTTCGAATCACGTATTGCTCGACAGATCATTCACCAAGCGTTGAAGTTTACGTGTGACCGGCCCCACCGACCATACGCTGGCGTCCAATTGGCGCACAGGCCAGATACCGTACAGGCTGTTACACACAAAAACCTCGTCTGCACGATGTAGCTGTTCGAGCGAAAGATCGCAGACCAGGGTTGATACGCCAGCTTGCTGCGCGCGCTCCAACACTTCTTCGCGCATGACCCCCGCCACGCCGCAACGCTTGAGGAACGGCGTCATCAACCGGGCCGAATCGACGATGAACAGGTTGCTGAACACGCCTTCGATGACCCGCCCGGAGGTGTCGCGCATCAGGCCTTCAGCGAACGCCAAATCCTGCCACTCAGCGCGGGCCAGCACCTGTTCCAGGCGGTTCAGGTGCTTCAGCCCGGCCAGAATCGGCTGTTCGGCCAGACGGGTTGTACAGGGGAAAAGGCGCACACCCTGTTCGGCATGTGCTTTCGGGTAATAAGGCAGGGGGGATCCGGTTAGGACGATTCGGGGCTGACAAGGAATGGGCGGAGCGTAGCCTCTCCTGCCCTCCCCCCGGCTAACAATGAGCTTAGCTACACCCCTTCCGAGCTCGGCACAGAAAGCGCTGAGGTAACTGCTCACGAGGTCGATATCGCAGGGAATAGCCAGACGCTGACAGCCACTCGCCAGTCGCTGCAAATGCCGATCTAGCAGCTCGGGCTGGCCGCCCACCACCTTGATCGTTTCAAATAAACCGTCGCCGTACGCAAGCGCTCGATCATGAACGGGCAGCCCTTCAGCCGGCTGCCCGTCCACCCAGCTCAACGTCACTCGGCGAACCGGCGGAACACCAGCGATCCGTTGGTTCCGCCAAAGCCAAAGGAGTTGGAGACTGCGATATCGATTGTCCGCGGCTTGGCCTCATGCGGAACGAAATCGAGGTCGCACCCCTCGCCAGGCTCATCAAGGTTGATCGTCGGTGGCGCCACCTGATCGCGGATGGCAAGCACGCTGAAGATCGCCTCGACAGCGCCCGCTGCACCAAGCAGATGACCGACCATTGATTTGGTCGAGCTGACCGACAGGTCGTAAGCGTGATCACCGAATACCGTTCTGATTGCAGCGGCTTCGGCCTTGTCTCCGGCCGGTGTTGAGGTGCCATGAGCGTTGATGTAGTCAACCTGAGCGGGATCGATCCGTGCGTCTACTATCGCGTTGCGGATACAGCGAGCTGCGCCCGCGCCATCGTCAGGAGGCGAAGTCATGTGAAAAGCATCCGCGCTCATGCCAAAACCAATCAGCTCGGCATAGATCTTTGCTCCGCGAGCCTTGGCATGCTCAAGCTCCTCCAATACCAACGCGCCCGAACCGTCGGACAAAACAAAGCCATCCCGGTCCTTGTCCCATGGGCGACTGGCTGAAGCCGGATCTTCGTTACGCGTAGACAATGCGCGTGCCGCCGCGAACCCGCCGATGCCAAGTCCGCTGGCCGCCATTTCCGAGCCACCGGCAATCATCACGTCAGCTTCACCATAAGCGATGTTGCGTGCGGCCATACCGATGCAATGCGTACCCGTAGTACAGGCCGTAGCGATGGCGTAATTAGGCCCCTGCAGGCCCAGATGGATCGACAGAAAACCCGAAACCATGTTGATGATCGAGCCCGGCACAAAAAAGGGCGAGATCCGGCGAGGCCCTTGTTCGATCAACGCCTTGCAGCTGTTTTCGATATTGGTCAGGCCACCAATGCCTGACCCCATCGCGACGCCGATGCGCTCGCGATTGGCATCGGTAATTTCCAGCCCAGAGTCACGTACCGCCTGGAAACTGGCAGCCAGTCCATACTGGATGAAAAGGTCGAGCTTACGAGCCTCTTTTGCGGGCAGGTATTGCTCGACATCGAAATTTTTGACTGATCCGCCAAAGCGAGTGGAATAGGCGGAAAGGTCCATATGCTCTATCAGGCCGATACCACTGCGGCCGGCGAGAATCCCCTGCCAGCTGCTTGGCACATCGTTACCCAGCGGCGATAGCATGCCCATACCGGTAATTACGACGCGTCTACGCGACACAGCAATTCTCCTTGCATTCATTCGACTCGCCCTGTTCCGCTAGCATATGCGGGGACAGAGAGCCTCCTTCACAGATGTCGGCCATAGGCACGACCAGCTGCATTCAGCAAACTCAAACAAAAGCCGCACTGCCCATTGAAGGCAGTGCGGCTTACTGGTTCGAAGCAGGACTACGACTTACTGCGCGTGCGCGTTGATGTAGTCGATAGCTTCTTGAACAGTGGTGATCTTCTCGGCTTGCTCGTCCGGGATTTCGGTCTCGAATTCCTCTTCCAGAGCCATCACCAGCTCAACGGTATCAAGGGAGTCGGCACCCAGGTCTTCGACGAAGGAAGCGCTGTTGGTAACTTCCTCTTCCTTGACGCCAAGTTGCTCGGCAACGATTTTCTTGACGCGTTCTTCGATGGTGCTCATACCTTGTTTTCACTCCTATGGAAAAATCAGGCAGCTGGTCTGCGCGGTAGTGTATAGAAAGCGTTTTCCGCATTTCAAGCTGAAAGCGGGCAAGCATGAACCTGCCTTCAACCATCTGTCTATAAACCAACCACAGTTTTATAACGAAACTAATCAGCCGTTATGACTGCATACATGCGTTTGGCGTCACATTAGCTCATGTACATACCGCCATTCACCGGAACCGTAGCTCCGGTGACATAGGCAGCGCCGTCAGAAGCTAGAAAGGCAACGACCTTGGCAATCTCTTCCGCCTGCCCAAGACGACCCAGCGGGATCTGCCCCAGCAGTGCGTCACGCTGAGCTTCGGGAAGCTCACGCGTCATGTCTGTATCGATGAAACCCGGCGCCACGGAATTGACCGTGATGCCGCGCGAGCCGACTTCACGGGCTAGCGCCCGGCTGAAACCTTCAAGTCCGGCTTTGGCCGCAGCGTAGTTTACCTGTCCAGCGTTGCCCATGGCACCTACCACGGAACCAATGCTGATAATTCGTCCCCAGCGCGCCTTGGTCATACCACGCAAGACACCTTTGGTCAGACGGTACAAACTGCTGAGATTGGTGTTTATGACGTCATGCCATTCATTGTCCTTCATCCGCAGCATCAGGTTGTCGCGCGTGATGCCAGCGTTGTTTACGAGAATAGCTGGCTGCCCCAGGTGCTGCTGAATATGCTCCAGCGTCGTGGCAACGGACTCATCGCTAGTAACATCCAATACCAGTCCAGCTCCTTCTATGCCGTTCTCTTTGAGCGTTTCAGCAATGCGCTCAGCACCTGAAGAAGAGGTTGCCGTGCCAATCACAATGGCGCCCTGGCGACCGAGTTCAAGCGCGATAGCCTGACCAATACCACGACTGGCGCCTGTTACCAGCGCGACCTTGCCTTGCAGATTCATACATATCTCCTTGTTCAGCGCGCTGCGCCACGGGTGGCAGCAAAACCTTCGGGGGTGTCCAGATTGTAGGTGCTGACGCCTTTGACGCAGCGCTTATTAAGGCCGGAAAGCACTTTACCGGGGCCGCACTCGACCAAACCGGTCACACCACGCTCGCTCAGCACAACAATAGTTTCGACCCAGCGAACCGGGCTATAGAGCTGAGCCAGCAAATCACGCTTAAGGGTGTCGAGATCCGAAACGATTGCCGCGCTAACATTCTGCACCAGCGGAATTTCAGGCGCCTGCCAGGCTGCACCGGTGACTGCCGCAGCAAAACGCTCGGCCGCCGGACGCATCAGATCGCAGTGAGAGGGCACGCTGACCGGCAGCGGCATGGCGCGCTTGGCGCCTTTGGATTTGCAGATCTCAATGGCTCGCTCGACCGCTGCCGCATTGCCGGCAATCACGACCTGGCCAGGGGCATTGAAGTTGACAGCACTGACTACTTCACCCTGCGCCGCCTCGCCACATGCCGCCAGCACCTCAGCATCATCCAGCCCCAGAATCGCCGCCATACCGCCGGTGCCGGCCGGAACGGCCTGCTGCATCAGCTGACCCCGCAACTCCACGAGCTTCACCGCGTCAGCAAACGAAAGGCTGCCCGCAGCAACAAGCGCCGAGTATTCGCCCAGACTGTGGCCTGCAACGAATGCCGGCTTCGCACCGCCCTCAGCCAGCCACAAACGCCATAAAGCAATTGAGGCGGTCAGAATGGCCGGCTGAGTCTTGTCAGTCTGGTTGAGCTGATCCTCTGGGCCTTGCTGGCAAAGCGCCCACAGATCGTAACCCAGCACAGACGAGGCCTCGGCGAAGGTGTCGATGACCTGCGACTGCTGTGAGCCATGCTCGGCAAGCATGCCAAGGGCTTGGGAGCCCTGGCCTGGAAAGACGAATGCAAGTGATGCAGACATGAAACGACTCTCTTGTGGTTGTTCGTCGGGAAAGAATACGCACGAGGGCGCAGCGAATTTCAGTTGGATGGCGAGCGATCGATAGCAGTCACATCGCCAGGGTCGCTTGCGGACCGACCAGTCACAAGCAGGTGTTCGAGACGACCGCGCAATTGCGCTGGAAGATTTCGCTCCAGGTCCTGAGCAGCACGACCTATTGCTGACCGGAAACCTTCGGCCCCCGCGGCACCATGACTTTTTACGACAATACCTTGAAGCCCAAGAAAGCTGGCACCGTTGTACTGAGCCGGCCGTAGGTCGGCCCGCAACTGACGCAACAGCGGCAGCGCCAGCGCACCCACCAGACGCGAAATTAACGAGCGGCGAAAAAGCGTCTCGACGCGGCGGGTAACCATCTGGGCCAGGCCTTCGCTGGACTTGAGCAGGATATTGCCAACAAAGCCATCGCACACCGCCACATCGGCCTCGCCACGAAACAGACCATCACCTTCGATAAAGCCTTGATAATTGATACAGCCAGCCTGCTGCAACAGCCCCGCCGCCGCTTTGACCTGCTGGTTCCCCTTGATCTCTTCTGTACCTATATTCAGTAACGAAACTCGCGGCCGCTCGATACCGAGAATTTCCGCCGCAACCGACCCCATTACCGCAAACTGATAGAGCTGCTCGGCAGTGCAGTCCACGTTCGCCCCGAGGTCAAGCAACAGGCACGGCCCCTTTAGCGTGGGAATAGCAGTCACCATTGCAGGGCGGTCGACCCCGGGAAGGGTTTTCAATACCTGGCGAGCAAGCGCCATCAGCGCTCCGGTATTCCCGGCACTGACACACGCCTGCGCCTGACCATCACGCACCATCTCCAAAGCGACGCGCATGGACGAGCGCGGCTTGGCACGCAACGCCTGCGCCGGCCGCTCATCCATGCCGATTACCTCATCGGCATCGACAATCGTCAGGCGAGCGCGATCGACAGCTGGATGCTGGGCGATGATTTCTTCAAGTATGGAGGATTGGCCAACCAGGGCCAGATGCAGCGAGGGGACTTCAGCCAGACATTGGACACTGGCTGGAACAATGCAGTGGGGACCGAAGTCCCCACCCATTGCATCGATCGCTATGACCGGAGCAGACAAGGTTTACTCGTCAGCGCCCTTATCGATCACTTTACGACCACGGTAAAAACCTTCCGGGGAAACGTGGTGACGCAGGTGAACTTCACCTGTGCTCTTTTCTACGGACAGGGCGTTCGGCTCGAGCGCGTCGTGCGAACGACGCATGTCACGGGCGGAACGGGATTTTTTGTTCTGCTGAACAGCCATTGGGATCAACTCCTAAACGTTTGGGTCACGCTTTAACTGAGCCAGTACGCTGAACGGGTTGGACCGCGATACCTCGTCCTCACTCGGCTCGGGCTCATCAGGCCCAGCCGGCGGCTGGCAAACTTCTGGGTCATGGAGTGGAACAATCGGAAGAGCAAGCAGAAGCTCCTCTTCAACCAGCGCCAGCAGATCCAGAGGATCCTCTCCCACTTCCAGCACGTCATAGCCCTTGGGCAGGTGCTGGCTGCTCGAACCCTCATTCACGACGGCATAATCGCACTCGCTGTGAATGGGCAGAACAACCGGCTCCAGACAGCGCTGGCAAATCATCGTGACCTCAACGTCCAGATCACTGTGAATGACCACAGTGCGCTGCTCGTCGCGCCCAAAATCAAAACTGGCGCGCACCACACCCTTATCGTCCTCAAGAGGATCGACGAGCCGCTTCAGCCCAGACAATTGCAGCTCACCCTTCAGGGAAGCCGCTCGGTCAGCGAGCTTGCGCGGATCTACGTGCGGAGGTATTGGTCCTTTCAACATAAGCGCGGCATTCTAGGGATGCGCCCCTCGACTGTCAAAGGAATTCAGCCGCACAATTGCGCTCAGCCGACCATCAATCGGGCACCTATATAAAAGGAAGAAGAATGCGCCGCCTGCTTCTCGCATCAAGCTCACCTTATCGACGCGAACTGCTGTCGCGCCTGCAGCTGGAGTTCGCTTGCAGCGCCCCGGAAATAGATGAAACCGGATTCGCCGGAGAGCCGCCAGAGCAGCTCGTGCGCCGACTGGCCCAAGAGAAAGCCGAGGCCCTGGCGGGCACTCATAAGGACCACCTGATCATTGGCTCCGACCAGGTAGCCGTCCTTGAGCAAAGCATCCTGGGCAAACCCCGCACATTCGACCGAGCAAAGCAGCAACTGCAGAGCTGCAGCGGCAAAAGCGTAAGCTTTCTGACCGGACTGGCGCTGCTAGACAGCCGAACCGGCGCCAGCCAGATCGACTGCATCAGCTTCACCGTCCACTTCCGGACACTCGATGATCGACGGATCGAGCGTTACCTGCAGGCCGAACAACCCTACGATTGCGCTGGCAGCTTCAAGGCGGAAGGCCTGGGAATCAGCCTATTCCGCAGCACCGAAGGGTCGGACGTGACCAGCCTGATTGGATTACCCCTGATCCGGCTGGTCGATATGCTCAATAACGCGGGAATCGAGGTCCCCTGACAAAGCGGCAGCGGCCGACTAGCGCAGCTGCGGCCCCTGGAAGCCCATCCACAGCGCCAGCTGCGAACCGACACTGACCCCGAGCTTCTTGGTAAAGCGATCCAGAGGGGAATCCTTGACGGTGAAGTCCACCAGCTCTTCCTCTCCGATCACTTCCCGCGCGACGTAGCCGGTGCTGCCAAGACCATCAATCAGGCCAAGCTCGAGCGCCTGCTCGCCAGACCAGATAAGCCCCGAAAAGAGCTCCGGATGCCCAGCGACTTGCAGCCGATCGCCACGCGCCTGCTTCACGCTATCGATAAATTGCCGATGGGTGGTGGCAAGCACACTGCGCCAGAACTCGGTCTCCTCCGGCTTTTCCGGTTGAAAGGGGTCAAGAAACGCCTTGTGCTCCCCAGAGGTGTAAACCCGGCGCTCTACACCGAGCTTATCCATTGTCTCCACAAAGCCGAAAGTCGCGGCAGTGACGCCGATGGAGCCGACCAGACTGGACTTGTCGGCGTAGATTTCATCCGCAGCACTGGCAATGTAATAGGCGCCAGAGGCCCCCAGATCGGTAATGACCGCATAAACTTTGACGCTTGGGTATTCACCACGCAACCGACGAATCTCATCATAGATATAACCGGACTGCACCGGGCTGCCACCCGGACTGTTGATCCGCAATACCACGCCCTTGGTGTTGGAATCTTCAAAAGCCGCGCGCAACGCACCGACGATGTTGTCCGCACTCGCAGCCTCCTCATCAGCAATCATGCCACGGACGTTGATGACCGCTGTGTGAGCCTCACCGACAGCCTTCCCGTCACCCATATGCAACAGAGGCGAGAACATCAGCAGCGCGCCGAAGAGATAGGTAAAGGTCAACAGCTTGAAGAAGATCCCCCAACGCCGAGCTCGCCGCTGCTCCTGCACACCAGCAAGCAGCGTCTTTTCCAACAGCTTCCAGCTGTTACGGTCTTCCTTGGACTCGCTCACAGGCTTCCCCCATTCATCCGACATTCGCAACCACCTCAGCAGAACTAGCAGCAGAGCACAGCCAGTCACCGAGCTCCGTAAAATGATTGATCACCATGCACGGCGAACACGACAACAGCACCTCGAGGGGCTGCGCGCCATAGGAAACCGCAACACTGTCTATGCCTGCCCGCCTGGCCATCTCCAGATCGAAGACCGAATCCCCAACCATCAGCGCTCGCTCGGGACTAATGCCGCAGTGCGCCAGAATCTCATGAATCATGAGCGGATCAGGTTTGCTCGCGGTTTCGTCGGCACAGCGGGTCACATCGAAGAAATCGCTCCAGCCTTGCGATGCCAGCACCCTATCTAACCCTCGCCGCCCCTTACCGGTCGCCACCGCCAGCTGGTGGCCCTGGTCACGAAACTGTTGTAGCGCCAGCGCCACACCCGGATAGAGGGCCGACGGCTCAGCCTCCAGTGACAGGTAATGGTCGGCATAGGCACGACGAAACGCCTCGACCAGGCTCCGGTCCGTGATACTTGGATACAACACGGCTATCGCCTCGGGCAGACCCAGCCCAATAATTCCCTTGATGCTGTCCTCATCCAGGCGCGGCAGATCACACCTGGCGGCAGCAGCCAAAATGGATTCGACGATACGCCCGATCGAATCCACCAACGTTCCATCCCAGTCAAAGATCAGCAGTTCGTACTTACTCACCAAGGCGCTCCAGTGTCCGGGCCCAGACATCATCGACCGGCGCCTCCAGACTCAGTTCGCCGCCATCGGGCAAAGGCACCTTGAGCGCGTAGGCATGCAGGAACAGGCGCTTACCGCCCAGATCGCGAATGACTGCGGAAAACTCCTCATCGCCATATTTGCTGTCGCCGGCAATGCTGTGACCAGCATGACGAGCATGCACGCGTATCTGATGGGTACGACCGGTTACCGGCTTGGCCTCGACCAGCGTAGCGAAGTCGCCAAAACGGCGCAGTACGCGAAAAAGCGTCAGCGCGTCCTTGCCATCATCTGTGACCTCCACCATCCGTTCGCCCGAGCGCAGCGTATTCTTCAACAACGGCGCATTCACCTGCTTCTTGCTGGTATCCCAACGCCCCCGCACGAGCGCCATGTAGCGCTTGTCAACGCCATCGCCGCGCAGCTGCAGATGCAAGTGGCGCAACATGCTGCGTTTCTTTGCAATCATCAGCAGCCCGGAAGTATCCCGATCCAGGCGATGCACCAGCTCCAGCTCTTTTGCATCCGGGCGCAGCTGACGCAGCGCCTCGATAACCCCGAAACTGAGCCCGCTGCCGCCATGCACCGCAATACCGGCAGGCTTGTTCAGTACAATCAATGCCTTGTCTTCGAATACAATTGCCGCCTCGAGGCGCTCGAGAAGCCTGAGCGCGACCGGGACCGGCTCGTCGCGCTCAGGCAACCGAAGCGGCGGCACTCGCACGACATCGCCCGCCTGGAGCTTGTATTCGGGCTTGATCCGCCCCTTGTTCACCCGCACCTCGCCCTTGCGCAAAATGCGGTAGATCAAGGTCTTGGGCACACCTTTGAGCTGAGTACGGAGAAAATTATCAATGCGTTGGCCGGCGAGCTCCGGCGAGACCTCGAGCATTTGCACGCCGGAGGTCTGAGAGGGGGTATTAGTCATCCGCAGATGATATCAATTTTCCCTTATTTGAAGCACTTAAACATTGCTGTTATAGTCCAGGCGCCGCCAAAAGCGGACAGGTTGGGGAATGCCAGCGAAACCGCCATTCCCGACCCAGCAATGTTTGAGGACGTGAGGCCGTCCAACGGAGCTTTT
>JAKUTK010000002.1 GCA_022448005.1 Pseudomonas sp.
CACCGGTCATGACTCTGAAGTGCTTCCACACGTGGCAGGTTTACGCCGCACTGAACCCAGCGGACGGACAAGCCCGAGGACTCATGCCGGTTATCGGAGGCGGTGGGCTTGCTGGTCAGACGGCGCCAGAGCCAGAACGCCGCCGCGATCAGGATGATCCAGAACAACAGTCGAAACAGGCCCATATCTCTACTTCCTGGCTAAGCCGTGCGGGCCTGCCGTTCTGGCAGGCTGCGGTTGGGTACTCAGTCGAACAGGCCGAAGGTCACATAGCTCCACCAGGAGCGGTCTTCGCCTTGCTCTTCTTTTGCGGCTTCGGTTTCCGCTTCCCTCAACACCGGGCGCAGTTCATCCGGCAGATCCTGGGCGGCATTCTCATACTGACGCACCACGTCGCGGTTGGATTGCGAGCGGTCAGGGGCTTTGTTTTCAGTGTCGATCAAGCCGAGTGTGGCGCGGGACAACCAGCTGCGGTTGTCGGCCTCTTCCTGGCTTGGCACGAATTCACCGTCTTTCAGGCTGGGGTGTTGCGGGTAATTGAGCTTGAGCGTTTCCAGACTGGTGCCAGCGAGCTCCTCGAGGCCAAGGCGCTGATAAGCTTCGGTCATGACGGCCAAACCATCGCCGACCGCAGGCGTACCCTGGAAGTTTTCTACAACATAGCGACCACGGTTGGCAGCCGCTACGTAGGCCTGGCGACGGAGATAATAATCAGCAACATGGATTTCGTTCGCGGCCAGCAGGTTACGCAGGTAAACCATCCGTGCCTTGGCATCCGGGGAGTAACGGCTGTTTGGAAAGCGAGTGGTCAGCTGGGCGAATTCGTTGAAGGAGTCGCGTGCAGCGCCGGGGTCACGCTTGGTCATGTCCAACGGCAGGAATCGCGCCAGCAGTCCGCGGTCCTGGTCGAAGGAAGCCAGACCCTTCAGGTAGTAGGCGTAGTCCACGCTCGGATGCTGCGGATGCAGGCGGATAAACCGTTCGGCCGAGGAGCGAGCGGCTTCCGGCTCGGTGTTGCGGTAATAAGCGTAGATCAGCTCAAGCTGCGCCTGTTCGGCGAAGCGGCCGAACGGATAGCGGGATTCCAGTGCCTTCAGCTTGTTGATCGCGCTGGTGAAGCTCTTATTGTCCAGGTCGGCTTGAGCCTGCCGGTACAGTTCCGCTTCGCCGAGGTTTTCACTGATGGTTTCGTTGGACGAACAGGCAGCGGTAAGGGCGAAAATGGCGATCAGCAGCAGGTGTTTCACTTGCATGGCGGCTTGCGTCCCTGTGACGGCTCGCTGTCTTGCGCTGAGCCGTCCTGTTATGATGGGCGCCCCGGCTGGCCGGGACAAAGACGCGGTATTTAAACACAAGCGTGTTGCTGAAACCAAAGGCTGCACCCGTGTCGCTGTCGAGGGGCTGCTCAGGCTGAGGATCTGCCCGTAGGCGTCCTGCTTGCCGACAAGGTCACATCCCCCTTTCCCATGTCCCGGCTCATCGCCTGTCGCAACCGGCCAAACCGCACGGTTGCCTCTCCAACTATTGAAGCGCCCTTAATTATGTCCACGATCACCACCCAGGCCATTCATCTCCGCGCCGAGGTGCCATTCGACCTCGGCGGGCAGCGCCTCGATCAAGTCGCGGCACAGCTGTTCTCCGAGCATTCCCGTTCGCGTCTTGCGGCTTGGATCAAGGAGGGTCAGCTCACGGTCGACGGAGCTGTCCTGCGCCCCCGTGACACAGTACATGCGGGTGCCATCCTGGAGCTTTCCGCCGAGCAGCAGGCCCAGGGCGAGTGGGTGGCTCAGGACATTCCGCTGGATATCGTTTTCGAAGACGAGCACATTCTGGTACTGAACAAGCCGTCCGGGTTGGTGGTGCATCCTGCCGCAGGGCATGCCGATGGCACCTTGCTCAACGCCTTGTTGCATCATGTTCCGGATTTGATCAACGTGCCGCGTGCCGGCATCGTGCATCGCCTGGACAAGGACACCACCGGATTGATGGTGGTGGCCAAGACCCTGCAGGCCCAGACGCGCCTTGTCGAGCAACTACAGGCGCGCAGTGTCAGCCGCATCTACGAGGCCATCGTTATCGGCGTGATCATCACCGGCGGCACCGTCAATGCCGCCATTGGGCGTCATGGCCAACAGCGTCAACGCATGGCTGTGGTGGAGGGCGGCAAGCCTGCCGTGAGTCACTATCGGGTACTCGAGCGCTTCCGGTCGCACACGCATGTCCGGGTCAAGCTTGAAACCGGGCGAACCCACCAGATCCGTGTGCATATGACACACATCGGTTATCCGCTGGTGGGGGATCCGCTTTATAGCGGGCGTTTTCGTATCCCGCCGGCCGCTAACCCGACCATGGTGCAAACGCTGAAAGATTTTCCGCGCCAGGCATTGCATGCGCGCTTTCTCGAATTGAACCATCCCGTCAGTGGCGAGCGGCTGAAATGGGAATCGCCACTGCCGGATGACTTTGTCTGGCTACTGACACTCTTGCAGCAGGATCGCGAGGCGTTCAGCGGATGACGGAATGGCCAGAGGACTGGATCCGTCCCGACTGGCCGGTGCCGCCGCGTGTGAGGACTTGCGTCACCACGCGCAGCGGCGGCTTGAGCCAGGCTCCGTTTGATGGCTTCAACCTGGGGGATCATGTCGGCGATGCGCCCGAGCGGGTGTCGGCGAATCGACAGCGTTTGCAGCAACTGATCGGCTGCGAGCCGGCCTGGATGAGCCAGATCCATTCGAGTATCGCCGTTGAGGCGGATCCACGCAGTTGCCCGACTGCCGATGCCAGCTGGACGGGCGAGGCGGGGGTCGCCTGTGCGGTGCTGACTGCGGATTGCCTACCGGTATTGCTCTGCGACGTCGACGGCGCACGTGTTGCGGCTGCGCACGCGGGGTGGCGCGGTCTGGCTTCAGGCGTGCTGGAAGCCACCGTGGCGGCTATGGCGGTTCCAGGGTCACATTTGATTGCCTGGCTCGGTCCGGCGATAGGGCCCACGGCGTTCGAGGTTGGCGGCGAGGTGCGCGATGCGTTCATCGCTGGCCATCCTGAATGTTCCGAAGCCTTTGTGCCCAGCCATCGCGCGGATCGCTTCATGGCGGATATCTACCAGCTCGCCCGAATCCGCCTGGCGGCTTGCGGCGTTACAGCGGTATATGGCGGTGGTTTCTGTACTGTCAGCGATGCTCGTTTCTACTCCTATCGCCGTGCCGCCCGTACAGGGCGCTTCGCCAGCCTGATCTGGCTGGACTGAGCGGCCGTTCACCTGTTCCTGGCATTTCACCCCTGACTCGCCTTACGCCATCGGGCTGACCTGCGTCAAGGTCGTGCGGCTTGAATCTCCAACAATCAGCCTTATCTAAGGTTCATCTCGCAGGCTTTCGTTCGGAGTGCGTTTCATTGCACGGCCTGCTTTACCTAGAAAGGTGATTCCATGCGTATCGATCGTTTGACCAGCAAACTTCAACTTGCGCTTTCTGATGCCCAATCCATTGCTGTTGGCTTCGACCACTCGTCCATTGAGCCTTTGCATCTGATGCAGGCGCTGCTCGAGCAGCAGGGCGGTTCGATCAAACCACTGCTGATGCAGGTGGGTTTTGACATCAATGGTTTGCGCCAGGCATTGACCAAAGAGCTCGATCAGCTGCCGAAACTGCAAAATCCGACCGGTGACATGAATATGTCTCAGGACTTGGCGCGCCTGTTGAACCAGGCTGACCGCCTTGCGCAGCAGAAGGGGGACCAATACATCTCCAGTGAGCTGGTGTTGCTCGCTGCTCTGGAAGGCAGCACCCGGCTGGGCAAGCTATTGCTCGAGCAGGGCGTCAGCAAAAAGGCTTTGGAAAACGCGATCAGCAACCTGCGGGGCGGCGACGCTGTCAACGACCCGAATGCTGAAGAGTCACGGCAAGCATTGGACAAGTACACCGTGGACATGACCAAGCGCGCCGAGGACGGCAAGCTCGACCCGGTGATCGGCCGCGATGATGAAATTCGCCGGACCATTCAGGTGCTTCAGCGGCGCACCAAGAACAACCCGGTGCTGATCGGCGAGCCAGGCGTGGGCAAGACCGCCATCGTTGAGGGCTTGGCGCAGCGCATCGTCAATGGCGAGGTGCCGGATGGCCTCAAGGACAAGCGTTTGCTCGCGCTGGACATGGGCTCACTTATTGCGGGGGCCAAATTCCGCGGCGAGTTCGAAGAGCGGCTGAAGGCAGTCCTGAATGAACTCGGCAAACAGGAAGGCCGCGTCATTCTATTTATCGACGAGCTGCACACCATGGTTGGTGCCGGCAAGGCGGAAGGCGCGATGGATGCCGGCAACATGCTTAAGCCTGCGCTCGCGCGCGGAGAGTTGCATTGCGTTGGGGCAACCACTCTTGATGAGTACCGCCAGTACATTGAGAAGGATGCTGCGTTGGAGCGTCGCTTTCAGCGTGTGCAGGTCGATGAGCCGAGCGAGGAGGACACCATCGCTATTCTGCGTGGCTTGAAAGAGCGCTACGAGGTGCACCATGGCGTCTCTATCACCGATGGCGCGATCATTGCGGCGGCAAAACTATCGCACCGCTATATCACGGATCGACAGCTGCCAGACAAGGCCATCGACCTGATCGACGAGGCGGGCAGTCGCATCCGCATGGAAATCGATTCCAAGCCGGAGGAGCTCGACCGTCTTGACCGGCGTCTGATCCAGCTGAAGATCGAGCGCGAAGCGCTGAAGAACGAGGACGACGAGGCCACCAAGAAGCGTCTGGCCAAGCTCGACGAGGAAATCGTCAAGCTGGAACGCGAATATGCCGACCTCGAAGAGATCTGGAAGGCGGAAAAGGCTGAAGTGCAAGGCTCCGCCCAGATGCAGCAGAAGATCGAGCAGGCCAAGGCCGATCTGGAGGCTGCGCGGCGTAAGGGCGACCTGGCGCGTATGGCCGAGCTGCAATACGGCATCATCCCCGACCTCGAGCGCAGCCTGCAGATGGTCGACCAGCATGGCAAGACCGAGAACCAGTTGCTGCGTAACAAGGTAACTGATGAGGAGATCGCCGAAGTCGTCTCGAAGTGGACGGGCATCCCTGTGTCGAAAATGCTCGAAGGCGAGCGCGAGAAATTGCTGAAGATGGAAGACCTGCTGCATCAGCGCGTGATTGGGCAGCACGAGGCGGTTGTATCGGTGGCCAATGCGGTTCGCCGCTCGCGGGCCGGTTTGGCCGATCCGAATCGCCCCAGCGGTTCCTTCCTGTTTCTTGGCCCTACCGGGGTGGGCAAGACTGAGCTGTGCAAGGCGCTGGCCGAGTTCCTCTTCGACACCGAAGAGGCGATGATCCGCATCGATATGTCGGAGTTCATGGAGAAGCACTCGGTTGCGCGCCTGATCGGAGCCCCACCGGGCTATGTAGGCTATGAAGAAGGTGGCTATCTGACCGAGGCCGTGCGTCGTAAACCCTATTCGGTGGTTCTGCTCGATGAGGTCGAGAAGGCGCACCCTGATGTTTTCAATATCCTGCTGCAGGTTCTGGAAGATGGTCGTCTGACCGACAGCCATGGACGAACCGTGGATTTCCGCAATACCGTGATCGTCATGACCTCAAATCTTGGATCCACCCAAATCCAGGAGCTGGTAGGCGATCCTGATGCGCAGCGTGCTGCTGTCATGGACGCTGTAAGTCATCACTTCCGGCCGGAGTTCATCAACAGGATCGACGAGGTGGTGGTTTTCGATCCGCTGGCTCGCGATCAGATTGCTGGCATCGCTCGCATCCAGCTGAGCCGCCTGCGGCAACGCCTGGCCGAGCGGGAGCTGAGTCTGGAGCTGAGTGACGAGGCGATGGATAAGCTGGTTGCAGTGGGTTACGACCCGGTCTACGGCGCGCGGCCTTTAAAACGAGCCATTCAGCGCTGGATCGAGAATCCGCTGGCGCAGCAGATACTGTCTGGCGCCTTCGAGCCCGGCACAAGCATCTCAGCGAAAGTGGAGGGCGACGAGATCGTCTTTGGCTGATTTAAGGGGGCGCTGGCGCCGTTCTATGGAGCGGTGCCGGCATCTCCCATAGCAGCGGAGCGGGGTGGTACTACTTCATCGTGCAAATCATTGTAGTAAATCGCATTTTTTCTGTTGACAGCCGCGCCGAGAACCGTAAAATGGCGCGCCTCTGAGGGGGGAAAGCAAGCGGTAACGCGGACCACCTGAAGAGCTGGAAATGAAGTTCCGCGATAGCTCAGTCGGTAGAGCAAATGACTGTTAATCATTGGGTCCCAGGTTCGAGTCCTGGTCGCGGAGCCAAAATCCAATCGGGGTATAGCGCAGTCCGGTAGCGCGCCTGCTTTGGGAGCAGGATGTCGGGAGTTCGAATCCCCCTACCCCGACCATTTTTGGGTCGTTAGCTCAGTTGGTAGAGCAGTTGGCTTTTAACCAATTGGTCGTAGGTTCGAATCCCACACGACCCACCAAAACCGCCTCGCAAGGGGCGTAAGAAACCGGGAGATCCGAAAGGATCTCCCGGTTTTTTTTGCATTGAAGTTTATCGGCGCGTTTGTTCCGCTCGTCTCGCCAAAATCTGTTCTCAGTGCCAGTGCCTCTCATGATGAGTTGGCGCTGGCAGTGTCCTGTGGAAGTTAATGCAGCTTGAGGCGCGGCACTGTGCTGGTGCTGAGTTTGTCCCCGATCATCATCAGGCCGGTACGAGCGACGCCGTACAGTGCGATCTGGTGCATCCGATACAGGGACACATAGAACATCCGTGCCAACCAGCCTTCCAGCATCACGTTGCCGGTGAGATTGCCCATCAGATTGCCCACGGCAGAGAAGCTCGACAGCGAGATCAGCGAGCCGTAATCGCGATAGCGG
>JAKUTK010000020.1 GCA_022448005.1 Pseudomonas sp.
TGAGCTTCAGCACGATTCGCTGCGGCTGTCTGTCTGCCCAGCATTGGGCGGTGCGATCACCCGGTTGAGTATTGACGGCATCGACCTTCTGCGGCCTTGGGACGGCTCCGACAGCGTGCGCCGTACCGGCTGCTTTGTCCTTGCACCGTTTTCCAATCGCATCGGCGATGGCGGGTTCATGCATGAGGGAACACGTTATCCGTTGCGCAACCTGTCTGCCGAACACCCGTTGCCGATTCATGGAGTCGCCTGGAAGCGCGCCTGGAGCCTGACCGAGCAGACCTCGACCAGTCTTCGTCTGACCTTTACGCATCAGCCGGAGGGGGATGGCGTGCGTGACTGGCCGTTCGCTTTCGAGGTAGAACATGAGATCAAGCTCGACGATACCGGCGTTGCACTCCAACTGCGGTTGCGCAACATCGACAGCCGCTCAATGCCCGCCGGACTTGGCTGGCACCCGTATTTCCTGCGCCATGAGGCGTGCCAGCTGCAGTTCGAAGCGCAGGGTGTCTGGCAGAACGACGCTCAAAACCTGTCGTTCAAGAAGGCGCCGATCCCTGCTGAATGGGACTTTTCATCCGAGCAATCACTTCAGCAACCCAGCCTGGACAACTGTTTCGTAGGCCGCACCACGCCAGTTACCATCCGCTGGCCGAACGAAGGGGTAGCGGTGACCATGCACGCCAGCGAGTCACTCGATCATCTGGTCGTGTTCACGCCACCGGCAGAAATGGGATTTTTTGCGGTCGAGCCGGTTTCTCATGCCAACAATGCCCTTTGCATGGACGATCCGGACGCAAACGGAATACAGGTGCTGCAGCCCGGCGACACAATGCAGGTCAGTTGCAAACTGCAGATTCAGCGTATGGCTCGTACCGTCCAGTAGCGTCTCACCCTGGTGTTGATAGCTCAGCGTCGAAGGGCGGCCGAGGGGTGCGAGCGCCCATTCAAGAGCGCTCGCGGACCGTCATGCCGGGCTGATGTTTTGATTGATGCGGAAGAGATTTGTCGGGTCGAACTTCCTTTTCAGCTCCACCAGTCGCTGGTAGCTCGTGCCATAAGCGAAGGCGGTGCGCTCAGCTTCATCACTGGTCAGGAAGTTCACGTAAGCGCCACCACTGGCAAACGACTGCGTACGGTCAAAAAACTCCCGCGCCCAGGCAATGCAACGAGCATCCTCATCTGCCGTTTCCCAGCGGACATGCACATTCATCACATAGTTGGCGTCACGACTCGAGTAAGCCATGGCGTCAGGCTTGGTTCGTCCTGTCTCGCCACCTATCGTAGCGACGAATATCTCGCATTGCGGTGAGGGCAGTGCATTGGCGTATTCGATGACGGTATCGATCAACCCATCATCGAGCGTCGAGAAATTGTGCGATTTCCAGTAGTTTCGGGAGCCTGGAGTCAATAGCGGATCGAAGACCTGCTGCCAATCGACATACGGCTGCACGCCGATGTGCTCGCCATAGGCAGAACCGAACTGCCTCAGTGCCTCCACATGTTTCATGCCCTCATCGGGGTCGCCTGCGTAACAGATCGCCAGCACAACGATTTCTTTCCCGTGGACCTCTTCGGCCAAAAACGGCAACGGGGGCGCCTTGCGGGCAACCATCCAGACGTTGAGCTCATCTGGCATCGTTTCGGTGAAACGAGCGAACTGGGCAATAACGGATTTCGCCTGTTCAAACGGGTAGACGATCAGGCCGCACAATACGTCCGGCACCCACCGGGTGCCGCTGAAATTCGAACCGAGTGACGATGCCGAAATTCCCGCCGCCTCCGCGAAGCCCCCAGAACAGATCAGGGTTTTCCGATTCACTGGCGTGCTACTGACGTCCGTCGGCGACTATCACATCTGCCCCAAGCAAGCTGTCTACGGTCATGCCGTACTTTCTGCTGAGCCAACCAAAGCCGCCGCCAGGGGTCAGCCCGGCGACGCCCGTGATGGAGTTTAAGCCCAGAGGGGTGGCGAGGCCATGTGCCTGCGCAGCCGCATCGAAGTTAGCCAGCGTGCAGCCCGGCTCGACATAGCCTCGACGTTGTTCCGGATCGATACTGACGTCTTTCATAAGCGAGAGATCGATCATAAGGCCGCCGTCTCAGACTGCATTCCAAGCAATATTGTGTCCGCCGCCCCGGATAGAGAAAGGCAGGTCGTGTTGGCGAACGAAGTCCAAAGACCGGGCCACGTCGTCAGCAGAACCGCAGCGGGCAATCAGAGAAGGACGGCGGTCGATCATGCCGTTCCAGATCTGGCGCACTTCGTTGTATTGGGGATCTTCGGGAAAAACGAGCGTGCCCGCAAAGGCCGCCTGGAATGCATCCGTCGCGGTGTGGGATAGCTGATTCATAATGATCACCGTTGGGTATGCCGTAAGGCACGCACAAGGCCTGCCCACGGCTGTGAAGGGGAGACTTCGACCTGTCTGGCGATAGTCGATGCCTCACAGCACCCCACAACTCGGCATTCGTCAGCGGATATGCACAGTATAGGTCTTCAAGTCAATAGCGCCCGACCGTTTGAGAGTTTCGGCGCACGGGATGGGCTGTCTCGCTCTGCTAAGCACTACAAGCGGCAAAAAAAGCCCGTCACTAGGACGGGCGAAAGTTTCCGCAACAGGAGCGAGGAGTGTTGCGTCCAGCGTGGTGGTGACGCTTACAAGATCGAGATCGGGTAATTGAAGATCAGACGGTTCTCGTCAAACTCGTTACGGCTGAACGAGCTGTCACGACGCATGCTGGAGTTACGCCACTTGATGTTCAGGTTCTTCAAAGCGCCGCTTTGTACGGTGTAAGCCAGCTCGGATTCGCGACCCCATTCCGAGCCTTCGTCACCGCTTGCTGTGGTGATGTTGTCGCCGCTGATATAGCGGTTCATCAGGACTAGGCCAGGGATACCGACGCCAGCGAAGTTGTAGTCGTGGCGAATTTGCCAGGAGCGCTCATCAGCCGCGTCATAGGCGGAGTTGAAGCTGTCGTTCGCCAGCGATCCACCGCTGGTTCCGTTGACCCGCATCCACTGATCACCGCTGACTTTCTGCAGGCCGACGTAGAAAGTATTGGCGCCGGCTTGCAGGCCGAACAGACCGGAATAGGTCTTGTTGTCCAGATCGCCAGCCAGGGCGCTGCCCTCATCCTTGCCGGTGAAGTAGCCGAGGTTTGCGGTAAAAGCGAAGTCCTCTCCGAGCGGCTGCACGTGCAACAACTGGACGTAGCTCTGCTGGTAGATGTCTTCGAGACGGGCGTGCCACAGGCCGACTTTGGTCTTGTCGGTGAATGAGTATTCACCGCCAGCGAAGTTGAAGCGATCCGAACTGGCACCACCGAAGAACATGTCTTCCATGCTAGCGTCATCACGTGTGCTGTTCTGACGCATCTGACCGCCGTACAGTGCCAGGTTCGTTATTTCCTTGGATGTAACCATGCCGCCCTGGAAGGTTTGCGGCAGCGAGCGGCCGTCATCCGCACGGAGCACGGGCACAACAACCTGCCATTCACCGACACGCAGTTCGGTTTCCGATATTTTGGCTTTGGCAGCCACGGCTATCCGACCGAAGTCATCCGCAGGGTGGCGATCAGCACCAGTGCCGTGAGTCGGAAGCAAGCCAGTTCCATAGGTACCGCTACCGCCGTCGAGCTTGACTGCCAAACCGGCCAGCACATCAACACCAAAACCGATGGGGCCTGGGGTGTAGCCGGACTGAGCATTAAGAATGAAACTCTGGGTCCACTCTTCAGCCTTGTTCTGACCGCCGTTATAGGCTGGGTCGACAAAGTTACGATTGATGTAGAAATTACGAGCGTTCAGCGTGACTTTGCTACCTTCGACAAAGCCATCCGCCGCATGAGCAACGGCAGGAATGCCAAGCGCCAGCGACAGGGTGCCTGCGAAAACGGCGGCAGACAGAGGATTGCGTGGGGTCATTGTTGTTGTGCTCCCTTTTTTAAGTAGTCCACCCCGTGCGGCCAGAGCCTAAGACGAGGCGGGTGTAGCGCGGCCGCCGCTAAAGCGACGCTTGTCGGACAACAAATACGTTATCAGTTGTCATACGACGAAACGGATTATGGCTGCCGGTCATGGCTTGTCAATTCAATTTGTAAAGAATTGTTAGGGTCTTCGACTTTCGTCTAGGGCTCTCCAAGCTGTTAAATGGCTGGCCAAAACGTCTGATGCAGCGATACGCCTTGCCAGCTTTTTAACGCGTCAGAGAGATATGATGACCTGTTTCAACAGACAGCTTATCTAGGACCATTCCACCAATTAGGCAGAAGTCGTCGTATCTCTCGTTTGGCGAATCGGTCGTCAATCAAGTGAACGACGCCGACGTCTTCGGTCGTACGAATGACGCGGCCAGCGGCCTGCACCACCTTTTGCAATCCAGGGTAGAGGTAGGTGTAGTCGTAGCCAGTGCCGAACAAGTGTTCCATCCGCACTTTCATCTGCTCATTGACGGGATTGACCTGCGGAAGGCCTAACGTCGCGACAAAGGCGCCAATCAGCCGGTTGCCCGGCAGGTCGATGCCTTCCGAAAACGCACCGCCCAGCACGGCGAAGCCAATACCGCAGCCCCCATCCGTGAAACGTGCGAGGAAGGCGCTGCGCGCCGTTTCCTGCATGCCGCGCGTCTGCTCCCAATAGGGCAGATAAGGGTGTTGGGCACCGAGCAGACTTGTGACCTGCTGTAGGTAATCAAAGCTGCTGAAGAACGCCAGGTAATTGCCGGGCCGCTCCTGATACTGCCGGGCAAGCAGGTCGACGATCGCTTGAAGCGAGGCGCGGCGATCCTGATAGCGAGTGGAGATGTGCTGTGCCACGCGTACCTGCAGCTGTTCCGCGCGAAAGGGAGATTCGACATCGACCCATACCCGATTGGCCGGCATGCCGAGGGTGTCAGCGTAGAAACGCTGTGGCGTCAGGGTCGCGGAAAACAGCACGCAGGAGCGGGTTTCGTGGATACGGGGCGCGAGGAAAGGAGCAGGAATCACGTTGCGCAAGCAAAGCACAGATGCTTTGGCATTACTGCGGCCATGCGCTGGCAGCAGTGTGCAATCAATCAGCGAATGGTCGCCGAACAGCTCTGCCAGTTTGCAGAATTGCATTGCCTCGAAATAGGCCGACTGCAATGACGAGTCCACTCCCGCTGGGTTCTCGCCGAGATAGTCGGTGATTGCACTCACGACCTGGTGTAGCGCGTTGATGAACACCACCGGCAGGCTTGGAAGGACCTGATAGGCGTCAGTTTGCAGGCGGTGCACATCGCCCCAGCAACGCAATACGCGCTCGATCGGCTTCTTCAATACTGTGGGAAGAGTCTGGCGTAAACCTTTGAAATTACGGATATCCAGTTCAGCGCTGAACATGGCGCGACCGCGCTCGAGCAGATTATGCGCCTCGTCCACCAACACTCCGACGCGCCACTGATTAACCAGCGTCAGGCTGTAGAGCAAGGCGCTCAGGTCGAAGTAATAGTTGTAGTCGCCCACCACCACATCAGCCCAGCGAGCCATTTCCTGACTGAGGTAATAGGGGCAGACCTGATGGGCCAAGGCCACCTCGCGCAGCGTCGACTGATCGAGAAACGGTCGTCTTATGGCCTCGGCGCGCGCGCCGGAAAGGCGGTCATAAAAGCCACGAGCCAGCGGGCATGATTCGCCGTGACAGGCTTTGTCCGGATGCTCGCAGGCTTTGTCCCGTGCGATCAGTTCCAGCACGCGCAACGGCGACGACGCCTTCAGGCTGGCAAGTGCATCGAGTGCCAACTGCCGACCGGAGGTTTTCGCGGTGAGAAAAAACAGCTTGTCGAGCTGCTGACCGGGGACTGCTTTCAGTTGCGGAAACAAGGTTGCGAGCGTTTTGCCAATACCGGTTGGCGCCTGCGCCATCAGGTGCGTGCCGGTGCACGCGGCCTTGTACACCGCTTCGGCGAGCTGCCGCTGGCCGCTACGAAACTCACCGTAGGGGAATGTCAGAAGTCGCAACGCCTGGTCACGCTCGGCTCGATGGACCAGCTCCTGTTCTGCCCAGACAATGAAGCGTTGGCACTGGGTTTCGAAAAACGCCTGCAGGTCTTCAGCGCTGCAGGTTTCGATCAGCAGGGTTTCCTTCTGGCTGACCACATCGAAATACACCAATGCGATATTTAGCGACTGCAGAGAGCGCGCCTGGCAGAGCAACCAACCATACACCCTGGCTTGCGCCCAGTGCAGGTGACGGTGATTGTCCGGCTGCCGGGCAAGGTCGCCTCGGTAGGTTTTGATTTCTTCCAGCTGATTCTTCGTTGGGTCGTAGCCATCGGCGCGGCCGCGTACGCATAGATTGCGATAGGTGCCTTCAAGCGTGACTTCCCGTTCGTATGTGTCGCCGCGCCGCGCCGTGACCGTTGTGTGACCGGCGATACCTTCCAGCGCGGTAGGCGAGGGCGTGAAGCGCAGATCCAGATCACCCTGTTTGGCGGTGAATTCGCACAGGGCTCGCACTGCGACCCGATAACTCAAGGCGCAGCCTCCGACCACTGCACGTAGCAGACCGCGAGCGGAATCTGCTGCCTCAGCGCGAATTCGATCCAGCGCTTCTGATTGTCCTGCAAGCGGTCGCCGGGGCCCTTCACTTCGATCATTCGATAACGCTGCTCGCCGGGCCACAGCTGGATGAGGTCCGGCAGCCCGCTGCGATGGTTGGGCACATCCTCAAGGATGCGCTGAAAAAATGCGCGCAGATGCGCGGCTGGGATACAGGCGAGTGCCAGCTCCAGCAATGCCTCGTCGAACAGCCCCCAGCTGACGAAATGCGACTGCAGGCCAAACTTTTCTCGAAACGTGCGGCGAATGCAGTCACGGTATTCGTCAGTGCCGAGCTTGCTCAGGCAGGCGTCGAACAAGCCGGCACGACGAGCATGGAAATCAGGTCGGGTCAGATCAGCCGGGCCGGCGTGAAACGGGTGAAAGAACGCGCCGGGCAAAGGCGCAAAAATTGCGTCCCAACAGAGCAGCCCAAGCAGCGAATTGATCAGCGCGTTTTCAACGTAGTAAACCGGCGCATCGCTGCGGCCGAGGTGCGCGCGTACGGCCTGCTCGACGCTCATGCCGTCGGGCCTGGGCAGGATCAGATCTATGCGCTCTGGCTGCGCTGCGCGCACCTGACACACTGCCGGTTTACCCAGAGCGCGTAACAGGCGCGGCAGAATGCGCTGCAGTTGCTGGGCTTCATGCTCGCTTTCAGGCTTGGCCTGCGCTGTCAGGGCCTGGTGCATGGCGGCCTCTGGTTGGTCGCAACGCTCCAGCACCCGAATCGCGCGTTCGCGTGAGCCGGGGTAGCGGTTCGCCGCATGCAGCCGCAGCGCCAAGGACAGATCTCCGTTGCGCTCGCATTGTCTGGCGATGCTCAGTATCAGTTTGCCGCGGCGATGTTCCAGCCATTCATTGGCGTACGGTGTCGACGGGATATCGGATAGCACCGCTTCTACCGCTTCTCCTGCCTCGAAGCGTTCACGACAGTGATGCAGGTGCAGGTAGGCATCCACATCAGCGCGCGCATGGAAGGCGCGGGAAGCCGGGGAGAACGCGACCTGCTCGTAGCGAAAAATGCCTAGATCGGCGAGCACGAACTCGGACCAGTCTTGATGGATGTTGCCGAAGAACATCAGCCGCAAGCGGTCGCCCAGATCGCCAATCGTCAGGGCGAACGCCGCGTCTTCAAGCCCCTCACACCAGCTGCCAAACGGCTTTGGCTGGGGCGCCTTGTCCAGCAGGGCCTGGAACAAATCGCTCTTGCGCTGGCCAGTGTTTGCAGCACCGCCGCAGACGCGAAGCAGTTCGTCTTTTTTCAGCAGACCAAACAGCTGCGCCAGATCCAGCATCGGGTTGATCTCTATCCAGCCGTGCTCGATAAGCGCAACTGATGCCTGCATTGGGCAGCCAATCTCCGCGTAGCGCAGCTTGCTTGCGCGAAACAGCGTGCCTTTACGCATCACCATGCGCACCAGCAATGCCTGCGCGGCTTGCGGAACCTGATGAAAATGGTCGAGAAAGGCGCGCTCGTGATCGTGCAGCAGATCACCGTGGCGCTCACCGACCCAGGCGAGCACTTGGCGAAAGTTGTCGAGGTAATAGAAGGGGTTTTCCAGCGCCTGGCGCATCGAACGTCCGGTTCGGTCGAGCATGGGCATAGCGCCCACAAGGCTGTGTATTTATACAGTTAACAATGGTTTTGGCAATGCCTGGACGATCAGTGGCGACGACCTCTGCACCGGCGGGGCTTGGAGAGCTATAGAGTAAGGCTTGGCGCTCAACCCGAGCCTTGGCCGGGTGGGTTGAGCGCAATGAGGATCAGACCGTGCGGGAAAAACGGCCCCGTTGCTCGCCGCCCAGATAGGCGTCGAACGCCATGGCGACGTTGCGCAACATCAACTGCCCCTGAGGCAACAGAACCAGGGCATCGTCATTGATTTCCACCAGCCCGTCGGCGACATGTTCGTCCAGCTTGGCCAGCGAGTCGGCGAAATAATCGTGGAAGTCGATGCCGTAGCGTTGTTCGATTTCGGCGTAATCGATGCGGCCATGGCACATCAATGAAACGATCACGTCGCGACGCAGGCGATCGTCCTCGCTGAGCTGATAGCCGCGGTGCACCGGCAACATACCGTCGTTGAGCCGAGCGTAATACTGCGATAACTCTTTTACGTTCTGGCTGTAACTGTTGCCGACTTTACCGATGGAGGAGATACCGAGGCCGATCAGGTCACAATCGGCATGGGTCGAGTAGCCCTGAAAGTTACGCTGAAGGGTGCCATTGGCCCGCGCGAGGGTGAGTTCGTCGTCAGGCAGGGAGAAGTGATCCATGCCGATATAGACGTAGCCCGCCTCAGTGAGCCGCCGGATGGTCAGCTCCAGCAGTTCGAGCTTTCGCTCGGGCGGCGGCATGTCTTCCGGGCGAATCAACTTTTGCGCCCGGACCAGATCCGGCAGATGCGCATAGCTGTAAGCCGCAATTCGATCCGGGCGGATGTCGATGATCTTGTCCAACGTCACGCCGAAGCTTTCAACGGTCTGCAGCGGCAGGCCATAGATGAGGTCAACGCTGATCGACTTGAATCGGGCGTCACGCGCAGCCTGGACGAGCTCTCGGGTCTGTTCTTCAGTCTGGATGCGGTTGACTGCAATCTGCACCTGCTCGTCGAAATCCTGTACGCCAAAGCTCAAGCGATTGAAGCCAAGCTCGCGTAGCTGATGGATCTGAGCCGGGGTCACGGTACGTGGATCGACTTCCAGCGAAAACTCGTGATTGTCACTGTCGTCCATGTTGAACGCGTCGTGCAGCGTCGCCATGAGATCAGCCAGCTGTTCACTGCTGAGATAGGTTGGGGTGCCGCCTCCAAGGTGCAGCTGAGTCAGCTTGCGCGAGCGGTCGAAGAGCGCGGCCTGCATCCTGATTTCGCGCTTGAGGTAATCGAGGTACTCAACGGCGCGATCGGTCTTGTGCGTAATGATCTTGTTGCAGGCGCAGTAATAGCAGAGGCTTTTGCAGAACGGGATATGGATGTACACCGACAGCGGCTTGGGCGTCGGGGCCTCGTTGGTCACCTGCGCAGCGCTGCGGTAGTCATCGATGGCAAAGGCCTGATGAAACTGCGGGGCAGTGGGGTAGGAGGTATAGCGAGGACCGGGACGGTCATATTTCTCGACCAGGGCGCGGTTAAAGCTCGGCGTTTGGTCCATGTAGGGTTTCACCTTTATTGCATGATTGTGAGTGGCTGGGCCGGGCAGGGCGGTCGGCAGCCTGCGACATCTTGGCGCGAATTATCGCGTTTCCCCAGGCGGACTGGGCCTGTCCCAGATCAAGAACCGGTCAGGCTGGACGCGTGGACGCCGAGCGGTCGTCACATAAATAGTAGGCCAAGCTGCCGCATCCGCGGCAGCTGCCATTCGTGATTACAGCCGGAACTGGCTAACCAGACGATTCAGCTCAGCCGCCAGCTGCACCAGTTCTTCACTGATCAGTGAGGTTTGAGACGCATCGGCCAAGGTAGTGTCAGCAATCGTACTGATAGTGGTGATGTTGCGGTTGATTTCTTCGGCAACCGCGCTCTGCTCTTCGGCCGCCGTGGCAATCTGGGTGTTCATGCCGTTGATGGTATTCACTTCGCCCGCGATCACGGTGAGGCTCTGAGCGGTCTTCGCTACGCAGTCCGAACCGGTTTGTGCGCGAACCTGGGCGCCTTCCATCGCCTGTACGGCATTACGGACTCCCGTTTGCAGTTGCTCGATAGTACGCTGGATTTCTTCGGTCGACTTCTGCGTGCGCGAGGCCAGGGTGCGAACCTCATCGGCAACCACAGCGAAGCCGCGGCCCTGTTCTCCGGCGCGAGCGGCCTCGATGGCAGCATTCAGTGCAAGAAGGTTAGTTTGCTCGGCAATACCGTTGATGACGTTCAGCACCATGCCGATGCTGACACTGTCCGTTTCTACCTGCTTGATCACATGTGCCGCTTTTTCGATGTCCTGAATCAACACCTCGATGCCGTCCAGTGCCTCGGTTGCGAGGTTGACGCCAACGCGCGATTCATCATCGGCGCCGCTCGAAGCCGATGCTGTCTCGTTAGCATGCCGAGCCACTTCCTGAACCGTCGCGCTCATTTCATTCATGGCCGAGGCGACCATGTCGGTTTCACTGCGCTGCTCCATGACTGCGGTCTGGGTCTTTTCCGCAACGCTCGACACTCGATTCGATACCTCACCCAGCTGGTGGGTCACGGCGGCCACCGCTTCCAGACTGCTGCGGAATTTGAAGATCATGCGATTGAACGCAGTGCCCATGGCGCCGACTTCATCCTGGGCGTGGACGGCCACTGTACGACTGAGGTCTTCGTCTTCTGTCATCGCCTCCATGGTGTGACGCATGTCATTGACACGGCTGATGATCACCCGGCGAATGATGTAGCCCATGACGACCATACCCGCCAGTAGCAAAAGCGCCTGGATCACGGCTGAAGTCAGAATGTTGCGATGCACCTCGCCGTCCAGTGCGGACTGGTCGTAGCTGATACGGACCGCGCCCATCACGGTGTCCTGTGGGACCTGGTGACAGGTCAGGCAATTGGTGCCGCGGTAATCCTGTTGCGCGTGGATCGGATTGATCACCGTCAGTACACGGCCATTCAGTCCCTCGCTCACTTCCACGGTGGCGTCGCCAGCAAGCGCACGTTTGTCCAGTTCGTCCTTGGGCGCCTGATGCTCGAATCCGGGGCCGAAAACCTTGGCGACTGGCTCGCCGCGGATGATGCGTGCGTCGATCACTCCCGGCCGGGCAAGAATCTTGTCACGCAGCACTTCACGCTGCCCCATGGTGCCGGTCAGCATCATGGTGTTGATACTGTCGAAATAGGAGTCAGCCGTATCCTTGGTCTGCTGTTCGACGACATGGAGTATCAGCTGTTTCTCCGAACCCGCCGAATAGAACAGGGAGGCTGCCAGGACCAGGGCGAACACCACCAACAGGGCCAGGTTGATTTTTGTTTGAACGGACATTTGCCGAGCTGGAGAGGTACTGTTCATCCTGTTCCTTAAGTACTGCTGCTACACGAAAACGAAACCTTCACGAGGACGCGACGGACCACAGCGGGCGTCCGGTTCAGGGCTTAGCCGCTCTATCTGCCTGACTTATCGGCCGCACATCCCTTCTCTTTACAAGGTTTCTTGATGCCGCCCGACTGCAGGCAAAGTGCTATCAGCAAAGCCGGCGACATCCTAGTCGCCGTTCAACGGCGCAGCGCAATGGCTCGCGATGAACGGATATCAATCCGTAAGGTTTGTTGATTTGGATCAAGAAATGCCGAGACGCCAAAGCGGTATTGACGCCGCTTGCCTCATCGCTCGGCGAGCGTTCGGCAGCGCAAGTCCATTCCGCACGCAATTGCTCCTAGGAGCACTGGACGGCCGCAACGGCAAACTTTTTCCCTAAGCCTCTTGGCAATTTCGACGAGCCGGTCCACGCTATGCCGAGGTCGTGTCAATTACCATCCGTCAGCATTTTGAGATAGCTAAATTACCCCAGCCGTATTCGAACCCCGAAGCGTTTCGGCGGTCGTAGCCTCTAGTCAGTCGCCGTTGGCGGGACATGCAGGTTATGGCTGCTGACCGATCCAGGCGCAGTGCATCAATCGGACTCATCTTTTCAAGGACTCACATGATCAAGAAATGCCTTTTTCCTGCGGCCGGATATGGCACGCGCTTCCTTCCTGCGACCAAGGCCATGCCCAAGGAGATGTTGCCGGTAGTGAACAAGCCCCTGATTCAATACGGGGTTGAAGAGGCACTGGCTGCTGGGCTGAGCCAAATTTCGATCGTTACCGGTCGCGGCAAGCGCTCCCTGGAAGACCACTTCGATATCAGCTACGAGCTCGAACATCAGATCCGTAACACCGACAAGGAAAAATACCTAGTCGGCATTCGCAAACTCATTGATGAATGCAGTTTCTCGTATACCCGCCAGGTCGAGATGAAGGGTTTGGGTCATGCGATTCTCAGCGGCCGCCCACTGATCGGCGACGAGCCGTTCGCCGTCGTCCTGGCAGATGACCTGTGTATCAACCTCAACGGTGACCCGGTCCTGGCGCAGATGGTCAAGTTGTACAACCAGTTCCGTTGCTCGATCGTTGCAATCCAGGAAGTACCGCCGGAAGAGACCAGCAAATATGGCGTGATCGCCGGCGAGATGATCCGTGACGACATTTTCCGTGTCAGCCACATGGTCGAGAAGCCCAAGCCGGAAGATGCACCGTCCAACCTGGCAATTATTGGTCGCTACATCCTGACGCCGGATATTTTCGACCTGATTGAACAGACCGAGCCAGGCAAAGGCGGCGAGATCCAGATTACCGGCGCGCTGATGCGGCAGGCTCAGGACGGTTGCGTACTGGCGTACAAGTTCAAGGGTCAGCGCTTCGACTGCGGCAGTGCCGAGGGCTATATCGCGGCCACCAACTTCTGCTACGAAAACTTCTACCTGACCGGTAAAGCGTTCTAAACACTAACGCTGTGCAGGAAGCCACCTCCGGGTGGCTTTGTGCGTTTCAGGGAATGGGCATTTCTTCAGCGCCCGGCCCAAGGGGCTGACCGTAGCTGAACTCGACATAGTTGCCGGCCGGGTCGCGAACACCGCAGTAATAGCCAACGGGGTAAGGTTCGTCCCTGGGCTCCCAGATCAGACAGCCAACCTGACGCGCCCTGTCAGCAATTGCATCAACCTCGGCGCGACTGGACAGGGCAAAGCCAAAATGACTGTAGTCATTTTCAGCCAATCCACGATCGTGCCCGCCGGGCATGATCACGAAAATGAACTCACGCTCTTTTCCTGGCTCGGCCATCCAGACAATGCGCGATCCTTTGCCAGCGCGCTCGTGAAACACGTGCATTCCACAGAATCGCTCGTAGAAGGCAATGCAGGCGTCCAGATCGGGCACGTGCAGGGCGAGATGAGTGAGGGTAGGGCGCATGCGGTGCTCCTCCAATGAATCCAGCCAACGGGCTGGGTTATGCTGTGCGATCTACAAGGGAGACAACAGTTCATGGCTTACGACTTCGATCTATTCGTCATCGGCGCCGGTTCCGGTGGCGTCCGTGCCGCTCGCTTTGCAGCAGGCTATGGCGCCCGCGTGGCGGTAGCCGAAAGCCGTTACCTGGGCGGCACCTGTGTGAACGTCGGCTGCGTGCCGAAGAAATTGCTGGTCTACGGCGCCCACTATGCCGAAGACATTCACGAAGCCAAGGGCTATGGCTGGACCATCGACGGCGCCAGGTTCGATTGGGCTTCGCTTATAGCCAACAAGGATCGCGAGATCCAGCGTCTCAATGGCATCTACAAGAACCTGTTGACTGACAGCGGCGTTACGCTGCTACAGGCCCATGCACGGCTGGTCGCCCCCCACACCGTCGAGGTCGAGGGCAAGCACTACAGCGCCGAGCACATTCTGATCGCTACCGGCGGCTGGCCATTCGTGCCGGATATCCCAGGACGCGAGCATGCCATCACCTCCAATGAGGCCTTCTACCTTGATGAGCTGCCGCGGCGGGTCCTGGTGGTGGGCGGTGGCTATATCGCGGTCGAATTCGCCTCGATCTTTCATGGCTGCGGTGCGGATACCAAGCTGCTCTATCGCGGAGAACTGTTCCTGCGCGGTTTCGATGGTTCGCTGCGCGATCATCTCAAGGATGAGCTGATCAAAAAGGGCCTCGACTTGCAGTTCAACGCTGACATCACCCGCATCGACAAACAGGCAGACGGAACGCTGCTTGCCACGCTGGAAGACGGTCGTACCCTCGAAGCGGATTGCATTTTCTACGCCACCGGGCGTCGGCCGATGCTCGATGGGTTAGGGCTGGAAAACGTCGACGTGGCTTTGGATAAGCGTGGCTTCATTGCCATCGACGATCAGTTCCGCACGACGACGCCGTCAATCCTGGCAATCGGCGATGTGATCGGTCGGATCCAGCTGACGCCCGTCGCGCTTGCCGAAGGCATGGCGGTGGCTCGGCAACTCTTCAGGCCCGAGGAATACCGGCCGGTCGACTACCACAATATCGCCACAGCGGTGTTCAGCCTGCCAAACATGGCGACAGTCGGGTTGACCGAAGAACAAGCGCGCGAAAAAGGGCACAAGGTGGTGCTGTTCGAAAGCCGCTTCCGACCGATGAAGCAGACCATGACCGACAGCCTCGAGCGAAGCCTGATGAAACTGGTGGTCGACGCAGACACCGACAAGGTGCTGGGCTGCCACATGGCAGGCCCTGAGGCGGGAGAAATCATTCAGGGCTTGGCCGTTGCGCTAAAGGCCGGCGCTACCAAACGAATCTTCGACGATACGGTGGGTATCCACCCGACCGCTGCTGAAGAGTTCGTCACCATGCGCACGCAAACGGGCATCTGACACAGTGGCCTGATTGCAGCGAGCCGGCGGAAACGGCAAAGGCAAACACGGCTAAATGAAGGAGGAGGGGCCAGCTGCATCAGCCGGCCCTTTGACGCAGAAAGCGGCCCTCGTCTGGCCTGGCTTGCGCCAGACGTCGTCTCTTTCCCGCTGTCAGTGCTGCATGTGTTCATGAGGGCTTGGCGTCGGAGCTTGGTCCTGAATGGACACCTCGACGGTTACTTCACCTGCGTGCTCGAATTCGAGGGTCAGCGGGAAACGTTCACCAGCAACGAGCGGGGCGCTCAGTTCGAAGAGCATGACGTGGTTACTGCCTGGCTTGAACTCGACCTGGCCCCCCGCAGGTACTTCAATCGAATCGATCTGCTTCATGCGCATCATGTCGCCTTCGTGCACGTGGGTGTGCAGCTCAGCCTTCTTCGCGCGCGGTGTATGCACGCCCAACAGTCGGTCCGGTGCATCACCTGGGTTTTGCAAGGTGAAATAGACCGCACCGGTCGGAGCGGTGGGCGGCATGGCACGCGACCATACTTGAGATGCCTCGGGCATTGTGCCCATCTGATGGTGAGCATGGTTTTGGTCAGCTGCCGTTGCCGACAGGCATGCCGTGCCGAGCGCAATAAGAGTTACCAGGCGAAGCAACATGGAGATCTCCAAGGTGTTTGAAAGCGCAGCACATTAGCATGCTGCGTCTTGCTGACGTTGATCTGCGTCCCTGACGCGCATAGGCCAGCGCGGCAGCTACGTGACATCAATGAATCCACATACCATCATCAACGGAACCTGCAGCGCCGCATCGTTTCTGTTTGAATGACACACGAACCTTCCGATCGGAGATGCATCAGCACAATGGAACGCAGTCGCTGGAGTCACAGGTTACTGTCTGGCGGAAAGGAGCCCGATCCGCGCTTTACCCTGGCCAACGAACGAACCTTTCTTGCCTGGATCCGAACGTCGCTCGCGGTGCTGGCTGGCGGCGTTGCGGTCGAGGCCTTCGCCAGTGAAATCTTCCCGCTGGAGATACGCAAGGTTCTGTCGATTTCACTGTTGCTACTGGCGATGTTCATCAGCTCGACGGCTTGTTTCCGCTGGCTGACCATCGAGCGAGCGATGCGTCACCAGGGGCCGCTGCCATTCCCGCTGTTGATCCCGATCCTGTCCATAGGCGGCACGCTGGTGACGCTGGTCCTGATCGCCTTCGTCGCGTTACGCAACTGACTGAACGCCGATGCATATTTCCTTTCGCCGCCGTCTGGAGCCCAAACCGCCGCCGCTACCACTGCATGAAGACCCTGGACTACAACCCGAACGCACATCGCTGGCCTGGGGCCGGACCTTGCTGACGTTGATCACCGTAAGCGCACTGTTTCTTCGCTGGATGCCTTACCACGGGACCTTCGTCGCAGTATTGGTCGCGCTATCCCTGGCCACCGCGTTGGGCATCTGGACGTCCCAGCAGCGACGCTACACGCGTAGCGCCAGCGGGGTGAAAAGCGGGCGAATCCAAGCTGATGCGCTGTCAGTACTGTGGCTCGGTGTGTCGGTGTTCGTGCTTGGCGTGCTAGGGCTCTACACCATTATTTTCCTGCCAATCAGCAGCTAGACAGTATTCATAGAGAGGCTTTGATGAGCACCGCCAATCAGCAATTTGCCAGCGACAACTATTCCGGAATTTGCCCGGAAGCCTGGGAGGCGATGGCCCGGGCCAACCAGGGGCATGATCGCGCCTACGGTGACGATCAATGGACGTCGCGCGCAGCCGACCATTTCCGCCAACTGTTCGAAACCGACTGCGAAGTGTTTTTCGCCTTCAACGGTACAGCGGCCAACTCACTGGCATTGTCATCTTTGTGCCAGAGCTATCACAGCGTGATCTGCGGCGATATCGCGCACATCGAAACCGACGAATGCGGCGCACCGGAATTCTTCTCCAACGGCTCCAAACTGCTGGTGGCGCGGACCGAACAGGGCAAGCTGACGCCCGCGGCCATTCGCGAAATAGCGCTGAAACGCAAGGACATCCATTACCCAAAACCGCGCGTCGTCAGCCTGACCCAGGCCACCGAAATTGGCACTGTCTACCAGCCGGACGAGCTCCGTGCCGTCAGCGATACCTGCAAGGAGCTGGGGCTGCATCTGCATATGGATGGCGCACGTTTCGCCAATGCCTGCGCTTATCTTGGTCTGTCACCGGCTGAATTGAGCTGGAAAACCGGCGTAGATGTGCTCTGTTTTGGCGGCACGAAAAACGGCATGGCCGTAGGCGAGGCCATCCTGTTCTTCAACCGAGAACTCGCCGAGGATTTCGAATACCGCTGCAAGCAGGCAGGCCAATTGGCATCGAAGATGCGTTTTCTATCCGCGCCATGGGTAGGCCTGCTGGAAGGTGGCGCCTGGATGAAATACGCCGCACACGCGAACAGCTGCGCGCAGTTACTTGCCAAACTGATCAGCGACGTGCCCGGTGTAGAACTGATGTTTCCAGTGCAAGCCAACGGCGTCTTTGTCAGCATTCCGCCATTGGCGCTCGAAGCACTGAGGAGCCGCGGCTGGATGTTCTACACATTCATCGGTGTCGGCGGCGCGCGCTTCATGTGTTCATGGGATACCAGCGAAGAGCGAGTCCGCCAACTGGCAGACGACATACGCAGCGTTGTTCTGGAAAATCAGTAAGCCATGGTAGAAGAGCCGCACATGTCATCCCGAAGCAGGGGGCTTGTGCGGCAAGCGTGCGGTCCGTTTGGCGTATGTGATGCCCGATCAAAAAAAAGAATATCATTTATCTCTAATAATCAATCACATACCTTGATTAACTTTTAAAAAATAGACTGACGCGGCAGAAAAGCTAGCAATAGTCTATTTTTTGAACGTGACGTCGTATCGTGTTCGGCAGCCAATTTCGATCGTTGATAGAGACTGATGTAAGTCGCCGCTCGGCAGACTTCGCCTAGATTAGCGTTGTGGAGAGTACATCCATGGCAAATCAGCTAACCCCTGGGGAACTCATTGTCGCCAAGGGAAAAGTTGCGAAAGTCAAACAGGTATTTAGTGACAAAACGATAAGGGTAACAATTGTCGACTCTGGTGAAGTAATACTGGTGTCGGCGCGCGACATTCAGCGAATCCCTAGTGTTACGGCAATTAATGGTAGTGATCATGGGGAGGGTTTGAATGTCAATGATTACACCGTTGATCAACTTTCATTGGCAGCTGAGCGTTTTGAAATTATCAGAAAGTGGAAGGTTGAGGGAGGGGTAGTCACTAAGTACTGTTCTTTACTGGGTGTATCAAAGAGTTACTTCTATCGTTTGGCTAAAATTTTTGACGCTGACGTAGGCCCACTATCTTTAATTGCGCAGACACGGGGTGTCAAGAAAGGCGTTACGAGACTGGATGAGTCGGTTGAGGTCATAATTTTCAAGGCTGCTAAAAAATTCAAGTCGAAAGGAGCCAGCTACAGCAAAGTGTGGAGCGAGGTGGATGTTGCATGTAAGGAGCAAGGTTTTTCATGCCCTTCCAAAGATACGGTATTGAGGCGTGTACGCTTAATCCTCTCAGAAAAAACAAGAATGAGAATTAAAGAAGGTCCTGATGCCGCGACGCAAGAATTTTCAGCTCGCCCGGGTAAAAAAAATCTTGAAAGGCCGCTGCAATGGGTACAGATGGATCACACCCTCGTCGATATAATTCTGTTGGCTGATGATCGCATAAATATTATTGGACGCCCGTGGCTGACAATTGTAATTGATGTCTATACCAGGGTTATTCTTGGTTACTATCTTAGCCTTTACGTCCCGTCTACTGTTTCAGTGGCTTGCGCTCTTAGTCATTCTGTCCTTCCTAAAGTAAACTTTTCGGCAAGTGTTGGCTTGGATCCAGAAGACTACCCCTACTATGGAAAGCCTGAAGTCCTTCATATGGACAATGCCGCAGAGTTCACCAGCCCAAAATTTAAAGTAGGGTGTGAATCTTTTGGGATTTCCCCCGAATACCGACCTGTAGGAAGAAAACATTTTGGCGGTCATGTTGAACGGCTGATAGGCACGTTCATGACTACTAAGGTGCATTTCTTGCCGGGGACTACAATGTCAAATTCTGTTGCGCGCAGAGGACTTAACAGCGAAAGAAATGCAACCATGACCTTCTCTGATTTTTTTCGCTGGTTCTCTCGCGAAGTAGTTGTCTATCACTCAACAGTTCATAGCGCATTAAAGTGTAGCCCGCGACAAGCGTGGACAAACTATTTCGCGCCCAACGGAGGGCTTCCTTACCCCCCGGCAGGCTTGAATTCCGAGCAATTAAAGATTTGGTTCATGCCTCAAGAAGACCGAAAAATTAATCCTGGTGGCATTAATTTGCATGGCCAAGTTTATTGGGATCCTATATTGGGGTCTCATGTGGGGACTAGAAATGTCATAGTCAAATATGACCCGTACGATATGAATGTTGTATGGGTGAAATTGGATGGCCAATTTTGCCCAATACACCTGTCTGACGTAACCGTTGAGGCTCCTACCTATGAGGAATATCGTGCCGGCAAGCTCTATCGTCACCCAGTCCGCATCGGAGCCATAGATAGTGATGGCGGGTTAAAAGCCTACAGAGGGAAGCAAAAAATTGAAGAGGAAAGTAAAAAGTTAACGCAGAAGGAAAGACGCCGAGAGGCCGCTGAAAAAGTCTATACTGAGGCAAATCCAAATCCTAGAAGTAGTAGCTTTAACGCTGACAGGGAACATATCAAGCCAAATTATTCAGCCTCTCCAAAAAAATTTCGACCTGGGGATGAGTCATGAGTGATGAGCACGTCCGGTCGGACATCAGAAAATATTTGTCTTCTAATATTGATACGCGAATAGCCTTAATTCATCAAGAAATATGGGTGAACAATAACTCTAGTGCAGCTGTTTTTCGCATGATGAATAATATCGCGGATGTACCAGATCGTATGAGTGCGCCTGCTTTGCTTGTGGTTGGCCCAGGTGGCTCTGGAAAGACGGCTATAATATCTAAGATTCCAAACCATGTAAAAAGGAGTGCAGGGTTGATTTTTGTCTCCTTGGCTGCATCCCCAGAAATAGATACCAAAAAAAGCCTTAAAGATGAGATAGCTTTAGCGCTCGGAATACCAGTTGGCTCTGGCTCAAGTCGCCGAAGTAGCTCTGACCTGCCAAGCGAGATTAGAGAGGTTATTAGGCTGAGGCAAATTTGGGGGCTGGTGATCGACGAGTTTCATGATGCACTGCTACGCTCGAAGCAAGAGCAGCGTTTTAACATGTCTATTCTTAAAAAGCTGCTCGGCCCTGAATATGGATTGAAACTATTTTGCTTTGGCACTGCTAGTGCGCGCAACGCACTTAAATCCAATTATGAATTTAAGAGACGTTTTCACGAAGTTGCTCTTGATGACTGGATAGAGAGTGAGGAGTTCAGGTCATTCCTCTTGGAGGTAGAGGAGTCCCTACCGCTAAAACAGCCATCACATTTGTACTCTGAGGAGATGGTAGGCACTATTTTATCTATGTCGAATGGGCGCATGGACAAAACACTCGAATTGATAAGGGCGGCTGCCTGTTATGCCATAAAAATGGGGGGGGAGAAGGTGGATGTTGATATGCTGCGGCGAGCAAACAAGAATCCTTGGGGCTATTAGTAGTGAGTTTCTCTGGCTTGCCAACACCAAGTTCTGAAGAAACACTTTCATCTTGGTTGTTTCGATGCAGCATTAATCCAAACGCCGCTGGCTTCCCTCGATTATCATCAACAGAACGCCCAGCGTATTGGTGGGAGGGTGTGGAGATCAAATATTCGGACCCAGACTCAGAATTCTTATCCGCCAGCCAGCGATTAAGTTGTGTAGCCGGGGACATTACCCCTGAACTATTACGAAATTTTTTTTGCCTTCGAGGCGATAAATTAGTCGAATGGAGGTATCGCCGTTTTTTTTGCCCTGATTGCTTACGCGATGATGTGGCGAATGGTCGTTTGCCTATATGGCGGAAGGACTGGTGTTACATTTATTCTTGTGTCTGCGCTGCCCATGATCGAGAGTTGGTGAGACTAGTTGATACACCGCGTTACTCAAGGGCATGGGATGCGTTTGTCCAAAGCTGCAATTCGATATCAAACAATGCCTCCATAGAGGAAACTCTATTCTTTCGTTTTTGCTCAAGTACCTTCACAAAGATTGAGCATGCTCTGATCAGTAGAGACAATCAACAACCTACATTGCACGATTTATTTTATAGGCTATTCAATATTTTCCTTCAATGTCCCTTTCGTGGTAGTAGAGGCGGAATCGCTAGAATCCACTTGCAAACGAGGAAAGATGCACGAGCACCCGACGCAAGCTCTTTTGAGCAGAGTATATTATTGGGGGCGTCCACGGCCGATCCATCAAGTAGATTTGGTAGTTTGGTCTTAACCGCATCACTACTGGAGATTATCCCCTACTCAAGGTTTTTGATATTTACTAAACTGTGTGAGAAAAGAAGGGGCGGGATGCTGATCCCAAGAGACCTGCATAAGGCAGCGATTTTTCCATATATCAACAGGGCAGGCTATGAAACCTTGTACCGTTTTTTAGGGGGTTTCCCTAGGAAAGATTTTCCGTTGCTAGATCGCCATCTTCAACTTCAAGAACATTCGTATGTTCAAGATGGTGTCCTTGGCAAGCGTCTATTCGGATACTCACAATGAGCTATTAAATGCGCATGCCTATCGTTGCCGGCTGGCTGCAAGGAGAAAAACTCCACATGCTAGATGCACGCAGGGCTTTTAACATTTAATTTCCTGCTAGTTAATGTAAGGATTATGCCGAGATTAAGGAAAATCAGGACATAAGACCTGTATATTATTGATATAAAGCAGTTTATATATTTGCGCCTTGCCCCTCCTGCGTCATACCTGCGAGCGTCTATGCTGATCTTTTTGCATGCTTGGGTGCTAAGCGATGGCTGCTTTGGAGAGAACGGCATACCCACGACTCCGCAGCTATTCGTTTCCTCAGAAGAGCTTGGCTGGATTTCCAGAACAGCGCAATCCTGCTCTTTCGCTTGGGCTGACGGTTCAGTTCAAGGTATTTCAATGACACCGGCGAGAGCGAGGCGACGACCTTGTTTGATGCAGCCTTCAATTACCAGATTGCCAAGGACACGGATCTGGCGGTCAATGTCAGTAATCTTTTGGATGAGCAGCATGTCGTGGGCTCCGGAACTGCGGATTACTACAATCCGGGCCGAGAACTCACCGCCAAGCTGAGCTACAGCTGGTGAGCCTGTCAGTAATGGCTCCTGTTGTGGTGGTATCTCGTGTTCTGGCCGCGATCTTCGGCTGCTATACATTCGTCTAGGGCGTGGCTGCGCTGAATGGGGTTGGGGTCGATTACCATGCCGCCGAGCAGGCGATGATGATGCTGGCCTTCGTCCTGTATCTCGCGCTGTTTCCGCAGCCAGTCTGTGGCGGGTCTCGATGGTACTGGCGCTCGGCAGCGTCTTGATGCTGGCTGTTGCCTGGCAGCTGCAGCGCATGATCATCGGATAGGAGCAGAGCCATGCTGAACAACTT
The DNA here is from genome assembly GCA_022448005.1 of Pseudomonas sp. Classification (GTDB taxonomy): domain Bacteria; phylum Pseudomonadota; class Gammaproteobacteria; order Pseudomonadales; family Pseudomonadaceae; genus Stutzerimonas. The sequence continues at coordinate 22,488 of JAKUTK010000020.1, forward strand.
TCGCCAATCCATGGCCTGGGTACACACCTGGTTCGGTTTGGTGCTGGGCTTCGTGCTGATGGTCGTCTTCTTTTTCGGTGCACTGTCGGTGTTCGACCGCGAGATCGATCGTTGGGCGATCCCCGATACGCGCTTCGAGCCGCAGCCTATGCCGTCCTACAACAACCTGCTGAAACAGGTATTTGCCGATCTCAAACCGCATCCGGTGGATATGGCGGCAACCAAAGGGCGGGTAATCGGCGACCTGCCGGCGCCGGAAACCATGCCCATGGTCTCGCTCTATGCCTACACCACCCACCGAGATCCCGTGCTGAGCATTGGTGGCGAGTTTGGTATCCCCAACCAGCCAAAGGACCCAGCGGATGATCAATCGTAAGATCTTCAAGGAGTTTTTCACCTTCCGTCCGCGCAAGCGGACCCAGCGCAGCGCGCTGGACCTGCATAACATGACTGGCGTGGTGGCGTTGCCGTTCCACTTCTTTTTTGCCTTCACCGGTTGGTGATCTTCGCGTCGATGTACTACTTCCCGGTCTCCGGGACCTTGCTCAAACCGCTGCATAATCGGCATGAGGTGATCGAGGCGGCGCATACCGGCTTGCCCCATGATGAGGCCGGTGTGCCCGCGAAGATGGCCTCCGCCAATGCCATGGTGGCCGAGGCCAAGCGCATCTGGGCTACGCGCGATATGCCGGGAGAGGTCGGGCTGCTGACTATCGAGCATCTAAATGACGCCAACGGCTACGTCAGCATCTACCGCGCCGGCAGTGATCGTGTGGCGCTGGTCGGGGAGGGCATTCACTTCAAGGCCAGTACCGGCGAGCTACTGCGCAACGACCCGCCGAGTGACCCGGTTGGTTCCGTCAATCAATTTCTCACCGGCTTGCACCTGCAGCACTTCGAACACTGGGCGCTGCGCTGGCTGTACGTGGCGGGCGGTCTGCTCGGCTGTGTGTGCATCGCCAGCGGTTTTGTGTTCTTCGTCGAGATACGCAAGCAGGAGCACGCCCGACTCGGGCTGCAGGGCTGTCGGTTGGTTGACGCCATGGCAGTCACCACGGTTACCGGCATGCTGCTGGCAGCGGTCGCCATGCTGGCGGCCAACCGGCTGCTGCCTGAGCCCATGCCTGGCCGTGGCGAATGGGAAAAGTGGGTGTTCTGGGGTGCCTGGCTGCTGAGTTTGCTGCATGCGCTGTTGCGTAGTGCACCAGTGGCCCAGGCGCGGCACAATCCGGCCTGGCGCTGCTCTGCGTCGCTGCGGTGCTGCTCAACTGGATCACCACGGGGGACCACCTGGTCAAAAGGATGCTGCTTGAACCCTACTGGGCCGTGGCCGGCGTCGATCTGAGCCTGTTGGCCTGCGCGCTGATAGCGCTACTCACCGCGCGTCGTCTGGCAAGGCCGGTTGAGGTCGCGGACCGGACTCGCATCGGTGGGGTGGCCTATGAGTAATGCAGGTCTGTGGTTGCTGGGTGCCGCCGCCAGCATGGGCTTGGCGACCAGTTGGTTGGCGTTGTCCCTGCCGGCGCACTGGCGCCAGGTGTTCAGCGCCGACGAGGTTGCGCCGGACTATCTACGCAGCCTGGGCTGGCTGGCGCTGATGGTATCGGCTGTGTGCTGCTTCAAGGCTGACCATCCGTCGATGGCGGTGCTGGTCTGGCTCACCCTGTTGCCGGTCGCCGCCGTAGCAACGGCCATAACGCTGAGCTACCGGCTGGGGCTGCTGCGCCTGTTTTGCCCGTTATTTCTGCGCACTCGATAAGAGTGCGCGGCTTCTGTATCTGCAACATTGTGGTTGATCCGATCGTACTGCTCACCTCAAACCGGGCGAGCTTGTTCACACTGGATACGCCGACCATCCCATGTCACCTCGTTGTGGGATGCTTGCAGGATCGAGCGACGCGAACTCTTACCAACGTATTTGCGCTCTAGCGTCGGCAACAGTTGGCTGACCTCGGTTCGTTTCCGGCTAACACCCGCCCCCAACGTTTAAAGGCGCTAGACGCGATGCAGGTCGAGCCGAACGACATTCTGGCAGGAACTGTGTTGAAGTCGCAATCCGGGTTGTACCGTCCGCTTCTGGCCGTTTGCGGAAGCTAGAGGTATTTAGCCCGACAGTAGGATCACTGTTACGGTGAAAAGTGTTCGTAGGCGTCAGAGCGTCCCTTGGGCAGATCTGCCTGCTGGAGCACCCGCCGCAATCGGGAAAGAATGTTCCGTTCAATACCCTGTTCCCTGCGGCAAAATGGCCGACATCACACCTTACCATTCAGAACGGCGGTACCGAACACTTCCCATATCAAGAGCAGATGGTCGGCGTGTCGCTATCTCAGGCGCCCTCGAAGGGTTAGACATCGCATGTGCACAGGCCCTCCGGAACAGCATGGAACGCCTGCCGAAGGTCCCTTGGGGAGTAGCCTTGCCGGATCAGTGGAGGCGTGACTCTTCAAGGCTTGCGTCACGCTAAGCACGTGTCATCGATGTTTGTTGCGATGGGCGAGGTCTATCACTCGAATTCATGCAGTGGCTATTCGCGACTGAATTCATGCTCGCTGTTGATTGCGAGCAAGAAAGCCCGCGCGCCGGGCAGCAGAGCAACTGGCGACGTTGCGATCAAATGCTTTTTGGGATCGGTTGCCGATTCGATTCCATGTCGAACCTACTCAAGTCTCAGGCAACCCTTCAAGCTCGTGATTTCTCGATGGATTTTTTTCAGTAAGTCTTCGGGTTTTAGTTCGGGTGTTTGCCTTTGATAAGCCAGGAACAGAAGCGTTAGGGGATGAATGCCAATGATCTCAGCAATCTGCTCAACCTTTTCAATCGATGGTTTCCATTTGCCGCGCTCGATCGCACTGATATAGCTCTGACTAGGCCCAAGCCCTTCCTGAGGCATATCCTTCGAAATACGTAGATTCCTGATCACCAAACCAAGCGCTTCATTCAGTTCCATTTGCTGTCTCGCAAAAGGAACGATGAAGCCTTTTTAGTGCTTCTGGAGCTATGCTATATACAGCTTAAAAGAGGGTGTGCTGATGTTTATTACGTACAAGCGCGCTGAAATCATGTATCCAGCGCTGTTTGGAGACGACTCCCAGATGTGGCGATTCGTCGAGCTCGATGATCATCGCCCTTGGTTTTACGTGATGATTAACCGCCGCCAGAAGGCAGCCGCATGGAGGACGATGCTCTTGATTCCAACGGAGGATGAGTTCGAGCAGATGCTAGTGAAACGCGCTGAAGGAACACTGATTGAGGCAGTTCAGGTGGTGTTGCCATCGCGGCTGAATGGATCCGGTAATTGGACGATGGAGATGCTCATAGAGCTCGTTAGGGTCTATGATCAGGACGAGCGAGTCATGGGTTACGACTTTAAGACGGCCTCGGGCCATACCTACTCTCAAAGAGACTGCCGCCACACCTTGGCTGCAGCAAAGCAACAAATTTACTGCTCTTCGATGCGTCTTGTTTGAAGGAGGGGTCGCTGACTGGAGCAAGCCTTGAAGGAGTGCTAAAGACGCCCACGTCAGCGCCATGGCATCAGTGGCGCGCATCGCGCACATGCAATTTGCTAGTTCGTCCAGAACGGATAGCTTGGATCGTCTGTCGCCGATCAGCACTGCCCCAAGTGCGGTCTTATCTGCGCCGCAAATGCTGCACAAAATGGCGTCCGCCATTAACTCGATCTGCCGACCGTACAACAGGCCATGCCGAAAGGTACGCATGGCGAGATAGGGCGGGATCCGGGCTCATTGTGGTCCGCCTGTGCCAGGCGTTGGCGACGCCTGACCGTACAGGCGGTTACCGGAGTGATGCTGGCGGGTCGCAGGCTCGCTGCAGCAAGCTGATTCACTGGACCCAAAGGAGCCTCTCAATGAAAATCACAGCGGCGGAACAGTTCGAATGCGTCAGTGACGTCCTTTGTGATGTTTGCGGCGATAGTACGCGTGTTGAAGGATATGGGTTGCAATTTGGGACCCTTCAGGGCAGTTGGGGATTCGGCTCGGTTCATGATGGTGAGCGTTATGAGGTCCATCTCTGCGAACCCTTTTTTTCAGAACAATGGCCGACCTGAAGAGCGCGCGGATGGTGAATACCATGTTCATCGACGTCGACGAAGACTTAGGCAATTTCGGACGGGTCGCTCGCGATGATTTTTTTCAATGACGGAGGCAGCTTGGCTTGATAGGTAACTCCAGCTGGACCAACATTTGCCGAGTCTCGGGTATGCAGGTGATGGCGGGGTGAAAAGCTTGGATTTAGCTGTTTATCGGCCCATTCCCGCTGTTCGCTATTCCTATTAACGCGGGTGCATATGGACCCCGTCTGCAATCCGTACTCCCCTGGCGCTGGTACGCCTCCACCTGAGCTGGCAGGTCGCGATCAACTGCGCGAGCGGGTCCGTCAGTCGATCGGGGGAATTCGCGTGGGCCGACCTGCCAAAAGCGTAATCCTGGTTGGGGTGCGGGGTGTCGGCAAAACAGTACTGTTGAACCAGATGCTGCGAGATGCCGAAGCCTCGGGCAATCTCGCCGTCTACGTTGAGTCATCCGAGTATCGCTCTCTGCCAGCGATACTCGCGCCACAGCTCCGTCTCGCCTTGCTGCGGCTGAGCTGTATCGTACCTGCCAAGAACGCAGCGATAACTGGACTGCGAGCCTTAGCCGGTTTTGCCAAGGCTTTGGAGCCGAAGTTCAGCGATCTCAAGGTCGGTATTGACTACGAAGCCGAGGCAGCTCTGGCGGGCAAAGGTGATCTCGAGGAGGAATTTACAACCCTGCTGACTAAACTCGGTGAAGCCGCCAAAGCAGCTCACACCGTCCTTGTTATTTTCGTGGATGAGCTGCAAAACGTAGCAGAAGAACAGCTCGCCGCGCTTATCGCAGCGCTGCATCGCGTCTCGCGATTGATCTTGCCGGTTGCCCTCGTCGGTGCAGGCCTCCCACAACTCCGACACCCTGCTGGACATGTGAAAAACCACGCGAAGCGCCTCTTCGACTACCTAGAGGTCGGTTCGCTGGAGCCACACCAGACGCGTCTGGCCTTTGTAAAACCAGCGGAGGCCGAGGGCGTGACTGTAGACTCAGAAGCGGCCGACATGGTTGCTCACCTCACACGCGGCTACCCTTATTTCATTCAAGAGTGGGGCAGTCATGTCTGGGACGCAGGGCAGAATAACCACATCACGCTTGCAGACGTCCAGAAGGCGTCCGGGCACGTTATTGCTGCTCTGGACGAAGGTTTTTTTAGGGTAAGACTCGACCGAATGACCGTGGCAGAACACATTTATTTGCGCGCCATGGCTTCGCTTGGGGAGGGGCCTCATCGTTCGGGCGACATTGCGGCATCCCTGGGCCGTACAAGCCGATCTCTCACCTCAATTCGCAACTCCCTGATTAGCAAAGGGATGATCTGGTCGCCGCCCCACAACGGCGCCGCTTTTACCGCGCCGCTGTTCGATCTGTACATGTGCCGGATCATGCCCGGTGACAGCTGGCGGTCTAGCCTTCCAAGGGCTGACGGCATTTTTTGTCCACCTGAAGAGGGCTCAGATGCTTAGAAGCGAATGCACTCATCTTGCTACGGCTACGATGGTTTGTTCACATCAAGGCTGCTGTCACATCGACTCGAATTTGCACGTACGCTGTGGAGTGCTGAGCGGCTAAGTCGAGGCTTCACTGTGTGCGTCAAAAATGGGATCGACTTACCTGTGATCGGGGCGTAGGGTCGCTCATGGATATCTTTTCTACGGGCAGCATCGACATCAGGCTGGCAGGAGCAGAGAACAGAGCATGAGCGAACTCAGTGATGATGAAATAGACCGACTAGAGGCAATGATTCCTAAGCTGGCCGCCGTCGCCACTAATGCTGCGTATCTGCGTGCGGTTGCCGCAGGGCATTCACTGATAATGGCGAAGGATGGCGTGCTCGTACAAATTCATCCTGACGGTTCGGAAAAAAAGCTTCGCGACTTGTGCAGCAAGCACAGGGTCGAGTCTGGTAAGACTTTCAGTGTGGGTATTTGAAGCGCACCTGCCGACCAGGCGTATTCATAAGGCGAGCGCAGGCCACAGCGACTGGTAAGCACTTGACTATCTTGCCCCTGCGACGGAGCCTTCGCTGTCTAGCGCAGGGCCGCCAGCTGTTTGCTTAACTACCCGAGTAGACGAAGCATGCTGAGATGCTGGCTGCTTGGGCGTCGCCATGCGGTCATGTATTGGTTACACCCGGAGTTGCGAGTGCCCAGCTGGGGTTGCGCATCAATTCCGCTACCGTGCAATGGACTCATAACCAGGAGCTCCACCTCTCAATAGGACACGCGTGCGCGGCATTTTCCGACGCGGTGCGTCGACCGCTAGTCAGGCTGGTTGGTTGGGCCTGATGGGGCGGGCAGGGGTTGAAGCAACATCGAGGCGCGGCTGCTCAGCAGCACTCCGGCTTGGAAGTAGCCCATAACGGTTTCGACACTGCGATGTTCAGTCATGGCCATCACTTCACCCAATGGGGCCCCCTGGCGACCCGCTTCCGTTACAAAGCCCGAGCGTAAGCTGTGCGCGGCCCAGTCGCCGTCGAGGCCAGCCAATTTGGCGCGGCGCTGAACGATCCGTGCTACCTGATCAGACGATAGTCCGAACGGGCTGACTTTGCCGCCCTTGTAGAGGCGCCGAAAAAGCGGACCGGTATCGGCGGGCGCGGCGATGAGCCAAGCCGTCAACGCGTGTGCAGCGCGACCCAGCAGAGGTTTTTCGCGACGGGATCCCGTGGTGTCTGTTTTGGTGACGCCCAGCGTATAGAGCCAAGTGTCTTCATCCAGTTTGCGCACATCGTCGACCTGCAGGCCGGTCACCTCGGATCGACGACGCCCGCCGCCACTCCACGCCATCAGGAGGAGGGCGCTATCACGAGTACCGCGAATGCCATCCGTACAGGTCGCCAACATGGCCTCCAGAGCCTCCACCACAGCTGCCGTCTTTTTGCGGACAACTACCCCCTGGCGCGCCTGGGCTTTTCGCGCATCTCGCAGCAGCGTTTTCACTGCCAGTGCTTCAGTTGGGCTTTCCCAGTTGTTGAAGCGATGCCACCTGCCCAGTGCCGAAAGCCGATGACATACCGTGTTGTAGCTCAGAGGTCCCGGCTTTGCCTTCACACGTGCCGCGACTAACGCGGCATCGATGGTCGGCGGTAGCAGATAGGTCCATGCACCATTTGCCAGTGGGCGCGCCAGGTGATCCACCACGAACTGAATGACTACAGTCGACTGTACAGGCGCATCGCCCATCGCAACGCCGTAGCGCAGGTGCAGCCAAGCCGACCAGTAGGCGAGGGCGCTGCGATAGCTCCGTACCGTGTTTTCGGCGGTGCCGCTGGCAACAAAGCCTGCGGCCGCCTCCTGAGCCTTCAACGCCAATCTACTGGGGTCTAGGGTGGGCTCGTCGATCAACGGCATCTGATCAGTAATATATGATACGTCCAACGTATTATATTTCCACTATCCAATAAATAAGGTCGGATAATCTTTAATTATCCAAGGTGAGGCGATTTTTTCGTCGTTTGGCAGTCGCTCACCAGTACATCAAGGGGATGTGCGTCGATGAGCCACGAGATCGAGCGGTACCTGCAGGCCGGTACCCGCCCCAACACCCGGCGCAGCTACCGGCAAGCGCTCGAGCACTTCGAGGTCGCCTGGGGCGGCTTTCTGCCGGCGACCAGCGATGCCATCGTGCGTTACTTGGTCGATCACGCCGCCACGTTGTCCAGCAACACCCTCAAGCTGCGCCTGGCGGCCTTGGCGCAGTGGCATGTCAGCCAGGGCTTCCCGGATCCGACCAAGACCCCGCTGGTTCGTCAGATCCTCAAGGGCATTCGTACCTTGCACCCGAAGCCGGAGAAGCAGGCCGAACCGCTGCAGCTGCGCGAACTGGAGCAGTGCGTGGCGTGGCTGGAGCGGGCGGGCGAGAAAGCACTGGACGAGGGCGACCTGCCGCAGCTGTTGCGCTGCTGGCGTAATCGCGCATTGCTGCTGATCGGCTTCTGGCGCGCCTTTCGCAGCGACGAACTGTGCCGCCTGCAGGTCGAGCACATCCAGGTACGGCCGGGGGAGGGCATGCAGCTGTTCCTGCCGTGGAGCAAGGGCGACCGTGACAACCAGGGACAGACCTACAGTGCGCCGGCGCTGGCCCGCCTCTGCCCGGTGCAGGCCTACAACGACTGGATCTGTGTCGCCGGCATCGCCCGCGGTCCGGTGTTCCGCGGCATTGACCGCTGGGGTCACCTGCGCGAGCAGGGCCTGCACCCGCACAGCGTCATCCCGCTGCTGCGGGCGGTACTGAAAGCGGCCGGATTGCCCGCCGAGTTGTATAGCAGCCACTCCCTACGCCGTGGCTTTGCCACCTGGGCCACGCGCAGTGGCTGGGACCAGAAGGCGTTGATGGGCTATGTCGGTTGGCGCGATGCCAAGTCGGTACTGCTCTATGTGGACAGCACCGGCTTTTTCCCCGGGCAACTGCGGCCGATGGTGCCAGGCCTGGAGGCGGAGGCTTTGTCGAGTTTGCCTCGTCCAATTGCACTGCCGGGCAGTTGACCGCCTCAAGCCATTCAGCACTTCCGGTGATGGCTGCTTTGTTTCCGCGGAGCAATTACACCCAATGCTGGGCTTTGGCCTTGATGTGGCTGGTGTTATTGATACGTATCGAAAGGGCGACGGTAAACCATGAGAGTTCGCCATCAGATGATTGCTCAATTACAGACAGGAATGTTCAGCTTGCGTCGGCATAACATGATGCCACCAGCGACATAGACTCCAGTCATCTGTCAGTCCACCTGACACCGCCAGTCATGAGAGGTTAGAGCAGGCCAATAGTGCTCTGCTGCAAAGAGGATTATCTAAAGTTCGATGCTAGTGTGGCTGTAATCAGTCTCATCGCTGGACATAATTCAGAAGCAATTTTTTTCGCTTTCGGTGTTGCCACAATACCCCTGCCCGAACGAGTAAAGAGCGGATCATTAAATTTGTCACGTAGCTTGACCAGCGAATTGCTTACGGCTGGCTGTGTTACGCCAAGACTCTTGGCTGCTAACGTTATACTTTGTTCCTTGTAAATACACATAAAAACCACCAATAAATTGAGATCGATGGATGCAAATGTGTCCTCGCGAATAGTCATGGCAGAGCTCTCAAATCCCCTTTACAGCATCGCTTTCAATGTTTTCACCAGCATTTCGATGGTGTATTCGCAGCGTTTGAAAAAAATGGATCGGGCCGAGCTTTTGGCAAGTAATCAATCCTGTGCGATGCAGCGTGCGCAAGTGATCGGACACGGTCGATTGGGCCAACTTGCACTTGCGCTCAATCTGGCCGGCACACACACCGAGCAGGAATGCATGTTCCTGCTGCGGAAAGTGTTTCTCTGGGTCACGGAGCCACTCAAGGATCAACCGGCGCTGGGGGCTGGCTAACGCTTTAAGAAGTAGATCCACTTCCGTAAGTTTACTGCGGGAGTTCACCATCAAGGTCGCTCAGGCGATGTTCAATACAGGCTTCAGCCACTGAATGAAATCTTCCACTTCTTCATTGGTGATTTCGTGGCCCATGTCGTACAGGTATGTTTCATGATGCACGTTCAGTTGGTGCAACCAGGCATCCGCTTTTTGTGCCCAAGACACGGGGAGCTTGTTATCACCATAGCCATGAGCAATAAACGCCGATAGCGAACTCAATGCTTGAGCGCTGGCAATGTGTGGTGCCAGCTCAGGGAGAATTCTGCCGCTGAACAAGCCAAAGCCTAGCACGCAATGAGGGGCGCTAAGCCCGACGCTTGCACTGAGAATACCGCCCTGGCTAAAGCCAGCTATCACTGTAGGCATTTGTGGTAAGGCAGTTACAAGCTCCACTAGTTTCTGGCGGCTGGTTTCCGCTTGCTCTTCAACGATCACCGGGCCTTCGTTGGTGAAATTTACCTGAAACCAGGCAAAGCCCTCAGCTGCGATTTGCAGGCGGCTGCGTACCAGCAATATTTCAATTCCTTCTGGGATAAAGCCGGAAAGGCCTGCCAGATTGGTTTCATTACCGCCTACACCATGCAATAGCAGGAGACGTGCACGAGGGGCAGCAGCACGGATTACCCGACGATAGACAAGGCCGGATTGCGGTTCTTGCTGCAGTTCTGAAATGGCTAGTGGCAGGTTCATGCTTGAGTAATCTCCTGAGTGGCGGTTGGGCTTTTGAACAGGTAGCTGTCCATAGCCAGTACGCCGTCGGCGACACCGCCCTCTAGCACATCCACGGCGTAGTGCTCGCCTGCGGCACCGAGCGCCAGAAATAGCGGCAACAAATGTTCTTCACTGGGGTGCGCACGCTCGGCCTCCGGGGCATTGCGGCGGTAGGCGAGCAGCGCTGGCAGGTCACCGGCTTGCAGGGCGTCACGGATCCAGTCGGAAAAACGCGCTACGTACTCAGCCGGGTCGCCGTAGTTGCTACGGAACTCATAAAGGTTATGGGTCAGACTGCCGGAGCCAATGATCAGCACGCCCTGATCGCGCAGCGGCTTGAGTGCCTGGCCAAGCTGCCAGGCACCCAATGGATTGAGCGGGTGGGGCATGGACACTTGGACCACCGGGATATCCGCAGTGGGCAATAGGTGCAGCAACGGCACCCAGGCGCCGTGGTCCAGGCCTCGATTCGATTCGGTAGTTGCGGCAATCCCATTGCGGGAAAGCAGGTTGCAGATTTGCTCGGCCAATGCAGGATTGCCGGTTGCAGGGTATTGCAGGCGATACAGTGCTTGCGGAAAGCCTCCGAAGTCGTGAATGGTTTCCGGCGCCTTGCTGCTGCCTACACGCACGCTCCCACGGGTCATCCAGTGAGGAGAGACGATTACGATGGCGCTAGGCCGTGGCAGCGCTCGGCCTAGCTCAGCCAGGCGTGCCCCGGCCTGGCCGGGTTCGATGGCAAAGGTTGGTGCTCCGTGGGACACGAACAACACTGGATAGGCCAGACTCATGGTTGAAATCCTGCTTAGATATTGGGGCCGCAGCAGCAAGAGGTGGACTGATCGGCGTTGCAAAGCGTGTGCGCCGCTCACTGACCTGCCTACCCACAGCGCACTGATTGGCTGGGGATGGCTCAAAGTTTATAGATTCGATTTTGGAGATAAACTCAGATATTGGTGAATAACTATCTCGAAAACCGGGATAATTGGCGGTCACTTGTCGACTCTTCAGGCCGCTGCCAGCCGGAGCGCTGAGCTACACATCAAGGTGCCAATATTGCCCCCTGCGCCTGGCCAGAACGCAGGTTGGTGAGTAGATCCCTGGTCGGCGGGCTCTAGTATTTGGGGGCTCCCTGGCTTTGTTACAGATCAGTCCGCGCTCATCGCTATGGCTGCTGAGTGGCACCCTGAGTTAATGGGGCTGGCGTTGATCAACCCCGCGCCAAGGTCGCGCAGTAGCTGTCCGTTCTGCCGTTAGCTGTGGCCATACAGCTTCAATAACTCGTCGACCAGGTAACGAATTTTGGGCCGCAGATGATTGCTCTTCGACCATAGTGCGTGGACCTCGACAGGCGCCGGTTCAAAGGGCTCGAGTACCGTAACAACAACCTGCTGGGCGATGTCCTTTTCAAATAGACAGAGCGGCATCTGGCAAATACCGAGGCCGGCTCGCGTGGCTTCAATCATCGCTTCGGCATCGTCAAACTGATAGGTCGGTGGTGGCGAGAACTTCAAGGATTGCCCGGCCTGGGCCATTTTCCAGGGCATTAGGCTGCCGCGGCGATAGCCGACGATGCTGCGGTGCTGGCCCATGTCCTCGAGCGTCAACGGCGTACCATATTCTTCCAGATAACCCGGCGCTGCACAGGTTACCCAGCGGTGTGACGTCAGGCGTCTGGCCACCAGGCCGGGGACGTTGTCGACGCTGCCAAAACGAATGGCCAGGTCGATACCTTCTTCCGTCAGGTCCACCAGTTGGTCGCTAAAGGTCAAGGTCAGTTGCAACTGCGGGAAGCGTTTGCTCATCTCCAGTAGCACCGGCAGTACCACCTGTTTACCGAACGCGACCGGCATGTCCACCCGCAAGCGCCCTGTGGGCACGCCTAACTTGTTGCCGAGGTTGCTCTCGGTGGCCTTGATCTCCTCCAGCGCATTGGACCACACGGTGAAGTAGGCCTCGCCATCCGGAGACAGGGACAAGCGGCGGGTCGAGCGATAAAACAGGCTGGTACCCACCCGTGCCTCCAGCCGTGCAATCGCCTTACCTACGGCCGACTTGGACAGCCCCAGGCGCTCGGCTGCCTCTGTGAAGGTCGCAGAGCGGGCGGTGGCGAGAAAAATATGGATGCCGCTGAAGGAATCTTCGGAGGTCATTGCCGTTTTCCTAGGCGCAAGAGTTGGTAGCAAATTACGCTACCTATCTGTGATTTCAAGGTTGTTTATCAGCTTGCTGCTCTACCTTAGCATGGCTGCTGACTCAGCAACCCTCTGCATCTATCGCATGGGGTTGGTCATTTACTTCTGTGAGGACGCCCCATGAAAGACGAAGTCATCAGCATTTTTACCCTAAGCCTGGCTCCGGAAGACTTCCCTGAATTTAAAACGCTGGTTGCCAAGATTGTCGCCGCTACGAGCGAAGAGCCTGGCACCTTGATGTACGAATACAGCGTCAACGAGGCTCGCACTGAGGTGCACATTATCGAGCGTTACCGTGCCGATGCTGTCGTTAACCATATTGAAGAAACCTTCGCGCCGTTCGGCGAAAAGTTTCTCGAGCTGGTGAAAATCACCAGCCTGCTAGTTTATGGCAACCCAGACGCGCCGACGCGCAAGCACCTGGATGCCTTTGGCGCGGTGTACATGAATCCGTTTGATGGGTTTACCCGGACCTGACACCGCCAGTCAGTAGCCGGCGGACAAGACCGCTGACTATTCAGCAACCGATCTAACCTGCCGGGTACTACCTGGCGCTAGAGGGTCAATACGCATGCACATCAATCTTGCCGGCAAGACCGCTTTGGTTACTGCCTCCACAGGCGGCATCGGCTTCGCCATTGCCCATGGCCTGGCGCTCACCGGCGCTATCGTGATCATCAACGGGCGGAGTGACAGCTCGGTCGAAAAAGCCCTGGCACGTTTGAGCGAAGCGGTACCGCAGGCCACCTTCAGCGGAGTCGCGGCTGATCTGGGCAATGCCGACGGCGTTGGCGTTCTTACAGCTGCGCTTCCCACCATCGACATTCTGGTCAACAACGCCGGCATCTATGGTTTGGCCGATTTCTTCGAGGCCGATGACGACTGCTGGGAAGACTATTGGCAAACTAACGTAATGTCCGGTGTTCGCCTGAGCCGCGCGTTGGTTCCAGCCATGGTCCAACGAGGTTGGGGTAGGGTGGTGTTTATCTCCTCGGAGTCAGCCCGAAATATCCCGGCCGATATGGTTCATTACGGCGTAACCAAGACGGCGCAACTGGCGTTGTCGCGTGGCTTGGCCAAACGTGTGGCCGGCAGCGGCGTAACCGTTAACAGCGTGCTGCCAGGCCCGACACTGTCTGATGGCTTGGCTGAGCTGCTCAAAGGAGAGTCTGCCCGCTCCGGCAAATCCTTGGAGGCCGTCGCTGCCGAATTCGTCATGACCCACCGTCCCACCTCGTTGATTCAACGTGCGGCCACGGTCGATGAGGTCGCCAATATGGTCGTCTATATCTGCTCCACCCAGGCGTCAGCCACCAGCGGCGCTGCGCTGCGGGTCGATGGCGGCGTGGTGGACGATATCCTCTGAACCCTTGACTACCTGGCACGTGTGTTCCGCACGGGTGACCTGAAGGTCACCGGCGCGCACGCTGTCAGTGAGTGAGCAGATCTCCAATCGATTCCGCTGCCAGTTGATACGAACGGCAACGCGCCGTCGGGTCGTAGATGCGCGCATCAATCATCAGTTCGTCTACGCCGGTGGTAGCACTAAACAACCACCGACTGAAGTCGGTGGGTTAGTGAATTACGGATTGAAAGTCCGGATACGCGTCGGCTGAACGACGCGTCGCATTAGTCCGGCTCCATCTTGAAATTATCGTTCGGGCTCGGCTCTGGCATCAAGTGACCCTCCACGATCCGGCACTCACGCTGCCTCGCCAACTCATGTAGCACCTCCCCCCAGGTGCTTGCGGATCGCTCCGAAGATCGCCTTCTTACGCCTCTTCGGGATGAATACAACGTGGTACTTACAGTCCCACTTCGTGTGAGCAAGGCTTTGGTAATCTCTCATTGGGTACCCCTATCTCTTGGTCGAGATAGAAGGTTCCTGATGACCGCATCACACGGTCAACCTCAAGGAGTCCCTCGGCTAAGCCGGGGGATTACCTTGTTTATTTAAGACTTGAAAGCCAAGCGGATAGATCGTCCAACTGCCTCGATATCCCATGCCCACTCGACCCTTTCATGTGCTGCGTACGCCGGACCGGGGCATGACACCAAGGCTGAAAAGCTTTCTGGATTTTACCCTTGCCAAGTTTGGCGAGAACCCGGCAAAGGCAACCTGGCCGAAAGCAGCGAGCGGTTAGTTACGTGCTGAACGTTTCAAGGCGAAGGCTCCGTCATCCAGCAGCGCCAAGGCCAGTGCAGTGAATGCCAGAAAGACCGGGTATTCCCAGCCACCATTGGCGTTGGTGAAGCTCCAGCCATTACCGAAGTGCACGCTTGCTGCCACCAGCAGTTGCACGGTGGCTAGGGCCGCTACCCAGCGAGCGAGTACACCAAGGATCAGGAACAGGCCGCCGACCACTTCAAAGGCAATGACCGGATAGGCAAGAAAGCCGGAGAAGCCAACGGACTCAAAGAAACCTGCTGTGCCGGCCGGGGTGAACACCAGCAGCTTGGTCAGGCCATGAGCGAGAAACATCACGCCAAGGATTAGGCGTAGTACCAGGGCGGCATAGGGGAGGGTGCGGCTAGCGGCGGTCATGGGTGTTTTCCAATACGGGGAGTGTGGGTTGCCCGGGGCCACAGCTGTTTCGGCCGTGGCGCCAGGCATTGGGTAAGTGGGAATTAACGATTGAGCCAGACCGGCGCGATCTGCGTGCCGAGCCCTGCGCCATAGCCGAGGTAGATGTTCAACCCGGCCAACGCTTCCAGATAACGCGCGTTTACCAAACCGCCGGCATCCACGGTTTTCCAACCCAGGCTTTGCGCAAGAGCAACGGCGGTTTGTTTGGCTCGTGCGCTATCGCTGGCCAGGAACACGCTGCCTTGCTGCTCGTTGGCAAATGTGGGACCGCTGGCCAGCACTTGGGCGAACAGGGTGTTGAAGCCCTTGACCAGCTCCACACCTGGCAGCGCCTTGGCGATTTCCTCCGCTGCACTGGTGCTGTGGCCGATGGTCAGACCCATGTAGTCGGCTGTCAGCGGGTTGGTGATGTCGATGACCACTTTGCCTTCGAGACTGCCCAGACTTTTCAGCGCGGTTAAGGCGTCCTGGTAAGCAGTGGCGACGATCACCACTTCGTTCTGGCCAAGGGCCTGATCAGCGGCGAATGCTTCGACGTTTTGATGCTGCGCGGCGAGGGCGTGCGCCTTGTCCAGATCACGGCCGGTGATACGAACATGGTGTCCAAACTGGGACAACTGTTGAGCGAAAGCCGAGCCCATGTTGCCGGTACCGATAAGGGTAATGTTCATGTCTTTTGCCTCGTGCTGTGTGTGATGGGATCCAGTTTAAAGATTCGATTTACGAGATAAACATGATTTAATGTGACTTATAGTTCCGATAAGTGAGGCAATAATGGATCGCGCGTTGGAGATGCAGGTGTTTTGCGCCGTGGTCGACAAGGGCAGCTTTGTCGGTGCCGTCGATGCGCTGGAAATGTCCAAGGCCGCCGTTTCCAGGCATGTAAATGCGCTGGAGGAACGCCTGGGCGTACGCCTGCTGCAACGCACCACGCGACGCTTATCACTGACCGAAGAAGGACGGGTTTTCTACCAGCAAGCGCGGGAAGTGCTGGCGTTGATGGGGGAGGCGGAAAGCGCTGTTTCTTCGGGCAACCATGAGCCTGCCGGCGTGCTGCGGGTCAATGCGCCGGTGAGTTTTGGTGTGTTGCACCTGGCGCCGCTGTGGACTGCCTTTTTGGAGCAAAACCCGAAGATTGAGCTGGATATCAGCCTGAACGATCGCCAGGTCGATTTGGTGGAGGAGGGGTATGACGTCGCGGTGCGCATCGCCCGGTTGGAAAGCTCTTCACTGGTGGGGCGCCGGTTTGCCAGCACGCGGATGCGCCTGTGTGCAGCCCCGAGCTACATCAAAAGCCATGCACCAGTAGAAGTGCCGCAAGACCTGGCCGAGCACCGGGTGATTGCCTATAGCAACTTTTCCAGTGGGAACGAATGGAGTTTTACCGGGCCCGATGGCGAGCATAAGGTCAACACGCGTTCGGTCATTCGCTGCAATAACGGTGATACATGCCGATCTATTGCGTTGACTGCTGGCGGCATTTTGCTGCAGCCAAGCTTTATGGTAAGTGAGGATCTTCGGCGGGGTGATCTGGTGGAGTTGCTACCGGAGTATCGCTCGGTAGAACTGGGTATTTATGCCGTCTACCCAACCCGCAAACACCTGGCATCCAAGGTGCGGGCATTTATCAATTTTCTGGTCGAACAGTTTGAGCAGGTCGACTGGGAGTCCGGCTACCCAGCACAAAAGAGCCAAGCCCGGGCTGCAAAGAAGATGTAACACTCCTTGCAGCCCACTGGCCATTAACGCCGAATGACCTTAGGTCTTCTTCGGATCGTCGCCGAACAGCTTGCCTGCACCGGCCCAATCCGATGGCGCCACGTCTTCAAAAATGACGTAGATGTAATTGGCATCGGTACCGGTGTTTTTCACGATGCTCTGGGTGATTTCTGCAGCGACAGCTTCCTTCGCGGCGTGGTCTTTTCCTTCGAACCAGCTGACTCGTACAACGGGCATGGAGTGATCCTCTATTCAGGTTGGGTTTAGCGCGATTAGGGCTAACCATGCGGTCAGTCCGGGCTCAGCCAATCAATGCAGCAGAGCAGTCGAGAGAGAATAGGAGAGATACAGAAGGCGATAAACACGCTGTAAATCGCCTATATGTAGAAATTATTTCTCCAATCAGCCCGCCATTTACCGGCGCACCGGCGATCAACAGTTGCTAAGTACCGCTAGGGGCTGTTGCCATTTCACATGGGTAGCCATAGGAAGGCACAGGCCATGGCCACCACGCTCTCGTAATTTCTCTTGAGCTTGTCGAATCGAGATGCCACCGCCCGGTAATGCTTCAGCCGGGCAAAGGCGTTTTCCACCAGGTGCCGATTGCGGTAAAGACCTCTGTCCAGATCCGCGTTGCCTTTCACGGAGTTACGCTTTCTCGGGATCACGGCCTTGGCCCCTTGTAGCTCAACCTGCTCCCGGATTCTCTCGCTGTCATAGCCCTTATCCGCGACGATGGTTTCTGCCGCCGGGAGCTTGGAAATCAACGCGGGTGCCTGAGTGCAGTCATTGATTTGGCCACCTGTGATTTCAAACTCGATGGGCAAGCCGTGGGCGTCCACCGCCAGGTGAATCTTGCTGGTATTGCCAGCTCGACTTTTCCCTATAGCCTCATCGTTGCCGCTGGCAGCGCCTGCACTGTGCTGTGCGACCTACTGTGGCGTAGTTGGAATTCCAGTTTCGTGCAGCTACCCCGCAGTTCATCTGGGGGTAGGTTGACGGGAAGCTCGCAGGCTGAGGCTTTCGGGACCACACCAGTGGAACACGCACTCATGTCGAACAACTACCTTGAAGCCAGGATGTGGCGCTATTGAGTCTCGGCGCGACTGGAGCCCAACTGGTGTCAGAGCAGGTGCCGTGTCACCGCTGCGCTTCGCGGATCATGTTACGGGCGATAACCACCTGCTGAATCTGTGTGGTGCCTTCGTAGATACGGAACAGCCGCACGTCACGGTAGAAGCGCTCAATGGCGTACTCGCTGACGTAGCCGGCGCCACCGTGGATCTGCACGCAGCGGTCGGCGACACGACCGCACATCTCGGTGGAGAACATCTTCGCGCAGGAGGCTTCGGTACTGACGTTCTTGCCCTCGTCGCGCTTGCGCGCGGCATCCAGCACCATGCAGCGGGCCGCGTAGATTTCGGCTTTGCTATCAGCCAGCATCGCCTGGATCAGTTGGAACTCCGCGATGGGCTGGCCGAACTGTTTGCGGTCCAGCGCATAGTGCAGGGCATCGTCCAGCATGCGTTCGGCTGCGCCGACACTCAGTGCAGCGATATGCAGGCGGCCCTTATCCAGCACCTTCATCGCGGTCTTGAAACCAACGCCTTCGACGCCGCCTATCAACTGGCTGGCGGGCACTCGCGCATTTTCAAAGATCACGTCGCAGGTATGGGCGCCTTTGTGGCCCATCTTGTGGTCCGTCTTGCCCAGCGACACGCCGGGTGTGCCGCGCTCAACGATAAAGGCGCTGATACCGGAGGCGCCTTTGATTTCCGGGTTGGTACGGGCCATCACCGTGTAAATGCCCGCGTGTGGCGCGTTGGTGATGTAACGTTTGGTACCGTTGAGGATGTAGCTGTCAGCGTCACGCACAGCATTGGTTTTCAACGAGCCCGCATCGGAGCCGGCATCTGGCTCGGTCAGGCAGAACGAGCTGAGCAGCTCGCCGCTTGCCAGTTGCGGCAGGTACTGGTTGCGCTGCTCCTCTGTACCGTCAAGCAAAATGCCGATTGAGCCAATGCCGTTGTTGGTGCCGATGTAGGAACGGAAAGCCGGTGAGGTGCGACCCAACTCGAAGGCGATGTTTACCTCTTCCTCCATAGTCACGCCCAGGCCGCCATAGGCTTCCGGAATCGTTAACCCGAACAGGCCCATCTCGCGCATCTGATCGACGATGTCCTTAGGGATCGCATCCGTTTCAGCCACCTCGTTTTCCCGAGGAATCAGTACCTCACCGACGAACTGGCGAAGAGAATCCAGCAGAATCTGCAGGGTTTCGGTATCACGGATCATGTGCGCTCCTCTGGGCCCGGAAGTGGGCCGATGTAGTACGGTGCACCGTCACCCTGAAGGGTTACCGAGCGGCGGCGCCGATGTTGTTAACCATGTTGATCAGGCGAGGCCCGATATCGTCAGTGAGCTTGTCCCGTGGAAGCTGGAAGCTCGGTCCACCGCAGTTGAAGGTCAGTAACCCGAACTGCGGGTGTAACAGCGGCACGGCGACTGAGTTGACGTCGCGGTGCCACTCGCCGATCGATAGGCAAAAGCCGTAATCGGTGTAATCGCGAAACGCGCGATCCAGGCCCTTGCGGATCACCGGCCACTGTGCTGCTTCGCGTTGGCGCATGTGGTCGAGGAGAAACTCTCGCTCGCTCTCTGGCATCGCCGCCAGGCATGCGCGTCCCGCCGAGCTTTGCGCCAGTGGCAAGTAGCTGCCGATCTGCCGCCGCATCGTGGTATTGCCTTGGCCCTGAACGACGTCCAGGTAAACCATCTGCAGGCGATCCCGGGCCGCCATTGCCACTGCGGCTTGAGCGTGATTGGCCAGCTCTTCCATCAGCGGGTGCGCCACCGAGCGAATCGACAGATTCGACAGCATGGCGTAGCCGAACCCCAGCACACCGACATCCAGCTGGTACTTGCCCGAGTGCACCTCACGCTTGAGGCAGCCAAGGCGCATCAGGGTGTTGGTCAAGCGCGTCACGGTCGGCTTGGGTAGCCCGGTCATCCGCGCCAGTTCCTGATTGCCCAGCACGTTGTCGCGCGGGGTAAAGCACCGCATCAGCTCCAGCCCACGTGCCAGCGCAGTCACGAACTGGCCGCTGGTTTCGTCCTCACTCGACGCACTGGCCGGGTCGAGCATGCCCATCTTCAGTAAAGCGATTTCATCCGCTCCAGTGCTGCTCTCAGCCTTCTGCTGATCCGCTTTGTTGCGTGCCATGGTAGAACCTCATTTTTGGAAATTGCAAGCAAATAAAAGTACGTTTCGTCAGGCGAAATTATATTTGAGCCGAGATGAAATGCAAAACGCTCATTTTTAGATAGATAATATATTGATTAATAAAGAAATAATAAAATAGTTCAGATTTCTGATTTACATGAATTCGCGACCCTACCTATGATATCTCGTAAATACGAAATGCAATTTCGTATAGCGAAACGTGTTTAGAGGTGGGTATGAGTCACGAACCTGAATCTGTAGTGAACCTGGAAATTCGAGAAGACGGCGTTGCCGTCGTACGCATCGACCGGCCAGAAGCCAAGAACGCGCTCAATAGCGCGGTGCGTGAACAACTCGCCGAGCACTTTCGGGCACTGGCTCGCAATGGGCAGGTGCGGGCGATTGTACTTACCGGCGGTGACACCTGTTTTGTGGCCGGAGCCGATATCCGCGAGTTTGCCCAAGCGCGCCCGATTGAAATGTACCTGCGCCATACCGAGCTGCTGTGGGAAGCCATCTCCCGCTGCCCCAAGCCGGTCATCGCTGCAGTGAATGGTTTCGCCCTTGGCGGCGGCTGTGAGCTGGCCATGCACTGCGACATCATCGTCGCCGGCGAGTCGGCGCGCTTTGGCGAGCCAGAAGGCAAACTCGGCCTGATGCCGGGCGCCGGCGGGTCTCAGCGTCTGATCCGCGCGGGCGGCAAGTTCCAGGCAATGCGCATTGCCCTTACCGGGTGCTTGGTCTCGGCCCAGCAAGCCTTGGCCATGGGCATGCTGAGTGAAGTGGTGGGCGACGAGCAGACCATTGTCCGTGCACTAGAGCTGGCCACTGAAATCGCCGCCTTGCCGCCGCTAGCCGTCGCGCAGATCAAAGAAGTGATGCTGGCCGGTGCTGACCTGCCGCTGGAGAGCGCGCTGGTGTTGGAGCGCAAGGCCTTCCAATTGCTATTCGATTCGAGCGACCAGAAAGAGGGCGCTCAAGCCTTCCTGGAAAAACGCAAAGCGATCTTCTCAGGAGAATGAGCGATGACACGTGAAATTAACCGGATGGCGGTTGTTGGCGCCGGAGTCATGGGTACAGGTATTGCTCAGATCGCCGCTCAGGCGGGCATTCGCGTCACGCTGTTTGATAGTCGCGAAGGCGCTGCGCAGGGCGCCCGCGAAAGCTTGAAAGGCACGTTGGACAAGCTGGTCGACAAAGGCAAGATTGCCAACGCCGATGCGCTGGCCACGCTCTCCCGCGTGCAAGTGGCGAGCGCCCTTACGGAACTGAGCGACGTCGACCTGGTAGTGGAAGCCATTATCGAGCGCCTCGACGCCAAGCAGGGCTTGCTCGCCGAGTTGGAAGCCGTGGTTGCCGATGACTGCATTCTGGCTACCAACACCTCATCGCTCTCCGTCACCAGCATTGCTCGCAATTGCCGACTTCCCCAACGCATCGCTGGCTTTCATTTTTTTAACCCTGTGCCGCTGATGAAAGTGGTGGAAGTCATCGATGGTCTGGCGACTGACCCGCAGGTAGGCGACAGCCTCCGAGCCCTGGCTGCCCGCATGGGGCATAGGGGTATTCGGGCGAAGGACACACCAGGGTTCATCATCAATCACGCCGGCCGTGCATATAGCACTGAGGCTTTGCAAATTCTCAAGGAAGGCGTAGCCGAACCCGCCGAGGTAGACCGTATCCTGCGCGAGGGTCTGGGTTTTCGCATGGGGCCCTTGGAGCTGTTTGATCTGACGGCTCTTGATGTTTCCCATCCAGTCATTGAGTCGATCTACAACCAGTTCTACCAGGAACCGCGGTATCGGCCTGCAGCGCTAACACGCCAGATGCTGGATGCCGGCTACGTCGGGCGCAAGGTCGGGCGTGGGTTTTACCGATACGCCGACGGCCAGATGATCGATCCACCCGCCGCACAGGCAGTACCTGCGCTGGAAGCATTTCCGCCGGTTTGGCTTGGCACTGAAAACCCCGAGGATCGTGCACGTTTCACCGAGCTTCTTCAGCAGGTGGGCGCGCGGGTCGAAGAGGGCACGGTCCCAAGCAGCGAGGCCCTGTGTTTGCTGGCACCTTACGGTCTGGATGCCACCGGCGCCGTCGGCCTGTTTGGCACCGATCCTGAGCGCACGGTGTGCATCGACCCGCTGCTGGATATCGCCCGCTACCGCACGCTGATGCTAAATCCCGCTACCCATGCCGACATGCGCGATGCCGCCCATGCGCTGTTGGGCCGCGATGGCGTGGGCGTCAGTGTGATCAATGACAGTGTCGGCTTTGTGGCCCAAAGGGTACTGGCCATGATCGTCAACCTGGCGGGCGATATCGTTCAGCAGCGTATCGCCAGTGTCGATGACCTGGATGAAGGCGTGCGCCGTGGTCTTGGTTATCCGCAAGGTCCGCTGGCCTGGGGCGATAGTGTCGGGCCCAAGCGTTTGCTCACCACTCTTGAACGCATGACCGAACTGACGGGCGATCCCCGTTATCGGCCGGGTCCCTGGCTGCGGCGACGGGCCGCCTTGGGCCTTTCATTGCGTCACAACGAACCACTCCCGACTGAACCTCAACGCTAGGATTTTCCCATGCTCGACGCCTACATCTTCGCGGGACTGCGCACGCCATTTGGCCGCCACGGCGGCGCACTCGCTTCGGTACGCCCAGACGACCTCGCCGCCCATGTGATCCACGAATTGCTCGCTCGCCACGCCATCCCTGGCGAAGCCATCGAGGACGTGATTCTGGGCAATACCAACCAGGCAGGGGAGGACAGCCGCAACATCGCGCGTCACGCCGCACTGCTTGCAGGCTTGCCCGTGACCGTACCTGGGCAGACAGTTAACCGCCTGTGCGCCAGTGGTCTGGCGGCGGTGATCGATGCCGCCCGCGCAGTGACCTGTAACGAAGGCGAACTGTTTGTCGCCGGCGGGGTGGAGAGTATGTCCCGTGCACCCTTTGTCATGGCTAAAGCAGAAGCGGCCTATAGCCGCGAACTGACGGTGTTCGACAGTACCATTGGCGCCCGTTTTCCCAACCCGAAGATCGTCGCCGAGTTTGGCAACGACAGCATGCCGCAAACGGGCGATAACGTGGCTCAGGAGTACGGCATCTCCCGTGCTGAGGCCGACGTCTTTGCTGCCGGCTCTCAGGCCCGTTATGAAGCCGCACGTAGCGCAGGTTTCTTTCAGGAAGAACTGCTCGCGGTCAGCGTGCCCACCGGGCGCAAGACGCCACCCAATGTGGTGGAGCAGGACGAGCACCCGCGCCCGCAATCGGACCTGATCGCTTTGGCTCGCCTGAATCCTCTCTCCGAAGGTGGTGTGGTTACCGCCGGCAACGCATCAGGCGTCAACGATGGCGCGGCGGCATTGCTGATTGGCTCGGCCGCGGCGGGCGAACGGCACGGCTTGGTTCCGATGGCGCGCATTCTGTCGGCCGCCGCCGTGGGTGTGGCCCCGCGCATTATGGGCGTCGGCCCGGTGGAGGCTATTCATAAGGCATTGGCTCGCGCGCAGCTCAGCCTGGCGGATATGGACATTATCGAGATCAACGAAGCGTTCGCCAGCCAGGTGCTGGGCTGCCTGAAAGGTCTGGGTGTTGCGTTCAACGACCCGCGGGTAAACCCACACGGTGGCGCCATCGCCGTCGGCCACCCATTAGGTGCATCCGGTGCGCGCCTGGCCCTGAGCACCGCTCGCGCGCTGCAACAGAGCGGCAAACGCTACGCTGTGGTGAGCCTATGCATCGGCGTGGGCCAAGGCCTCGCCATGGTGATGGAGCGTGTGTAAGTGCGCGCAAGCAAAGGTGAAATGAAATGGGTGCTTTGACTGGGTATCGCGTGCTCGACTTGAGCCGCATTCTGGCTGGTCCCTGGTGCGGCCAAACTCTGGCCGATCTGGGTGCCGAAGTGATCAAAATCGAACGGCCGGGCGCGGGTGATGACACCCGTGGCTGGGGGCCGCCATGGATGAAGGGGCAGAACGCCGAGTCCACCGGCGAGGCTTCTTATTACCAGTCCACCAATCGCGGCAAGTTGTCGGTGGCGCTAAACATCGCCAGCCCCGAGGGGCAGGAAATGGTGCGGGCCCTGGCTACCAGTTGCGACGTACTGATCGAGAACTACAAGGCCGGTTCCTTGGCCAAGTACGGGCTGGATTACGCTAGCCTCGCTGCGCTCAATCCACGCCTGGTGTATTGCTCGGTGACGGGTTTCGGCCAGACCGGGCCGCGCGCCGCAGAACCGGGTTACGACTTCATCATTCAGGGTATGGGTGGAATGATGAGCATCACCGGCGAGCGCGACGATCTGCCCGGTGGCGGCCCGCAAAAGGTAGGCGTTGCCTTCGCGGACCTGATGACCGGCCTGTACTCGACGGTGGCTATCCAAGCTGCGCTGCTCAGCCGAGAAAAGACCGGGCTTGGTCAACATATCGATATGGCGTTGCTGGATGTTCAGGTCGCCACACTGTGCAACCAGAGCCAGAACTATCTGGCTTCCGGCAAGCCGCCCGGGCGTTATGGCAACGCCCACGCCAACATTGTGCCGTACCAGGTGTTTCGCGCCAGTGATCGCGACTTCATCATTGCCTGCGGCAACGACTCACAGTTCGTCGCACTGTGCGACGCCATCGGCCTGCCAGAGCTGCCGAAAGATCCGCGTTTCGCGCGCAACGCCGACCGAGTCAGCAACCGCGAGGAGATCGTTGCCATCCTGTCGCGTCACTTTCTCGGAGGGCTCGCCGATGAGTGGGTAGGGCGCATTCACCCGCAGGGCGTACCGGTAGGGGCCATCAACAGCATTGCCCAGGCGCTGGACGAACCACAGATACTGGCGCGCAACATGCTGGTCAACATTCCCCATCCCTTGAAAGCCGACTTCGTCACGGTCGGCAGTCCGATCAAGTTGTCTCGCACACCGGTCGAGTACCTGCGCCCCGCGCCGATGCTGGGTGAGCATACCGATGAGGTGCTCAAGCGCCAGTTGGGTCTCGATGATGAGCGCCTGGCCGAGTTGAAGGCACAAGGCATCATCGAACAGCTTGGTGAACGCTGAACCTGCCATGCCCCGGCCAGCCAGCTTGCCGGGGCAATTTTTCCCATGGAGCCTTTATGAAAGTCCTCGTAGCGATCAAGCGTGTGGTCGATTACAACGTCAAGGTTCGCGTCAAGGCGGACAACAGCGGCGTCGATCTCGCCAACGTTAAGATGTCGATGAACCCCTTCTGCGAAATCGCCGTGGAAGAAGCCGTACGCCTGAAAGAGAAGGGCGTTGCCAGTGAAATCGTCGTGGTGTCGATCGGCCCGACGGCGGCGCAAGAGCAGCTGCGTACTGCTTTGGCCCTCGGTGCCGACCGCGCCATCCTGGTCGAGGCTGTCAAGGAAGAGGGTGCTGACGAGCTGAACTCCCTGGCCGTGGCCAAGCTGCTCAAGGCCGTGGTCGACAAGGAGCAGCCGCAGCTGGTGATCCTCGGCAAGCAGGCCATCGACAGCGACAACAACCAGACCGGCCAGATGCTCGGCGCGCTGACCGGCTTCGGCCAAGGCACCTTCGCCTCCAAGGTCGAAGTGGCGGGCGACAAGGTCAACGTGACCCGCGAGATCGACGGCGGCCTGCAGACCGTGGCGTTGAACCTGCCGGCGATCGTCACCACCGACCTGCGTCTGAACGAGCCGCGCTACGCCTCCTTGCCGAACATCATGAAGGCCAAGAAGAAGCCGCTGGAGGTGCTCACCCCGGACGCCCTGGGCGTTGCCACCGCGTCCACCGTGAAGACCCTGAAAGTCGAAGCGCCGGCTGCCCGCCAGGCCGGCATCAAGGTCAAGTCGGTGGCGGAACTGGTCGAGAAACTGAAGAACGAGGCGAAGGTAATCTAAATGACTATCCTGGTTATCGCTGAACACACCAATGCCGCCCTGGCGCCGGCCACTCTCAACACCGTGGCCGCTGCGCAGAAGATCGGTGGCGACATCCACCTCCTGGTTGCCGGTGCCGCCTGTGGCGCCGCCGCCGAAGCGGCTGCCAAGCTCGCCGGCGTGGCCAAGGTGCTGGTGGCCGACAACGCCGCCTTCGCCCATCAGCTGCCGGAAAACGTTGCGCCGCTGGTAGCTGCTCTTGTTCAAGAAGCAGGGGGCAAGGGTTACAGCCACATCCTCGCCGCCGCCACCAGCAACGGCAAGAACATCCTGCCGCGCGTCGCCGCCCAGCTGGACGTCGACCAGATCTCCGAAATCATCGCCGTGGAAAGCGCCGACACTTTCAAGCGGCCGATCTACGCCGGTAACGCCATCGCCACCGTGCAGTCTTCGGCGGCGGTGAAGGTGATCACCGTGCGTGCCACCGGTTTCGATCCGGTGGCCGGCGAAGGCGGCAGTGCTGTCGTGGAAGCCGTGGCCGTTGGCGGCGACGCCGGCATCTCGGCCTTCGTCTTTGAGGCGCTGGCCAAGTCCGATCGTCCGGAACTGACCGCGGCCAAGATCGTCGTCTCCGGCGGTCGCGGCATGCAGAACGGCGACAACTTCAAGCACCTGTATGCCCTGGCCGACAAGCTCGGCGCCGCCGTCGGTGCTTCGCGCGCTGCGGTCGACGCCGGTTTCGTGCCCAACGACATGCAGGTTGGCCAGACCGGCAAGATCGTCGCGCCGCAGCTGTACATCGCCGTCGGCATCAGCGGTGCCATCCAGCACCTGGCCGGGATGAAAGACTCCAAGGTCATCGTGGCAATCAACAAGGACGAAGAGGCGCCGATTTTTCAGGTGGCGGATTACGGTCTAGTGGGTGACTTGTTCGAGGTCGTGCCGCAGTTGCAGCAAGTGATCTGAAGCCCTAAAGGAATGTGTTGCAATACCTATAGAATTGTGCTATGCGTGCATACTCAAGTGGCGTGCGGGTTTCAGGGCTAATGCATTTGAAACATAGAGTTGACGTGCGGGAAAGACAATTTTTTGACTTACACGTTATGCGGTAAGTCTGATGCTTGAGCGTTTGAGCTTAGGCATTCTGGTTGTTTTCGTTATTCTTTGTACCCGGTTTTGTACCCGGTTTTGACTTCTTGTAGCATGTAGTGCTGGTTGCTGGCTTAGGGTGGTTGTGCCGAGATTGAATCGGCCTCGAGCCCGTCATTGAGTGCTTTGCTTGTAGTCCTACTGGCTTGAAACGTTTAAGCGCTATGTTGTCTGTCTGGCTATCACGCTGAGTGTAGGTGTTGTTAGGTGACTCGCTCGCTAATAACGCTCTCTCGGAAAGAGATGTAAGCCATAGCGTCATTGAGGTCTTTTATTCTGACTTGGACAGCCTGAGAGATTTTCTCATCGCTTTCCGCTGGAGGAGTTTCGTCTGGGTGGGCCATCTTCCAGAGAGCAAGAAGCTTCAGGTATGACAAAAGAGAGTGCGCTCAGCAGCAAGTGGTCGCCCGCCTGAAGTACTTATGATCATGACTCCACTCATTACAAAAACAAGAGAAGAGCCATGGCCGGAAACATCAAAAAACAGGTCGATAGTATCGACTACAGCACCGTCGCGGTTCCGGAAGAACACCGCATGAGCAAAGGCTCACTGACGATGGCTTGGTGGGCCATCTGCAGTGCTATGTTTTGGCTGGTGGTGTCCGCCACCCTGGCAATGAGCTTTGGTACGATGAATGCCATAATCGGCTTACTCTTGTCGGTCGTAACTTATGCGGCCATCAACGGGGTCATTGCCCGCTACGCCATTAAGACCGGATTATCGGTCGCACTCTTCTCCCGGGTGCTATTCGGACGCGCCGGCGCAGCACTGGCCACCCTGATTTTCTTCGCCACGGCGATCTACTACAGCGTGTTTGAAGGCTCGGTGATCGCCATTGCTATCCAACACTACGTGTCCGACATCACGCTCAATCAAGCCTACCTAATAGTGGTGCTATACAGCGTGCCACTGGTGTTCGGTAGCGTGCAGACCTGGCTGGATAAGTTCAATGGCGTGCTGCTGCCGCTCTACCTGATTGGTCTGATTGCCGTAGTAGCGATGGCCGTCGGTGAATACGGCTACAGTTCTGCCTGGTTGGAAATGGGGCCTGAGAGCGGGCCAGTAAGTAATGGCTGGTGGGACTGTTTCACCTATTTCATGGGAGTGTGGATTCTCATGATGTACACCTGGGACTACGCACGCTTCGGTCGTAAGCAGGACGCCAGCTACCACGCTAAATTTAACTTCGGCCTACCATTCTATATCTTCACCTTTCTTATTAACGGTCTGGTCGGCATCTTTCTCGCCGCCACCATTCCCACAGAGGGCGGCCTGTCTGAGGTCTCGGTGGTGCTGGCCATTGTCGAGCTGATGGGTATCTGGGGGTTGTTGTTCGTTTGGGTCAGCCAGACCCGTATCAATACCGCAAATTTCTTCATGGCCGCTAGCAACATGCATGCGTTCTTCGGCCGTTTTGGCTTGGCGGCTGTGCCTTATATGGCATGGGCCGTAGTAGTTGGCATCGTGGTCTACACAATGATGTTGCTCAATGTGTTCAGCTACATTCTGCAAGCCCTGGCATACCAGAGCATCTTTGTAGTGGCTTGGGTAGCGATCGCTTTGGCGCATATTTTCTCGCCGAAATATACCCAGCTGTTCGAGGGCAATATTGAATTCGCTCTCGAACGAGTCAACGCCTTCAACCCGTGCGGCTTGATCGCCTGGTTCTTTGCCGCTGGCCTGGGGATAGTGCTGCTGAATTTCGGCGGAGCAACGCTGGCGACCTTCTCAGCGCCGGTGACCTTTGTCTGCGCGTTCGCCAGCTACTGGCTGCTACTCAACAGCGCCAAACGCAGCTGGTTTGTCCGCACCAGCTGCAGCTGAAACCAATATCGGCGCCCACCGGGCCGATGTATTCGGCTCCGGCAACTTGCTGCAGCTACCAAACCCGATCCAAAACTAAGCCGCAACACCGCAGCGGCTTAGTGCTGCGTAGCTGAAAAAAAGACTAACAATGCTAAGAGCCAATTCATGAAAATGATCAACCTGCACCCACAAGCAACTCTCATATTACTTCCATTGTTGGCATCGCTCGCGCTACCCGCAGGTGCGGTGGCTATCAATGACAACTTGGACATTGGCGGCGCCGTGCGTGCGCGTATCGACTACGACCCCGACCGGGATATCGAGAAGCTGAGTTTCGATACTGCCTTTCTCACCGCTACCTACAACTCCGATAGTTGGATCGGCGCGGCTAAATACCGTTTCTATGGCGACGCTTACCCTTTCGACTATACCGACAAGATCGGTGACATCGCCTTCGCCGAATATGCATGGATCGGCTACAAGTTCGATGAGTCGCGTCAGATTCAGGTGGGACTAAACAAGATTCCGTTCGGCCTGCTGCCCTATGCCGGCAGCACTTTCTTCTTGACCTTGGGCAGCGTGATCGGCCTGGAAGACATTGCGAACCTTGGTGTTAAATACATCCAGCAGCAGGATGACTGGAACTTCCAACTCGCTTACTACCTAAGCCCGGCTGATCAGGGTCAAGGTACAAGCCGCGGCGGGCGGACCTATGCAACCAGTGTTGCTACGGCAGATGACTACGTCGTCGACGGCAGCGATAACCACGAGCGCGACATCTTAGTCGGGCGTCTGGCCCGCAACCTAAAGCTTGGGAGCTGGCAGTCGGAGATCGGCGCCTCGGCATTGACCTCGACGCTGCAGAACCAGGACAGTCGTGATAGCGGCCGCCGAAATGCCCTAGCAGTCCACTACTCGGGCAAGAATGGCCCCTGGGGCGTGCAACTGCAAGCCACTCGCCAGGACATGAGCCCGGAGAATCCCGGCAGAGACAAGCTGGTTAGCTTCGGCAGCTTCGACGGCACCTTTAACGTTGCCGCCAAGGGTAACCTCTATGTAGCCGACCTCAGCTATGACATTCCTGGCTCACTCGGGTGGCTCTCTGGTGTCAAGGTTTACGGTAACTACAGCCTGTTCGACAAGGATGAGTCCAGCTTCGAGGATTCCCAGCGCTTCATCCTTGGCACATCTTTCTCGCTGAAAGACCTATGGATCGCCGTCGAGTGGTTGCACGGCAAGCACGATCCCTACATCGGTGGCGGTAGCTACACCCAGAGCCTGGGCGCCGGCGGTAGCGAACGCTGGGAAAACCAGTTGTATACCAATATCGGTTACTACTTCTGAGGCAATAAGCGCCCCTAGCAACCACTCACGCTCCTATTTTCGCCAGCCATGTGCTGGCGTTTTTTTATGGTGCGCCAGGCATGGCGCGTAGCGCCGTGACTGGCGCTGTCGGGTTCACTGTGGTGGTGAGCCTGGCGACTTGGAGGTGAAAGTCCTCTACACACCCGGCAAGGGGAAGTGTTAGCTGAAGGCAAGGGTGTCGCGGGCGACTGCGAATCTGAAGGAAGCCCGAGACAAAATGCTGGCCTGACGAACAGGAAGCGGATGAGGCGGCGCAGCGGGGTGAGGTGGCCATAATCGCCAAAGCCCGATACTTGCACGGAACGCTGCGACGTAGATCCGACAGGCATAAGCAGGAAGGTCGCGCGAATTACCCTGGGAGATCTGTACGCTTGCCATTGTGCTACCGATTGTCGAGAGGCGACGGGATGGGCGTGCAGAAGTCAGCCGAGGCCGTAGTAAGTGGCGGTCAACCACGCCATCAAGGGCCGAACAGGTCATGCCGCCAGTAGGCGTCAGCGTCTCGTCGATAACCGAAATGCAGAAATTTCTCCAAGAGAAGACTGTCACCCCGAGTCCCGGCCAGAGGCCGAGGATGACGCCTGACAGCGCAGAGGTATCGGCGGCGTCGGTGACGTGGATGAACGCGGAGCCGGACACGCTGATGGAGCGGGTGCTTGCGCCGCTCAATCTCAAGCGTGCGTATCAGCGCGTGGTCAGCAACAAGGGGGCGCCGGGTGCCGATGGCATGACGGTCGCCGACTTGGCAGGCTACGTGAAACAGTATTGGCCCATCCTGAAGGTCAGGCTGCTGGCAGGTGAATACCATCCCCAGGCAGTGCGGGCGGTCGAAATTCCCAAACCGCAGGGCGGTATGCGGCAACTGGGCATTCCCAGTGTCGTGGATCGCCTGATCCAGCAAGCCCTGCTGCAACAGCTCACGCCGATCTTCGATCCGCTGTTCTCGGACTATAGCTACGGCTTCCGTCCGGGCAGAAGCGCTCACCAGGCTGTCGAGATGGCCCGCACCCATGTGGCGGCGGGTCATAGGTGTTGCGTGGAACTCGATCTGGAGAAGTTCTTTGATCGGGTCAACCACGACATCCTGATGTTCTGTGTTGAGCGCCATGTCGAAGACAAACAGGTGCTCAGACTCATCCGCCGTTACCTCGAAGCGGGCGTCATGTCGGGCGGGGTTGTCAGCCATCGGCAGGAGGGGGCGCCGCAAGGCGGCCCGCTTTCGCCGCTGCTGTCGAACATCCTGCTCGATGAACTCGACCGTGAGTTGGAGCGGCGAGGCCATCGCTTCGTGCGCTATGCCGATGACGCGAACATTTATGTCCGTAGTCCGCGTGCTGGCGAACGAGTGCTGGCCAGTGTCGAGCGGTTCCTGAATCACCGTCTGAAACTGAGACTGAATCGGGACAAGAGTCGCGTGGCTGGGTCGTGGAAATGCGACTACCTGGGGTATGGGATGAGTTGGCACTCGCAGCCTAGACTGCGAGTGGCAACCATGAGCCTGCGCCGTGTGCGCGACCGTCTCAGGGAACTGCTGCGAGGGGTGCGGGGCCACAAGATGGCGAATGTCATCGAGCGGGTAAACCCGGTGCTGCGAGGCTGGGCAGGCTACTTCAAGCTCAGCCAGAGCAAGCGTCCACTGGAAGAGCTGGATGGCTGGGTCAGGCACAAACTTCGCTGTGTCATCTGGCGGCAATGGAAGCAGCCCTCTACGAGGGCGCGCAACCTGATGCGCCTGGGATTGAGCGAGGAGCGTGCCTGCAAGTCGGCCTTCAATGGCCGAGGCCCGTGGTGGAACTCAGGAGCGCCGCATATGAATCAGGCGCTGCCGAAGAAGCTATGGGACAGACTTTGACTGGTCTCGATACTGGATACGATCAATCGGCTTAACCGCATGGCCTGAACCGCCGTGTACGGAACCGTACGCACGGTGGTGTGGGAGGACGGCGGCCGTGAGGCCGCCTCCTACCCGATCGCAGCGTTCCGGCCTCCCGGCATTAGATCTTGAGTAGATGCACCAGTAGAAACAGTTCACTTCAGGCCAAAAAACGGTGCGCTTGAAGACAAGCCAGCCGCTAGGCCCGCGCGTAACTTAGCGATGTGGGCAAGACATCCGTCACGCCTCCCCAGACAAAAACAAGATTTGTGGTGACCCATGAACACAGTAGACCCGATCACCCTGGCAGTCGTGCGCGGTGCGCTCGAAACAGCCCAGCGAGAAATGACCCTGACGCTGGAAAAGACCAGTCGCTCGAGCGTGTTCAACCTCGCCCACGACTATTCCAACGCACTCTTCGATCACCTCCCGGAAATGATCCTGCAAGGCCAGGACATTCCTATTCATCTCGGTTCGCTTATCCCAGCGATGAAATGCGTTGCTGGCTTCTTCGGTGATGAGATTGCCGAGGGCGATGTTATTTATCATAACGATCCAGCCTACATGGGCAGTCATATCCTCGACTGCTGCATGTACAAACCGGTGTTCTATAAGGGCGAGCTGGTGTTCTGGACGGTCTGCAAGGGCCACCTGACCGATATTGGCGGCCCGGTACCGGCCGGCTACAACCCGGACGCAAAAGAAATCTACGCAGAGGGCCTGCGCATCCCGCCTGTCAAGTTGTGGGCCCAGGGCCAGCGCCGGGAAGACGTAATCAACCTGCTGCTGACCAACATGCGCGCCCGCGCCTATCAAGAAGGCGATCTGAATGCCCAGTACGGTGCTTGCAGCGTGGGCGAGCGTCACCTGATCGAGTTGCTCGATCGCTATGGCGTCGACCAGGTCCGAGCGTGCATTACCGAGCTGAAAGATATGGCAGACCGTCATATGCGCGCATTGTTGCGTGATGTGCCAGACGGTTTCTACAGCGGCACTGCCATTCTCGAAGACTCCGGTCATGGTCTGGGAGAATTGTCGATCACTGCCCAGGTGGAAATTCGCGGCGACGAGGCGCACGTTCTGATAGAGAGCCCGCCGCAGGTGCCTTACTTCATCAACTCCTACGCGGGCAATTCGATCTCCGGGGTTTACCTCGGACTGATGATGTTCGCCCAGGTGCCACCGCCCTACAATGAAGGCCTCTATCGCTGCGTGAGTGTAGACCTTGGCCCGTCCGGTACTCTGTGCAACGCCCAGGAGCCGGCACCGCACGTCAACTGCACCACTACTCCGATGGAAACCCTCGCCGATGCCGTGCGTCTGGCCCTTGAACAGGCGGCTCCGGAGCGTGTGACCGCCTCCTGGGGGCATGCCAGCGGGATCAATATCGCTGGGCACGACCCACGCAACAACAACGATGAATATGTGACCATGGTGCTGGCCTCGGTCATCTCCGGCGCTGGCGCTAACAAGGCTATGGATGGTTGGCCTGCTTGCGGCCCGCTGTGCTGCTTCGGCGCGCTGATGTCCGGCGATATCGAACTGCTTGAGTACTCCTATCCGGTACTGATACACCGCTACAGCCTGATGACCGACAGTGGTGGCGCCGGTGAATTCCGCGGTGGCTCTGGTACTCGCCTGGAGCTCGAGCCGCTGAAGCACGCCATGACCGTGGTCGGTTTCGGTGAGGGCCGGCAGCTGCCTACCGCCGGTGCGGCAGGGGCGAAGAATGTTCTGCTCGAGCCCAAGCTCGGCCGCTTGATCCATAGACATGTCGACGGTGAGGAAGACCATTACATCCAGAACACTCTGCTGACCGCACAACCAGGTGAGCGCGTAATCAACGTCAACCCGGGCGGTGGTGGCTATGGCGACCCACTACGTCGTCCGCTGGCCACGGTTCTAGCCGATGTGCGCAACGGCTTGGTCTCGATTGACGGCGCGCGCCTTGAATACGGCGTAGTGATTGACGGCAACGGCCAACTCGATGAAGCCGCAACCCACGCACACCGAGCCGCGCACTGAGCACAGCCCCTTTGAGCAATGCAGAGAATTCGAAAATGAGCAAACAACAATATCGCCTGGGCATCGATGCCGGCGGCACCTTCACTGATTTCATCCTCGCCGACCATCAGGGCAACGTGCAGTTGTTCAAGGCGCCGTCCACCCCACATGACGGCACCCTGGCCATACGCAACGGTCTGGCGCAAATCGCCGATGCCCTCGGCCGTACACCAGCCGAGATCATTGCCGACTGCGATCTGTGCATCAACGGGACGACTGTGGCGCTCAACGCACTGATCGAAAAGACCGGGGTCAAGGTGGGCCTGCTGTGTACCGATGGCCATGAAGACAGCCTGGAAATTCGCCTTGGCCACAAAGAAGATGGCCATCGCTATGACGCCACTTATCCACCGGCGCATATGTTAGTGCCGCGCCACCTGCGCCGTCCAATCGGCGGGCGTATTATCAGTGACGGCAGCGAGTTCAGCCCGCTAGACGAGGCGGCGATTCATGCCGCCATCGACTACTTCCGCGAACAACAGGTGCAGGCGGTGGCGATCTCCTTCGTCTGGTCGGTGCGCAACCCTAGTCACGAGCAGCGCGCTATGGCTATGGTGCGTGCGGCTTTACCTGACGTATTTGTCTGCAGCGGCCACGAGGTGTTCCCGCAGATTCGCGAATACACACGCACCTCGACAACCGTGGTCAACGCCTACCTTAGCCCAGTGATGGGTCGTTATATCGAACGCATCGACGCGCTGTTCGAGGAGCTGGGCGCGCAGCAGCCTACCCGCTATTTCCAGTCCAACGGAGGTCTGGCTCCTGGCGTGGTAATGCGTGAGCGGGCGGTCAACGCGATCAACTCCGGTCCGGCATCTGCCCCGCAAGCCGGCTTGTGCGTGGCCCAGCCATTCGGTATCGACAACGTAATCACCGTCGATATGGGTGGTACCTCGTTCGACATCACTCTTAGCAAAGGCGGTCGCACCAACTTCAGCAAAGACAGCGACTTCCTCCGTTACCGTATCGGCGTGCCAATGATTCAGGTGGAAACCCTTGGCGCCGGCGGTGGCTCGATCGCCCACCTTGACGACTTCGGCATGCTCCAGGTCGGTCCACGCAGTGCCGGGGCTAACCCCGGGCCTGTGTGTTATGGAAAGGGTGGGGTCGAGCCGACTGTAACCGATGCTAACCTGGCGCTCGGTTATCTGGCTGATGGTGCACTGCTCGGTGGCAGCATCCGTCTAAATCGACAAGCCGCGATCGATGCGATCCGCAGTAAAATTGCCGAACCGCTGGGTATCAGTGTCGAGCGCGCGGCCGTCGGTATCATTACCCTGGTTAACCTGAGCATGGTTAGTGGTATCCGCCGCGTGTCCATTGAGCGTGGTTATGATCCCCGTGACTTCGCCCTGATCGGTGCCGGTGGTGCAGCGGGCATGCACGTGATGCGACTAGCTGAGGAAATCGGCAGCAAGGTTGTGCTGATTCCCAAGGTGGCTTCGGGGCTGTGCGCCTTCGGCCAGATTCTCTCTGACATCCGCTATGATCAGCTGACTACTTTGCCGATGCGTTTGGATGACGAGTTCGTCGATTTGGAGCAACTAAACCAGGCCCTGCAGCAGTTACGCGAGCGTGGTATGACGAACCTGCGAGACGATGGTTTCGGTGGTGACAATCGTATTGAATGCCAGTACAGCCTGGAGATTCGTTACCTCGGACAGATCCACGAGTGCAGCGTCGAACTGAGCTGCGACCGGCTCGACCGTAGCAGCCTGGCGGCCCTGCGCGAATCCTTCCACCAGCGGCACAAGGCGCTGTTTTCCTTCAGTGAGCCTAACAGCCCGGTCGAACTAGTTAATCTAGAGTGCTCGGTGATCGCGCGGTTACAGCGTCCACCAATGCCTGAACTTGCAACCCCGCTCAAGGCAACGGCCGCGATTCCGGCTGGTCATCGTCCGATGCTGTTCAATGCGCAAGACGATTGGCAGGACACGCCTGTGTACAACGGCGACCGCATAGAAGTAGGGCAGATTATTCAAGGTCCCTGTGTGATTGAGGAAGCGACCACAAACATCGTTGTTCCACCGGGCTGGCGGGTCAGTCTGGATCCCTCGGCCACATATGAACTGACTCCCGGTCATTGACCGTCAGGGATTTTTAACAAAGGATTGTGTAACAACGGCACCGACGGCATTCACCGTTGGTGCCGCCCTCATAATAACTACAAATTGAGGACCTTTCATGACAGATCAATTGTCTACGCGGTATTGGCCTGAGGGAGAAAGGCAATCGCGTTGGGCCGAAGCCATCGGCAATACATATTTTCCATTGTCGTTGGAGTTCAATTCCAGCGCCATTTTCCAAGGCAGCCTGAAAATTTGGAAAACGGGCAGTACGCCGTTGGCGTTATCGCGCCTGCGCTCCAGTCAGCTAGGCTATTCGCGCAGCGAGAGCCAGGTTAGCGAAGATACTGAACCCTGTTACCTTGTAACAGTGCCGCGCCTTACCGAAGTACACTTCGAGCAAGACGGTCGTGAGCTCCATTGTAAGCCAGGTGGGTTCATCTTCGAGCGAGGCGATGCGCCTTATCGTTTTCACTACTCCTGCGACAACGACCTTTGGGTATTCAAGCTGCCTGAGCGCGCGCTACATGGACAGATACGTGGAGCCGAGCGCTACACCCGTTTCTGTTTCGAGGCTCGGCGTGGATTGGGACGAATTTTTGTTGATCAACTGGCGATGTGTGCCGCGCGCTTCGACGAATGCGATGCGGATGCCCGTCATATGCTGCTGGAACAGGTGCTTTCGACGTTGTTAATGGCTCTGCGCCAAGATGAGCGCGTCCTTAATAGTGAGAGTTCGAGTCTAGCTGCCCTGCATTTGCAGCGTATCGAGCACTACATCGACCGAAACTTGTGTTCAGCTGAACTAAACCCGCAGCATATTGCTCAGGCCTGCGGCTTATCGGTTCGCTATTTGCATAAATTATTTTTCAGTACGCCCTACAGTCTCGGTGAATGGATTCGCCTGAAACGATTGGAGGCTGTATATCAACGCCTACGTGATCCCCACTGCCACCTATCAATCGGTGAGCTGGCATATCGTTGGGGGTTCAGTGATCAGGCACAATTTTCCCGGCATTTTCGCCAGCACTTTAGTTGTACTGCCAGTGAAGCCCGAGCCGTTTCGTTAAAGCCGTAGCCGGTTACTTTATTGTCAATGTGCTCTGGGGGATTAGAAGTCACTCGGCGTAGCTCCCCATAAAGGCTCCACGCCTTTTCACCGTTGCGGGAGTACCAGTTATATATCGGCGTCTGATATTCCATACGGGCGCTAACTTGGGTAAGCCTTTGTCGTCTGCATTGGCAAACTCATGCGTAGCTGGTGTTGCTGATCAAGCCAAGCTTATTGTTTTAGGTTCACGCGAGCGGGCTGAGAGCGGCGCAGGCTTCACAAGCGTAAGACGGAACCATGCTAGGTGCAAAGCTATGGTGTTGGGTAGTAATTGCTTCAGGTCTGTCCTGCAAAAAACATGCTGAAATTCCGCAGGCACCCCCTCTAAGGGCGAGACACGGTAACTATCCCATGATTTCAGGGGCGGACTGGGATGCTCTCAGGTTGCTGTTGCGCATGATCCCTTCGATGATCGGTACTGGTGTCATCAGATGAGCCTGCATCATGGCGCTTGCTCGCGTTGCGTCACGGGCAAGGATAGCTTCTACCAGTTCGCTGTGCTCTTGACGTTTCAGGGACAAGGCCTCCTCGGATAGCACCGTGCGCCGCAGCCACAGCTGGCGATAGCGCTCGGCCTGATCGAACAGATAGGCGCGCGCCTGCAGCAGGTGTCTAGACCCACAGCCGGAGGCTATAGCTGTATGGAAGGCCTTGTGTCGGGCATCCCATATTTCCAGCATCTGCTCCTGGGTCTTGACCTCCATTACCTTGGCCAATGTATGCGAATAGGCCAACACCTGGGCCTCCCAGGCGTCATCGCCGCGTTCGATGGCGAGCTTAAGTACCAGCGCTTCGAGATTGGCCCGTGCGTCATAGATGTCCTGCATTTCGCTCAGCGACATAGGAGCGACGCGGTAGCCACGCTGACTGATAGCTACTACCAGATTTTCCGCAATCAGATGCGATAGCGCTTCACGCAGAGGGCCTACGCCTAGGTCGTAGCGCTCCTTAAGCGCAGTCATTCGCAGTTTTTCTCCGGGCTTGAACATGCCCTGAATTATGTCCCGCTTGAGCCACTCATAGCCGCTGACTGCTGAGTTTTGGCGGGGGGCGAGCGTATCCATAAACCATGCTCCTCAACGGGTTTTATCCATCATACGCAACTGCAGAAATATTTACTAAGTGGAGATGCAGTTGCCGAGTGTCGCTATTTTATAAAAGCGTAGACATTTTTATAAAATAGCTATATTTTTAGTCCGGCTGTTCTGGTAAATCTCGGGGCGGCGTACAGACAATTTTTTCGTCAGGACTCTGCCATGAATGCCTTTACCCAGCTCAAAGATCTTGTGATGCCGCTACCGACCGCCGTTAAGGGGTTTTCTCTTTCACCCTCCGCTCAGTCGCCCCGTTTGTTCGAGCTGACCTTCACTAAGGCGACGATAGAGGCTTTCTGTGTAGCAGTGGCCGAGTGGCCGGTGCAGGCGCTGGAATACAAGTCCTTCTTGCGATTTCGCTTCGCCAAAATTCTTGACGATCTCTGCGGTAACAGCCT
Source organism: Pseudomonas sp. (assembly GCA_022448005.1). Taxonomy (GTDB): domain Bacteria; phylum Pseudomonadota; class Gammaproteobacteria; order Pseudomonadales; family Pseudomonadaceae; genus Stutzerimonas. Next base: position 61,186 of record JAKUTK010000020.1, read on the forward strand.
GCGCCCGGTGCTACTCAACGCCCTAATGGATCGTGCCACCGGAGGGCTGTTAATCAAGCAGGAGGCCCTGAATGATGTGGCACAAGCTGATGATATGGTCAAATTCTCGACTGCTGTGGCCCACCTGCTGGGGCGGTCGAACTTTGATGCGATGAGCGGCCAGTTCTACGCACGCTTCGTGGTCGAGAACGTCGATAATTCGGACAGCTACCTGCGCCAACCTCACCGGGTAATGGAGTTGCACAACGATGGTACTTTCGTCGATCAGATCACCGACTACGTGCTGATGATGAAGATCGATGAGCAGAATATCGAAGGTGGCAACTCGCTGATCCTGCATCTGGACGACTGGGAGGATCGCCATGCTTTCTTCCATCATCCGCTAGCACGGCGCGTCATGCGCTGGACCGCGCCGCCGAGTAAAAGGGTCGATACGGACGTGTTCCATTCGATCTTTGATGTCGACGCCGAAGGGCGGCCGACTATTCGCTATATCGATCAATTTGTTCAGCCCAAAGACTTCGACGAGGGCAACTGGCTGACCGACCTGTCTATCTCCCTGGAGGGCAGTAAACAGAAGCTTTCCGTGCCGGTGCCAGTTGGCTGCTTCCTGCTGATTAATAACCTGTATTGGCTGCATGGCCGCGATCGTTTCACCCCTCACCCTGGGCTGCGCCGTGAACTGATGCGCCAGCGCGGTTACTTCAGTTACCCCAAACTCGGCCATCAGCAAGGCCAATAATTGCCATTAATTGAACAGGGGCTGCGCGGTTTAGCCCTTGTCGTTTGTCCACGGGGCAAAACAGATCGAGTAGAGGTGATAGCGGTGTACGATTTTGTGATCATCGGGGGCGGCATTATCGGCATGTCGACTGCCATGCAATTAATCAAGGCCTACCCAGAGTCGAAAATCTTGTTGCTCGAGAAAGAGTCCGGGCCAGCTAAGCATCAGACGGGGCACAATAGCGGGGTCATCCACGCCGGCGTCTACTACACGCCGGGTAGCTTGAAGGCGAAGTTCTGCCTGGAAGGCAACCGTGCTACCAAATCGTTCTGTAACGAGCACGGCATTATCTACGATGAGTGCGGTAAGTTGCTGGTCGCCACCAATGAGGTGGAAATGCAGCGCATGCGCGCGCTTTGGGAGCGCACTGCAGCCAATGGTCTGGAGCGCGAGTGGCTGTCTGCGGAGCAACTGAAGGAACGCGAACCGAACATCACCGGAATCGGCGGGATCTTCGTGCCCTCCAGTGGTATCGTTAACTATGCCGAGGTCACCGCTGCCATGGCTCGCGAGTTCCAGAGGCACGGTGGCGAGATTCGCTACGACAGCGAAGTCATCGGCCTGGAAGAGCGCGCCACGGAGATGCGGGTTAAAACCCAGCATGAAGAAGTCATTGCACGCTTTTTGGTGACCTGCTCGGGTCTGATGGCCGACCGCATTGTATGTCTACTGGGCTTAGATCCTGGCTTTAGCATTTGCCCGTTCCGTGGCGAATACTATTTGCTGCCTGAGCAGCACAACCGGATCGTCAATCACCTGATCTACCCGATTCCCGATCCCTCCATGCCGTTCCTCGGCGTGCACCTGACGCGAATGATCGACGGCAGTGTGACAGTCGGTCCCAATGCTGTGCTGGCACTCAAGCGTGAGGGCTATCGCAAGCGTGACATATCTTTGTCCGACACGTTCGCAATGCTCACCAATCCGGGCATTCTTAAAGTGCTCAAGGACAATCTGCGGCCCGGCCTGATCGAGATGAAAAACTCGCTGTTCAAGCGTGGTTATCTACAGCAAGTACGCAAGTACTGCCCCAGCTTAACGCTGCAGGATCTCAAGCCTTACCCGGCCGGCGTCCGCGCCCAAGCGGTTTCAGCGGACGGCAAGTTGATCGAGGACTTCCTGTTCCGCAATACCCGCCGTAGCGTCAACGTCTGCAATGCACCATCGCCGGCGGCTACCTCTGCAATTCCCATAGGCGCCTACATCATCAAGCAGATTGATGCACAGCTGCAGGGGCTACCCAGGTTTGTAAAAAACCAACATCCCGCATGAGGCAGTGCGGGGCGAATTCGGCAGTGCACTGGAACGAACAAGACTGTGCGCAAGACGACAAGCCCCGCACCGGCTCAGTCTAATAGGCTATCGGCTAGTGCACTTAACGTCCCCGAGCCAAGTCATCGTTACTGAACTCGTTACCGAATTGAAGTGTGTGATTGTGATCAAAAGCCGGATGCCTACTTATAAGGCTACTCCCAGAAACCATGCTTGTTAGTCATATTGAGAGCGCCCCATGAACCAGTCAGTATCCTCGCTGCCAGAAAAAGACATTCAGTATCAACTGCACCCCTACACCAATGCTCGCCTTCATCAGGAGCTTGGCCCGCTGATCATCGAGCGCGGGGAGGGTATCTATGTTTATGACGATCAGGGCAAGGGTTATATCGAGGCGATGGCTGGGTTGTGGAGCGCCGCGCTTGGCTTTAGCAATCAACGTCTGATCAAGGCAGCTGAGCAGCAATTCAACACCCTGCCGTTTTATCACCTGTTCAGTCACAAATCGCATCGCCCGAGTATCGAGTTAGCCGAAAAGCTGATCGAGATGGCGCCGGTGCCTATGAGTAAGGTGTTCTTCACCAACTCCGGTTCCGAGGCTAACGATACTGTAGTGAAGATGGTCTGGTACCTCAATAACGCTCTAGGCAAACCAGCCAAGAAGAAGTTCATCAGTCGGGTCAACGGCTACCACGGCATCACCGTCGCCAGCGCAAGCTTGACTGGCCTTCCAGGCAACCAGCGCGGTTTCGACCTGCCGCTTCCAGGCTTCCTGCATGTCGGCTGCCCGCACCATTATCGTTTCGCCCTTGCCGGTGAAAGTGAAGAGCATTTCGCTGACCGCCTTGCCGTCGAGCTCGAGCAGAAGATTCTCGCCGAAGGCCCGGAGACTATCGCAGCGTTCATTGGCGAGCCATTGATGGGCGCTGGCGGTGTCATAGTGCCGCCTCGTACCTACTGGGAGAAGATCCAGAAAGTTTGCCGTAAGTACGACATCCTGGTTATCGCCGATGAGGTAATCTGTGGATTTGGGCGTACCGGGCAGATGTTTGGCAGCCAGACCTTTGGTATCCAGCCGGACATCATGGTGTTATCCAAGCAACTGTCATCTTCTTATCAGCCGATAGCGGCGATTCTGATCAATGCCCCAGTATTTGAGGGCATCGCTGATCAGAGCCAAGCGCTTGGCGCGCTTGGGCATGGGTTCACCGGCAGCGGTCATCCGGTAGCTACTGCCGTGGCCTTGGAGAACCTGAAGATTATTGAAGAGGAGAGCCTGGTCGAGCATGCGGCGCAAATGGGCCAGTTGTTGCGCAGCGGCCTACAGCATTTCATCGATCATCCCTTGGTGGGCGAAATTCGCGGTTGTGGACTGATCGCTGCGGTAGAACTAGTTGGCGATCGCGTGAGCAAGGCGCCGTATCAGGCGCTAGGCACCCTCGGACGCTACATGGCCGGCAGAGCCCAGGAACACGGCATGATTACTCGCGCCATGGGTGATGCCGTGGCCTTCTGCCCGCCGTTAATCGTCAACGAACAGGAAGTCGGAATGATTGTAGAGCGCTTTGCCAGGGCGCTGGACGACACCACTCAGTGGGTTGGTTAGATCAATCCGGGGGAGGAGAGAATTGCTTTTATGTGGCTCTCCTCGGCTTAAATTCATAGCTTGGAAAATAGCTGAGCAGCACTGAATGCAGTCTGCGAAGGAGCACGCCATGCAACTCAAAGATACCCAATTGTTCCGCCAACAGGCTTATATCGACGGAACCTGGTTGGACGCGGACAGCGGCCAGACCATTCAGGTCACCAATCCGGCCACCAACGAAGTTATGGGTAGTGTGCCGAAGATGGGGGCAGCGGAAACCCGTCGAGCCATCGAAGCAGCAGATCATGCCCTGCCAGCCTGGCGTGCACTGACAGCTAAAGACCGCGCCAACAAACTGCGCCGCTGGTTTGAACTGATGATTGAAAACCAGGACGACCTGGGTCGTCTCATGACCATGGAGCAAGGTAAGCCACTTGCCGAAGCCAAGGGCGAAATTGCTTTCGCGGCGTCCTTCCTTGAGTGGTTCGCCGAAGAAGCCAAGCGCGTGTATGGCGACGTAATTCCCGGCCACCAACCGGACAAACGCCTGATCGTGATCAAACAGCCCATCGGCGTAACGGCAGCGATTACACCCTGGAACTTCCCGGCAGCCATGATCACCCGTAAAGCCGGCCCGGCCCTGGCCGCCGGTTGTACCATGGTGCTCAAGCCAGCGTCGCAAACGCCTTATTCGGCGCTGGCGTTGGCAGTGCTGGCCGAGCGTGCCGGGATCCCCAAAGGCGTGTTCAGTGTAATCACTGGCAGTGCTGGCGAAGTCGGCAGCGAACTGACTAGCAACCCGATCGTGCGCAAGTTGAGCTTTACTGGCTCCACCGAAATTGGTCGCCAGCTAATGGCCGAATGTGCCAAGGACATTAAAAAGGTGTCGCTAGAACTGGGCGGAAACGCGCCGTTCATCGTATTCGATGATGCCGACCTTGATAAGGCAGTGGAAGGCGCACTGATCTCCAAATACCGCAACAATGGCCAGACCTGCGTGTGCGCCAACCGCCTGTATATCCAAGACGGCGTATACGATGCCTTCGCCGAGAAGCTGAAAATCGCGGTAGCTAAGTTGCAGATTGGTAACGGTTTGGACGAAGGTATCACCACCGGCCCTCTGATCGATGCCAAGGCGGTGGCCAAGGTCCAGGAGCACATTGCCGACGCCATTAGCAAGGGTGCCAAGCTACTCGCTGGTGGTAAGCCGCACGCCCTCGGTGGCACTTTCTTCGAGCCGAGCATCCTCATTGACGTACCGAATAACGCCGCCGTAGCCAAGGAAGAAACCTTCGGTCCGCTGGCGCCGCTGTTCCGTTTTAAGGACGAGGCCGACGTGATCGCGATGTCCAATGACACCGAGTTCGGCCTGGCCTCGTACTTCTATGCCCGCGATATGGGGCGCGTGTTCCGTGTGGCCGAAGCCCTAGAATACGGTATGGTCGGCGTCAATACTGGGCTGATCTCCAATGAAGTTGCGCCTTTCGGTGGTATCAAGGCATCCGGCCTGGGTCGCGAAGGATCCAAGTACGGCATTGAGGATTACCTGGAGATCAAGTACCTCTGCCTGGGTGGTATCTAAGAGCCCGGCGAATAGGCACGTGATTCTCGCTCAGGCCCCACTTGGCGAGCATCATTAATCTTGGCCCGGTCTATAAAACCCGGGCATGCTACATCGGTTGTGGCGCAGACAAAGATTGACGCGGGCTATTTCTACGTCACCGTCTACTTCTCACGGCTGTTGCCGCGCAACCAGAGTCTGGAGGCCTGTATCCGCGTCGACAGCGCCCCCTGTTCGAGCTAGGTGCCTAACATTTCTAACGATTGAGCGTTGCGCGGAGTCCTACACCTAGGCTCTGCGCCTTTTTAATCCCGCCGCGCTAGATTAGGCGAAGTAATGCTGCCTTCACAGCCAGTCCTGCTGGTATGGATAAAGGTGATATCCATCACCTATGCCATGTTAGGGGCGACGGTGAACTCTCTCTAAGATGGTTTGGTGCGATGATTTAAGGCGCCCCAGCGACCGTTGATTGCATCCAATGTGCTCATTAGCTTTTCTGTTCGAGCTGGCTGTTCCTGTGCGAATAGATCCTGTGTGTACTCATCACGCTTACACAGGTCTAGCAGCAACACTTGGGCTTTGGCATAGCTGAAACCCTCTCGTTACAGCCTTTTGATTCCCTCCTGTGCCGCTGCAATGATCAAACGCGTGTCATCGGTCGGGTAGGGCAGTTGGCAAAGCAGGCCGTTGGCGTACTTACCATCATTGAATTCGCTCGGTCGCAATCAGGCGAGCATTCGGGGCTTGGATCACGATCCCTCCAGTCGTAATAGCCACTGGCAGAAATCTTCAAGCAGAGGCACATAAGGTCGTAAGAACTGCGTAGCTGGTGACCCCGTCTTCCGTGCCATGAAAGTTGACCTGACCAACCGCTATCCGTCAGTCGGTGAGGCGAAGCAACTTCCTTTATGGCATGGTGCCACAGTCCCTTATTACGGAACGTGTAGTACCCGCATTGATTTCGTAGGGCGAGCAGCAGTGCCGCGTGATGAAGTGAAAGGCTTGGTCGCTTGCCCGACCTTCTACACGTAGGATCGCTATGGCATGTCCATGTCCTGTCAGCAACAGCAACAGCAACAGCAACAGCAATTGCTTATGGCTTGGGATCGACAGTATCCTTCCACCTGCAGCAACTGACCCACATCATGATTCTCGCCCTGGTCGCTCTCAGCCTCGACCTGTTGGTGGGCGTGACCGGCATGGTCAGCCTGGCCCAGGCGGCCTTCTTCGGCATCGCCGGCTACAGCCTGGTGTTGTTCGCCCCGGAGTTCGAGGCGGTGAACTTCTGGCTGGCGCTGCTGCTGTGCCTGGGCGTCAGCGCCGCAGCTGCGCTGCTGATGGGCCTGCTGATCATCCGCACCTCGGGCATCTTCTTCATCATGGCGACCATCGCCTTCTCGCAGATGCTCTATTACCTGTTCCACGACTCGGCCTTCGCCGGCGGCTCGGACGGCATCTACCTGTTCCTCAAGCCCGAGGTGGCCATCGCCGGGGTGCATCTGCTCGACCTGGAGAACCCGCGCAGCCTGTTCTACCTGGTGCTCGGCTCCCTGGTGCTGGTCTATCTGCTGCTGCGCACCTTCCTGCGCGCGCCGTTCGGCCGGGTGCTGCTGGGCATCAAGCACAACGAGGAACGGGTCCGTTCCATGGGCTACAACCCGCTGTTCTACAAGCTGGCGGCCTTCGTCATTGCCGGCACCATCGCCGGCTACGCCGGCATGCTCTCGGCCACCCAATACGGTTTCGTCAGCCCCGACCAGGTCGGCTGGCAGCTCTCGGCCCACGCCCTGGTGATGGTCATCCTCGGTGGCATGGGCAGCCTGTTCGGCGCCATCTTCGGCGCCTTCGCCTTCGAGGGCCTGCACCATCTGTTCGCCGGCCTGACCCCGCACTGGGAGCTGCCCATGGGGCTGGTGGTCATCGCCATGGTTCTGTTGCTGCCGCGCGGTCTCGCCGGGTTGCTGCTGCAGCTCTGCGACCGGCGCACAGCCACGGCCTGCGACGCAAGTACGGTATCCACCCCCGACGCGATGAAGAAGGAGGCCGGCGTATGACCGCCCATGTTCTAGAAACCCGCGGACTGAGCAAGGCCTTCGGCGGCCTGCGTGCGGTCAACGACATTTCCCTGAGCGTGGCGCCCTGCGAGGTACACGCGATCATCGGCCCCAACGGCGCCGGCAAGAGCACCATGGTCAATCTGCTGTCCGGCCATCTTCAGCCCAGCGCCGGGCAGATCCTCTTTCACGGCCGCGACATCACCGGCTTGGCGCCCAACCGGGTGTCGCACCTGGGCATCGGCCGCAGCTTCCAGCGCACCAACATCTTTCCCAGCTTCACCTGCCTGGAAAACTGCTGGCTGGCGGCGCAGTCGCGGCTGAAGAACTCCTTTCGTTTCTTCCGCCGCTGCGAGGCCTATGTCGAGGTACGCGAGCGCGCCGAACGGGCGCTGGAGCTTTGCGGCCTGGCCGCCCACCGCGACACCCTGGCCGATGCCCTGAGTTATGGCGAGCAACGCCAACTGGAGATCGGCATGGTACTGGCCACCGAGCCGAGCTTCCTGCTGCTCGACGAACCCATGGCCGGCATGGGCAAGGACGAATCGGCGCGGGTGGTCGAACTGCTCGCCAGACTGTCGCAGCAGTACGCCATGGTCCTGGTCGAGCACGACATGGATGCGGTGTTCAGCATCGCCCACCGTCTCACCGTGATGGTCAACGGCGAGCTGCTGGCCAGTGGCCCGCTGGACCAGGTGCGCAACGATCCGGCGGTACAGCAGGCCTATCTGGGCGACGGCGAGGAGCAATTCTGATGAGCGCACAAGCCCTGGTGCAGGCCACCGGCCTGCACACCTATTACGGCAACAGTCATGTGCTGCATGGCGTCGACCTGCAGATCCAGCCGGGCGAGACCCTGGCGCTGATGGGCCGCAACGGCATGGGCAAGAGCACCACCATTCGCTCGTTGCTCGGCCTGACGCCGGCGCGCCGCGGCGAGGTGCTGATCCGCGGCGAGCGCTGCAGCGGCCGCGCCACCCACCAGATCATCCGCCGCGGTATCGGCTATGTGCCAGAGGGCCGCGGCATGTTCCCCAACCTGAGCGTGCGCGAGAGCCTGATCATGGCCGCCCGCCCGGGCCTGGACGGGCGCCGCGACTGGAACCTGGAGCGGGTGCTGGCGACCTTCCCGCGCCTGGCCGAGCGCTTCTCCCACCTGAGCGGCAACCTTTCCGGCGGCGAGCAGCAGATGGTCGCCATCGGCCGCGCGTTGCTGACCAACCCCGAACTGATGATCCTCGACGAGGCCACCGAGGGCCTGGCGCCCTTGATCCGCAAGGAGATCTGGGACGTGATCCGCCTGATCAAGGCCAGCGGTATCGCCACTCTGGTGGTGGACAAGAACGTCAACGTGCTGCTCGACCTGACCGACCGCAGCATGATCATGGTCAAGGGACGGGTGGTGTTCGACGGGCCCAGCGTCGAGCTGAAGTGCCAGCCGCAGATCCTCCAGGAACATATTGGCCTGTGACGCCGGGGAGACTGACGATGAACGAGAAGACCGACGCCCCTGCCCGAAACTGGCAGAAGCCGCTGGCGGCGTTGCTGCAAGCGACGGCGGCGCTGGCCGCAGCCGGCCTGCTGCTGTTGGACAGCGGCCTGCACGGCCCACTGGCGGCCCTGGCGCTGGCCGGCGTCGCCCTGGCCGGCCTGCTCTACCACAGGTTGCCGCCGATCCTGGTCGAGTTGCCGCCACCAGCGCCAGCGCCAGCGCCGCCACCGGCGCCTGAGCCTGAACCGCCGGTGCTGCTGGCGGCGCCTGCTCCCGAGCCGCCTTCCGACCCTGGCCTGCCGCTACGCGCACCCCTGGCGAAGTTGCTCGAGAGCATCCTGCGCACCGAGCAGGACATGCTCTTCGCCACTGAACTGGCGCGCGCGGGCGGAGAAAAGGTGCAGTTCAGCGCCGCCAGCATCCAGGCCTGCGAGGCGGCGATCCGCGAGCTGGCCGGCTACATGGGCACCATCGATCAGGTATTCGACGAACTGTCGCAACAGTCGATGCGCATCGGCGCCATCGTCGGCAGCATCCAGGACATCGCCAAGCAGACCAACCTGCTGGCGCTCAACGCGGCCATCGAGGCGGCCCGCGCCGGTGAGCATGGCCGCGGCTTCGCCGTAGTCGCCGACGAAGTGCGTCACCTGGCCCAGCGCGCCAACGAGTCCAGCGGCGAGATCCAGCAGATCGCCGGCAGCCTGCAGAAGTCGGCGCAGGAGGCGCGGACGGGAGTCGAACACATCGGCCAGTCCACCAGCACCGGCCTGGAGAAGTCCGCCGCGGCCCTGGGCGCCATGGCAGAGATGCGTGCCGGCGCCGCGGTGCGGCTGGAGACGGTCGAGCGCATCGTTCGGCGCCTGAATGAGCAGCGCACCTTGACCCAGGACATGGTCGAGCTGCTGGGTTAGCGGGCTATCGCTGAAGTGGGCACCTTGCGACCCCATCGTTGTGACGCAGTCTTCGTCAGCCGATTCGACTGGCTGTGGAATCACGATCTGCAGCAAGACCTGAACTTGGCCTACAGCCGTTTAGGCTGGAAAGCGGCCCTGGCCGCATGACTCCGCCATTGCCGTGGACGTGATGCCTTCTCGCCTGGAGTTGGCTCGCAGGGTGGGCACAACGCCCATCTTCAATAGCCGGGTAGCAGATCCGGCTACGCGTAGTCGCGCAATCACTGACGCAGCTGCGCAGCGCAGTCCCATTCTGCGTATGCCCGGAGCTGCCGACTGAATGCGGTCGCGTCACACAATTTTCCTACTGTCTAAAAGGTCTAGAAATGAGTGCACAACTGGTAATCGACAATATCAAGCTGGACGCTACCGGAGGCAAGACGATCCAACGGCTTGACCCTGTGTCCGCCAAACTGGTCAGCACTGCGGCTGCCTGCACCCTGGAAGACGCAAAACGGCTCGCGGCCTCATCCGAGCGAGCATTCCGCAAATGGTCCAAGACCGGACCGACCGAGCGGCGTCGTCTCCTGCTCGCAGCAGCGGATGTCCTCGAGGCCAAGATGTCGGAATTCTGCCGGATCATGGCTGAGGAAATTGGCGCATCGCAGCTCTGGGCGCAGTTCAACGTAGGTGCATCGGCGAATCTGCTGCGCGAGGCTGCAGCGCTCACTACTCAAATCAAGGGTGAGACGATTCCAACCGATAAGCTTGGCGCTTTCTCGTTGACGCTTCGCCAGCCGGTGGGCACCGTGCTGAGCATTGTGCCGTGGAATGGGCCGGTGATCCTGGGGGCTCGCGCTATCGCGTATCCGCTGGCGTGCGGCAATACCGTGATCTTCAAAGGCTCGGAAAACAGTCCTCGCACTCATGCCCTTGTGGCCGATGCCTTCATTGAGGCAGGCCTGCCGGCGGGTGTGCTCAATTTCCTGATTACCGCGCCCGAAGACGCATCGGCTGTCACCGAAGCGTTGGTGGCCCACGATACCGTGCGCCGGGTCAACTTCACGGGCTCCACCAAGGTCGGCCGCATGATCGCCGAAACCTGTGCGTCCCATCTCAAGCGCTGTTTGTTGGAGTTGGGTGGCAAGGCTCCTTTCGTAGTGCTGGAGGATGCCGATATCGACGGCGCAGTGAATGCCGCAGTATTCGGCTCGTTCCTGTATCAAGGGCAAATCTGCATGTCGACCGAGCGTTTCGTGGTCGATCAGCGTGTTGCCGACGAATTCGTGAGTAAGTTTTCCGAGCGAATCGGCAAACTGGAGCTTGGCGACCCCACCGCATCTCCGACCTGCGTAGTCGGACCGGTCATCGCCCAGGGCTCGGTAAAGCGGATCAACCATCTGATCGAAGATGCGCTCGGCAAAGGGGCTGTCATCGCCGCGGGCGGTATCGCCGACAGTGCCTTGATGCAGCCCACGCTAGTCGACCGCGTGACCAAGGACATGGAAATCTACGACGAGGAAACCTTTGGTCCTATTACCACGATCGTTCGTGTCGACGGGGCAGAGGAGGCGTTGGAAGTGGCCAATGACACGGCTTATGGCCTCTCATCTGCAATTTTCAGCGCCAATGTCTCCAAAGCGCTTGAGCTGGCAAGTCGGTTGGATGCAGGTTGTGTCCACATCAACGGCGCCACCGTACAAAACGAAGCGCAGGCCCCCTATGGTGGTATGAAGCAGAGTGGATACGGCCGTTTCGATGGAAGCGCTGTGATTGACGAGTTCACAGAAATCAAGTGGGTCACTGTTGAGCCATCTGATCAGCCTTATCCCTTCTGATGTTTCGGGGCCGGCGGAGCAAGTGGATTCGCCGGTTCACGCGCGTTCGCATCATTTCTCCCAGATGATCGTAAAACGCTCGGATCCACGGCCAAGCGCGTCTTGCCGCGAAAGTGTTGCACGCGTGATAACAAATTGTAGCGGTGCGCGGTCGCCGGCTTTGTGTACGAGCAGGAAAAACGCGCGCTGATCTGACAATCGCCGTGGCCGCAGCTGTTGGCTTCAATGGCTGCTGTGGCGAGTAGTGACAAAGCGGTTGAGCAAGCGGTGCACCATGAACACGACGAACAGGGTCAACAGCACCGAGACACACACCGAACTCAGCCGGTAGAGGGTCGCAAATATGATGTCGTGGCTGGGCGTAAGCGACTGGCCGAACAGGATGGCCAGGGTGGTCAAAGCGCCGAAGCCGACGCCGGGCACCCCCTTTTCCAGCATGTGCCAGCGCGCGCAGACCATGGCGGCGATCCATAGCAGCAGGGCGACCAGCGGCAGTAGGTCGTGGTGATCATAGAGCAGCAGCATGATCAGCAGGGCAATCACGCAGCCGAGCAGGGTGCCATGCGCACGGGTACGGCCGGCGAAGCGTGAGCCGTTCCAGTGCATGGGAAACAACAGCAGGATGCTGGCGACCTGAGCCGACAGCGAGTCCTGCAGATCCAGGCACTGGAATACGCTGAACGACAGCGTCGCCACCGTTGCCCCGAGCAGTGCCTCGTGGCGCCGACTGGCGCGGTCTTTGGGCGGCGGCGTGCGTGCGGGGCGCGGCTCGCAGTCGGGAAACAGGTAGAACATCAGCACGGCGATCGCTGCGGCCAGCACGATGGCCAGGCCATTGCTCCCAAGCATGGCGATGACGTCGGTGTGCGGGTAGCTGGCGAAGTTCAGCTGGATCGACAGAAATACTGCGCCGAGGGCGCCGAACAGGAAGTTCGGGCCGCTGGCCATCAGCGCGAAACGGTAGAGAAACAGCAAGAACACCAGCGGAATCATCAGCAGCGGTCGGCCGCCGAACAGACCGTAGAGCAACGCGACCTCCAGGCTGACGACCAGTCCCTGGGTGAAGAACTGGCGCATCAGGTGGGCAGTCAGGCGCGGCACCAGGCCGAGCAGTAGCATCGGATAGACGCAGAAGAAGGCACCGTACTGCAGGTCGAACAGCTTGCACAGGACAAAGGCCAGACTGCCGCCAGTGGCGATGCGCAGACACTGGCGCAGGTCGTTCTTGCCCAGTGACAAACGGGGCGCTGTGGCCCTTTCGGCAAGTGTGTGTGCCGCCGCGGAGGGTTCAGTAGACATAGTGCAACCAACTGATCAGGCGGATCTGCAGCGTAGCGGCGAGGTTCACCAGCGGGTTGTCGAAGGGCTTCAGCTGAACCGTGGCCTTAGCCCCGGTGGGCAGCAGGAACGGCAGCTCTTCATCGAGTGCCAGGTGCACGCGTTGTCGTTGCGCGTCGCGAACCCAGCGCTCGGATTGCGCGGGCGTTGCCAGCTCGCCGTTGGCATCGATCTGGCCTTCCCGGACTCCGGCGTCGAAATGACTGACCCGGGCGCTGAACAGCTCGCCTGGACGGGCGTCGAATACGACCACGGCTGGGGTGTCGACGCCGATGTAGCGCAGGGACTTCTCGCGGAAGTCGGCGATGATGTCCAGGCGGTCCTCGACCAGAGCGGCCACCGGCGTTCCTGCCGCGACGAAGGTGCCGGGGGTGAGCTGCAGGTTGCTGAGCACGCCGCCACGTTCGGCGCGAACCTCGCTGTAGTCCCGCTGCAGGTGCGCCCGGAGCAGTGCATTGCGGGCTTGGCGTAGCCGTAGATTGGCACCGTCGGCGCCGCCGCGACGGGCCTGCAGTTCACGGACTCTGGCCTGCGCCGTACGCAGTTGGGCCTGGGCCATCAGATGCTGCGCTTCGGCCGCATCGTAGGCCTGGCGCGAGACATGCTGGCGTTCGAGCAGGCGCGACAGGCGTAGGGCCTGAGCGCCCGACTCGTTCGACTTGGCTTGGGCCGCGCTGACCTCGGCACGGGCGGCGGCCAGCAGGGCATCGAGTTCAGTGTTGTCCTGGTGTGCCTGTTCGAGCGCCAACTCGGCCCGCTGCACCTCCAGCTCGAATGGCTGCGGATCGAGGCGAAACAGTAACTGGCCAGGTTGTACGTACTGGTTATTGCTCACCGCCAGCTCACTGACCTGGCCTGCGACCCGCGGCGCGACCTTCAGTACCGGTCGGGTCAACTGCGCCT
>JAKUTK010000021.1 GCA_022448005.1 Pseudomonas sp.
AGCTCCACAGGACCTGACGACCTTCTTGCTGCACGGTCTGAATCAGGCGAGGCAGTCCTTCTTGGACCTTGTCGGCGCCCATGCGCACGATCAGGTTCAGACGACCGGGATCGTTCTCCGGATTTAGGATGTCGATCAGGCGAATCAGCTCATCGCTGGCCATGCTTGGCCCCACCTTCACCCCGATGGGGTTGCCCACGCCGCGGAGGAACTCCACATGAGCGCCGTCCAGCTGCCGCGTGCGGTCGCCAATCCAGAGCATGTGCGCAGAGCAGTCGTACCAACCACCGCTGAGGCTGTCCTGGCGCACGAACGCCTGCTCGTAGTTCAGCAGTAATGCCTCATGAGCAGTGAAGAAGCTGGTTTCGCGCAACTGCGGCGCATTGTCCATTCCACAGGCGCGCATGAACCGCAGAGCCTGATCGATCCGTGCGCCCAGGCGGTGATACTTCTCGGCCATCTGGGAATTGGCGATGAAATCAAGATTCCACTGATGCACTTGGTGCAGGTCGGCAAAGCCGCCCTGGGCGAAGGCGCGCAGCAGGTTCAGGCTGGACGTGGATTGGTGATAAGCCTGCAGCAGGCGCTCCGGGTCCGGCACGCGGCTTTTCTCATCGAAGCCGATACCGTTGACGATATCGCCGCGATAAGCCGGGAGAGTAACGCCGTCGATGGTCTCGTCGCCGGAGGAGCGCGGTTTGGCGAACTGCCCGGCCATGCGACCCACCTTTACTACAGGACATCCGGCGGCAAAGGTCATCACGATCGCCATCTGCAGCAGCACTTTGAAGGTGTCGCGAATTTTCGGTGCGGAGAATTCGGCGAAGCTTTCTGCGCAATCACCGCCTTGCAGCAGAAAGGCGCGGCCTTGCGTCACCTCGGCGAATTGCCGGCGCAGCTCCCGTGCCTCGCCGGCGAACACCAGTGGCGGCAGACTCGCCAGTGTGTCCTCGACGCGCTGCAGTTGCGTGGCGTCCGGGTAATTGGGCTGTTGCTGGATGGGTTTGGTTCTCCAGCTGGTAGGGCTCCAGGCGTGGCTCATGGAAATTGATTCCGTCCGAAAAAAAGTGCCCGGATTTTACCTGATGCGACAGCTCGGCGCTGATAGCCCTTGCCAATCGGGCTGGTAAGATGCGCCGATCGGTTTGGGAGTGAGCGCAGTGGACAAGCAGGAAGTGTTGCTGGCTGAGGTGAATGACGCGTTCGGCCTGATCCGTGTGCTGGAAGTAGGGGAGTACCGGTTTCTCGAGTTCGGCGCGGCGGTCGAGCAAAGCTGCGTGTTTACCCAAGATCCGAGCTGGCTGGAGTACGACTACACGCGCGCTATGTTGATGGGCGGCTTGCTGCACACTGCTCCGGAAACCGCGCTGTTCCTCGGGCTGGGCGCCGGTACGCTGACGCAGGCATGCCTCGAATTTTTGCCGCTGGAAGACATCGAGGCCATCGAGCTGCGCCCGGACGTGCCTGAGCTGGCGATGCGTTATCTGGGCCTGGCGAACGATTCACGGCTGTACATCCGCATTGGCGATGCAGTGGAGTTGCTCGATTCGGCCGAAACCGCTGATCTGATCTTCGTCGACCTCTACACAGACGTGGGCCCGGCCGCCGCGCATCTGGCGTGGCGTTTTCTTGATCGCTGCCAGCAGAAGCTGAATCCGGATGGTTGGCTGATTATCAACCAGTGGGGCACCGACGAGGACAAGCCGCTGGGTGCGGCGTTGCTTCGTGGCTTGTTTCATCGCCACTATTGGGAATGCCCGGTGAAGGAGGGCAACGTCATCCTGTTCGTGCCCGCCGAGCTGGAACAGACGCTCGACGAGGCTGGCCTGCGTGAGCGCGCCGCAGCGCTGGCCCCGCGATTGGGATACACGCTGGACTCGTTGATCAATGCGCTACGACCGGCGAGCTGAGCAAGCAGTGAGCTGGCTATCAGCACCCCTTTAATGCCTGGGGCATCCAGGGCAACGGTTAAGCACGACGCTCTTGTGGAGCGAGCTTGCTCGCGAAGACTGGCACGAGACCTTCATCGCTAGCCGCGCGCTCTGGTAAGAGGACTCCAAGCGCATACGCTAGCGGGCTACTCGTGCGAAATCCGCTCACCGGAACCTAACCCCGAAGACAAATTACACGCACAACTTCACAGAATTCCGGTATAGTACGCGCCGGCTGAAACCCAGCCTGCGTTCAGGTACTGCAACACACGAAGCGCTGCTTCGGCTGCTGTCCGCTTCTCGCGGCTGTCCTTGACGATTCATCATTCATTACGTTTTCGCAAACCCCGCCGACCAGGCTGCCAGGGTGACCTTCGGGTTTTGCATGGCATGCGCAGCTTCGGAACATGGGTCTTTGCGGAGCATCAGGAAAAGACCCATGACCCAGGAAATCGGCAGCTTTGCTGCACTCGGTATTCATCCCTCCGTACTCGCCGCTGTTACCGCAGTGGGCTACGAAGAGCCATCGGCGATCCAGAGCCAGGCTATCCCGGTAATTCTCGGCGGCCACGACATGATCGGCCAGGCCCAGACCGGTACCGGCAAGACCGCCGCCTTCGCGCTGCCCATCCTGTCGAAGATCGATCCCGCGCGTAAAGACGGGCCGGCGCTGACCCTCGCGCCAACACGCGAACTCGCGCTGCCGGCCGCCACCGCGTTCGAAACCTATTCCAAGCAGATGCCTGGCCTGACCGTCGTTGCGGTCTACGGTGGCGCTCCGATGGGCCCACAGCTCAAGGCCATCCGCCAGGGCGCGCAGGTCATCGTCGCCACGCCCGGCCGTCTGGTCGACCACCTGAGCCGCAACAGCGCGCTGCTCGGAACCGTCCAGTACCTCGTGCTCGACGAAGCCGACGAAATGCTCAAACTGGGCTTCATGGACGACCTCGAAGTCATCTTCGAAGCCATGCCGGAAAGTCGCCAGAGCGTACTGTTCTCCGCGACCCTGCCGCATTCGATCCGCGCAATCGCCGAAAAACACCTGCGTGAGCCGCAACACATTAAGGTTGCCACCAAGACCCAGACCGTTGCCCGCATCGAGCAGGCGCACCTGATGGTTCATGCCGATCAGAAAATCGCCGCCGTGCTGCGCTTGCTGGAAGTCGAAGACTTCGACGCGCTGATCGCCTTCGTGCGTACCAAGCAGGCCACCCTGGACCTCGCCGCTGCACTTGAAGCCAAGGGCTATAAGGCTGCTGCGCTGAACGGCGACATCGCTCAGAACCAGCGTGAGCGCGTCATCGAGTCGCTCAAAGATGGTCGCCTGGATATCGTCGTCGCCACCGACGTGGCTGCTCGCGGCCTCGACGTTTCGCGCATCACCCACGTATTCAACGTCGACATGCCTTACGATCCGGAATCCTACGTTCACCGTATCGGCCGTACAGGTCGTGCCGGTCGCGAAGGCCGCGCATTGCTGCTGGTCACCCCGCGTGAACGCCGCATGCTGCAGGTCATCGAGCGCGTCACCAACCAGAAGGTTGCTGAAGCCCGTCTGCCCAACGCACAGCAGGTGCTGGACGCGCGCATCAAGAAGCTTACCAATAGCCTGTCGCCGCTGGTCGCTGATGCTGAAGCCAGCCATGGCGAACTGCTCGACAAGCTGGTTGCCGACATCGGCTGCAGCCCTCGCGCCCTGGCCGCTGCGCTGCTGCGCAAGGCCACCAACGGACAGGCGCTGACCTTGGCTGAAGTGGAAAAAGAGCAGCCGCTCGTTCCGACCAGCTCCCCGCGCGAACGCTCCGATCGCCCAGAGCGTAGCGGTGACCGTGAGCGTCGTGCTCCGGTCCCGTTGGCTGAGGGCCGCGCCCGTTGCCGTTCGCCGCTGGGCGCGCGCGACGGCATCGCCGCTCGCAACCTGCTTGGTGCCATCCTCAACGAAGGTGGCCTGGCCCGCGAAGCCATCGGCCGCATCCAGGTGCGTGACAGCTTCAGCCTGGTCGAACTGCCGGAAGAGGGTCTCGAGCGCCTGCTAGGCAAGCTCAAGGACACCCGTGTCGGCGGTAAGCAACTCAAACTGCGTCGCTATCGCGAAGATTGATCGTTCTTGGTTGACCAAAAGGGTGGGCTTGATAGCCCACCCTTTTTCGTTTCTGCCGCGTAATTCTTCTAGCGGAAGGCGCGCCCGCGGCGAATGCAGGCCACAGAACTGCCAGCTTTCATAAACTGCGCCCCGAGGTCGGCCCCCCAAAGCCAAAGCAAGCCAAAGCCAAGGTCAAATCCCGCACCGCCCTGCTTTTGTGGGAGGCGCGCCCCGCGGCGAATGCAGGTCGCAGACCTGCCAGCTAGCAGAAACTTCGCCCCGAGGTCGGGCCTCTACAAATCTAAGCCGCCACCGCTTCAACAGTTGCGGGAGCCGCGCCCCGGGGCGAATGGTGGCGCTTACCCAGCATTTGATGCTGTTGTCACAACCAGACCGCATCCCAGTGCGGATAATCGCCGATCCGCTCCACCAGCCCTGCCCGTAGCGGATTAGCGACTACATATCTTGCCGTAGCCAGAATGTCCTCCTCTTTACGCAATGCACGATCATGAAACCCGTCTTGCCAAACGCGGCCGCCGATACGCTTCGCTGAAATCGATTTCACCCGCCCTACAAGTTGCGACAAAGATCCGTTTCGTAACTCCAACAGCCAATGAAGGTGATCCGGCATCACCACAAACGCCAACATCCTATGTGAGCCCCGTGCCTCATCGGACCGAATTACGCGTATCAACTCACGAGCAGCAAAGAGATCTTGAAAGACCGGCCGACGATGTTTAGTTACCGTGGTGATCAAATAAATTTGCCCCTCGCGAGACCAGC
Organism: Pseudomonas sp.; assembly: GCA_022448005.1. Lineage (GTDB taxonomy): Bacteria > Pseudomonadota > Gammaproteobacteria > Pseudomonadales > Pseudomonadaceae > Stutzerimonas. Next base: position 4,798 of record JAKUTK010000021.1, read on the forward strand.
GTCCCGCACGTAATCGGTTTGACGAAAAACGAGCATCCTTGCCCATAAAGTTCCTCCTGTTTGACTCAGCAGCATAAAGCCAAAAGCTTCGCCTCGAGGTCGGGCCTCCCAAAAAGCCAAGCATCGACCCCGCTTAACAATTGTGGGAGGCGCGCCCCGCGGCGAATTCAGGTCGCAGGCCTGCCAGCTTCTAAAGCTTCGCCCCGAGGTCGGGCCTCCCACCAAACCCCAGTGCAACCGCGCCGCTCTAGTGGGAGGCGCGCCCCGCGGCGAATACAGGCCGCAGACCTGCCAGCGACTAAAAGCCTCGCCTCGAGGTCGCGCCTCCCAAAAAGCCAAGCATCGACCCCGCTTAACAATTGTGGGAGGCGCGCCCCGCGGCGAATGCAGGCCGCAGGCCTGCCCGCTTCTAATAGCTTCGCCCCGAGGTCGGGCCTCCCACCAAACCCCAGCACAACCGCGCCGCTCTAGTGGGAGGCGCGCCCCGCGGCGAATGCAAGCCCCAGGCCTACCAAGCGTCACAGCCTCGCACTCTAAGTCAGGGATTCCCGCACCAAACCCCAGCCGCTTTCGACCACTCCCTCCAAAACCTGACCCAAACGTTCGGGCTGTTCAAACTCTGAACAACATGCTACAAACGAACGCAACCTAAATGATCTAGCCGCTTGAAAACGAAGGGAAAACCATGACCAAGTCGGAGTTGATCGAACGCATCGTCACCCAGCAAGGCCTGCTTTCGTCCAAGGATGTGGAGCTGGCAATCAAAACCATGCTCGAACAGATGGCCCAGGCGCTGGCCACCGGCGACCGCATCGAAATCCGTGGCTTCGGCAGTTTTTCCCTCCATTACCGCGCGCCCCGCGTCGGTCGTAACCCCAAGACCGGCCAATCCGTCCCGCTCGATGGCAAGTTCGTCCCGCATTTCAAACCGGGGAAGGAGCTGCGGGATAGGGTCAATGAAGACGAGTAATCCGCCATCTGAGCTCGGCCTTCGTCTTGGCGGCAGTGTGAGATCAAAAGCTGTTAAAACTCGTCAACTCGCGTGAACTTGTGGCCTGCTATATGGACTAATTCCGGCTCGCTTTCTTTGCAGTGAAGCGCATCCATAACAAGGAATTGGTGAAGGCCGTGCAGCAATCCACCTCTACACCCGAAGAAATAGATCTAGTCGAGCTGTTTCGTGCGCTTTGGCGGCAGAAAATGCTCATCATCGGTGTGACGCTGATCGTCACGCTTATTGCCGCAGCCTATGCCTTCCTTGCGACGCCCTATTACGAAACCAAAACCTATTTACGGCCCGTCCCGGGCAGCAGCCTCGATCAGCTCAACGAAACCGGTATCTATAAGCTGAGCCCCGAAGAAGCGCTTGGTCGGGTGGCGAGTGGGCTGTCCTCTTATGACAACCGGTTAGAGTTCTTCCTGGGTAACCAAGAGCTTTTTCAGAACATCCCCCAGCGAGGGGATTCACTCGAACAAACGTTCGCGGAGTTCAATGAACAAGCATTTGAAATGCTTTTCCCGGACCCAAAGCGCACCGATAACCGCAGTGCATTCGTCGGCCTCAAGCTCACCTACCCTAAAGGAATGGAAGGCGCCACGATCGTTAATGATTTCGTTGCCTATGTACTGGAGCTCGAGCGTCGCGAAATTGCGGATGACCTTGATAGCCTGATTGGCAACCGGCTGGCCAGTCTGGAAACGAACATCGAGGCACAGCGTGCGAGCTACAACGCGTCCAAGGAAGCGAAGATCGCGACGCTGCTCGAAGAAAGCGCACTTAAACGTGCGCAGCTAAAGGATGAACTCGCAGCGTTGCGTGAAGAGTTGAAAACGCGCCGAACCAACCGAATTCAAGAGTTGAGCGAGGCCATTTCCATCGCCGAGTCGCTGGGGATTCGCACGCCCACCACTCCATCGGCTATGGCCGAGGCGCCTCGCGGTGGGGCGCAGGTGATTCGGACTGAAGTGACCAATCAGGAAATGCCGTTGTATTTCATGGGTACCGAAGCTTTGATGGCCGAAAGGGACGCATTGGCCAATCGCAAATCCGATGACTTTATCGAGCCTCGCATTTCCGAAATCCAGTCGGAACTGGCGATGCTGGAAAACAATCGAGAAGTGGAAATCCTGAAAGAGCGTGAGAGCGAAGATCTCTACCTCACCAACTTGGCAGAGCTGCGAGAGGATGCTGCTCGTTTGAAGGCTATCAAGCTCGATACCGAGCGACTGCGCTTGGTACGACTGGACCAGCCGGCGCTGCAGCCCAACAACGCAGTCAAGCCCAAGAAGGCGATGATCCTCGCTCTTGGGTTGGTACTGGGAGGAATGCTCGGCGTGTTTATCGCGCTGATTCGCAGTCTGGTAAATCGCAGCTCCAATACCTAACCTACATATAAATAAGGCATAGTCGATAAGTGGCGCCCGCTCACATAGCGTGCGTCCCGCGGCCCATCGGCCTGATTGAGCATCCCGAACCAAACGCCCCGCCCGGAGCGGTTCTCTCTCCAAACCCCCGTCAAACCAGTTTCGCTTCTCTTCAGCAGGCGCGCCGCCCTAGCGAATCGTCCCTTACCAATCGGCGCAAAGTCCTCTCGAAGCGAGCCTCCGTCTGCCAGGGGGCCAGCCCATCAGAACAATTGCACCCTCATCATCCAGATTGAGCGAATGAAACCGTCAGTCGGGTGTGGCATCTCGCAGCACGTCTAGTGCGCTCGCTGCGCTTGTTTTTTGTGAGCTAGGTGGCAAAATGGCGGCCCGCAAATGCCGGCGGAACTTTTTGCTATTTTTGTAGTATCGATCCCAGTGCTGCATTCCGCTGTGCTGCAAATACGAGATGGATTTCGAAGTGAACGCTATAGCCTCTCCCGAAGCTCTGACCCCGGTGAGCTCTAATGAGATTGATCTGTTACAACTGTTCAGCGCGCTATGGAAGCAAAAAGCGCTGATCGTGGCGGTCACTCTTTTGGCCGGCGCTATCGGCATTGCCTACGCTTTGCTCGCAACGCCTTATTACACCGTTCAAAGTGTGCTACGTCCTGCTGCGATCAAAGATCTCGACGAGCTTAATCACCTGGGCATCTATAAGTTGTCCCCCAAGCAAGCGTTGGCGCAGGTGGGAACAGCGCTGGATTCCTACGAGAATCGCTTGAGCTTCTTCCGTGACAATCAACAGCTCTTCGCCGGGCTTGCCCAGCCTGGGCGTAGCCTCGAGCAAACCTTTGACGCCTTTAATGACGAAGCCTTCAAGCTCGTGCAGCCCGACCCCAAAAAGGCAGAAGGCACAACCCCTTTCGTTGGTATCCAGCTGACCTATCCGGAAGGCATCAACGGTGTTCAAGTTGTAAATGGGTTTGTTCAGTACTCGCTCGATAGCGTACGCAAGCAGATTGCGGCCGACCTCGAAACCCTGATCGGCAATCGCCTGAGCCAGCTGGAAAAGAACATGGCCGCCGCCCGGGCCAACTACGAGGCGAGCAAAGAGATCAAGATTGCAAAACTCAAGGAGGCTGACGAGCTTAATCGCGCCCAGTTGAACGATGAGCTTTCCGCGCTGCGTCAGCAATTGAAGACTCGCCGTAACAACCGCATTTACCAGCTCAACGAAGCGATCCGTATCGCTACGTCGCTCGGCATTACCAAGCCCACCACGCCCTCATCGCTTGGCGCCGCCGAGATCACCAGTCAGGGCAGCGTGATCCGCACAGAGGTGAACAACCAGCAGATCCCGCTGTACTTCATGGGCAGTGATGCGTTGGAGGCAGAGCGCAAGGCGCTGCTTGCTCGTCGCTCTGACGATTTCACCGAGCCGCGCATCGCGCAGATTGCCCGGGAGCTTAAGCTGCTGGAGAACAACCGTCAGATCGAAACGCTGAACAGCCGTGATAACGAAGATCTTTTCCTGAAAGACCTCGCCGCCTGGCGCGAAGAGGCCGCACGCCTACGTGCCCTGCAGTTTGATACCGAGTCGCTCAAGCTGGTCTCCATCGACCAGGGCGCCGTTGAGCCGAGCAAACCGATCAAGCCGAAGAAAGCCCTCATCGTTGCACTCGCGCTGGTGCTTGGCGGCATGCTCGGGTTGTTCATCGCCCTGGTGCGGAACCTCCGTCGCCCCGTTCCTGTTATCTGACCATCCATCCGTCGGCTTGCGGCTGGCAACTCAGCCACTCCCAAACTCGGTAGAATCCCCGTTTATTTTTCAGCGGGCTCGTGGCTAGTCTGTCACGGGCGTCTTGGTGACGTTGTTAAAGGAATAACTATGCGCTATCCACACATAGACCATCACGGCGCCAAGGACGGCGTTACTGGCTCCTGCCATAAGCTGCGCATGAATGCCAGCACTAGCCTGCTGATCGACTGTGGCCTGTTCCAGGGCAGCGACGCTTCGATTCCTGATGACCCTGGCGCGGATCGCCTCTCCATAGAGTTTCCGCTGGACACTATAAAAGCGCTGGTGGCCACCCACGTGCATATCGACCACATCGGGCGCATCCCCTACCTGCTGGCGGCAGGCTTCGATGGCCCCATCTTATGTAGCGAGCCTTCCGCCAAACTCCTGCCGATCGTGCTGGAAGATGCCTTCAAGTTAGGCTTCAGCCGTGACCGGGCAAAGATCGAAAAATACATCCAACTCGTAGAGCAGCGGATCATCGCGCTGCCGTATAAACAGTGGTTCACCCTCACGGATACTGACGAGCTGCTGGCCCGCATACGGCTGCAGCGTGCCGGGCATATTCTCGGGTCTGCCTACGTGGAGATCGATCTGGCTTACCCGCAAACAGGGGAGAGCAAGCGCGTCGTTTTTTCTGGCGATCTCGGCGCGCCGCACGCACCGTTTCTGATGCCCCCCGAATCACCCGAACGCGCCGACATCCTGGTGTTAGAAAGCACCTACGGCGACTGCCTCCACGAAGACCGCAGCAACCGCCGCCATCGGCTCGAAGCCGTCATCGAGCAAGCCCTCGAAGACCATGGCACCGTCATCATTCCCGCCTTCAGCATCGGCCGCACCCAGGAATTGCTCTACGAACTCGAAGAGATCATCGACGCCAAGCTGAACAGTGCGTCTGCTCTTGTAGGAGCGAGCTCGCTCGCGAAAAAAGCCGCAGCGCCAAACGCTGACGAACCCAACTGGCCCGAACTCCCCATCATCCTCGACTCGCCCCTGGCCAGCCGCTTCACCGAAGCCTACCGAAGCCTAAAAGCCTTCTGGAACGAAGAAGCCCGTGAGCGCATCCAATCCGGACGCCGCCCGTTGGCCTTCGAACAGCTCATTACAATAGACAGCCACGGTGATCATCAGCGCATCGTTAAACATCTGGCCCAGACTGCACGCCCAGCCATCGTCATTGCCGGTGGTGGCATGTGTAGCGGCGGTCGCATCCTCAATTACCTAAAGGCCATGCTGGGGGATAAGCGGCACAACGTATTGTTCGTTGGTTACCAAGCCCAAGGGACCCCCGGACATGCCATCCAGACCTACGGGCCGAAGGGCGGCTATGTAGACCTGGATGGCGAACGCATCGACATTCGCGCTGGCATTACCAGCATCGGCGGCTATTCGGCACATGCGGACCAGAAAGGATTGGTGGCGTTTGTGACCGGGATGCAGCAGTGGCCGACAGAGATAAGGGTGGTGCATGGGGAGGACAAGGCGAGGCGGGCATTAGCCGGTCAGTTGCGAGAACATATGAGTACGAAGAATAGGCAGTACACGTCATTACCTGACGTATATTTATAACGGAGCGGTAGCGGACGAGCCAACGGCCATACCGCTCAGCTCAAATTTCAATCGTTTAGATGGATGTAATGATGGTCAGCTTGCAAGAAATTAAACTCACTGTTATTGGCTTGGGCTATGTTGGGCTGCCTTTAGCTGTCGAATTTGGAAAGCACCGTGCTGTGGTAGGCTTCGATATTAACCACCCGCGCATAGAAGCTTTACAGGCAGGCCATGACGCTACTCTTGAAGTAAGCGATGAAGAGCTTAAGCAAGCTGAGAAACTAAGCTACACAGCAAAACTCGACGATCTACGAGATTGCAACGTATTCATTGTCACTGTACCGACGCCTATAGATGAACATAAGCAGCCGGATCTCACACCATTGGTCAAAGCTTCTGAGACTATTGGAAAGGTATTGAAGAAGGGCGATATCGTCATATATGAGTCCACCGTATACCCTGGAGCTACGGAAGAAGACTGCGTCCCTGTCTTAGAAAAGGTGTCCGGCCTGAAGTTCAACGTAGACTTCTTCGCTGGCTATAGCCCGGAGCGCATCAATCCAGGGGATAAAGAACATCGCGTTACGACAATACAGAAGGTTACGTCGGGCTCTAATCCGGAAGTAGCCGATCTGGTTGATGAACTATACAACCAGATAATTACGGCCGGGACCCACAAGGCTACTAGTATCAAAGTTGCTGAGGCCGCTAAGGTCATTGAAAATACCCAGCGCGATTTAAATATTGCGCTAATCAATGAGCTTGCGATTATATTCAATAGGATGGGCATCGATACCGAGGCGGTGCTACAGGCCGCTGGCACCAAATGGAACTTCCTGCCATTTCGCCCCGGGTTGGTCGGCGGCCACTGCATTGGAGTAGATCCTTATTACTTGACTCATAAAGCCCAAAGCATTGGATATCATCCAGAGATCATTCTTGCTGGTCGCCGCCTTAACGACGGTATGGGCGCATACGTTGTGTCGCAATTGGTCAAAGCAATGCTCAAACGTCGAATCCATGTCGATGGTGCTCGGGTTCTGGTTTTAGGCCTAGCGTTTAAAGAGAACTGCCCAGATCTACGAAACACACGGGTGGTAGATATCATTAGCGAACTAGGTGAATATAATATCGAGGTAGACGTATACGACCCTTGGGTCAGTGTTACTGAAGCTCAGCATGAATACGAAATCACTCCAATAGACGAACCAGCTAGTTGTACATATGACGGTATCGTGCTCGCTGTAGCACATAATGAGTTCCGTGAGTTAGGTGTGGGCAATATACGGCGATACGGCAAAGCTGAGCACGTTTTATACGACCTTAAATATCTGCTGAGAGCCGAAGAATCTGACCTGCGTTTATAAGCAGACCGAGTAATCAATCCGATTCATGACCTGCCAGGGATGGACACTTCAGGTTGGTGTCCTTCCAACTATTCCTTAAAAAAGTGAACGCCCATGACACGCTATGAATCGCTACTGCAAGAACTGCCGATAAAACCCAAGACTTGGCTGATTACTGGTGTGGCTGGTTTTATCGGGTCTAATCTGCTGGAATCGCTGCTTCGGCTAGATCAGTACGTAATTGGCCTAGATAATTTCGCTACTGGACATCAGCGTAATTTAGATGAAGTTAAAACGTCGGTATGTGCCGAGCAGTGGGCGCGCTTCAAATTCAAAGAAGGTGATATCCGGAACTTAGAGGACTGTCATAATGCATGCGTAGGTGTTGACTACCTTCTGCATCAGGCCGCTCTCGGTTCGGTGCCTCGCTCAATTAACGATCCAATACTAACCAACAGTACCAATATTGATGGTTTCTTAAACATATTGGTTGCTGCTCGTGATGCGCAGGTGAAAAGCTTCACCTATGCTGCTAGTAGCTCAACGTATGGCGATCATCCCGACCTTCCTAAAGTTGAAGATCGTATAGGCAAGCCATTATCCCCGTATGCAGTAACAAAATACGTAAATGAGCTATATGCCGACGTGTTCGATCGCACCTACGGCTTCGCTACGATCGGACTGCGCTATTTCAACGTGTTTGGTAAGCGGCAAGATCCCGACGGTGCATATGCTGCAGTGATCCCTAAGTGGGCTGCCGCCATTATCAAAAATGAAAGAATAACGATAAACGGCGATGGTAATACCAGTCGAGACTTTTGTTTTATCGAAAATGTTATACAGGCTAACATTCTAGCCGCAACAGCGGGGCGGGATGCAAGAAACCAAGTCTATAATATTGCGGTTGGTGATAGAACTTCGCTTAACGAGCTTTATGAAACCCTTCGTGACACGCTATCTTTCATGGGTGTTGACTTCGGACAAAGTCCTCATTATGGAGGGTTTCGAAACGGAGATGTTATGCATTCACAGGCAGATATTAGCAAGGCGAGGGAACTGCTTGGATACACACCGACGCACAACATTAATGATGGCTTGAAGGTAGCCACTGAATGGTACGTTAGTCGGCTAGGCGTATGATAAAAAGAATTATCGAAATATTTATATCTAGAGGTCTGGCTGCTGCTGGGACAGTCTTGTTGACCATGGCTGTTCCGATTTTTTATAACGTCGATGAGGCTGCTACATTTTTTACTGGCTTTGCTTTGCTATATATTCTTTCGATAGTCGCCAGATGCGGTTTCGATATATATATATTAAGAGAATCTGCGGTGCAATTCGGCGAAACTAAAAAAACCATAGAGGTTTCGCATATATCGTTACTTTTTATAACTATCATAATCTCGATCCTGATAGCCGTATTTTGGTTTTTTTTGCGATTTTATTTCCTTTCTCTTGACCATTATGCATGGGTGATGTGGACTTTGCCCGCATTCTCGGGACTTGGGCTAATATCGTTCTATCTTAGAGGAAGCGGGAATGAAATATGGGCTGCATTGACTGAGCCTGGCTCGTTGTCTTTGCTAACCGTTATTGTATTGTTTTACATAAAGCTAACGGGAAATGAGAATCCTGATCTTACATACTCTTTTACTGTCATAGCATGGGGAGTATTTTTCTTTAACTTAACTATATTTTGTTTAAAATACAAAATTATTAATTCATGCCGTCCTAATGTAAAGCGAGACTTTCTCGCTTCATACATATATTTCATAAACCAGCTCGCCAGTTACGTTTCTCAATGGTTTCCAGTGTTTTTGTTTAACTATTTTGATAAAGATCTTGTTGTATATTTTTCGGTCGCAAACAGACTGGCTACGATTGTTACATTTGTTGGGGCAACAATTGACTCTTTCTCGGCACCGAGATTCTCAGCTTACTGGAAAGCAAGCGATCTCACTGGAATAATTATATTCAAATCAAAAATGAGAAGGCTCGCTTCTATCGTATCCGTCGCTGCCTTTTTACTCGTACTTGCTGCTTCGCTTGGTTACGGCTTGTTAAGCGAGTTTGATCAGATTTTCTTCGTTTTAGTAATTACATTGTTGTTAGGCTATTCTATGTCTATAGGGATGGGCCCCAACGGCTATCTGCTGATAATGACAAACTATAGTTACTATGCGACAAAGGTTACGGTAGTTGGATGCTTAATGATAATTATAGCAGCAGCATTCTTTTCCTACTTTGGGCAGGGGCTGGCGGTTGTGGGTGCGGTCTCATTGGTTACCGTTTTTAGGTCATACTTTTTTAAACGCAAGGTGGATCAGGTAATAAAATAAAATACGATTTTATTTTTTAGTAAGAGAAAAGAATTTGTCTACTTTAATATACATTGCATGTGTGTTGGTATATTTTTTATTTTGCTTTTCAATTAAAGGAAAGTTTGGAGGTGTCACTTTTCTTTATATATGTATATCGGTGTATTTCCTTCCCGTTTTAACTGGCAGTGTGGTGGACTGGAATCTGGTTTTTGCCCGGAGCGGTTATGCCGTCCCAACAGCCGCTGATATGGCCCCTGTATCATGGTATCTGTCGTTTTTGTATATTTACATCACGGGATTAGCCATATTCTTTGAGTTTGTTTTGGGACGTAAATCGGCGTTTAATAGCAGCTATTCGGCAATGGAGGAAAAAGATAAGTATTTATTTTTTGTATTCTTTGCACTATATTTTATTGTGTTTCTATTCTTGTATTTTCACGGAAGCCTTTATAAACATGCGGCGGCGGAAGCCGACCAGGGAGCAGCGCTAGCTCTTCTTACCGCATTCTCTATTGCTACAATTGCATTTGGAATTTTTTCTTCACAAAAATTACTTATCGCATTAGCTGTCTTGGTGGCACTAAGCACTTTGATGACGGGAACTAGGACGCCGCTAGCATTTATGATGTTCTTTTTGGTTCTCAAGTATGTATATAAGCACGGTATCTCTGTTAATGAATTGACTAAACATAAGAAGTTAATTTTGTTAGGGCTGATTGGTGTTTTTGTGATTTACATTAGTAAGTATATCTATTCACATCTAAACATATATGGCATAGAAGGGTTGGGTATTTTATATACTGGAATGACAAGTGGTGAGTATTGCTATACCTGCGGATTTGAACCGGCATGGCAAATGTCTTTGTTTGATCTGGCGCGGAATAATATATATAAGTTGAGCGACATTGATTATCACCAAATGCTGTTGAGCTGGTTGGCAGTTTTGCCGATTCCTTTGTTTGTTTTTGATGGTGGTAGCGATTATGTTTCCGAGTATCTAAGAAGCGCAATATTCCCCAATGCTGCCTATTCTCTGGCTGGCAATGTGTTGATTGAGGCTTTGATATTGTTCGGAGATGTCGGCCCATTTTTGTTCATATTTTCGTGGTTTATGATTGTGTTTTTATTAGATCTGTCGATCATGCATAGCTTGAAAATTGAAAGTAAATTGCTTTTTGTGCTGTGTGTGGTGTTATTAATATATGTCGCATTTTTCTGGAATCGATATATGCTCGGCAGTGCATTGGGGCACATAAGAAATTTCTTTTATATGTATGTGTCGATCTGTTTTTTTTATGCTCTTGTAAAACATGTGAGTCGGGGCGTAAATGGAAAGCAATAACTTTTATATTATAATAAATAGCCTTTCAAAAGGCGGGGCCGAGAGAATAGCCTCTGACATCGGGTTTTATTTGGAGGGCAGAGGCTTTTGCCCTGTTTATCTCTTGCTTGATGATTCGAGTATAGAATACCCGATTGCAAGTACTGGTAAAGTGAAGCATTTACCTTTTGCAAGATTTTGCCGGGGCCCTTTATTTTTGTTTACCTTGGTTGTGCAAGCCCTGTATGTGAGGTTTAAGTATAGGGGAGAGCGTTATTTTATAAGTTTTCTGCATCGTGGAAATTTGATCAACGGGCTTTCAGCAATAGCTACGTCCAGAAAAGTAGTTGTATCTGAAAGGTCTATTTTTTCAAAATCATATCATGGTGGAAAGAAAGTGCTCATGAAACTGCTTTTGGATTTTCTTTTTAAACGGACAGATTGTTGTATAGCTGTATCTTCACTTGTCAAAAGCGAGATGCAGCATGTTTTCGGTATTCCTAGTCATTTAATAAAAGTTATAAATAACCCGGTTGATGTTGCTGTTTTTAAACCTATATCGCGCCACGCGCCAATAAGGGGTAAGAGGTTCTGTTATGTTGGACGGATGGTCCGTAGTAAGCGGCTTGACTTGGTGTTGTCGTTGTTTGAAACCTTGATGGCTTACTATCCGGGTTCGTCTTTGACTATAGCCGGAGGTGGTCCCGATTTAGAAAGAGTTAAAAAGTCGGTGTCATCAAAAAACTTAACTGGCAATGTCATATTTTTAGGTCAGATAGATGATGTTGCTGGATTAATGTCGTCCAGCGACTATCTGATCTTTATGTCAGAATACGAGTCATTCGGGAATGTGGCCCTCGAAGCATTATCCTGTGCATTGCCAGTTATTTATGCGGAGAATCTTGTAACGTTTCCAGAGATCTTCGGAGAAACAACACAACTGTCTTTCCCCGTTGATATAGACTTTTCTGAAGGTCGTATTCATGATTTGGTGGATTATATCAACAGCTTCGATGAAGGATCCTACCTAATCGAGCGAGAGAGTCGCTTGCCTATCTTTGCTAGAGACACCGCTTACGCTAACTACTTGGAGCAAGTGCTTAAATAATGTGTGGAATAGCCGGATTCAAGACCAGTTCAAACGTGAATTACGTTGAAGTACTAAACGGTATGACAAACGCGATGAAAACTCGCGGGCCTGATGACAGTGGTTTATGGTTTGATGAAAACAGTAAAACTGGCTTATGTCATGCAAGACTATCCATACTAGACCTAACCTCTACAGGGCATCAGCCGATGACCTCTAAGAGTGGTCGATTAATCATGGTGTTCAATGGCGAAATCTATAACTATAAACAACTAAAAGCAGAGTTGGGTGGTGTTGAGATTTCATGGCGAGGGACCTCTGATTCCGAAGTCCTACTAGAAGCGATAGAGCGTTGGGGGATGGTGGAGGCCTTACAAAAGGCTACAGGAATGTTCGCTTTAGCTGTAATGGATCGTAAATTAAATAAGATTTACTTAGCTAGAGATCGGTTTGGCGAGAAGCCTTTATATTATGGGCTTATGCAAGGCTCTTTCATATTTGCTTCTGACTTAAAGGCTTTGAAAATATATCCTGGAGTTGATTTCTCAATAGATAGGGTAAGCCTTGCACGTTACTTGCAATACGGGAACGTGCCGGCACCTTATTCTATCTATAAGAATGTGTTTAAGGTGGAGCCCGGTTCTGTCTTATGTGTCGATGCGGTTAGTCTCGCTGTAGATACACAACATTATTGGTCTACACAAGATTGCTTCTCTAGTTCCACGCCTAGGAATACTTCTGCAGATCAGTACGTTGATAAACTGGAGTCCGTACTTTCTGAGTCCGTTGGGTCTCAGATGATTTCGGATGTTTCTTTGGGTGCGTTTCTTTCTGGCGGTATTGATTCAACGACTGTTGTTGCTTTGATGCAGAAACACTCAACGACCAAGGTGAAAACGTTCTCTATAGGATTTGATGATCCGCAGTATAACGAGGCTGAACATGCTCGATTAGTTGCTAAACATTTAGGAACTGATCATCACGATTTATATGTTTCTGGACGAATGGCTTTAGATGTTGTTCCTTTGTTGCCCGCTATTTATGACGAGCCATTTTCTGACGCTTCGCAAATTCCAACTTATTTGGTTTCAAGCTTAGCAAAAAAGCACGTCACTGTAGCGCTGACTGGCGATGGCGGTGACGAGCTTTTTGGAGGCTACAAAAGGTATTTGCTGGCGAAGGATATGTGGGCCAAGATTTCTCGTTTACCATTGCCTGTTCGGGAAACAATTTCAAGGGCGCTGAAGTCGCTACCATTCTCAGTTCTGGATAAAACGATCACTCCCTTAGGTCGCACATTCAAGCAGCCTCTGCTGGCAGATAAATTACTTAAGCTAGGCACCGTGCTAGGAGCATCTAATCGACAAGATTTTTATAGGGATGCTTTTTTATCTTACAATTCCACACCGGCTAACTGGGTAATAGGATGTGATGCGTCTGCGGACTTTAGTTTAGAAAGTGGTTTTTCTGGTAGCTTCCTAACGGAAATGATGCTATTGGATTTAATGATTTATCTACCAAATGATAACCTTGTGAAGGTTGATCGCGCATCTATGGCTGTTTCACTTGAAACTAGAGCCCCTTTTCTAGATAAGAGTGTTGTTCAGTATGCTGCTCAAATTCCTGAGGAAATTAAGGTCAGATCCGGGGTTGGCAAGTGGCCGCTACGCCAAGTTCTGTATCGATATGTCCCTCAAGAGCTAATCGAAAAGCCGAAGGTAGGGTTTGCCGTTCCCTTAGCATCTTGGTTACGAGGTCCGCTGAGAGATTGGGCTGAAAATTACATAAACGAAAACCGCTTGCTTGATGAGGGGTACTTCAATGCTAAGATTGTTCAGGAAAGGTGGCGCGAACATTTATCCGGTAGACGAAATTGGCAATACCAATTGTGGTCGGTATTGATGTTTCAATGTTGGCTGGAGTCGGTGGGTTAGTCTTTGTTTATCCTTTCTGTTGATTTTCTAGCTATCAGCTTGCATTCGTCAGAATGCTATTGGGGTAGTGCGTATTTGTTGAGTAGGTTTGTCGAGTAATGGCCGCAATCAAGATTTTGTTTGTCGTAAATGCTCCGGAATATTTTATATCGCATCGGTTTGCTATAGCTGAACAAGCAAAGTCTAGTGGTTGCGAGATTCATGTTGCGTCGCGGGTTGACGGGCCTGCTGATGTAAAAGCTGTTAGCATCATAAAAAGCAGCGGTTTTTTATATCATGATCTCCCAATTAAGCGTGGCGGACAAAACCCGCTTTCTGAAGCTAACGCAATTTTCCGTATGTTTTGTCTTATGCAAAAGCTGAAACCCGATGTGGCTCATTTAATAACGATAAAGTCGGTGTTGTATGGCGGTCTAGCGGCTCGATGGGCAGGGGTGCCCTCGGTCTTGGCTGCCGTTGCAGGGTTGGGCACCGTGTTTATAGCTCAGTCGCCAATTGCAAAAGTACGCCGCTTGATAGTCTCTTCGATGCTTCGCTATGCGCTACAATCTCGAAATTTGGTGGTCGTTTTTCAGAATCCAGACGATCGAGATACGTTGCTTGAAATGCGATTGTTGAATTTGCATCAAAGTCGAATAATTCGTGGCTCTGGAGTTAAACTGGATGAGTATCCGTACACATCCGAGCCCAGCGGTACTCCAGTTGTCGTTATGGCCGCTCGCTTGCTGAAAGACAAGGGTGTTGTAGAGTTTATTGAGGCAGCTCGCATCCTTCGAGAACGTGGCATAGACGTTGATATGCGTATTGTTGGTGCACCAGATTTTAGCAATCCGACGAGTATCTCTAAGGCTGAATTTAATCGTTGGTCTAGCGAAAACCAGGTACGTATGTTAGGCCATCGGAACGATGTGGCTAATCAGTACAGCGCTGCTCATATCGTTTGTTTGCCTTCCTATCGAGAAGGATTGCCAAAGGCCCTGGTAGAGGCCGCTGCCTGCGGCCGTGCAGTTGTGACAACGGATGTCCCAGGTTGCCGAGATGCAATTACGCCAGGGGTGACTGGCTTGCTAGTTCCTGCGCGGGACGCGGCGGCCTTAGCAGGAGCCATACAAGAATTGATCGATAACCCAAGGCAAAGGCAGCAAATGGGTTTGGCGGGTCGAGAGTTAGCTGAGCGTGCTTTTACAATTGAAAAGATAGTGGATCAGCATATGACTATCTATAAGGAATTGTTGAGTGGAAGTTGATCGCTGCAGAGTCCTTGTGACGGGGGGGACAGGATTTATAGGCCGTAAGCTCTCGCTGGAGTTAGCGCGTAAAGATCGCTTTGTGACGATATCAAGCGTCAGACGGCCGTTGGCGCACGGCAGTGATGGGCAGTGCTGCGTGTATGTCGGTGACTTGAATGCGGTAACGGATTGGTCGGCTGCTCTTAATAGTGTTCAGGTATTAATCCACACTGCGGCCCGTGCTCATGTTTTGGCTGGTGCATCATCGAACACGCTGGATGAATATCGTCGCATCAATGTTGAAGGCACTTTGAATCTAGCAAAGCAGGCTGCTATGGCTGGAGTAAAGCGCTTCGTGTTTTTCAGTTCGATTGGTGTCAATGGTAATAACAATACACGCCCCTATACCTATTGCGACCTGGCTAACCCGGCTGAGCCCTATGCCCTGTCTAAATGGGAAGCAGAGCAGGGGCTCTGGCAGATTCAGCAAGAGACAGGGATGGAGGTCGTGATCATCCGTCCCCCATTGGTCTACGGTCCTCATGCGCCGGGCAATTTCGGCAGCCTGGTTCGTTGGATTGAAAAAGGTGTTCCTCTTCCTTTGGGCGCCATCCACAACAAGCGGTCCTTGGTAGGGATCGACAACCTGATAGATTTAATTATCCGCTGTATCGATCATCCCGCCGCAGCCAATCAAGTGTTCCTCGCAAGCGATGGAGAAGATCTTTCCACCACCGAGCTGTTGCGTAACGTTGGCGAAGCGATGGGCAAGCCCGCACGGCTGATCCCAGTACCGGCTGGCATGCTTCAGTTTGGCGCGACGTTGCTGGGCAAAAAAGCGATGGCCCAACGCCTGCTGGGTTCGTTGCAGGTCGATATCAGCAAAACCTGCGAGCTGCTGGACTGGAAACCACCTTATACGGTGCAAGAAGGGCTCAGGCGTTGCTTCGAGCGTTCCAATTGATCTATGGCTGGAGAACCCGTGATTCGACTTTTTGACTTTGTATTTTCGCTGGTGGGCTTGGTGGTTGGCTTCCCGGTATTGCTCGTGCTGACGCTGATCGGCTTGTTCGATACGGGCTCGCCGATATTTCGGCAAGTGCGTGTCGGCCGCCATCAGAAGCCGTTCACGCTGGTCAAATTCCGCACCATGAAGGTAGATACGGCATCGGTCGCCACCCATTTGGCCAGCAGCGCTTCGATTACCCGCTTCGGTCTTTTTTTGCGCAAGACCAAGCTGGACGAATTGCCACAACTCTGGAACGTGCTGAAGGGCGATATGAGCCTGGTAGGGCCACGGCCTGGGCTGTTCAATCAGGAGGAATTGACTGAAGAGCGTGCCAGGCGTGGTGTGTTCGACGTACGCCCTGGGATTACGGGGCTGTCACAAGTGAGCGAAATCGACATGTCCACGCCGGCACTGCTGGCCGAGACGGATCAGAAGATGATCAAGAGCCTGACCCTGGCTGATTACTTCAAGTACATCGTTATGACCGTGGCAGGCAAGGGCGCGGGTGATCGGGTTAGGTGAGGCTGGCCAACTTCAGGCTGTCAGCTTTTAGGTCGGCAGCCCTGCGGGCTGCATTCGCCGCGGGTCGCGCCTCCCACAGAGGGCAGAGTCCGGTAATTTGAGGTGGTTATGTTGAGGTTGGCTGAAAAGCTTCGTGCGAAACTGGTGCGGTTGCCCAGGCGCTACAAGCGCTTGATTCAAGTATCGACAGATGTGGTGTTGGTCTGGGCTGCGCTTTGGCTGGCATTCTTTATACGCCTCGGCAATTTTACCTTTGTCGACCCGCTTGGTGGTCACGCCTGGCTCTTTGGTATTGCACCGCTTATCGCAATTCCGTTCTTCATCCGATTCGGCATGTACCGCGCCGTAATGCGCTATTTCGGTAATGACGCCCTGATGGCGATTGCTAAGGCTGTGACACTCTCGGCGTTGCTGCTTTCCCTGGCGGTGTACTGGCGCACCGATGCGCCCAAGGTCATCCCGCGCTCTATGGTGTTCAACTATTGGTGGCTGAGCCTGTTCCTGATCGGCGGGTTGCGCCTGGTGATGCGCCAGTACTTCATGGGGGATTGGTTTACCCCGGATTCGCTCATCAAGTTCAAGGTGCGCAATGCAGGGTTGCCGAGGGTGGCTGTCTACGGAGCGGGTGCGGCGGGGAATCAATTGGTAGCGGCGTTGCGCTTGGGGCGGGGCATGCACCCGGTTGCGTTTATCGACGATGATCCAAACCTCTACAACCGCAGCATTGCCGGGTTACGGGTGTATTCACCCAAGCATATCCAGCAGATGATTGATGAAACAGGTTGTAATGAGATCTTGATGGCCATTCCTTCGGCTTCGCGTGCGCGTCGACGTGAGGTGTTGGAGATGCTCGAGTACTATCCACTGCATGTACGCAGTGTGCCAGGTTTCATGGACCTGGCCAGCGGACGGGTCAAGGTCGAGGATATCCAGGAGGTGGACATCGCCGACTTGCTCGGGCGCGATGCCGTGCCGCCGCAGCAAGCGCTGTTCGAGAGGTGCATTCTCGGCAAGGTAGTAATGGTCACCGGCGCGGGCGGCTCGATTGGCTCGGAACTGTGCCGGCAGATCCTCTTGAACAAGCCCAAGGGGTTGCTGCTGTTCGAGCACAGCGAGTTCAATCTCTACAGCATTCATATCGAACTGGAGCGGATGATCGAGCGGGCCTCTTTGCCTGTAAAGCTGATTCCGATCCTGGGATCCATCCGCAATCCTGACCGTCTGTTGGATGTGATGCGTACCTGGCAGGTAGAAACGATTTACCACGCGGCGGCCTACAAGCATGTACCGATGGTGGAGCACAACGTCGCCGAAGGCGTGTTGAACAACGTGCTGGGCACTATGAACACGGCCCAGGCGGCGGTGCAGGCGGGTGTGGCGAACTTCGTGCTGATCTCCACCGATAAGGCGGTGCGGCCCACCAACGTGATGGGCAGTACCAAGCGGGTGGCCGAGATGATCTTGCAGGCGCTGAGCCGCGAGACGGCGCCCGTGCTGTTCAATGCGGACGGGGCAGTGCATCACGTCAACAAGACCCGATTCACCATGGTGCGTTTCGGCAATGTGTTGGGCTCTTCGGGGTCGGTGATCCCTCGGTTCTATCAGCAGATTCGCAGCGGTGGGCCGGTGACGGTGACCCATCCGAAGATCACCCGTTATTTCATGACCATTCCCGAGGCGGCGCAGCTGGTCATCCAGGCGGGCTCCATGGGGCAGGGCGGCGATGTGTTCGTATTGGACATGGGTCAGCCAGTACGCATCGCCGAATTGGCCGAAAAGTTGATCCACTTGTCGGGCTTGAGTGTGCGCTCGGAAAAATCCCCGCACGGGGACATCGCCGTGGAGTTCACCGGGTTGCGCCCGGGCGAGAAGCTCTATGAAGAGCTGTTGATTGGCGACAATGTCAGCCCCACCGAGCACCCAATGATCATGCGGGCCGATGAGGAGTACTTCACTTGGGATGTGCTACGCGGCGTGCTGAGCAGGTTGCTCAAAGCCGTTGAGCAGGATAATTACCCGGAGGTGCGGGTCTTGCTGCGTGAAGTGGTGAGCGGCTATGTGCCTGAGGGTGAGATTGTTGATTTGATTTATCAGCAGCGTAGGGTTGGGCCGACGGAGTAGACGTGGTTTGGGCAGGCTGCGCCTGCATTCGCCGCGGGGCGCGCCTCCCACAAAAAAGCGGTGCGGAGTGAGCTTTTGATCGAGTGGGAGGGCCGCCCTCGGCGCGAAGCTTTTGGTTTCGCGGGCGAGGCGTGCGTGCAATCGTCCCAGGCAGGCCGCGAACCTATTAGTGCTTCGGATACTAGCTTCAGGTGATGCAGCAGTTAGGTCGATGGGTTAAACCGTTGCCTTATAGAAAAGCTTCCCGACTCGGCCGATGGGTTCGATCAGCTGCGGATTGTCGATCTGGTCCTGCAGCGACAAATCAATTTTGTATGGCAGGAGCAGGTCATCCAACGCCAGCTCGATATCGAGTAAGTCTTGGTGAGAGAGTTCGTTGCCCTTCAGGGTCAGATCGATATCCGAACCGGGACGGTAGTTTCCTTTAGCGCGGGACCCGTAGAGGATCGCTTCGCTGATTCTTGGGAAGCGTCGAAGCGTTTGTTGGACCGAATTAACATCATCTCGGGAGAGCCCAGTGTTCTCCAGCATCATGCGGGTTGCTCGGCTCGGCTGTGCATGGTTTGCTCAAGCTCCTTGAGCAGCAGGTGGTGCTTCAATCGGATATTGCTCAAGATTGCTTCGGCGGTTTCCTCGTTGTATGTATGCGAGGTGCGGTTGCGGTCGGTGAGCATTTGCATCCAGGCGTGACCGTCGCTGATTAGATCCTTGCTGAATGCCTCACGAATGGTGTCGCGAGAGCCTACAATCCCATCGATACCTTGCCAGACGAGGAAATCTTTCAGCGTATTCCAGCCAAGCTCATAGCAATATTCGAAGCCTTGAATAACGCCCTGCTTTTCCAGTTTCGATAGCTCCCGTTGCTGCATGAGCTCCATTGCTTCATTGAGCTGTAGCAGAGCCCTACTGTAGTTATGCAGGCGTTGTTGCCAGCGCACATCAATGTTGTTCATTCGTAGGCTCCAAGTTTCGTTTGTGCCTATGCTACAACGTCATTACCGACAAGGCCTAAAGGGTGCGTCTGTAATTCGGGAAATAGCCGCTGCGAGGTGCTCGCGCCGGCTAAAAACCCGGAGAGAGCGGATGATTTGATCGTTTTTTAGCCGAATCGCCGTTTTTGAAATCGGCAAGGGCTGAAGTCAGTCAGAAATACATGACTACTTCAGACCATCCAAAGAGAGGGCCATCCACTTCGGTTGCGCAATAACAGAAAGCAGGTGGTGGACTGAAGCCCACCCTACGACTTGCCCGCAGACCGGTGGGGTGGATGAAGCCCCACCCATCCACCGCTACCAGGGCTGGTGGTTGGTGCGTTGGCCATCGCATTGTTGAGGCTGTCACGGTGGATGAGAAAAGCGTCATCCACGTTACGGGACGGGTTAGATGATGCCTCGTACGCGCAGCCCTCGAATCTGTTCATCACTCAGGCCAAGTCCAGCCAGGACGTCATCGGTGTGTTCGCCTAGTTGCGGGCCGCCGGTGCCGATGCGGCCGGGTGTGCGCCTGAGTTTGGGGAGCACGCCGGGGACTTTCAGCGGGCCGGCGAAGGTCTCGACCTGTTCGATCATATGTCGCGCGAGGTAATGCGGGTCCTGGACAATGTCGGCGGCAGTGTAAG
The DNA here is from genome assembly GCA_022448005.1 of Pseudomonas sp. Classification (GTDB taxonomy): domain Bacteria; phylum Pseudomonadota; class Gammaproteobacteria; order Pseudomonadales; family Pseudomonadaceae; genus Stutzerimonas. Next base: position 25,025 of record JAKUTK010000021.1, read on the forward strand.
GATAGCCGGCTGGGACGCGTGCCGCTTTCAACGCCTCGATCACTTCGTCGCGACTGTGCTTAATCGTCCATTCGCCGATGGCCGCGTCGATGAGTTCGGCCTGCTGAGCGCGGCCGTCGTTGTGGGCGAAGCGTGGGTCGTCGGCGAGGTCCTGGCGGTCGATCAGGTTCATCAGACGCTTGTAGATGCTGTCGCCGTTACCGGCGATCAGGACATAGGCGCCATCGTTGCACAGGTATGAGTTGGACGGCGTGATACCGGGCAGGGCGCTGCCGGCGGGCTCGCGGATGTAGCCAAAGGCGTCGTATTCGGGCACCAGGCTTTCCATCATGCCGAATACCGATTCGTAGAGCGCCACATCGATTTCCTGGCCTTTGCCGCTGCGGTTGCGCTCCTGCAAGGCGAGCAACACGCCGATCACGCCATACAGCGATGAAAGCGAGTCACCGATACTCACGCCCACCCGTACCGGCGGTTGGCCCGGATAGCCGGACAGGTGTCGCAAGCCACCCATAGCCTCGCCAATCACGCCGAAGCCCGGCAGGTCACGGTAGGGCCCGGTCTGGCCGTAGCCTGAGATGCGCAGCATGATCAGGCGCGGGTTGAGCTTCGACAGTTCGTCCCAGCCCAGCCCCCACTCTTCGAGCGTGCCGGGGCGAAAGTTCTCCACCACCACATCGGCTTCGGCGACTAGCTGACGAACAATTTGCTGGCCTTCGGCGGCTTTCAGATCCAGCGTCAGGGACTGCTTGTTGCGCGATTGAACGTGCCACCAGAGTGACGTCCCGTCCTTGAGTTTGCGCCATTTGCGCAGCGGGTCGCCAACACCCGGCGGCTCGATTTTAATCACCTCGGCGCCGAACTCGCCGAGCATCTTACTGGCGAAGGGGCCTGCAATCAGCTGGCCCATTTCAATGACCTTGAGGCCATGCAGGGGCAAGCTGTTCTCACTCTGTTCGTGCATATCAACACCTATGCCAGGCCGATTCATCTTCGAAGGATGACCGCGCATCATCCTGCAGGCAATGAGCGAATCGCTGGGGCTGGATGGTTGTGACGTTACGTTGGCTGGGTTTGAGCGCACAGACATCCAGCCGAGAGGAGCGGCTGCGTGCGCTTCGACTGAAGCGTCTATGCTCTATCACAGCAGTGCGTTTCTGCAGGTTCAAAGCTTGCAGCGGCGCGGTAGCCCCACATGGATAAATGTGACGTCTGCCAGGCGCTTGGTGTGATTCGTAGGGTTCGCCTGTGAGACAGGGTTATTCGAGACGATAACAAGACCGACGAATGAGGTGTTCGCCATGAGTGCTGCGTCCCTGTATCCGGTAAGTCCAGAGGCGGCGGCCCAGTCGCTGACCGATGAAGCCACTTACAAAGCCATGTATCAACAGTCGGTGGTCAATCCTGACGGCTTCTGGCGCGAGCAGGCCGAGCGCATCGATTGGATCAAGCCGTTTACGCGAGTCAAACAGACGTCCTTCGATGACCATCATGTCGACATCAAGTGGTTTGCCGATGGCACGCTGAACGTATCGGCCAACTGCCTGGACCGGCATCTCGACACCCGCGGTGATGAGATTGCGATCATCTGGGAAGGCGACGACCCGGCAGACCATCGCGAAATCACCTACCGCGAGCTTCATCACGAAGTCAGCAAGTTTGCCAACGCGCTACGTGGGCAGGATGTGCATCGGGGCGACGTGGTCACGATCTACATGCCGATGGTTCCCGAGGTGGCAGTTGCAATGCTGGCATGCGCGCGCATCGGCGCCATCCATTCGGTGGTCTTCGGTGGCTTTTCGCCGGAAGCCTTGGCCGGGCGGATCATCGATGGCAATTCCAAGGTGGTGATCACTGCCGATGAAGGGCTGCGCGGCGGCAAACACGTGCCGCTGAAGGCCAATGTGGACGAGGCCTTGACCAACCCGCAAACGCGCTGCGTGCAGAAAATCATCGTGGTGCGGCGCACCGGTGGCGACATCCGCTGGCACCCGCATCGCGACATCTGGTATGAGGATCTGATGCGCGTGGCTGGGGATGTATGCGCGCCAAAGGAGATGGGGGCGGAAGAACCGCTGTTCATCCTTTACACGTCCGGCTCCACCGGCAAGCCGAAGGGCGTGCTGCATACCTCCGGCGGTTATCTGCTATATGCGGCACTGACCCACGAGCGGGTGTTCGATTACCGGCCAGGTGAGGTCTACTGGTGTACCGCCGACGTCGGTTGGATCACAGGGCACAGCTATATCATTTACGGCCCGCTGGCCAATGGCGCTACCACCCTGATCTATGAGGGGGTGCCCAACTATCCGGATGTCACGCGGATCGCCAGGATCATCGACAAGCATCGGGTGAATATCCTCTACACCGCGCCGACTGCGATTCGTTCGATGATGGCGGAAGGCCCGGCTGCAATGGAGGACGCTGATGGCTCGAGTTTGCGGTTGCTCGGCACCGTGGGCGAGCCGATCAATCCTGAAGCTTGGCACTGGTATTACGAGATAGTCGGCAAATCGCATTGCCCGATTGTCGACACTTGGTGGCAAACCGAGACGGGCGGCATCCTGATCAGCCCCTTGCCTGGCGCTACTGCGCTGAAACCCGGGTCGGCGACGCGGCCTTTTTTCGGCGTGGTGCCCGGGTTGGTGGACAATCTCGGCAACCTTCTCGAAGGGGCTACCGAAGGCAATCTGGTTATCCTCGATTCCTGGCCAGGGCAAATGCGCAGCATTTATCGAGATCACGATCGCTTCGTTGATACCTATTTCAAGACCTTCCGCGGCATGTATTTCACCGGCGATGGTGCTCGGCGTGACGAGGACGGTTACTACTGGATCACCGGGCGAGTCGATGATGTGTTGAACGTATCCGGGCATCGCATGGGTACCGCGGAAATCGAAAGTGCGATGGTCGCGCACCGCAAAGTGGCCGAAGCGGCGGTGGTTGGCGTACCGCACCCGCTGAAGGGGCAGGGGATTTACGTGTACGTGACGTTGGTGGCGGGCGAGGAGCCCTCCGATCAGTTGCGCCAGGAGTTGCAGCAGTGGGTACGCAAGGAAATCGGGCCAATTGCTGTGCCCGATGTCATCCAGTGGGCGCCGGGCTTACCCAAGACGCGCTCAGGCAAGATCATGCGTCGCATCTTGCGCAAGATCGCCACTGACGAACACGATGCGTTGGGTGATATCTCGACCCTGGCTGATCCAGGCGTGGTGCCGCAGTTGATTGAAACGCACAACCAGATGCGCGCTATGAGTTGATCGGCAGTGACTCCCGGCCATCGGGCCGGGGGGCACCCGGACCTAAGCTCACCCGTTGGTCATCGCGTTTTGCGTCTCATGGTTGGCTGCTGGTTTGTCTTTCGGCACACCTGCTACGGTCAGCTCGGGAAACTTTCCGCCGACGAACTCGACACTGCGGGTCGGGAAGGCGAACTGCAGGCCCATCTCGCGGATGCCGTCGAGCAGCTGCAGGTTGATCTCTTGCTGGGCGTCCATGTAGGCGTTGTAGTCCGGGACCTGCATGATGTACACGACTTCGAAAGTCAGCTGGCTATCATCGAAGGCCAGGAAATGCGCTCGGTCGAAATTGGCGTTATCCACGCCATCAACGATCCGTTTCACCAGCGCCGAGACTTCGCGCACCTTGTCTGACGGTGTGTTGTAGGTAATTCCAAACTTGAACACGATACGGCGCGTATTCATACGCTTGTAGTTGTGCAGGATTTGCTTGAGTAGATCTGCGTTGGCGCACACCACCTGCTCGCCGCTCAGGCTGCGAATGCGGGTGGTCTTCAGGCCGATATGTTCGATATTGCCCGCCACCTCACCAAACACGACGAAATCGCCGATCTCGAACGGCTTATCGATCCCGATCGAAAGCGAAGCGAAGATATCGCTGAGCAAGGTCTGTACCGCCAGGGCGATGGCAATACCACCCACGCCCAGACTGGCCACCATGGCCGTGATGTCTACACCGAGATTGGCGAGGATCGACAGCAGCATCATTGTCCAGACAACCATGCGTACCATGATCCCGATGATTGTTGTGGTGACCGGATTACGCGTCTTGCCGTCGTGAGTCAGGCTCTCCATCCAGAGGCGGACGGCGGTGTCCATCCACAGTGCTATCTGGAACGCCAGCGCGATAAACCAGCCGTGCGACATCGCCGCTTCCCATCGCTCCGGCAGTTGAACGGCCTTCAGCGCGATCAGCAGTGACAGGGCGATCAGCAACAGGTGGCTGGTGCGGCTCAGCATCTCCGCGGCGATGCCAACGAAGCCGCTCCTGGAGCCCTTCGCCAGCTTGCGAAGACGGTTGGTGATGATCCGCAGGACGGTCTGCAGGATGAGATAGCTGGCAATCGTGATGCCAGCAATTATGGCGATGTTGATCCAAAGCTCTTCGTCCAACATCACATCCCAATTTATCAAGTCATTTCCTCCCGACATGCGCGACCAAGCGCTTAAGCAGTGGCTCCTGTTTCAGTAGCCGCTGCAGCGCATTAGTTCCCACTATAAAGAGGTCGGTGACGCGAGGAAGGCAGGTGGTGAGGGTGTAGGCTATCAGCGAAGCGGTGCGAGTTCTTTCAGCTCCTGGTAACCGCCAGCGTTAAAAACCTGGGTATAACCCAGCTCCTGGAGCAGATTCTGCGCGGCTGAGGCTCGGCGGCCGCTACGGCAGTAGAGCACCACGGAAGCATCCTTATCAGGGGCAACAGCCGCGATGCGCTCCGCAAGATCTTCCGTCTCGATACGTGTAGCACCAGACAGGGCGCCTTCGGCGAACTCCTGCTCGGTGCGCACGTCGATCAGGACACTGTTAGGGCGCTGCAGCGCGTCCAGCGCGGCTGATTGATTGACTTGAGCGCCATTGGCGGCAGCGGTCGCAACCGTTGCAATGATCAACAAAAACAGGCGGGACAGGACTTTCATCGGTGGCCTCATTCTGGCGGAGTCAACTGATCAGTCGCGTGAGGTTCGGCAAGATCAGAATCACCGCGGTGGCGAACAGAATCATCGTAGCCTGTCTGACCTTTTTGTGTTTGAACATGATGGCGGCCTTTTGATTATTTTGGTTGTTCTGGCGGATCAGCTGGGCTGTTCCAGACCGATCTCAGGCTTGGAGATTTTTTATCCAAGCTTCCGCGTAAGGAAAGCAATATGCGGGCCACGCAAGTACGGGCACGATGAGGCAGAGCCCGTGCCACTAAGTTGCCGCTCCGCTTTTAGGCGCCCTGGCAATCTGAGTCTATCGCCGGCTTAGCCTTCAGCTAGAGCGCTTTGGTCTCGAACTGGGGAGCGGCTGGTCTGAGCTCTAGTTCTGGAGGCAAAAGATGTCTGTTGTAGGGTTGGAGCCTTTGCCTCATTGCTTGCCACTAGCCGCTTGGCATTTCTGAGTGCCGCATTGCCGGATCCAATGGCCTGATGGATCGATTGGAAACGTCTAGTTTTGCGCTGGCCGCAATTCGGGTGGAATCGAAACATTAACGGTAGCGGGGCCACGCAGCACTGCCCCGATGCCAGGATGCTTGGCGGTGCATCGCCTTAGCGTACAAGCGCAAAGAGCTGAAATTTTCTTGAATTGCATACTGCAGAAACGACAAAGCCCCGATAGACGGGGCTTTGTCGTTTGATCTGGCGGTGAGGGTGGGATTCGAACCCACGATACGATTTCTCGTATACACACTTTCCAGGCGTGCTCCTTCAACCGCTCGGACACCTCACCGGGTCTCGAAACACGCGTTGTCCTTCGAGGCGCGCTAATGTAGCCGAAGAGCCTGCGGATGGCAAAAAGTTTTTTAGTTTTTTCATGCGCTTAAGGTGCTGTTGGGAGTCCGGATAGGCGAGCGTGGCAATGAACCTATCGTTGCTCTAGGGTTCGAAGCTCAAAGAATTGCTGTGCCTGTGCGCAATCAAGCGTAGTGAATATTGAGAGCCAGGAAAGGCTTTGATGAAGTTATTCAAAACAAAGCGTAAACGGCCCGAGGTGGTGGAAATTGCCACCAAACGTCGTCTGCACGTCAGCCATCTAGAGCTTGGGATGTATATCTGCGAGTTGGATCGACCGTGGCGGCAGACTGACTTTCTCTTTCAAGGCTTCCCCCTGCTTAAGCTTGAGCATATTCAAGCGGTGCGCGAGCGCTGCGATTATGTGTTCGTAGACGACACTCGCCGTGTGCCGGTCGATCAGGGGCAGATGATCGTACCTTCGGCGACGCCCCTGCGCGTGACACGCAAGATGACGCGCATCCCGCTCTCCCTTGAGGTGCAGGAGGCGCGAGAAGCCTATCTGAGCAGCACCCTGGTACTGGATCAGGTGCTACTGGATGTTCAGCAGGGCCGGGCGATCGATACCAAGGCCTGTCAGGCTTTGGTAAAGCGAAATCTCGAAAGCATGCTTCGTAATGAAAGCGCCATGCTGTGGTTGACGCGCCTGAAATCTCAGGATCTTTACACGAGCCTGCACTGCCTTTCTGTCTCCATCCTGGCAATGGGATTTGGGACGCACCTTGGGTTAGCCGACGATAAGATCGAGCTATTGGGTATTGCCGGGCTGTTGCATGACGTGGGCAAGATGAAGATCGATCCGGCGATCCTGAATAAGCCTGGCAAGCTGACCGAAGAGGAGTTCAAGCACATCAAGCTGCACCCAACGTTTGGTTTTCAGGCCCTGTGCTCTCAGGAAGACATTCCTGCTGCTGCGATTCAGGCGGCGCACGGCCATCATGAGCGGCTGGATGGAAAGGGGTATCCGCAAGGGCTCGATCATTACCAAATCCCGTTCACGACCCGGGTAATCACCATCGTTGACGCCTTCGATGCGATTACCAGCCATCGCGCTTATGACAATGCGCGTCCGATCCAGGCGGCCTATGACGTGTTGCGCAGCAGTGCCGGCCAGCAGTTCGACGAAGCATTGGTACATGAATTCATTCGCTGGCTCGGCGTGTTCCCAGTCGGTACGTTGGTGGAACTGCACACTGGCGAGGTGGGGTTGGTGCTGGAGAAGCACGCCCACTTGCACCTCAGACCCAAGGTGGTCGTGTTACGCGGCGCTAACAAGATGCCTTGTGAGCCGCGTTATCTGGACTTGTCCCAGCTGACAGTCGACGCCGATGGAACGCCCTACAGGATCAGTAGCGGGATTCCGGATGGGTCCTATGGCCTGTTCATTGCCGATCCGCAGTTGCAGACCATTCTGCATCCCGAACTGCTTGCAGTCCTCGAGCTCGAGCTCGAGCCGGAGACGGTCGAAGGTTAGGCCTCTTCTCTTTTCCTTCCGACGCCAGCCGGGCACCGGTCGCAAACCATGACTTGTCGGTCAGTCACGATGCTTTACCTCTCGGGTTCTGCTGGGTAACGTCTGTGGACTTTTAACAAGGAATATTCGTCATGAGTGATCTGGTTTCCTACGAAATCGAAGACGGCATCGCCACGCTGACGCTGAATAACGGCAAGGTCAATGCGCTGTCTCCGGCGATGTTCGACGCGCTCAACGCGGCTTTCGACCGCGCCGAGCAGGACCGCGCCGTGGTGATCCTTACTGGCCAGCCGGGCATCCTGTCTGGTGGCTATGATCTCAAGGTCATGACCTCGGGGCCGGAGAACGCCATTGCGCTGGTGACCAAGGGCTCGAAGTTCACGCTGCGAATGCTCGCTCATCCGTTCCCAATCGTTGCGGCCTGTCCGGGCCATGCGATTGCCAAAGGCGCCTTCCTGCTGCTCTCGTCTGATTACCGCATCGGTGTCGACGGCGCGTTCAATATCGGTCTCAATGAAGTGCAGATCGGCATGACCATGCACCATTCGGGTATCGAACTGGCTCGGGACCGTTTGACCAAGCCTGCTTTTCAGCGATCGGTAATCAATGGTGAGATCTTCAATCCACACGCTGCAGTCGAGGCGGGATTCCTCGATAAGACAGTCCCGGCCAGTGAGCTGATGGATGCCGCCAAAGCGGCGGCGGCCCAGTTGAAGAAGATCAACATGACTGCGCACAAGAACACCAAGCTCAAGGCACGCAAGGCCTTGCTCGAAACCTTGGAGCGGGCCATTGAGCTCGACCAGCAGCATTCGATCCTGTCCTGAAGAGAATTTTCGCCGGTCCGCCCATTGCTGGCGGGCCTGCGTTTAAACTGCGCATGCAACGCCCCGCCATGGCGGGGCGTTTTATTTCCTATTCGTGTCGCCTCCCAGGAGAGTCCTGATGTCCGCCCCGCACACCCCGGTAGAACGCGCTGATTTCGACCAGGTCATTGTTCCCACTTTCGCCCCCGCCGCTTTTATTCCCGTGCGCGGCCAGGGCTCACGAGTCTGGGATCAGAGCGGACGAGAACTGATCGACTTTACCGGTGGGATTGCTGTCAACGTGCTCGGCCATGCCCACCCGGCGCTGGTGGCGGCGCTGACCGAACAGGCTGGCAAGCTCTGGCACATCTCCAACATTTTCACCAATGAGCCGGCGTTGCGTCTGGCTAAAAAGCTCACCGCGGCAACCTTTGCCGACCGGGCGTTTTTCGCCAACTCCGGCGCCGAGGCCAACGAGGCGGCGTTCAAGCTGGCGCGCCGCTACGCGCATAACAACCACGGGCCGGAGAAATGCGAGATCATCTCCGCCGTTAACAGCTTCCACGGCCGGACGTTGTTTACCGTGACGGTGGGCGGCCAGCCGAAGTATTCCGATGGATTCGGGCCCAAGATTCAGGGCATCAGCCACGTCCCGTATAACGATCTCGATGCGCTCGCCGCGACGATCTCGGACAAGACCTGTGCCGTGGTGTTAGAGCCGATCCAGGGGGAAAGTGGCGTTCTGCCCGCTGATCAGGCGTATCTGGAAGGGGCTCGCAAGCTGTGTGACCAGCACAACGCGCTGTTGATCTTCGATGAGGTCCAGACCGGTATGGGCCGTACCGGCGAGTTGTACGCCTACATGAACTATGGCGTCACACCGGACATCCTGACCAATGCCAAGAGCCTTGGCGGCGGCTTTCCGATTGGTTTGATGCTGACCACCGATGAGATCGCTGCGCATTTCAGCGTGGGTACTCATGGCACCACTTACGGCGGCAACCCGCTGGCGTGCGCCGTGGCCGAGGCGGTGGTCGATATCGTCAACACGCCGGAAGTGCTGAACGGCGTAAAGGAACGGCACGAGCGCTTCAAGCGGGGCCTGCTGGAGATCGGGCAGCGTCATGGCCTGTTCAGCCAGGTCCGGGGGATGGGCATGTTGATTGGCTGCGTACTTGAGGACGCCTGGAAAGGTCGCGCGCGCGAGATCTTCGACGCGGCTGAGCACGAAGCGCTGATGATTCTGCAAGCCGGCCCCGATGTGATCCGCCTGGCTCCGAGCTTGATCATCGAAGAGGCCGATATCGCCGAAGGGCTTGCCCGTCTTGAGCGTGCTGCGGCAAAACTGAGCCGGGCCTGAGGCAAAGCGCCTTTAAAACTAGCAGGGCAGTCATCTGCCCTGCCTCTTTTCCCTACCGAGATTCTAACGATGAGCGACAGCCTGCAATTGATCCTTGAAGACGTAGATGGCACCCAGTTGGAGACGTCTTGCACCCGTTTTGCTGTGATGTGGCAGGGGCGGGAGGTCTGGATTCAGCAAGTCGGCAACAACCAGCTGATGATCGGTGTCGATGTAGAAGACGGCGACACTGAATACGCCAACTTGCTGCTACGTCCATTGGCGACCAACTTGGTTAGCCTTGAGCTTGAGATGGAGCCGGTTGAAGCCAGCGAGGATGATCACGTTCATGGTCCAGACTGTAACCACGACCACTGACAGTTCCGAACTGCCGACACTGGGTCGGCTGTTGGAGCTGACGATTGCCGGTAAGGTGCCGCCTGAAAGCGAGCAGTTCACCGCCGATGGTGTTCGGCTGCGATGGTTGGGCGAGGGAGCCTTGGAGGTCACCCCTGCGAACGGCCTGGACTCAGGGCTCGATCTGGTGCTGTCGGCGGGCGTGCATGGCTGTGAAGTCATTCCGATTGAACTGCTGGACCGCTTGATCAAGGCGGTCGCCTGTAACGAGATTCGCCCGCGTGCGCGGCTGTTGCTGTTGTTCTGCAATCCGCTCGCCATGCGGCAGGGCGTGCGTCGTCTGGGGCAGGATCTGAACCGGCTGTTCTGTGGCAAGCACGCGGAAAACGAGCCAAGCGACGAGACGCGCCGCGCTGCGCAGCTGGAGGCGTGGGTTGCCGCGTTTTTCCAGGAGCCTGGCCGGCGGCGCTGGCATTACGACCTGCACTCGGCGATGTGTGCCTCGAAGTTGCCGCAATTCGCCGTCTCTCCCTGGATGCCGGATCGTGAAGTCTCCCCTGACAGTCTGCTGCGCCTTCGGCAGGCGGCGGTCGATGCGTTGCTAGTTCAGGAGAAGCCCTCCGCCACCTTTAGCGCGTACACCGCGACATACCATGGTGCCGAGGCGTTCACCCTGGAAATGGCAGAGGCGGCCGAAGGCGCATGGCCTGACTGTCTCGACACGTTTCTTCAGGCCGCGCGTCACTGGATCCAGGCGGACGCCCCTGAGCGGGTCCAGCCACGGCGACCACTCAAGACGTTCCGGTTAGCGCGAGAAGTTATCAAGCACAGCGAGAAATTCGTCTTGCGCTTGCCTGCCGATATCGAAAACTTCACCGAGTTGCCACTGGGTACGCTACTGGCAGAAGACGAAGGTGGCGTTCGTTGGGTGGTCGAAGAGCGTGACGCGCGCATCTTGTTTCCCCTGGCTGATGTCGCAATCGGAGAGCGCGCCGGACTGATCGTGGTGCCTTTTGGCTGAGCCTGGCTAAGATTTTTGATTTTTGATTTTATGGATTTGGGCTCTGTGTGGGAGGCGCGCCCCGGGGCGAAGCTTTAGCTTTGGGGCGGTCAGCGTTTCCGCATTCGCCGCGAGGCGCGCCTCCCACAGCAGCGGCTCGGCATTGGCATTGCTCTGACGTCGTGGAGGGGCGCCTTTTACAGAAGCAGCCAGGCACTGGCGTTGTTTTGGGAGGCCCGCCCCGGGGCGGCGCTTTAGCTTTGGGGCGTTCAGAGTTTCCGCATTCGCCGCGAGGCGCGCCTCCCACAGACGGCTCGGCATTGGCATTGCTCTGACGTCGTGGAGGTGCGCTTCTTACAGAAGCAGCCAGGCGCTTGCGTTGTTGTGGGAGGCCTGCCCCGGGGCGAAGCTTTAGCCTTTAGGGCCCCCTAGGTCAGACGCCGGCTGGCGGGTTGTTGAGCGAGTCGTTACCGGTCACGGTGGCCGTTCCGGTGGCCGCCTGAGCATTGGCTTTCAAGCGAACGTCATCGGCCTCACTGCGTTCGAGCGGCATGCTTCGCGAGTTCCCCTCGGCCATTCTGGCCTGTTCGTTCACGTCGTCGAGCATGCGCTTGGCTTCGCACTGGCCGGAGATGCCTCGCGCCAAGGCCATTCCGCCGACCGCCAGCTGTAGAACTCCGCCCACGCCGCCACGCCCAAGGCCTTTACCGAGGATGTACAGGCCGCCGATGATCGATGCTGCGCGCTCCCAGCCGTGCACGTTCTGTGAGGCGTGGTTTGAGGATGTCCTGAACATGGGTAATCACTCCGAATTGATGGTGTGATAAATGACCCCGTCGCTCCGGCACTGTTCCCACCGTGGGTCGGCAAACCTGGGCCGTACAGGCAAGGGGCCGGCGGCTCGCTTTGGGCTTCGATTTTCTAGCGAGGCGCCATGTTGAATACCTTGAGGACGAAGGCGTATTCCAGCGCGACATCCTTCAGCGCCTGATAGCGCCCGCTCATGCCTCCATGCCCAGCGCCAAACTCTGTTTTCAGCAGCAGTAGGTTGTCGTCGGTCTTGTGCGCGCGCAGCTTGGCGACCCACTTGGCCGCTTCCCAATATTGAACGCGGCTGTCGTTATACCCGGCTACCGCGAGAACGGCCGGGTAGGGCTGGCTGCGCACGTTCTCGTAGGGCGCATAGGCCTTGATGCGGGCATGCACGTCGGGCTGATTCGGATCGCCCCACTCGTCGTACTCGGTCACCGTCAGCGGCAGGTCGGCGTTAAGCATGGTGTTCAACACGTCGACGAAGGGCACCTCGGCGATGGCTGCACCGAATAGGTCCGGCCGCAGATTGACTACAGCGCCAATCAGCAGGCCCCCGGCGCTCCCGCCGCTGACGGCGAGTCGAGCCGATTCGGTATAACCATCTGCAACGAGCTTTTCGGCACAGGCAATGAAATCGCTGAATGTGTTTGGCTTATGTTCCAGTTTGCCGCCGCGATACCAGGCTTCACCAAGATCGCCGCCGCCGCGCACATGGGCAATGGCGAAGATAAAGCCGCGATCGAGCAGCGATAGCCGGGCATGGGAAAACCAGGGGTCCAGGCTGTGGCCGTAAGCACCGTAGCCATAGAGATACAGAGGGGCTGGCTTACCGAAATGCTCACGGCGGCCAACCAGGCTGATAGGCACCTGAGTGCCATCGGCCGCAGTGGCCCAGATGCGTCGGCTCTCGTAGGCATCGGCATCGAACGGACCCTCGACCGGCGTCTCCTTGAGCACCTGCTGCTGGCCGTCGGCCAGGCTCAGTTGACGGATCTGAGCCGGGCGGTTCAGCGCCTCGTAGCGCAGCCGGATAACCGGGCTGTCGAATTCGAGCGTGTTGTGTACGTGGAGGCTGTAGGCGGCATCCGGCAGTTGCACACGGTAGGGCGCGGCAGCCGACGGTCGAACTTCGATGATGGGAAGTCCCGCCTCGCGCAAGCTCAGTGTGACCGCATCGGCGTTCAGGCTGACGTCTTCCAGCATCACCGAGTCGCTGTGGCCGATCAACTCATGCCAGTGTTCTCGTTGCGGCGTGCGCTCCGGTGCCTGATACAGGGCGAAATTGATACCGGCCTGGTTGCTGCGGATCAGCCAGCTCCATTGCCCATCCAACAGGCCATGGTCAGGGTAGTACTCGTGATCGTCCTGGCGTGGTGCCAGGCAAACCCAGTTTCCTTCGGGTTCATCCGCTGAGAGCGCCCAGGCTTCGCTGGTGGTCTTGCTGTTGGAGAGGATGACCAGCTGGCGCTCTGAGCTGGCTCGGTAGCAATGCACGAAATAACGCCCGTCCGGGTCGTGATAGACCTCGGTGCGCTCGCTGTCGCCCAGCCGGTGACGGTAGATCTTGTGGGGACGGTGGGTGTCGTCGAGTTCGCCGAAGAACAGGGTTTGATTATCGTTGGCCCAGGTCATGCTGCCGTCGCAATCTTCGAAGGGGAGTGCGGTCACCTCGCCTGTTTGCAGGTCCTTGACGAACAGTTGGTAGATCTCGTCGCCTTGCGTGTCGAGGCTGTAAGCCAGCTTGCTGTGGTCCTGGCTGACACTGAACGCGCCCAGCGACAGGAAGCCTCCCGCTGCCAGCTCGTTGGGGTCGAGCAATAGTTGCTCACTAGCTTCATCCACCGCGAATGAGCCATCCGCCGGGCGCGCGCAGCGGTAGTGGCGCGGATATTCATCGCCAGCCGTGGTGCGCTGGTAGTAGAGCCAGGGTCCCCAGGGGGAGGGCAGCGAAAGGTCGGTCTCACGGATACGGCCTTTGATCTCGAGAAACAACGATTCACGCAGTTGTTCTTGGTCAGCCAGCTGTTCTTCCAGATAGGCATTTTCCGCTTTCAGGTAATCGAGCACCTCGGGTGCGTCGCGGTTCTCCAGCCACTTGTATGAATCCTGGCCTGTATCGACGCGGGCAATAGGTGCAGACATGCATGACTCCTGAAGAGTGGCTGCGCACTGGCGCAGCTGAACGAGATTTTGGTGCAGGCGGTGAGTGTACAAGCAAGCCAGGCTGGTTGTGACGCTGGGCGCAAGAAGTGGTCCATTCAGCGCTGGCGGCTGGGATCAGCTGCATGAATGCTCGCCCATGCGAGGAAAGATAAGTCTGCTCGTCGCGGGTTTGGCTGGCCTTGGCTAGGCTTGGTGGTCTTGACGTGGGTGAAGTGCCCTTGCGGTTTGGTCAGTCGATTGACATTCGGATGCTTTTCAAAGAAGGTGTGCTCACCCAAATCAAACGGGCGTATGAATCGAGCGTTTGCCACGCAAATGCCGTCAGCCCGGTTTATCGTGTCGGTGGGTGTCGTTTCACTGTGTAGCAGTGACGGTCTTCGGGCCGATGACGTGCGACACGTAACGTTCAGCTTCCATACCGTGGAGATCAGTTGATGATTTACGAAGGTAAAGCCATCACGGTTAAGGCTCTTGAGAGCGGCATCGTCGAATTGAATTTCGACCTCAAGGGTGAGTCCGTCAACAAGTTCAATCGCCTCACCCTCAACGACCTGCGCCAGGCAGTCGACGCCATCAAGGCGGACGCTTCGGTCAAGGGCGTCATCGTTACCAGCGGCAAGGATGTTTTCATTGTCGGTGCGGACATCACCGAGTTCGTCGACAACTTCAAGATGTCCGATGAGGAGCTGGTCGCCGGTAACCTCCAAGCGAACAAGATCTTCAGCGATTTCGAAGACCTCGGTGTCCCGACCGTCGCGGCCATCAATGGCATCGCGTTGGGCGGTGGTTTCGAGATGTGCATGGCCGCTGACTACCGAGTCATGTCCACTGTTGCCAAGGTCGGCCTGCCAGAAGTGAAGCTGGGCATCTACCCAGGTTTCGGCGGTACCGTTCGACTGCCGCGTCTGATTGGCGTGGACAACGCTGTCGAGTGGATTGCGTCCGGCAAGGAAAACCGTGCTGAAGATGCGCTCAAGGTGCGTGCCGTCGATGCCGTGGTTGCTCCCCAGCAGCTTCAGGCCGCCGCGCTGGATCTGATCAAGCGCGCCATTTCTGGTGAGCTGGACTACAAAGCCAAGCGTCAACCAAAGCTGGACAAGCTCAAGCTCAACGCTATTGAGCAAATGATGGCGTTCGAAACCTCTAAGGGTTTTGTGGCTGGTCAGGCTGGCCCGAACTATCCGGCGCCGGTCGAAGCGATCAAGACCATTCAGAAAGCCGCCAATTTCGGCCGCGACAAAGCGATCGAAGTTGAGGCCGCTGGCTTCGTCAAACTGGCCAAGACCTCTGTTGCGCAGAGCCTGGTTGGCCTGTTCCTGAGCGATCAGGAGCTGAAGAAGAAGGCCAAGGCGTATGACAAACAGGCCCGTGACGTGAAACTGGCTGCCGTGCTCGGCGCCGGCATCATGGGTGGCGGTATCGCCTATCAGTCGGCTGTCAAAGGCACGCCGATCCTGATGAAGGATATCCGCG
The DNA here is from genome assembly GCA_022448005.1 of Pseudomonas sp. Lineage (GTDB taxonomy): Bacteria > Pseudomonadota > Gammaproteobacteria > Pseudomonadales > Pseudomonadaceae > Stutzerimonas. Next base: position 40,239 of record JAKUTK010000021.1, read on the forward strand.
AAGAAGGCATCCAGATGGGCTTGAACGAGGCTTCCAAGCTGCTCGGCAAGCGTGTCGAGAAAGGTCGCCTGACACCAGCCAAGATGGCTGAAGCCCTCAACGCCATCCGCCCAACCATGTCCTACGGCGACTTTGGTCACGTCGACATCGTGGTTGAGGCCGTTGTCGAAAACCCGAAGATCAAGCAGTCGGTGCTGGCCGAAGTGGAAGGCCTGGTGCGTGACGATGCCATCATCGCTTCGAACACCTCGACCATTTCCATCAGCCTGCTGGCCCAGGCGCTCAAGCGTCCGGAAAACTTCTGCGGCATGCACTTCTTCAACCCGGTGCACATGATGCCACTGGTGGAAGTCATCCGTGGTGAGAAGACCAGCGAAACCGCAATCGCCACCACCGTCGCCTACGCCAAGAAAATGGGCAAGAGCCCGGTCGTGGTCAACGATTGCCCAGGCTTCCTGGTCAACCGCGTGCTGTTCCCGTACTTCGGCGGCTTTGCCCGCGCCATCGCTCATGGTGTGGACTTCGTCCGCGCTGACAAGGTGATGGAAAAGTTCGGCTGGCCGATGGGCCCGGCGTATCTGATGGACGTCGTCGGCATGGACACCGGCCACCACGGCCGTGACGTGATGGCTGAAGGCTTCCCGGATCGCATGAAGGACGACACCCGTACGGCCGTCGATGTGATGTATGACGCGAACCGTCTCGGCCAGAAGAATGGCAAAGGCTTCTATGCCTACGAGATGGACAAGAAGGGCAAGCCGAAGAAAGTGGTCGACCCGCAGTCCTACGAGCTGCTCATGCCGGTGGTCAGCGAGGTGCGCGAGCTCTCCGACGAAGACATCATCAACTACATGATGATTCCGCTGTGCCTGGAGACTGTTCGCTGCCTGGAAGACGACATCGTCGAAACCGCTGCCGAGGCCGATATGGGCTTGATCTACGGCATCGGCTTCCCACCTTTCCGTGGTGGTGCACTGCGCTACATCGACTCGATCGGTGTTGCCGAGTTCGTGGCACTGGCCGACAAGTACGCCGACCTGGGCCCGCTGTATCACCCGACTGCGAAGCTGCGTGAGATGGCCGTTAACGGCCAGAGCTTCTACGGCTAAAAGGGCTTTGAAAGCGTAGCGAGCGAAGACAAGGCGAGGCGAAGTCGGTCGAAAAAGCGGAGTTTACGAGTAGTAAATGAGCATTTTGAGGCTGACTTCAACGACGCCCTGCCTAGCGCAGTAGCTTTCAAGGCGCTTTTCTAATGAGGAATAGAGAGAATGAGCCTTAATCCGAGAGACGTCGTCATTGTCGACTTCGGCCGTACCCCGATGGGTCGTTCCAAGGGCGGCATGCACCGCAATACCCGCGCCGAGACCATGTCCGCGCAGCTGATCGATGGCTTGTTGGCACGCAACTCCAAAGTCGACCCGGCAGAAGTCGAGGACGTGATCTGGGGCTGCGTCAACCAGACCCTGGAGCAGGGCTGGAACATCGCCCGTATGGCTTCGTTGCTGACCTGTATCCCGCATACCAGCGCCGCGCAGACTGTCAGCCGCTTGTGCGGTTCGTCCATGAGCGCTTTGCACACCGCCGCTCAGGCGATCATGACCGGTAACGGTGATGTCTTCGTCGTGGGTGGTGTCGAGCACATGGGCCACGTCGGCATGATGCATGGCGTCGACCCGAACCCGCAGCTGTCGCTGCACGCTGCCAAGGCGTCCGGCATGATGGGTCTGACAGCCGAAATGCTGGGCAAGATGCATGGCATCACCCGCGAGCAGCAGGACGCCTTTGGTGAGCGTTCGCATCGTCTGGCGCACAAAGCGACCGTCGAAGGCCTGTTCAAGGATGAAATCATCCCGATGGAAGGCTACGACGAGAACGGTTTTCTCAAGGTCTTCGACTACGACGAAACCATTCGTCCGGAAACCACCCTGGAAAGCCTGGCGGCGCTGAAGCCTGCTTTCAACCCGAAGGGCGGCACCGTGACTGCAGGTACCTCATCGCAGATCACTGACGGTGCTTCCTGCATGATCGTCATGTCGGCACAGCGTGCTCAGGATCTTGGTATCCAGCCGATGGCAGTGATTCGCTCGATGGCGCTGGCCGGCGTCGATCCGGCAATCATGGGTTACGGTCCGGTGCCGGCGACTCAGAAAGCGCTCAAGCGTGCTGGTCTGACGATGGATGACATCGACTTCGTCGAGCTCAACGAAGCCTTTGCCGCTCAGGCATTGCCAGTTCTGAAGGACCTCAAGCTACTCGACAAGATGGAGCAGAAGGTCAACCTTCACGGTGGAGCCATTGCTTTGGGTCACCCGTTCGGTTGCTCAGGTGCGCGTATTTCCGGCACTCTGTTGAACGTGATGAAGCAGAACAGCGGTACGCTGGGTGTGTCCACAATGTGCATCGGCCTCGGTCAGGGCATCACCACGGTGTTCGAACGCGTCTAAGTTATTTGGCGGTACGGAACCGGGGCCCTGTGCCCCGGTTTTCATTTTTGATGAGTGTTTTTTTCAGAGGCAGTCGAGATGCAAGTCACGCCAGGCCGTTACCGTCATTACAAAGGCCCCGAGTATCGCGTATACGCAGTTGCTCGGCATTCCGAAACGGAAGAGTCAGTGGTCTTCTATCAGGCGCTATACGGCGATTTCGGGCTGTGGGTTCGTCCGCTCTCGATGTTTACCGAAACGGTAGAGGTCGACGGCGAAACGCTTCCCCGTTTTGCCCTGATCGAAGCCGAGCCCGCTCGATTTTAGGCACTGTATGCGCGAGCTGGCTTAACCCCTGCGCTTGACCTCGGCTCCATCGCCACTATATATAGCGGTGCTTTCAGACCGAGTGAAGATCATTCTCCCTCGGTTTAGGACGATAGGACCCAGCCGGGCAGCCAGGCTGCCAATGGATTTAGGCCATGGGTGCGGACGTTTTCCGGAGCAAATGATTGCTCTCGCAGGCTGGTTACGCTGCTTCGCTTCTAGGCTGGCGAGCCGGGTGACGTTTCGACGTCGGGCTGCCGCCGGTTCAACAATCTCAGTTCACCTCTCGATTCAGGAACTCTCCTCTCCATGGGTAAATCGCTGGTCATCGTGGAATCACCGGCCAAGGCCAAGACAATCAACAAGTATTTGGGCAACCAATACGTGGTGAAGTCGAGTATCGGCCACATCCGCGACCTTCCCACCAGCGGCTCTGCCAACAAGGAGCCGGTCAAGCGCGGCAAGGCTGCAGCGGCCGAAGCTCCAGCGCTTTCGCCGAAGGAGAAGGCCAAGCGTCAGCTGTTTACCCGCATGGGCATCGATCCCGAGCACGGCTGGAAGGCGAAGTACGAAATCCTGCCCGGCAAAGAGAAGGTCATCGATGAGCTTCGTCGACTGGCCAAGGAAGCCGATACCATCTATCTCGCGACCGACTTGGATAGAGAGGGGGAGGCCATCGCCTGGCATCTGCGCGAATCCATAGGTGGCGATGATGGCCGCTACAAGCGCGTGGTGTTCAACGAGATCACCAAGAAGGCGATTCAAGAGGCGTTCTCTAAGCCGGGCGACCTCGACATCAATCGTGTCAATGCGCAGCAAGCACGACGGTTCCTCGACCGAGTCGTGGGTTACATGGTCTCACCGCTGCTCTGGTCCAAGATCGCCCGAGGGCTCTCCGCTGGCCGTGTTCAATCGGTTGCCGTGAAGCTGGTGGTGGAGCGTGAGCGCGAGATCCGGGCGTTCGTTCCGGAAGAATATTGGGAAGTACACGCGGACCTCGGTACGAGCGGCAATGCCAAGGTTCGCTTCGAGGTCTCTCGCGAGAATGGCGAAGCCTTCAAACCCCTCAACGAAGCGCATGCCATGGCGGCGCTCGAGCAGCTCAAGGATTCCAGCTACAGCGTCACCAAGCGTGAGGATAAGCCGACCAGCAGCAAGCCGTCGGCGCCGTTCATCACCTCGACGTTGCAGCAGGCGGCGAGCAACCGATTAGGGTTCGGCGTTAAGAAAACTATGATGATGGCGCAGCGTCTCTACGAGGCTGGCTACATCACTTACATGCGTACCGACTCGACCAATCTGTCGGCAGATGCGCTGACGATGGTTCGTGGGTTCATTGAAGACGAGTTTGGCGGCAAGTATCTGCCTGAAAAGCCCAACTTCTACTCCAGCAAGGAAGGCGCCCAGGAGGCTCACGAGGCGATTCGCCCGTCGGACGTCAATCTGCGCCCGGCACAGCTGACGGGAATGGAACGAGACGCCGAGCGTCTCTATGACCTTATCTGGCGTCAATTCGTGGCGTGCCAGATGCCGCCTGCACAGTATCTGTCGACGAGCGTGACGGTCACTGCCGGCAATTTCGAGCTGCGCGCTAAGGGCCGCATTCTCAAATTTGACGGTTACACCAAGGTCCTGCCGCAGCAAAGCAAAAGTGGCGAAGACGACGTATTGCCGGAGATGAACAAGGGCGACGGGATGAAGCTGATCAAGCTTGATCCGAGCCAGCACTTCACCAAGCCGCCGGCGCGCTATTCGGAAGCGAGCCTGGTCAAGGAGATGGAAAAGCGGGGCATCGGTCGTCCATCGACCTATGCGTCGATCATCTCGACGATCCAAGATCGTGGCTACGTCTCGCTGCACAACCGCCGGTTCTATTCCGAGAAGATGGGCGACATCGTTACCGAGCGCCTGTCAGAAAGCTTCAACAATTTGATGGATTACGGTTTTACCGCCGGCATGGAAGAGAACCTCGACGATGTCGCACAGGGTGAGCGCGAGTGGAAACATGTACTCGACGAGTTCTACGGTGATTTCAAGAAAAAGCTCGAGGTGGCCGAGGCCAGCGAGAACGGCATGCGTGCCAATCAGCCGACCCTGACCGACATTCCGTGCAAGGTTTGCGGTCGGCCGATGATGATCCGCACCGCGTCCACCGGCGTCTTCCTAGGTTGCTCCGGCTACAGCCTGCCACCAAAAGAGCGTTGCAAGTCCACGGTCAACCTCATCCCTGGCGATGAGATTGCCGCTGATGACGAAGGTGAGTCCGAATCCCGAGTGCTGTTGGGCAAACATCGTTGCCCGATTTGCAGCACGGCGATGGATGCCTATCTGCTCGACGAAACCCATAAGCTGCATATCTGTGGCAACAACCCCGACTGCACCGGTTACGAAATCGAAGAGGGTCAGTACCGCATCAAGGGCTATGAGGGACCGAGCCTGGAATGCGACAAGTGCGGCAGTGAAATGCAGCTCAAGACGGGCCGCTTCGGCAAGTTCTTCGGCTGCACCAATGCCGACTGCAAGAACACGCGTAAATTGCTCAGAAGCGGTGAGGCGGCTCCACCGAAGATGGATGCCGTGAAGATGCCTGAGCTCAAATGTGAAAAGGTCGACGACACCTATGTGTTGCGTGACGGCGCCTCCGGTTTGTTCCTGGCCGCCAGCCAGTTCCCGAAGAACCGTGAGACCCGTGCACCCCTGGTGCTGGAGCTGATCCCCCACAAGGATGAGATCGACCCTAAGTATCACTTTCTGCTGAGTGCGCCTCAGAAGGATTCGGAGGGGCGCGCGGCGGTGATCCGCTTCAGCCGCAAGACCAAGGAGCAATACGTTCAAACCGAGGTCAATGGAAAGCCGACCGGCTGGAAGGCATTCTTTGATGGCGGCAAGTGGAAGGTAGAAGACAAGAGCACCGGCAAGTAACTGGTAGCCGCGAGTCGAAGCCTGTTTCTCGCAGGCTTCGACTCATTGCGTTTCAACTCTCGGGAGACCGTCGCCATGGCCCATGAGCTGTACACCCGCACCAATCAGAAAATCTACTTCGCCGGACTGGCCCTCGAAAACTGGCGGCGGGCTGAAGAGAAAGGCGCGATGAATGCGCCAGGTCTGATTCAGGCCGAGCGCGAGGCTAGCCTTTTTCATCTGTACGGCGCGTTGTTGGGCTTGTGTCATGAGATCGCCGGCTACTATCGCCTGCCCGAAGCCAATGCGCCGCGTCCGGAGCTGATGCTGGTGCCCTCAGTGCAAGGCGCTTCATCAAGCCCGGAGCTCGCTGAGCTGATCGAGCTGGCCGAGTATTCCGAAACCTGGTTATCACAGCTGCTTAAAGCTTACTCGGTACTCTTCGAGCCGCCTCGTACGCCAACCAAAGCCAAGACCGATCCCACCATGCCGTTGATCGAGGCAGTCAGTGTCGATGAACAGGTGCCGGCGTTGGCGCGGGAAGACCTGGAGGTTTGGCGGCAAAGCTTGAAAGAGCTGGCCTTACGCTTTCGCGAGTCACTGACCGAGTGGTAAGCGAATAAGCATGCAACGGCAGGGGCTGCCGTTGCATCAGGTGCGCTGCTTGAACCTTAGGACTAGAGCAATGCCGCCTAGAATCGCAAAGCCGGCGACCAGCAACTTGCCGGTCAAGGGCTCCCCTAGCAACAGGCTTCCCGCCAAGGCTGTAAGAAGTGGCACGCTCAGCTGTACGGTGGCCGCCTGGATGGCCGCCAGGCCCGGGAGCGCTACGTACCAGATGGCGTAGCCGATGCCGGAGGTCAAGCCGCCAGACAGCAGCGCATAGATCACTCCTGTGCTGTCCCATTCCAGGCTGTTCAGCGCCAGCAGGCATAACAGGATGGCAATTGGCAGGGTCCGAACGAAGTTACCCGTAGTAGCAGCCAGCGCATCAGGCGTACCTTTGCCTAATATCGAATAGGCGCCCCACGCGGCGCCCGCCAGCACCATCAGCAGAGAAGCCGATAGCGGCGGTGTACTCGTGCCGGGCAGCAGAAGTGCTACTAGGCCAGCGCCTGCCAAAAACATTCCGGCACTCTGCCCCCAATGCAATCGCTCACCGTGAAGCATCCCCCAGGCGATCATGCTCAACTGCACAGCCCCGAACAGCAGCAGCGCGCCGGCACCCGCGTCAAGGTTGAGGTAGGCATAGGAAAAGGAGGCTGCATAGGCGAAGAGTGCCAAGGCGCCTCGCCAGCTACCGGACGTCGAAGAAGCTCGTCTTCTCAGGAACAGCAAAAGCCACAACACCACTGCTCCGGCAAATAAACGCAGTGCAGTAAAGCTGGCCGGATCGATCTGGCTGTCGCGAAGTGCCGCGCGACAAAGCAGTGAGTTGCCAGCGAATGCAAGCATGGCCAGGGCCGTCAATAGCAAGGTTTTGATGGTCATCCAGCGGTCCGGTCCACGGTAGACCGCCATCCTACTGGGCGGCCGCGTTGCTGCGCATCTGCTTTTTGCCTGGACGAGAGAGCCTGAAGATTCAGCATTGTGTCTCGGCAGCGAAAGCCAAAGGCTGCCGGCCGGACGGTCGGCTGTTACAATGCGCCGTTTGAACGGGAGCATGATCATGCCAACGTCTTTTCTGGAAATCGTCGAGCTACCCGACGGCAGCATTGTGCTGCGTCGCGCCGAGGACGAAGGCGTACTGGTCACGCTGGATTTTTCTGACGATGCCAAGGCGTTCCTGCAGGGTCAGCACGTCGAAATCGCCAAGGCAATGTTCAACATTGGCGTGCAAATGGCGGGGCGGGTGTCAGAAGGTGATTTCGAGCGGGAGGAAGAGGGCTCGCGGGTATTGCATTGAGAGGTGGAATGCTTGGACAGCTTTATGGCTGCGGGCGGGCTTCGGCACATCCTTATGCCGAATGGCTGGGACGTATCAGCTACCCAGACGAATGTTCAAACTTTGCGCATTACCCTGAGCGGCCGCCACCCGAAGTTTCAGTCGGGACGCCTTGTCGAGGCGTGGGAACCAGGTAATAACCGTGTGGCTGCAGCCTGACACCAATGCCTTACACGCCAGCTCAAGCGCAGTCTGACTTTCACGGGCTTGCAGCAACAGGATGCGGTCACGATTCAGGCCGTTCTCTCGCAGCCAATTCTGTGAAAGTGATACCGGTGGAGCAATCAGTGTGAGCCAGCGCGTATCAGCCGCCTCACTGAGCTCGCGCAGCATTGGAGCCAGCAACTGGCGGCAGTGATCCCCGCTACCGGTAAGGGTCATTTCGCTAAGGCAGTCATCCGCGGGCTGCGGGGCGCGCGCTACCTCGCCGAACGGTGTCAGGCGATGCGCGATCAGCCCTTCGAACAAGGAAAGCTGCGGTGGTTTGGCTGCGGTGGGTTGGGGATGGTACTGCATGAACCTCTCCTTAGCGGCGTATTACGCCGACGCTCAAACCTTCGATAACAAGCTCTTGCTGCTCGAGATCAACTTCAATAGGCGCAAACTCGGGGTTTTCAGCGAGCAGCCAGACCTTGCTGCCTTCGCGCTTAAAACGCTTAACGGTTACTTCGTCCTCGATTCTGGCCACGACAATCTGTCCGTTACGCGCTTCACGCGTGGTATGGACCGCCAGCAGATCACCATCGAAGATGCCGACATCCTTCATGCTCATACCGTGTACACGCAGCAGGTAATCAGCCTTCGGCTGGAAAAACGAAGGATTGATCTGGCAAGATTCTTCGACATGCTGCTGTGCGAGAATTGGCGCCCCGGCGGCCACCCGGCCGATTACGGGCAGTCCGTTTTCTTCGGTAGCCGGTTCGAACCCTGGAATACGTATCCCGCGGGAGGCGCCGGGCGTCATCTCAATGGCTCCTTTGCGAGCCAAGGCCTTGAGGTGCTCCTCTGCGGCATTGGGCGACTTGAAACCCAGCTCCTGAGCGATCTCGGCACGCGTCGGAGGATAGCCGTTGTCCTCAAGGCAGCGCTTGATGAAGGCGAGAATTTCCGACTGGCGTGGGGTCAGCTTGATCATCACAAGGGTCTCTGTTCTTTTATACAGTGACTGGGATTATATACAGTGCTGGATGCTTGGCAATCGTTGTTTGAAGCAGCCGCAGGCTATCTTTGAATGCGCTTTGAACCGGTCGCCAGAGTTATTTGGCGCTATGTCGGTTGACTTGGGGTAGGTTGAAACGTAAGTTTCAAACAGATGTTTGTCGGGGGAGAAGCATGGCGCAGTCTGAAACAGTCGAGCGTATTCTGGATGCGGCGGAGCAGCTATTCGCTGAGAAGGGGTTCGCCGAGACGTCGCTGCGTCTGATCACCAGCAAAGCCGGCGTCAACCTGGCCGCGGTGAATTATCACTTCGGCTCGAAAAAAGCCCTTATTCAAGCGGTTTTCTCACGTTTTCTGGGTCCGTTCTGCTTGAGCCTCGAACGTGAGCTCGACAGGCGTGAGGCCCAGTCCGACAGAAAAGAAAGTCTTGAGGAGCTGCTTGAGATCTTAGTTGAACAGGCACTGGCGGTGACGCCACGCAGTGGCGACGATCTGTCCATTTTCATGCGCCTGCTGGGGCTTTCGTTCAGTCAGAGCCAGGGCCATCTGCGTCGTTACCTGGAAGACATGTACGGCAAGGTGTTCCGCCGCTATATGCATCGAGTCCACGAGGCCGCTCCGTCGATCCCACCCATTGAGTTGTTCTGGCGTGTGCACTTCATGCTTGGCGCTGCGGCATTCAGCATGTCCGGCATCAAGGCTTTACGGGCCATTGCCGAGAACGACTTTGGCGCGAGAACCTCAATCGAGCAGGTCATGCGCATGATGGTGCCGTTCCTCGCGGCCGGCATGCGGGCCGATTCCGGTGTGGCTGACCCCGGACTGTCTCAGGCCCATCCGATTGCCCGGCGTAACGCGCTGGCGATGCCAGCCAAGGGCTAGGGTGCATCCCCGGGGCGCGATCAGCTAAGCTAGCCGCCCATGACTGACCTCGATTTTCTTCACGTCTCGATCGCTGACCAGATGCTTTACGGTTTTACCGGTTCCCGCCTGCGGCTCCGGTTGCCAGTTTCGACTGCGCTTAGTGGGGCAGGCGAGCGTAATGGCTCTGGCTGTACGCCGCGGGGTCGCCACCGGGTGCGTGCGCGGATTGGTGAGGGCCTGCCTTTGGGCGCCGTGTTGCGTGGACGACGCTGGACCGGAGAGGTTTGGAATGCCGACATGCATGACCAGTTTCCTGGCCGTGACTGGATTCTGACCCGAATTCTCTGGCTGTGCGGCTGCGAGCCTGGCTATAACCGGATGGGCTCGGTGGATACCTTCCGTCGCTATATCTATCTGCATGGCACGCCTGACTCTGAGCCAATGGGCATACCGCGCTCGCATGGCTGTATCAGAATGCGCAATGCCGACCTGCTCGATCTGTTTCCTCGTGTGCCCGCTGGTTGTGCCGTACACATCGGCGAAGCGGCATGTCCGGAATGGTCGAGCGCAACGATCAACTAAGGATTCGCTGACTAACATGCAAGGCTCTTTGATGCTGGATGTCGCTGGTACCTGGCTCACTGCCGAGGATCGCCAGTTATTACGCCAGCCGGAAGTCGGTGGGCTAATTTTATTTGCCCGTAACATCGAAAATCCGCGTCAGGTCGAGGCCCTTTGCCGCGCCATTCGAGCGGTGCGGCCTGACCTCTTGCTCGCGGTCGATCAGGAGGGCGGGCGTGTCCAGCGGCTGCGGCGTGATTTCGTCCGGCTGCCGGCGATGCGAGAGTTTGCCTCGCATGCCAATGCCGTTGAATTGGCAGAAGCCTGCGGCTGGATCATGGCGACCGAGGTGCTCGCCGTTGGACTCGATTTCAGTTTCGCGCCTGTGCTGGACCTTGATTATCAGCGCAGCGCGGTGGTGGGCTCGCGTGCTTTCGAGGGAGATCCGCTACGCGCCAGTGAGCTTGCAGATGCTTTCATCAACGGCATGCACAGTGCCGGGATGGCCGCCACTGGCAAGCACTTTCCCGGTCATGGCTGGGCCGAAGCAGATTCCCATGTGGCGATACCGGTCGACGAACGCGGACTGGATGAGCTTCGCGGTCAGGATCTTGTTCCGTTCTACAGGTTGGCGGACAAGCTTGACGCCGTAATGCCAGCCCATGTGATCTATCCGCAGATCGACGACAGGCCCGCTGGGTTTTCTCGGCGCTGGTTACAGGATGTCCTGCGCGGCGAGTTGGGTTTTCGCGGCGTGATCTTCAGTGATGACCTGTCGATGGCCGGGGCGCATGTGGCCGGTGATGCCGCGAGCCGGATCGAAGCAGCGCTGTCAGCGGGTTGCGACATGGGGCTGGTATGCAACGATCGAGGCGCCGCGGAGTTGGCGCTGTCGGCGCTGCAGCGGCTTGGAGTGCGGCCATCTGCGGCCTTAGGCAAGATGCGCAGCCGGGCGGCCGACTCGTCGGAGTATAAACAGGACCCACGCTGGCAGGCCGCCATTGCTGCGCTCAGAGCCGCTGAGCTGATTGCTTGACCAAGGAACATAGATGACTGTCCATGCCATTATTGGCGGCACCGGGCTTACAGAGCTGCCAGGGCTGACCCTGCGTGAAGCTGTACCCGCCGAGACGCCGTACGGTCCGCCGTCGGCCGATATTCTGCGTGGCGACTATGCCGGTCATGAAGTGCTATTTCTCGCCCGGCACGGGCACCCTCACCGGTTTCCGCCACATCAGGTGAACTATCGCGCCAACCTGTGGGCTCTGAAGCGCGCGGGCGCAGAGTCGATCATTGCAGTGAACGCTGTTGGTGGCATTCATCCAGCCATGGGTGCCGGCCATCTCTGTGTGCCGCACCAGCTCATCGATTACACCTACGGCCGCGAGCACACATTCTTCGAGGGCGACATCGAGCATGTCACCCATGTCGATTTCAGCTATCCCTATGACGATCATTTGCGTCAGCGCCTGATCGGCGGTCTGGCAGCTGAGAGTTATCAATTCAGCAGCCATGGCGTCTATGGCTGCACTCAGGGGCCGCGGCTAGAAACGGTGGCTGAAATCGCCAGGATGGAGCGCGATGGTTGCGATATCGTCGGGATGACCGGTATGCCGGAAGCAGTATTGGCGCGGGAGCTGGAGCTTCCATATGCCTGTCTGGCACTGGTGGTTAATCCTGCTGCTGGAAAGGCCAGTGGGATAATCACCATGGCCGATATCGAGGCCGCGCTGGCTGAAGGGATCGTCAAGGTACGTACGGTATTGGCACGCGCGCTGGTCGGTTAAGTACAAGGATGGGCGTGCTGCCTTGGCGAGCGAGTGGTGCGTAGGCTGAACTGGAGCGATCGGCTGGCGGACTCAAAAAGAACGGTAGTAAAGACGTAGCGTATCGCTGCTAATTTCGTCCAACACCCATTGCGGGCGATCCGCTGCTTGCTACACTTGGCCGTCCTTTGGAGTACCGGAATGCTTTGCCACGCACCCATAAGAAGAATATCCAGAACGGTGATGTTGTTGAGTCTGCTGGCCGGCCTTGCAGGCTGTTCAACTTGGTTCAGCAGTGATTTCCGGGATCCTCGCGTTCAACTCAAAAATGTTGAAATCATCAAGGCCAGGCTGCTCGAGCAGGAGTTCATGCTGCGCTTTCGCATCGACAATCCCAACGAACAAAGCCTTCCTGTTCGCGGCCTGGTCTATACAGTGCACCTCAACGACATCGAGCTGGCGAGCGGTGAGTCCAGTGGTTGGACAACCGTGCCTGGAAACGGCTTCGAGTATTACGAGGTGCCGATCCATACCAATCTCTGGCGGCACATGAAATACATTGTTCGCTTGCTGGAAAAGCCGGACCGTCCCATTGCCTATCGTCTGGATGGTGAGTTGAAAACGGGCCTGATGCTCGGGCGGCGCGTGCACATCTCCACCAATGGCGAGATAATCCCTGGCAACTTTATCCCGGAGTAGTAGTACCGATGAACCACGAAACCCACGTGCACGGTCCCGATTGCAATCACGATCATGATCACGCACAGCACGATCATGGTCATGTTCACGGTCCGCATTGCAATCACAGCCACGACCCGGTGCGCAATCCGCTGAAGGATGTTGGTCGGAACGATCCCTGCCCCTGCGGTAGCGAAAAGAAGTTCAAGAAGTGCCACGGAGCCTAATCCGCGCATGACACCTATCACCACACTGTTGCTCATAGCTGGCCTGCTGCTGATTGCGGCCCTGGCGGGATACGCCCTGCATCTATGGCGCAAGGTGTGGCGTAGGGAGCAGCAGCTGGCGGAAATGCAGGCGCAGCAGCATGCAGCGCTTGCGGCGGATCTGCGTGTACTGGCTGGCAGCTTGCTCGACGAGCAGGTGCCGTTGATCGAAGGCGCGATCCGGATCAAGGTGCTGCTGGACAATTACGACTCCACGCTAGGTCAGGATCCGCGCTGCCAGGTTTTCCAGGTGCTCTTCGCTGAGACCGCGCAGGTGCCGACGCATGACGCCTGGAAAGCGCTGGATCGCTCCGAGCGTCGCCATCATGAAGCCCGCTTCAGCGCGCTCGAACTGCAGCACAAGGCCGAGGCGCGCCGGTCCGCCCGCTGGTTGCTTGATGAAGCACTGCCGAAGAATCACCAAGCCGCCTGAGCGCGACGGCAGATCACATCCTTTTCATACTCGTACTGCCCTGCCCGCAAGGAGCCGTTGATGCCATTGCGTCTGCCGTTTTCTCTGGTTCGCCTGTTTTTGGGCGCCGCACTTGTAGGTGGAGCCCTCAGCGGCTGCCAGGCCTATCTGGACAGTCGCTATAGCGACAGCTTGCCGCCTGCTAGCGGCGTCCAGGCGATTACCGGTCTGGACAAGAGTGTCAGCATCCGTCGCAATACGCTGGGGATGCCGTTGATCGAAACGGCAAACTTTCACGACGCGCTGTTCGGGTTGGGTTATGTGCATGCCACCGACCGCCTGAGTCAGATGGTCAGCATGCGGCTTATGGCCGAAGGGCGCCTGGCTGAAATGGCCGGTCCCGGCGTACTTGAAGTAGACCGCTTCATGCGTGCCGTGAATCTTCGGCAGAGCGCAGCGGGGCTGTACCGCGACAGCTCGCCTCGGATGAAGCGCTTCTTCGAGGTGTATGCCAGGGGCGTTAACGCCTATTTGTTCCGCCATCGCGACAAATTGCCGATGGATCTGGCCGCTACGGGCTATACCCCCGAATACTGGAAGGCTGAAGATTCGGCGCTGGTGTTCTGTCTGTTGAACTTCGGCCTGGCGGTCAATCTTCAGGAAGAAATCGCATCGCTGGTCATGGCGCAGAAAGTCGGTGCGGATAAGGTCGCCTGGCTGCTGCCCACTTATCCAGACGAGCCGTTGCCATTCGAGGAAGTCGACAAGCTCAAAGGCTTGAAGCTCAGTGGCACTATCGCTGGGCTTGCAGCGCTCGATAGCGTTGCCACTCAAGTGGCCTCGCTCAACATGCTGGGCGTTGCCGCTTCGAATAACTGGGCCGTTTCCGGCAGCAATACGCGCAGCGGCAAACCGATCCTAGCCAACGACACTCACCTGCCACTGTCGATGCCGTCGTACTGGAACTTCGTGCAGATTCGCTCGCCGAAATTTCAGGCTGCGGGCGTGACGATTGCCGGAGTGCCTGCGGTTGTCGCCGGTTTCAACGGCAAGCTGGGTTGGGGCATGACCATGGTCATGGGCGATACCCAGGATCTGTTTCTCGAGCAGGTGCGGCGTGAGGGCGGCCGCTTGCTCTATCTGGCCGATGGCAAGTGGGTGCCGGCGCGCGAGCGAAACGAGACCTTCTTTATTAAGGGCGCACGCCCAGTCCGTGAAACGATCTACGAGACACGCAACGGCCCGCTGCTCAACAGCGCTCTAGGCGAGCGCAAGCACCCGTTACAGCCGCTGCAGTTGAGCAGTGGCTACGGGCTGGCCCTGAAAACCAACCAGTTCGAAGCGGATCAGTCGCTGGACGCATTTTTCGACCTGACCCGTGCGCAATCCGTTGATCAGGCGTTCGAGGCGACTCGTGACATCCGTGCCATGACGCTGAACATTGTGTTTGCTGATCAGCAAAGTACCGGCTGGCAGGTCACCGGGCGCTATCCCAACCGTCGCGAGGGCTTGGGCCTGGTCCCGTCGCCCGGTTGGGAAGGGCGTTATGACTGGGATGGTTATGCTGATCCGATGCTGCATCCCTACGACCAAGACCCGGTGAAGGGCTGGCTGGGTACTGCCAACCAGCGCACCGTGCCCAAGGGCTACGGCATGCAGCTTTCCAATTCCTGGTACTACCCGGATCGTGCCGAGCGGATGGCCGAGCTGCTTGGGCAAGGCAAGCAGGACACTCGCAGCGTGATCGCGATGCAATACGATCAGACCACGACCTTTGCTGCCAAGCTGCAGACCATGCTGCAGGCACCGGGAATGGCAGAGCCGCTGAAAGCCTCCATCGACGCACTGGGCGCGCCGGATCGGCGCCGGGCACGTGAGGCGCTTTCGACACTTTTGCGCTTCGATGGCAAGCTGGTTGCCGGCTCGGCCGACGCCGCGCTGTATGAAGCGTTCCTGATGGAAACGGCGCGTCAGACCTTTCTCGACGAGCTAGGACCGGACAGCAGTGCTGCGTGGGGCGCTCTGGTCGAAACCGCAAACGCCTCCTATTCGGCGCAGGCAGATCATCTGCTCAGCCGCGACGACAGCCCTTTCTGGGACGACATCGGTACACCGGGCAAAGAAGACAAGCCTGCCATTCTGGCGCGCACGCTTGCCGCTTCGGTCGTTCGTATGGAAGCTGCCCTTGGTACTGACCGAAATGCATGGCAATGGGGGCAGCTGCATACCTACACCTGGAAGACCGGCACTACGCAACTGGCGCCCTACATGTCGACCAGCCAGCGCGCCGGCATCAACGCGATCAGCGGCTATCTGGACCGTGGCCCAGTCCCGGCTGGTGGCGATCACAGCACATTGAACGTATCGGCCTACCGCTGGGGCGAAGATTTCGATACCTGGCTGATTCCGGCCATGCGGATCATTGTCGACTTCGGCCGTGACGAGCCGATGATCGGCCTCAACAGTACGGGTCAGTCCGGCAACCCGGCCAGCCCCCACTATGCAGATGGCATCGAGGCTTGGTTGAAGGGCGGCTACATGAGCTTCCCGTTCAAATCCGAAAAACTGGACAAGGTCTACGGCACCCAGCGGCTGCTGCTCGTGCCGGCGCCCAAGTAGCGTAAAGGCCCACGGACGATGTGGCGTCGCTGCGGGTCAGTTGTTTTGACGCCAATCGAAATCCATCTGCCGGGCGGTGGCTTCGGCCAGCTCTCGGCCAGCGATTCGCTCGACCAGATGCAGGCTCATGTCGATACCGGCAGAGATGCCGGCCGAGGTCACGTAGCGGCCGGTGTCCACCCAGCGACAGCCTTCGACCACCTTCAGTAACGGAAACATCGTTTTTAGCTCACCGACGTCTTCCCAGTGCGTGGTCACCTTGTGCGCGTACAGCACGTTGGCTTTCGCCAGCAGGAAGGCGCCGGTGCATACCGACGAGGTGAGTCCGGCCTGCGCGGCAGCTTTCTCGATCCACCGCACCACCTCGGGGTTCTCCAGCTCGCTCGTAACCACGCCCCCCGGAATGATCAACAGATCGATGGGTGGATGGTTGGCAAAGTTGTAGTTGGGTTGCACCACCAGCCCAGCCCTGGCGCGAACCAGCCCCTTGCGTGCAGCGATGGTCGAGGTCGAGAAGGGCGGTGGCTGACCGTCGCGCAGCGCCAATCGCGTCGCGGTGCTGAACACCTCGTAGGGCCCGGTAAAGTCGAGCACCTCGACGTCGGGATAAATGTAGATACCGACGAATGTGGGCATGACGGTCACCTGTCGTGTGCGCCGGGCTGGAGAGGCAAGTGCTCGAGCCGCTACGCAGGGCGTTCCTGAGCGGTTTTGCGCGGTTTCACTCAGCCTAGCTGGCCGCTTGTGTCACTTCCAATACAGTTATGCTCGACGGGTCGGGGTAATGCCAGCGAACTTCAACGTCCCAGAGACGAGTACCGTAACGGCGGTCCGGAGCCGGGGTCTGGTAGGCCGGTCTCGGGTCTTGGGCCAGGCATTGCTCGATCAGGGCTTGCAGAGGTTCGCCCAGCCTTGTCGCCTCGCCCTGCGCTTGCTGCAGGCTGGATTCGGTCCAGTGCACGGCGATGAGGTGGGGCGCGTCCTCGGCCAGACCGTTGCGCGCATCGCTGACCACGTCGGCGTAGGGAACGTAAGGCTTTATGTCCAGTACGGGCGTCCCATCCAGCAGATCGATCCCTGATAGATGAAGGCGTCCTGGCTCGATTCGGTCGAGCTTTACCACCGACTGCCCGATGCCGTTGGGCCGGTGCGTCGCGCGTGTGGCGAAAACGCCAACCATCCGATTGCCGCCCAGACGTGGCGGTCGCACCCGTAGCCGGGGTTCAGCCTCCAGCGCCTGATGAAAAAGAAACAGTAGCCAGACATGGCTCACCTGTTCCAGCCCCTCTAGCGCGTGGGGCTGGTCGAACGGTGCGACCAGCTCCAGCACGCCGCGAGCAGCCGGTGCCAGCTGCGGCTGGCGCGGAATCGCGAACTTCTCTTTGAAACACGAGTGCACGAAGCCGATTGGGGAGACGGAGTAGGACATGCTGACCATCCAGGCGCGGAGCCTGCCATCTTACTCGTTGCGGTTGCGGATCGCGCCTCATCGTCCGAGCGCAGCAACGATCCGCCACCTATTGAACGGCCCGGGGCGTTTCCGGCTCAAGTCGCTGTGGCTGAGGCCTCCCGCCGATAGGCGTAGGTCTCTGCGAAACGCGAGAGCATATAGGCACTGCAGGTTGTGTCCGGGTACTTGGGCGGATTGTCCTGGCTCTGGCAACCGGGCAGGCAACTGATGATCGTGTCGGGATTCGGCTCGGCAAAGAACGGCATGGAGTAGCGGTCGACGCCCAGTGGGCTGATCACCCGATGCGGTGTGGACTTGTACCGGTCGTTGCTCCAGCGCGCCATCATGTCGCCAATATTGACAACGAAGGTCCCCTCTATTGGCGGCGCATCGAGCCATTCGCCGCGCACATTCTGCACTTGCAGGCCGCCAGCCTGGTCCTGATAGAGCAGGGTGATGCAGCCGTAATCGGTATGCGCGCCGGCCCCTTGTTGCTCGGGTGCCGTTGCGGTCTGGCGTGGAGGATAGTGGATCATGCGGAACACGCTGATCGGCTCGACGAAGCGCTCATCGAAAAAGCCCGACTCGACGCCAAGCGCATTAGCCACGGCACGCAGGAGGGTGCAAGCCAGCGCATGCATGTCTCGATAGTGCTGCTCGAACAGCGCCTGCCAGCCTTCCAGATCGGGATGGCGATTCGGCCCGCGCAGCGGCTTGCCTGCCAGGACGTCCGGATGATCGGCCGGCATGTGAAAACCCATGTCGAAGGTCTCTTTCAGATCGCTGGGCTTGCCGGGATCGAGTTGCTCGGTCGCAATCGCTCCGTAACCGCGGTGGTGTCTGCTTTTAGTGATGTCGATCTGCAGCTTTTGCTCGACCGGCAAAGCAAAGAACTGTTCGGCCGCATCCTTTAGCTGGCCGATACGCTCAGCGCTGATCGGATGATTGCGGATATAGAAAAAGCCCCAGTCACGGCAGGCCGAGTCGATCTGTCGGGCGACCTCGTGCCAGCCTTCCTCGTCCGAGGCATAGAGCGGCGCGATGTCGATAATGGGGAGTGGTGTGCTCATGGGTGACTCCGGGAATGATCGCTGCGGTCTTCTCGTACCGGCAGCCGTGTAGGGCTCAGCCCTCTGCCAGCGGTTCTCCGGGAGGAGGGACGGCACGGCAAATTCCGGGTGCCGCGCCTCTGAGGGCGCGGCTGATGCTGTGGCCGATCGTGTTTTACTTCGGCAGTTCGGCGCTGATGCCGTTTACGTAGTAATCCATCGATGCCAGATCACCGTTGCTGGCGGTGGCGCCCTCGGCAATGCGCACGGTGCCGGACTGATCCTTGATCGGGCCGGTGAACGGGTGGAATGCCCCGCTGCGGATACTGGCGATGATCTGTTCCGCCTCGGTTTTCACTTCAGCCGGCACCAGCTCGCTGATCGGCAGGCTGATGGTTTCTTCAGCCAACCCGCCCCAGAAATCCTGCGGCTTCCAGCTACCGTCGATGACCGCTTTTGCCGACTTGCTGTAGTGCGGGCCCCAGTCGTTGACGATGGACGTCAGCACCGCCTTCGGACCGAAGTGCGCCATGTCCGAAGCGTAGCCGACCGAATAGACGCCTCGGCGCTCAGCCGCCTGGATCGGCGCCGGGCTGTCGGTGTGCTGGAAGACCACATCCACGCCCTGGTCGATCAGCGCGTTGGCGGCATCGGCTTCCTTGCCCGGATCGAACCAGGAGTTCACCCACACCACCTTGATTTCGGTGCCAGGGTTGTACTTGTCCAGCGCCAGTTGGATGGCGTTGATGTCGCGGATGACTTCAGGAATCGGGAACGAGGCGATGTAGCCGATCTTCTTGCTCTTGGTCATCTTTGCCGCGAGGAAGCCCCCGACGTAACGGCCTTCATAAGAGCGCGACAGGTAAGTACCGAGGTTCTTGGCCTGCTTATAGCCGGTGGCGTGTTCGAAGGTCACCTTGGGGAATTGCTTGGCGACCTTGAGCGTCGGGTTCATGTAGCCGAAGGACGTGGTGAAGATCAGGTCATAGCCACCCTTGGCCATGTTGCGGATCACCCGCTCGGCGTCGGCGCCCTCGGCCACGTTTTCCACGAAGGTGGTCTCGACCTGCTCGCCAAGCTCCTTTTCCAGATGCTGGCGGCCCATCTCGTGCTGATAGGTCCAGCCATGGTCGCCGATCGGGCCGACGTACACGAAACCGACCTTCAGCGGATCGGCCGCGATCGCTGCCCCGGCGGTCAATGCAGTGGTAAAGCCGATGGCGGCGGCAAGGCCGCGCAGCAAGGTGCTCCGTGATTTCTTATGCATAGGGATGACGCTCCTGTGTGTGCTGACGAGAGCCGTAGCGGCTGCCACTTCAATTGCAAAAAGCTGACCAGATGGACAGATCGGCGAAACGGCGGGCGCTAGGGGATCAAGTGCGGCAGACGGCGGGTACGGCAGGAGCGCAAGTGGTGCGTGAATGGAATGCGGTGCCCCAGGTCAGTGCGCCCAGGGCAGGGCTCAAGCGACGCCGAGCCCGCGGCCAGGCGTGCCGGTGCAGAGGGCAGCGTCGCGTCTGCTGGCCTTACCAGGGCAGCGGAGTTCCCTGATAGTCCAGATACCGATGGCCGCCACTGCCCAGCGCCTTGGTGACCTGCTCGACCATGCCGCGCGCACTGGTCTCGACGTCCAGCGGCGCCTGCTCACCGCCCATGTCGGTCTTTACCCAACCGGGGTGCATGGACAGCACGGTCAGCCCGGTCTCGCCCAACTGCGCCACGAACGTGCGGGTCATGTGATTGAGCGCGGCCTTGCTCGCACCGTAGAGCGACATGCCCATGCCTGGACCGGTCTCGACGCTGCCGAGGATCGAGCTCATGAACACCACAACGCCTTGTTTGTCATCCACTAGTGGCAGCAGATGCTCGGCTAGGCGCAGCGGGGCGACGGCATTGGTGAAAAACAGCTGACCGACTTCCGCTTCGCTCGCCTGGGTGGCCGGCTTGTTCTGCGGGCCGGCGACGCCCGCGTTGACGAACAGCACATCCAGCCGTGCACCCTCCAACCGCTCGGCCAACGCTTCGATGCTGGCCGCATCGGTCATCTCCAGGGTTTCCACCCGCACCCGCGGAATCTGGCTGAGCGCGTCGGCCTGTTGCGAATTGCGAACCGTGGCAATGACCTGCCAGCCTTCGCTGGAAAATTGTTTGGCCAGTCCGAGGCCCAGACCGCGGGATGCGCCAACGATAAGCACGGTTTTCTGCATGAGAGCTCCTAAAGTAGAGGGCAAGGCAAGAAAGCATAGCGTGGCGCGGTTGCGCCGAGGGGCGCTGCTGCGACATTTGACCGCTGCCTCTGTGTTGCAATGCATGTCCCTGCGATAGCTATGGTCATCGTTATTCGGCTCTCATGAAGCACCTGCGTTGCTGCATTCGGCACCAGCGAATCAAGACAAAGGGGGATCCCATGCCCGAACAGCAAACCCGAGCCAACTGCTGGCACGCCTGTCAGGCTGATGAGGCGTTGCGTGAGCTTGAAGCGTCGCCCGCAGGCCTGACTCACGATCAGGTGAAGGAACGGCTGTCCAGTTACGGGCCGAACCGTCTCGATGAAGCCAAGCCCGCGAGCGTCTTGCAACGGCTGCTGCGGCATCTGAACAACGTGCTGCTCTATGTATTGATTGCCGCCGCGCTGGTCACCGGATTGATGGGGCACTGGGTCGATACCTTCGTGATCCTGGTGGTGGTGGTGCTCAACGTCGCCATCGGTTTCGTACAGGAGGGCAAGGCGGAAAAAGCCCTTCAGGCAATCCGTCACCTGCTGGCGCCACATGCGGTGGTGCTGCGCGAAGGTCGTCAACAGGACGTCGATGCCGCCGAGCTGGTGCCCGGCGATGTCGTGCTGCTGGCCTCGGGCGACAGCCTGCCGGCGGACGTGCGACTGCTGCAGGCGCGCAACCTGCGCATCGACGAGGCAGCGCTCACCGGTGAATCCGTCCCGGTGGACAAACAGGTCGATGCGGTGGCCGATGACGCGCCCATTGGTGATCGTCTCTGCATGGGTTACGCCGGTACGCTGGTGACGCAGGGGCAGGCCCGCGCCGTGGTCGTCGCCACGGGCGCGGCCACGGAGATCGGTCGCATCGGTCGCATGCTGGAGTCGGTCGAGCAGGGCACCACGCCGCTGCTGCGCAAGATGGAGGAGTTCGGCCGCATCCTGACGATGGTGATTCTCGCGACCAGCGCGCTGCTGTTCCTGTTCGGCACGCTGGTACGCGGCATGGGCGCCGGCGAAATGTTCATTGCGGCGGTAGGGCTTGCGGTAGCGGCAATCCCGGAAGGGCTGCCGGCGATCATGACCATCACCCTTGCCATTGGCGTGCAGCGGATGGCGACCCGCAATGCGGTGATCCGGCGACTGCCCGCAGTGGAAACGCTGGGTTCGGTGACGGTGATCTGCTCCGACAAGACCGGCACCCTCACACGCAACGAGATGACGGTGCAGGAGGTGATCTGCGCCGGCCAGTCGCTGAAAGTCGAAGGTGCCGGCTACGCGCCTGAAGGTGCGCTCCTGCTCGACGGAATGACAGTCGAACCGGTCGCGTTGCTGGCGCGTTCTCCAGCCGTCAGCGCACTGATGCAAGCAGCCGCTTTGTGCAACGACGCCAGTCTGCACGAGAACGAGCAGCTGTGGACCCTGGCCGGTGACCCCACCGAGGGCGCCTTGCTGACCCTGGCGATGAAGGCAGGGCTGTCGCCGACCAATCTGCATGTCGATCGGCCGCGACTGGATGTGATCCCCTTCGAGTCCGAGCACCGCTTTATGGCGACGCTGCACGCGACTGATGGCGGCAGCGAGGTGCTGGTCAAGGGCGCGCCGGAGCGCATTCTGGCCATGTGCGCCAACCAGATGATGGCCGATGGCGAGGAGCGGCCGCTGGAACTGGACCTGTGGCATGCGAAGGTCGAGGCGCAGGCGCAAGCCGGTCGCCGCGTCCTGGCGCTCGCTCGTCGGCAACTGCCCGCCGGAAAGGACATGCTTGAACACGCTGATGTCGCCAACGCGCTGACCCTGCTGGGGCTGGTCGCCATCATCGATCCACCGCGCGAGGAGGCGATACGCGCAGTTGCGCAGTGCCGCGCTGCCGGCATCCGGGTGGTGATGATCACTGGCGACCACGGCGTGACGGCCAGCGCCATTGCCAGACAGCTCGGCATGGGTGATGACATCAAGGCGATTACCGGACCTGAACTGGAGCATATGGACGAAGCGGCCATGCGCCAAGCTGTGGCCGAAGCCCGCGTGTTCGCCCGCGCCAGCCCGGAACACAAGCTGCGGCTGGTGCGTGCACTGCAGGCCAACGGCGAAGTGGTCTCGATGACCGGCGATGGCGTCAACGATGCGCCGGCGCTGAAGCAAGCCGATGTCGGTGTGGCGATGGGGATGAAGGGCACCGAGGCGGCCAAGCAGGCCGGTGCCATCGTCCTGGCGGACGACAACTTCGCTTCGATTGCGCATGCCGTGGAAGAAGGCCGTACCGTTTACGACAATCTGCGCAAGACCGTGACCTTCCTGCTGCCGATCAATGGCGGCGAGTCGCTTTCGTTGCTGTTGGCTGTGCTGCTCGGCATCGCCCTGCCGATCACGCCGGTGCAGGTATTGTGGGTCAACATGGTCAGCTCGGTGGCGCTGGCGATGGTGCTGGCCTTTGAGCCGACCGAGGCGGATGTGATGCAGCGTCCGCCACGACGCCCGGACGAACCGATGCTGTCGCGATTCGTCATCTGGCGAATCTTCTTCGTTTCCGCGTTGTTCCTGGCCGGCATCTTCGGCATGTACCAGTGGATGCTCTCGCAGGGCGCGACGGTCGAGGCGGCGCGCACCGTGGCGGTCAACACGCTGGTTTGCATGGAAGTGTTCTATCTGTTCAGCGTGCGCTACCTGAAGGCGCCATCCTTCACCGTGCAGGGCGTAAAGGGCACGCCGCGGGTGCTGGTCGCGGTGTTTGGCGTATTCGCCTTGCAGCTGCTGTTCACCTACGCGCCGTTCATGCAGTCGCTGTTCGCCTCCGAGGCGTTATCGCTGTCCACGGGGATGGTGGTGGTACTGGCCGGGGTGGCGGTACTGGTCATCCTGGAAATCGAAAAGGCCTTGCTGCGGCGTCTGGGCCTCGGTCTGTAGGGGCAGCAGTGGTGCAGGGGCTAGTGCCACGTATTAGCAACAGATGGAGAGCGGGCCCGTAGGACCCGCTCTCCACGCGGGTCAATGACCGGCTTTCCACGGTTGCCCCAGCGACACCGGCGCGTAGAGGCGGGTGCGGATGGCGTCACGCGACAGCAGCACCAGTACGATGATGGTCGCCACGTAGGGCAGCATTGCCAGCAGGTTGCCGGGAATCGACAAACCGATCCCCTGCGCGACCAGATGCAGGATGCTGGCAAGGCCGAACAGATAGGCGCCGAGCAGCACGCGTCCCACCCGCCAGCTGGCAAAGACCACCAGCGCCAGGGCGATCCAGCCACGGCCTGCGGTCATGTTCTCCGCCCACATCGGCGTGTAGGCGAGCGACAGGTAACCTCCCGCCAGCCCTGCCATGGCACCGCCGAACAGCACGGCCAGCGCACGCACCCGCAGCACCGGCAGGCCCATCGCACTGGCGGCATCGGGATTCTCGCCAACCGCCTGGATGATCAGCCCGACGCGGCTTTTCAGCAGCACCCAGGCGACCAGTGCGAACAGCGCGAATGACAGATAGACCAGCAAGTCCTGAGCAAACAACATGCGCCCGATCAGCGGGATATCGCTGAGCAGCGGGATCGCGATCGGCTCGAAACCGGCGAGCGGTTTGCCGACCCAGCCCGCGCCAATGAATGAGGACAGGCCGACGCCAAAGATGGTCAGCGCCAGTCCAGTGGCCACCTGGTTGGCATTGAAGCCCAGCGCCACCAACGCGAACAGCTGCGACAACAACATGCCGCCAAGGCAGGCAAACACCACGCCGAGCCAGAGATTGCCGGTGGCGAAAGCGGCGATGAATCCGGCCACTGCGCCGAACAGCATCATGCCTTCCTGACCGAGATTGAGAACGCCGGACTTTTCACAGACCAGCTCGCCGAGCGCCACCAGCAGCAGCGGCGTGCCAGTCCGGATCATGGCGTAGAAAATGTTGGTGAGTAGATCGATATCCATCAAATCAAGCCTCGAGCTGCGAGCGGCGAACCATCGGAAAAGTGGGCAAGGAGATCATGCGGCGGGCTCCGGTTCGAGCGCTGCTGGCTGCACCTTGCGGCTCCAGCCCTTCAGGCGCGGGCGATAGAGAATCAGCACATCGCACGCCAGCAGAAAGAACAGCACCATGCCCTGAAACAGCTGAGTGATCGATTGCGGCAGGTTGGCGGCCATCTGGGCGTTCTCGCCGCCGAGATAAAGCAGCGCCATCAGCAGGCTGGCAAAGACAATCCCGATGGGATTGAGTCGACCGAGAAAGGCCACGGTGATTGCGGCGTAGCCGTAGCCAGGCGACACCTGCGGCACCAGCTGGCCTATGGGGCCGACGACTTCCGATACACCCGCCAGGCCGGCCAGACCGCCACTGATCAGCAGCGCGATCCATATCAGCCGCTTCTCGCGAAAGCCGACAAAGCCGGCAGCACGTTTGTCGAGCCCGAGCACCTTGATCTGAAACCCCAGAAAGCTCTTCTGCAGCAGCACCCACACCACCACCAGCGCCAGCAATGCGAAATAGAAGCCGCCGTGCACGCGCAGGTCCTCGAACAGCTGCGGCAGTCGCGTGGCGTCGCCGAACATCGCCGACTCTGGAAAATTGAAACCCTCCGGATCTTTAAGCGGGCCGTGCACGGCGAACAGCAACAGGTTCAGCGCGATGTAGTTGAGCATGATGCTGGTCAGGATCTCGTTGGCGTTGAACTGCGTGCGCAGCCAGGCACAGAGTCCCGCCCAGGCGGCACCGCCGAGCGTGCCCACGAGCAGGCTGAGCACCAGCGCCCAGCGCGAATCCCACTCGATGACATGCACCGCCACCGCACTGCCTGCCAGTGCGCCAATCAGCAGCTGGCCTTCCGCGCCGATGTTCCAGATCCGCGCGTTGTAGACCACGGCCAGGCCCAGGGCACAGAGCAGGATCGGCAGTGCCTTGACCAGCAGTTCGGAGACGCCGTAAAGATCGCTGACCGGGTCGATCAGCAGCACATGCAGGGTTTCTAACGGCGGGTGACCGAGTGATGCAAACAACAGGGCACCGCTAGACAAGGTCAATAGCGCCGCCAGCACGGGGGAGAGCCAGAGCATCGGGCGCGATTCGTACCCGCGGGGTTCTAGGGATAACAACATGATGAAATTCTCAGGCGGCTGTGGTCGTGGGGTGATCGAACTGTCCCGCCATCCAGCGGCCGACGTCCGTGGCGCTGGTAGCTGCGGTGGGCTGCAGCGGCGACAAGCGGCCATGGCTCAGCGCGCCGATGCGGTCGCTGATCTGGAACAGCTCTTCGAGGTCTTCAGAAATCACCAGAATGGCGGCGCCGGCGTCGCGCAGTTCGATCAGCGCGCGATGTATCGCAGCGGCCGCGCCGACATCCACGCCCCAGGTCGGGTGCGCGGCGATCAGCAGTTTCGGTTGCTGGAGGATTTCGCGGCCGAGAATGAATTTCTGCAGGTTGCCGCCGGAGAGGCTGCGCGCCGGGGTATGGGTGCCGGGGGTCTTTACCGCGAAAGTCTCGATGATGCGCCGGGCGAATGCCTCGACTCGGCTATGCCGAATCAGTCCGTTGTTGACCATTCCCTCCTGTTGAAACGCGGTCAGCAGACCATTGTCAGCCAGGCTCATCGCCGGCACCGCACCATGACCGAGGCGCTCGGCCGGGACAAAGGTCATCCCCAGGCGACGTCGAGCATCCGGCGCCAGGTGCGCCACGGGAGCGTCGAGAAAGCGGATGCGTTCGCTTTGGTCCCGCGCCAGGCGCTGTTCACCGCTGAGCAGTGCGAGCAGCTCGTCCTGGCCGTTGCCGGCGACACCGGCGATACCGACGATCTCCCCGGCGCGGACTTCGAGCATCACCTGTTCAAGTGACACGCCGAACGGATCGGTGTTGTGCCAGGACAGCGACTCGACTTGCAAAAAAGGCGCGCCGCCCACGGCTTTCGGATATTCCGCTTCAAGCCCCTCGGCGTCGCCGACCATCAGCCGTGCTAGGTCCAGATCGCTGCATTCGGCGGGTATGCAATCGCCGGAGACACGCCCGCCGCGCAGCACTGTTGCGGCCTCGCATAGCGCTCGTACCTCGTTCAGCTTGTGGCTGATGAACAGGACGCTGCAGCCTTCAGCCGCCAGCCGGCGCAACACGGCAAACAGGTCGTCGGCCTCCTGTGGGGTGAGTACAGAGGTCGGTTCGTCGAGAATCAGCAGTTTGATGTCCTGCATCAGGCAGCGAACGATTTCCACCCGCTGACGCTCACCGATGGAGAGGCTATGAACCAGGCGATTCGGCTCCAGTGGCATGCCATAACGCTGGGACACTTCACGGATCTTCGATTCCAGCTGTTTGGGCGTTCCGGCGGCTGCACCGAGGGCCAGCGCCACGTTCTCGGCGACGCTCAGGGTTTCGAACAGCGAGAAGTGCTGGAACACCATCCCGATGCCGCGCTCACGCGCCTGCGCTGGGTCGCGCATGACGACCGGTTGGCCTTCCCAGCGGATCTCCCCGGCGTTGGGTTGCGTGACGCCGTAGATGATCTTCATTAGCGTGCTTTTGCCAGCACCGTTCTCGCCGAGCAGCGCGTGTATTTCGCCGGCATTGATGATGAGATCGATGCGGTCATTGGCCAGACAGCCTGGATATTGCTTGGTGATGCCGTTCAGCTGCAGGCGGGGTTGGGATGTATCGGGCATGGGAACGTCCGCTGGAAGTCATGACCGAGTGAATAGCAAAAAGCTGGCCAGGCAGTCAGGATTCCGCAGCGGAGCTAACAACAGGGCGGCTGGCTGTCGGCTCACGATAACAGCGAGCCTTATCAGTGCTTCGATTTGGTGCCAGGAAGGGCATTGCCGCCCCTGGGTGCACCGGGGTGGGGCGGGCGAAGAAGGCGCTTTTGATGGTCCAGGCTCAGACCGGCTCGCATCGGGCAACATCGAGGTCCGCGAGCCGAGCAGCCCAAGGCGGGCTGCCGTTAAGTAGAACCATGATGGTGTCGCTAGTAGGGGCTAGCAGTCGGGCGGACCACCAGTTCGCTCACATCCACATCGGCTGGCTGCTCGACGGCATAAGCGATGGCGCGCGCGATGGCTTCGGCTGGAATGGCAATGCGACGGAAATCGTTCATGGCCGCCCGTGCACCCTCATCGGAGATGCTCTCGGCCAGTTCCGATTCGGTGACACCAGGTGAGACCAGGGTGACGCGAATGTCGCCGCCGACCTCCTGACGCAACCCTTCGGTGATGGCGCGAACCGCATACTTGGTCGCGCAGTAGACCGCTGCAGTGGGGCTGACTGCGTAGGCACCTATCGAGGCGATGTTGATGAACTGGCCTGAGCGCTGACGCTGCATCAGCGGTAGCGCGGCGGCGATGCCGTGCAGCACGCCGCGGATGTTCACGTCGATCATCCGGTCCCACTCATCGACTTTCAGGGCATCGAGGCGTGACAGCGGCATTACCCCGGCGTTGTTGATGATCACGTCGACCCGGCCAAAGCGCTGTTCGGCGAAATCGACGAAGGCCTGGGTGTCTTCGCGGCTGGCGACATCCAGCGCACGAAAGGCTGCGCTGCCACCGGTTTCGTCGATGTCGGCGGCAAGCTGTTCGAGCCGCTCCAGGCGGCGGGCGCCGAGTACAACCGTAGCGCCGCGAGCAGCCAGCAGGCGCCCCGTGGCTTCGCCGATGCCACTGCTGGCGCCGGTAATGAGTACGACTTTTCCGTTGATGTTCGACATGCGCAGATCCTCGCTCGGTCATTCGGCAGCGCGGATGCGCCGTGAGATGAATGCTAAGCAGCGGACGGTACGCGGCGTTATGTCGATCCTGCCAAGGGCTTGCCTGATTCTGGCTGAGTGAGCCTTACCAGATGCCGTCGTGCAGGGCGGCCGCTTCATCTTCAAGTAGCGGCCCGACGACCTCGACCTTTCGCTGGCCCGCTTCGAAGACCACGCGACAGGGAAGGTCCAACGTCGGGTTTTCCGGATGGTTGCCGGTGATGGTCTTCAGGCTGCGCTCGGAAAGGCCATACACCACCCGCCCCAGGCCCACCCAGTACGCGGCGCCGGCGCACATCGCGCAGGGTTCGGCGGAGGTGTACATGGTGCAGCGTGAGAGAAATTCCGGCGTATAGCGGGTTGAGGCGCGGGTCATCAGTACACGTTCGGCGTGGCCGGTCATGTCATGGTCCGGCATGTAGGCGTTGCCCTGTTCAAGCAGGGTCTCGCCATCCGGGCCGACCAGAATGGCGCCAAAGGGGTGCGTACCCTCGGCCAGGGCGCGGCGCGCCACGTCGAAGCTTTTACGCAGCAAGGCAGTGTCGTCTAGGGGCATGGTGAGATGTCCATTGAGAGTTTGGATCTGCTGGCGGGCAGGGTTCAGCTTTCGCCTTTCGGCAGGCTCCAGGTGAAGAACAGGCGTTGCGCGAGGCCGACCAGCTGAAACAGCGCCAGGCTGATGATGACCAGCATCATCAAGGCCGCGAAGGCTTGTGGGACCTGGAACATCGAGGTCGAGAAGTTGATGAAGTAACCCAGGCCCTTGTCCGCCGCGACGAACTCGGCGACCACCGCGCCGATCACCGCCAGGGTGATGGAGATGCGCAGCGCCGAGAACAGGTGAGGAATGGCGTAGGGCAGGCGGATGTTGCGAAACTCGCGGGTTCGGGAGGCGCCCAGCGAACGCGACAATTCGATCAGCTCAGGTGGCGTCGCCAGCAGGCCGGTCACCGTCGACACCACGATGGGGAAAAAGGCGATCAAAAAGGTGATGAACACGCGCGGCAGGTCACCGGCACCCATCACCACCACGATGATCGGCGCCACCGCGACGATGGGCGTCGACTGCACGATGACCAGCAGCGGATAGAGTGTGCGTGACAGCAGCCTGGACGATGCCAGCGCGATCGCCAGTGGAATCCCGATCAGAATCGAAAGCCCGTAGCCGAGCAGGGTTACCCGCAGCGTGGCGAAGATGTGCTCGGCCCAGATCGTCGGGTCGAGCTTCCAGGTGGCGGCAAGGATGGCACTCGGGGAAGGCAGAACGAATGCCGGCAGGCTCAACAGGCGGCAGGATGCTTCCCAGAGCAACAGCAGGCCGAGCAGTGCCAGCCCGGGGGCGAAACGCTCGCCCAGTGCGCTTTTAGAGACCATGACGACTGAATACCTTGCGACGGATATGGTTGGCGAGCTCGTTGAAACGGGGCTCCGTGAGAGTGTCCAGCGACCGCGGTCGAGGTATATCGACATCGATGATCTCGGTCACCCGGCCCGGGCGCGCCGACATCACCAGGATGCGGTCGGCCAGCAGCAGCGCTTCGGGAATCGAGTGGGTGATGAACAGCACGGTCTTCGGCCGCTGGGTCCAGATGTTCAGCAGCTCGAGGCTGAGTTCGTCGCGGGTCAGGGCGTCGAGCGCCGAGAACGGCTCGTCCATCAGCAGGATTTCCGGGTCGTGCAGCAGCGCGCGGGCGATTCCGGCGCGTTGCTGCATACCGCCGGACAGCTCATCCGGTCGCTTGCCGCCGAATTCCTGAAGGCCCACCAGCTGGAGCAGCTCTTCACCACGCTCGCGCTCCTGCTGGGTGACCCGCCCGTATTTGTGCTTCATCGGAAAGGTCAGGTTGTCGCGGATCGTCAGCCAGGGCAGCAGCGTCGGTTTCTGAAACACGATGCCCACCTCATCACGCGGGCCGTCCAGCTTCTTGCCGTAAATGCTGACATGACCACTGGTGGGCTGAATCAGACCGGCAAGAATGCGCAGCAACGTCGACTTGCCGCAGCCTGACGGGCCGATCACGGCAATGAACTCGTGGCGATCAATGGCGAAGCTGGTGTCGTCGAGGGCCACCACTTCGCTGCCATCCGAGGAGGTGAACACCTGCCGGACCTGCTCGAAGGTGATGCTCGGCCGCAGGGCCGAGCGGGTTTCGGTCTGATTCATGCGATTACTCGACAAAGCCGTTGGCAATGACCTGTTTCGGGTCGAGGCTGTCGCTTGGTAGATTCTGCGCGCGGGCGACCCATTGCCAGGTGGTTTCCAGGCGCTCGGCGTCGAATTGGGCGGTTCCTTCGGCTTCGCTGACCTCGTTCTGCATCAGTGGGACTGACGCGGTGAACTGCTCGACCGCCTGCTGCTCATCGACTTCTGGAACGATTTTCTTCAGCGCGGCGGCAGCCGCGGCGGGATCGGCAATGGCCATGTCCTGGGCTTGGCGGTAGGCCTTGATGAATTTCTTCGCAACCTCGGGGTTGTCCTTCAGGAAGCGTTCGGAGGCGATCAGCGACAGACCATAGCCGTCGAAGCCGTACTCCGACCACGGGATGACCTTGAGTTGCTTGCCGGCTTCCTGCATGGAACGGGCAAAGCCTGGCGCCACGGTGACCCAGTTGATGGTCGCATCGACCTTGCCGGTGGCCAGCATGGGCGCCAGCGCGCCCGGGTCGAGCTTGAGCAGCTTCACTCCGTCGCGGTCGATGCCGTTGGCTTCGAGCACCAGCGGGAACACCACATTGGAGGCGGAGAAGGTCGGGGTCGCGACCGTCTTGCCGGCGATGTCCTTGAACGCTTCGATGCCTGAGCCTTCTGCGGTAAAGAAGGCGTCTGGCTGTTTGTTATAGATCGGTGCCACGGCGACCACCGGCACAGGTCCCTGTGCCCGCGCCTGCAGGACTGAGGCCAGGCCGGCGCTGCCAAAGTCGGCGCTGGCAGTGGCCAGTTTGGTCACCACGTCACTGCCGCCGCGAGCGCTGGCGATCTCCACCTCGATGCCCTGGTCGGCAAACAAGCCTTTGTCGACGCCGAGATAGATCACCGCCTTGTCGCCGGCGGGCAGCCAGTCATTCAGCCAGCGCACGGTATCGGCCGCCAGCGCAGCTTGGGAGAAAAGGACCAGCAGTGAACTGGCGATCAGGGTTTTCTTGAACATGGGGCGTCGCTCCTTGATTGGCGTCACGAGAGGGTGTCGATCAGAAAACGGGGTCGGGATGGCGTGAGAAAAAGGGCAGCAAGCTGGCGAGCAACCTGTCCGGGGCGGCCAGTTGCGGCGCGTGCCCACAGTCGAGCGTGACCCGTTCGGCGCCCGGCACCAGCTCCTGCATCCAGCGTTGAACGGCCGGCACCACCGAGCGGTCCGTGCTGCATTCGATGTAGAGGCGTGGCAGGCGACCAAAGCGCTCGGCGGTCCAGCGCGCTACGACTGCACGCCCGCTGTCGGGCTGTACCCCCAACCGCTGCGCGGCGGCCAGCGCTTGCGGCAATGGCACATCATGGAAAAACAGTGCGCAGGCGATTTCGGCGGGCACCCGGGTGCCGATTCCATCCGCGCTGCGTTGTAGAAAAGGGCCTACGCCGGACACTTCCGGCGCCGTGCTGACCAATTCCGCACAGGCTTCTGCAAACGACAAGCCGCTGGGCAACATCATGCCGGCGACATAGGACACGCCCGCGATACGCTCGGCGCGCGTTTCGGCCACGGCCGTCGCGGTCATCGCTGCCTGCACGCGCAGAATCGCCGGTTGGTCGCTGGTTGCCACCACGACGACGCTGCGGCGACGACCCTCGTCGCCGAGGTCTCGCGTGAGAAACTCATTCACCTCGCGTCCACGC
>JAKUTK010000022.1 GCA_022448005.1 Pseudomonas sp.
AAGGACCAAGCGGATTATCCGGCCCTGGCGGCACCACCTTCGGCAGCGGATCACCGTCGGCGGCGTGTTCGTCGCGGATAGATTGCGGCGGATACCAGGCCGGGTTACTGGTCATCGCTGAAATCCGCGTGTTGCCAACGGGAGAACCCCAGCCTTCACGCCCAATGCCGAGCGGAAAGGTGTGCACCACGTTCTCGCCCTCCGGGTAGTAATAAAGACGGTACTCCGCAAGATTGATCACAACGCCTTCCCGCGGTCCGGGGGGCAGAATGTAGCGAGTCGGCAGAATGATGTCGGTCCCCTCGCCTGGCAACCATGGGTCTACGCCCGGGTTTGCCGCAACCAATTCCAGATAGCCCAGATCATGCGTTTCGCCGAGCGCAGCAAAGGTGTCTTCGTACTTGGCCTTGATCACTTGGATCTGCCCGGCGACGTCCTCGCCCTCTGGCGGCAGCGGTAATTCGAGTGCGACAGACTGGTTGGCCGAGAGTAAAGCTGCGAAAGACACACTGCAGGCGACTGCAAACGCACGCGAGAGCATTCAGGGTTTCCTTGGGAAAGTGTTCGTGTTGCGCCGATTGTACTCGAAGCACCGGCGGACGCCGACCTACCAGGCGCTGACGGCAGACGGAAGGCCTTTTCTTTGGGCGCTGAGTGCATCGCGACACACAGGACAAAGCCGGCGGTCTTTGAGCACGGAGCGCTCGATATCTTTCCAGAGCGGGCGCGCTGGTAGAAAACCTCCACACAGCGTGCGATCAACCTGCCCGCTCAACTCAAGCTGCCGTAATGCCAGGTGCAGCCGGTTCTCCCGACAAGCAAACAGGTCGAACTGCTCGTCTGGAACGATGAGGCGATAGGCAAAAAGGGTCCAGGCTGGGCGCGGCATCTGAGGCTCCGATTCGAGGGGCGCGACAGTAGCCGCGCGCACGCTTCAAAGCAAGGGTTCGAGCACCGGCCAGACGTTGTCCAGCAGCCGCTGCTGGGCACCCGCAGTGGGATGAATGCGATCGGCTTGCATCATGCCCTCAACACCCCCAACCCCATCGAGTAGAAACGGGACGTATGGCAGGTTCCGCTCGGCTGCAAGCGAGTCGAACGCTTCCTCAAATGCGCGCGTGTAGCGTTGCCCCAAGTTCGGCGGCAAACGCATCCCGAGCAACACGACATTGGCATCGGCGTCACGTGATAAGTCGACCATTGCCGCCAGATTTCTGTTCAGTTGCTTCGGCGACTGGCCGCGAAGCCCGTCATTACCCCCCAGTTCAATGATGACTACCTCCGGATCGTATTCCGCCAGCAATGCGGGCAACCGCGCCAGCCCCCCCGCACTGGTATCTCCGCTGATCGAAGCATTCACCACGCGATGGTCGAGATTCTCTGTATCAAGGCGTTGCTGGAGCAGCTGTACCCAGCCCTGGCTGGTTTCCAGCCCGAAAGCGGCGCTGATACTATCCCCGACCACCAACACCGCTCCCGCCATGGCGCCCTGAGCCCAGCACAGCAAAACCAGGACCCCACCTCTCAGCCAACTTCGCATCGGATTCTCCATGAGCACCAGCATTCTCTACGCCCGGAACCTTAGCAAAGCGGTACCCAGCGCGGAAGGCGAGCTGGCGATACTAGACGATGTGTCGTTGAGTCTCGACAAGGGCGACAGCCTTGCCATCGTTGGCACTTCAGGTTCCGGCAAATCGACGCTACTCGGTTTATTGG
Organism: Pseudomonas sp.; assembly: GCA_022448005.1. Classification (GTDB taxonomy): domain Bacteria; phylum Pseudomonadota; class Gammaproteobacteria; order Pseudomonadales; family Pseudomonadaceae; genus Stutzerimonas. Next base: position 1,717 of record JAKUTK010000022.1, read on the forward strand.
CCGGCCTGGATCTGCCGACATCAGGCGAGGTACACCTGGCTGGCCATCTACTCGGGGCGCTGGACGAAGACCAGCGCGCCCGTGTGCGAGCCGAGCACGTCGGCTTCGTTTTCCAATCGTTTCAGCTGCTCGACAGCCTCAACGCCCTGGAAAACGTCATGCTTCCGCTTGAGCTGCACGGCCGTTCCGACGCACAGGCGAAAGCTACCGAGTTGCTCGACAGGGTCGGCCTTGGTGCCAGGCTGCACCATTATCCACGGCAACTGTCAGGCGGCGAACAACAGCGCGTGGCCGTCGCCCGCGCCTTTGCTGCCGAACCCGCGGTGCTGTTCGCCGACGAGCCGACCGGCAACCTCGACAGCCACACCGGCGCAACCATCACCGAACTGCTGTTCGAGCTCAACCGAGAGCGAGGCACTACATTGGTGTTGGTAACCCATGACGAACGCCTGGCCCAACGCTGCCAGCGCCTGCTTCGCCTGGAAGGCGGTCGCCAACTCGTCGACGAGTTGAGTCAATGAAGCATGTGCCCATCAGCCGTTTGGCAAAGTTAGCGCTGCGTCAGCTGTTGCGAGATGCGCGAGCTGGCGAGTTGCGCGTGTTGTTTTTCGCATTGCTGATCGCCGTTGCGGCCAGTACGGCCATTGGCTATTTCGGTGCGCGCCTGAACGACGCCATGTTGTTGCGCGCTACCGAGTTTCTGGGCGCCGACCTCGTACTGCGCGGAAGCGCACCCGCCGAGCCAGAGCAGATCGAAGCAGGTAGGCAAATACAACTCAAGCACGCTCGTGTGGTTGAGTTTTCCAGTGTCGTCGCCACGGACGACAACCTGCAGCTGACCAGCGTCAAGGCCGCTGATGACAGCTATCCGTTACGCGGTGAGCTTCGCAGTGCAGCGGCGCCATATCAGCCCGAACAGCCCGGAACAGGTCCGAAGCCCGGGCAAGCTTGGGCCGAGGCACGCTTGTTCGCCGTCCTGAACCTCCAGATCGGTGACTGGATTGAGGTTGGTAACAAGCCGCTGCAGCTGACTCGCGTGCTGACCTACGAGCCCGATCGCGTCGGCGATTTCTACAGTTTGACGCCACGCGTGCTGATGCACCTGGATGATCTCGAAGCCACCGGCGTGGTACAGCCGGGCAGTCGCGTGCGCTATCGCGAACTCTGGCGAGGCTCGCCTGAGCAACTGGCAGACTACGAAGAAGCAATCAAAGCTGATCTGCAACCGCACCAGCGCATCGAGACTGCCAAGGACGGCAACCGCCAGATCGGCGGCGCACTGGGACGCGCCGAACGCTACCTCAACCTGGCCAGCCTGGCCGCTGTGCTGCTCGCGGGAGTAGCGGTGGCGCTATCAGCCGCACGCTTCGCGGCGCGCCGTTTCGACGCCAGCGCGCTGTTGCGCTGCCTTGGGTTGTCACGCCGCGAAGCATTACTGCTCTATACCTTTCAGCTCGCCTACCTCGGTTTGGTTGCCAGCACAGCTGGCGCGCTACTGGGCTGGGCCGCACAACATGGACTGTTTTTCCTGTTGCGTGAACTCGTGGTAAGTGAAGTGCCACCCGCCACGCTTTGGCCAGCGCTGGCTGGGATTGCGACCGGCCTGGTTGCACTTGCGGGTTTCGCCCTGCCGCCGCTGGCCGCGTTGGGACGCGTGCCCCCGCTGCGGGTTTTACGCCGCGACATGCTGCCGATCCCGCCGAGCTCCTGGCTGGTGTATGGGGCCGCCGTTATCGCACTCGGCTTGATCATGTGGCGCCTCAGTCTGGACCTGAAGATTACCCTCGCGCTGCTGGGCGGCGGTCTGCTCGCCACCGTGGTTCTCGGTGGACTGCTGTTGCTGGCATTGAAGGGGCTGCGTCGGGCGCTGTCAGGCGCATCGCTGACATGGCGTCTTGGCCTCGGACAGCTACTCCGTCACCCACTTGCGGCAGCTGGTCAGTCGCTGGCTTTCGGGCTGATATTGCTCGCCATGGCATTGATCGGGTTGCTGCGCGGCGAACTGCTCGACACTTGGCAAAACCAGTTGCCGGATGACGCCCCCAACCATTTCGTACTGAATGTCCTGCCCGCCGACCGCGACGCGTTCGCCGCACGCATTGAGGCCCTCTCTGATCACGCGGCTCCCCTGTACCCAGTGGTCCCTGGTCGCCTGGTTGCCATCAACGGCGAACCGGTGCGCCAGTTGGTAAGCAAGGAAAGCCAGGGCGAGCGTGCGATCCGTCGAGACCTGAGCCTGACCTGGGCCGAGGACCTGCCCTCCGACAATCGTCTGACCGCCGGCCAATGGTGGACCGGAGCACCAGGCGAACTGCCTGGCGTTTCGGTGGAAGCCGAGCTGGCCGAAAGCCTTCAACTCCAGCTGGGCGATCGACTCAGCTTCACAGTTGGCGGGCTCACCCGCGATGTCAGCGTGACGAGCCTGCGCGAGGTCAACTGGGACAGTTTCCAGCCCAACTTCTACATGATTTTCGAGCCCGACACTTTGCAGGACGTGCCCGCCACCTACATGACCAGCTTTCACCTGCCGGAAGGCAAGGATCGCGAATTGGTGCAGCTGGCCAGGGACTTTCCGTCTGCGACGATATTGCAGGTCGAAGCCTTGCTCAGCCAGTTACGCAGCATCCTGGCGCAGGTCTCGCTAGCGGTAGAGTATGTGCTGATGTTCGTGCTGGCGGCTGGCCTGGCGGTACTGTTCGCGGGTCTTCAAGCAACGCTGGACGAGCGGATTCGTCAAGGTGCGCTGCTTCGGGCGCTGGGGGCGGAGCGGAAATTACTGCTCAGAGCCAGACGTACCGAATTCGGCGTATTAGGCGCCGCCAGCGGTGTGCTCGCAGCGTTGGGTTGTGAACTGGTCAGCGCCCTGCTCTACCACTTCGTCTTCGATCTTCGCTGGCAGCCCCACCCATGGCTGCTTTTGCTGCCCCTGATCGGCGCGCTACTGGTGGGCGCTGCGGGTGTGCTGGGTACGCGCCGAGCACTCAACGCCAGCCCGCTGAATGTGCTGCGTGAAAATTGACCGGAGCAGGCAGCGGGTTGGACTGCCTGTAGAATCCCCAGCCCGTGCCTGAACTGGAAACGCCATGAGCCGTTATCGTCCACCTCGCCCTGCCGGTACCCCTCTGATCACCCCCGAAGGCGAGGCAAGGCTACGAGCCGAGCTGCATGAACTGTGGCATGTGAAGCGGCCTCAGGTTACCCAGTCGGTCAGCGAGGCAGCCGCGCAAGGGGACCGTTCGGAAAACGCTGAATACACCTACGGCAAGAAGATGCTGCGCGAAATCGACAGCCGCGTGCGTTTTCTGACCAAACGGCTGGAGAAACTCAAAGTGGTCGCACAACGGCCCAGTGATCCCGGAAAGGTCTATTTCGGCGCCTGGGTGACAGTCGAGGACGAAGACGGAGAACAGGCCCGCTACCGTATCGTCGGCCCCGATGAGCTGGACCTGCGCCAAGGGCTGATAAGCATCGATTCACCGCTGGCGCGCGCTTTGGTGGGCAAAACGCTGGATGCCGAAGTCCAGGTGCAGACGCCTACCGGACCGAAGCTTTGGTACATCACCGCCATCGACTATCCATGACCAGCTAGTTGTTTTCGGACCTATTGGTCACGAAATCTCTCGATCTAGCGGATAAGTTCGGTCAACGTGCGCGCTATCACTTTCCTACCCAGCCGCTTGTTCCATCTGGTAACAGGCGTTTCGCTGATGCCGCTACGCCCACTAAGTTTCCGCGTAGGCGAGACACCGCGCCAGAGCACTTCACCCAGTCGCTAGACAAACTGGCACGAATGCTGCGCCGGTTATCGCTGCAGTACGCGCTAGGCGCGGTGAATGGCGAGGGATTGCCCAATCTCCAGTCACCCTAGATGAGTGCATTCATGAATAAGAACAAGACAGTGTTTGCTCTATGCCTCGGGACCGTCATGGCTGTTTCCAGCCAGGTCCAGGCAGGCCTGTTCGGCTCCAGCGGCTACACCCAGACGCGTTATCCAATTGTGCTGGCGCACGGCATGCTCGGTTTCGACAGCATACTTGGCATCGACTACTGGTACGGCATTCCCCAGGCGCTTCGACGTGACGGTGCCCAGGTGTACGTCACTGAAGTCAGTCAGCTCAACACCTCGGAGCTTCGTGGGGAGGAGCTCTTGCAACAAGTCGAGGAGATCGTCGCGATCAGCGGCAAACCAAAGGTGAATCTGGTCGGCCACAGTCACGGCGGACCGACTGTGCGCTACGTCGCTGCGGTCCGTCCCGACCTGGTGGCGTCGGTTACCAGCGTAGGCGCGCCGCACAAGGGGTCCGATGTTGCTGATCTGATACGTCAGATTCCGGAAGGCTCCGGTGGCGAAGCCATCCTCGCCGGCATCATCAACGGAATGGGCGCATTGATTCACTTCCTTTCGGGAAGCACCAGTACCGAACCACAAGACTCGCTCGGTACGCTTGAATCGCTCAACAGCGAAGGCGCTGCCCGTTTCAATGCGAAGTATCCGCAAGGGGTGCCGACCAGTGCGTGCGGCGAAGGCGCTTACAAGGTCAACGGTGTGCGTTACTACTCCTGGAGCGGCACCAGCCCGCTGACCAACCCACTGGATGTGAGTGACGCCATGATGGGAGCAGGCTCGCTGGCATTTGACGAGCCCAATGACGGGCTCGTTGGCCGTTGCAGCTCGCATCTGGGCATGGTCATCCGCGACAACTACCGGATGAACCATCTGGATGAAGTCAATCAGGTATTTGGCCTGACCAGCCTGTTTGAAACCGATCCGGTGACGGTGTATCGGCAGCATGCCAATCGGCTGAAAAACGCAGGTCTCTGAGGCTCCGGTGGGGCCAGCTGGCCCCACCTTCTGACTAGAAGGCATCCTGATGAAATTTATCGCCGCCCTGTTTGTGCTGACGCTGCTGATCGGCATTGTGATGAACGGCAGTGCCCCGCCCGACTCAGAACCTGCCCAAACGCAGAGCCGCACCGAGAACGATCGGATCAATACCAGCGAGACCCGTCTGCCAGAGCGCTCAGCTCCAATTCCGCGGCCGCGGACAGCTGCACTTGGCCGCCTGCCAGGCTCCTTTGCCGGCACCCAAGTGGACGGTCGACTTCGGGCTGACGCCGCCGGAAAGCTGATCATTGATGCTGAGATACGCCGCGTATTCGATTACTTCCTTGCCTCGATTGGCGAGGAGCCCCTGGAAACCAGCGTAAACCGCCTACGTCGCTATATCGAAGCGCAGCTGCCCACGCCAGCAGCAGGCCACGCCACCCAACTGCTGAGCCAGTACCTCGACTACAAGCGGCAGCTGCTGATGCTGGAACAGCAGCATATGCAGCAGGCAGACATCGACGCCATGCGCAACCGGCTGCGCGCAGTTCAGCAGTTGCGTGCAGGAATATTCGATGACCTGGTCCATCAGACCTTCTTCGGTCTGGACGAGGCAGCTGACCGCTTCATGCTGGAACGCCTGGCAATTCGTCACGATCCAAGTCTTGATGCGTCAGGCAAGGGCGCCGCACTGGACCGCTTGCGCAACAACCTGCCAGCGGAACTGCAGGATCCGATGGCGGCACAGATGCAAGTACAGCTGCGCGAACAGACCCGCGCGTTAGCAGCCAGTGGTGGCAACCTCACGGACCTGCGCCAGCTACGCCAGCAATTGATTGGCAACGCAGCCGCAGCCCGTCTGGAGCAGCTCGACGCCAAGCGTCAAGCATGGCAGGCCCGCGTCACCGCCTACCGCGAGGAAAAACTTCAGATTGAACGCAGCCGGGGCCTCGGCCAAGCGGATAAACGTGCCGCCATTTCCCGCTTGGCGACCGAACGTTTCACCGAGCATGAACGTCAGCGCCTTCAAGCGGCTGAGCAACTGGTTGCGGCTGAGCGCGGCTGAGCGTTCAGTTGCCGGCGCTTTGCGGGCCACCCTCGAGCAGATACCGCTCCCGGGTATAGGCCAGGTAATACTTGTTCACGGCATTGACGTAGCTGACCACGCCCATGCCCATGGTCGACATGGCAACGCGCTCGACCTGGAAAAACCATTGATCAGGATTGAGACCTCGACGCCGCGCTTCCGCACGCAAGCTCTGGACCCGCTGCGGGCCGAGGTTGTAAGCGGCCAGCACAAACGCCATGCGCTCGCGCTCATTCAGCCTGGGGCTGGAGAAAAAGGATTTGCGGATGCTTGCCAGATACTTCGCGCTGGCCAGCACATTGTTGTCCAGCTGGCCGATGTCCTGCACCCCCATGCTCCGAGCGGTCGCTGGCGTTACCTGCATCAGCCCGGTGGCGCCGGAGGCTCCGCGAGCAGATGGGTTTAGCGTCGACTCTTTGAAAGCCAGAGCCGCCAGGTTGAGCCAGTCAATCTCCTGCCCCTGAGCATGCCGCTGCAAGGTCGGACGCACCTTTTCCAGGCGCTGTCTGCCGACACGATCGAGCGGGTACTGAACCCGATAGAGCCTGCGGTAGACGCGAACAAATGCCGCGTCCTGGTTATCCGGCGCGTTATAGGTTTGAAGAAAACGGTCGATGCTCGCGCGCAACATCCCCGCATCCTTTTGCACAAACCAGTGCATGTCAGCGGGAGCGCCCAACGTCAGCGTCGACTCGATGCGCAATTTCGGAAGCACTTTGACCCATCGCTCTGCAATCGGCTGCTCCACCACCGTTGCCGGATAGACGCCGGCCTGTACCATCTCCAGCACGTCTTCCACCGCCAGCGTGGGGTCGACCCATTCGACGGCAATCGGTGCTCGCCCAGCCTGCATCAAGGTTCTATTGAGCTTGTCGAGCGCGGAGCCTGCGGCACTGCCAGCGGACAACGCCAAGCTACGACCGGATAGTTGCTCGAAACTGTGATAGCGGGGACCACCCTGCCGACTGACCAATACCATCGGCACCGGACCGATCACCGAGCGGCTACGGCTCAGCCTGCGTATCGTTCCTTGCGGCAAGATTTCCCCGGGCGCGACCAGATCGCCCTCCCCGCGCTGCAGCGCGCCGAGCAGCTGATCCTTGGCCTTGGGAATGATCTTCAAGGTGATCGCAGGCCCTTTCGACCCGCGATTCAGATGCTGCTCGAACGCACGCAGGCGTACATACTCAACACCAATAGCTTCGCCTTTGACCTCGCCGGAGCTATTGCGACTTTGGTTGACCAGCACCCGCAAAACGCCGCTGCGGCGGATGTCCGCAAGATCGCGTACGGTATCGGCCGATTGCCAGGCCTGCGGCCCCATCACCCGCGCAGACGCCGGCCAGGGCATAAGCACGAGCAGACACAGCAGCAAGGAAAATAGTCGGGTCATTTCCGGATATCGGCTCGAATCAGACAAGCTATACAGCGGATAGCCCGCCGCAGGGTGGCGAAGATTGTCACAGCCTTGGCCTGATCGCCAGCAACACCTTTTCATCTACATTAATTATCATGCTCAAGCGGCTGATTTTAATGCATATATTTTGATCTCATAAGCGAGACATTTCATGCAGCTTGTCGACATCGGAGTCAACCTTACCCATCCTACCTTCGCCCGAGACCCACGCGCGGTCGTAGATCGTGCCCACGCAGCGGGCGTTGCCCAGCTCGTCCTGACGGGCACCAGCCTCGACGAAAGCGAATCGGCGTTAGCACTCTGCCGGGATCTGGATGAAGGCGGACATCGGCTGTTCTGCACAGCAGGCATTCACCCGCATGACGCGAGCCAATGGACTTCCAGTACCGGCGCACAGCTCAAGGCCCTACTCGGCGAACCCGAGGCACGCGCGGTTGGTGAATGCGGGTTGGATTTCAACAGGGACTTGTCTCCTCGCGCGCAACAGGAGCGAGTCCTTGAAGAACACCTGCAATTGGCAGTAGAAACCGGCCTGCCGGTGTTTCTTCATGAGCGCGACGCCGACCAACGTCTGGTGCAGATTCTCAGGCCGTTCCGTGATCAGCTCAGCGCTGCGGTGGTGCACTGCTTTACCGGCGAAAAACGCGCCCTCTACGCCTATCTCGATCTCGACCTGCATATCGGCATCACCGGCTGGATCTGTGACGAGCGCCGCGGCACCCACCTGCACCCATTGGTGCGCGACATTCCTGCGACCCGTTTGATGCTCGAAAGCGATGCTCCATATCTGCTACCACGCACCCTGCGACCAAAGCCCAAGGGTGGCCAGAACGAGCCAGCGTTTCTTCCTGAAGTGCTGCGTGAAGTGGCCCGGCACCGTGGTGTCAGCGAAGAAGAGCTGGCGCAAAGCACGACGCATTGCGCTCAGGAATTCTTTCGCATACAGCCGATAAATGAGGACTGAACTGACTCAAGCCCGACACGTTTCGGCCGTTAACAGAACGGGTTCGCAAAAAAGCGGCGATGCCTCCGCGCGACGAACCGTTCCGGTCATCGACATAAGAAGAGCATGCAATGGCTTTATGGATTCGCGATCTGTCACTGAAGTACAAGTTCTGGGCGTTGAACCTGGTGTCGTTCGCTACCACCCTGCTGCTGGTGCTCTTTGCCCTGCAACTTGAACAGCAGTCGCGAGGCCAGGACGCCCAGAACAACGCGCAGCAGATAGGGGCACTGATACAAAGCTGGCCGGAAGGCACAGCAATGCCCACGGGTGGTGACATTCAGGTGTTTCCGGCTGGTCAGGCCATCGCTATCGAGGGGCGACCAGTAGCCGCCCGCCAGGGGTGGGTAGCCATCGAGCATGACCGTCTGTTCGACACTACGCCGGTGCTGGGCGCCCAGCTTGTGACCAGACCGGGCGGAGAAACCCTGGCTGTGCTGGCGCGCGTGCCCAGTGCCATACAGCTGCTCGGTGAACATTTCTTCAGCTATGCCATTGCTGTTGCTGTGCTGATGTTGGTGTTGCTGGCCGCATCCCAGCTGCTGATTCATTTCCTCCTCAGCCATCTCAATACACTCAAGAATGTCATGGTGCATGTCGAGCGCAGCGGCGATCTCGCGATGCGGGTGCCGTTAGCGAGCCGTGATGAAGTGGGCGAGATGGCAGCGGCATTCAACGCCATGCAGGCCGGTTATCAGCGCATTGTCGGCACCGTAGCCCAGGCGGCCACCCGCCTCGATGAAGGAGCGGCTCGCCTTGCATCGAGCATGGGTGAGGTCCGCCAGGGCATGCTCGGCCAGCAGAGCGAAACCGACCAGGCCGCAACCGCGATCAACGAAATGACCGCCACCGTCTACCACATCGCCGAACACGCCAGAGAGACGCGCGACCAATCACAGAGCGCGGACCAGCTTGCGGGCAATGGGCAGCAGGTCGTAGGGCAAGTCGAGCGCTCGATATCCAGCCTGTCGCAGGGCGTACAGCAGACTGCCGAAACCATCGGACAGCTTGCCGCCGACAGCCAGAAAATCAACGGTGTGGTCAGTGTCATTCACAGCATCGCCGAACAAACCAATCTGCTGGCATTGAACGCAGCCATTGAAGCGGCACGTGCGGGGGAAATGGGCCGGGGCTTCGCGGTGGTTGCGGATGAAGTGCGTAGCCTGGCCAAACGCGTTCAGGTGTCCACAGACGAAATCACGCAGATGATCGCCGGGCTGCAGGGCATGACCCGCGACGCCGTCGAGTTCATGCAGGAGAGTTCGCTCAAGGCGGACGACTGCGTGCGCGAGGCACGTGAAGCAGGACTAGCACTTGAAGCCATCACCGCAGCGGTGGCACAGATGCGCGAGAGCAACACGCAGATTGCCGTCGCGGCCGAGCAACAAAGCGAAGTTGCCGAGGAGCTGAACCGCTCGGTCACCGGCATTCGCGACGTTACTGAGCAAACCGTGCAGCAAACCGTCGAGTCGGCGAACACTAGCGCTGAACTCGCCGCACTTTCCGGCGAACTCAGCAAGGCGATCCACCAGCTCAAGCTCTGAGCGCATCAGCCTGTACGGATGACGTGCCTGCCCGCCGGTTTAACGACGCAGCGGGCAGCGATCTGGTTAACCGAAGACGGTTACCGTTTGCCGACTCAGGGCAATCAGCTCACCTTTACCGGTCCATAACGCCGCGGCGCAATGACCGTAGCCGTCCTGAGCGTGCTCGATCACCGCGCGGTATCGGCACCACTCGTGAGTGTCGATTATTGGCAATGGCTGAACAAATTCGATAGTCCAGGTCAGCGAGCTGCCCGGCGCGAAACTGTTCAGATGAGGCAGCACTGCTGGCGGCCACGCGTCGACGAGCGCCAGCAGATGCGAGACGGTTACCGGCTCCCGGTCGACCTCGCCACGCTGACGAACCCACCCGCCCATTTCCCGTGAGGTGTTACCAGAGAAAGGCAGACCACCGATGCCCCAGCGCATGACCAGATGGCGAGTGAACTCAGGTGTGGCGCCGCTGATGTAGGGCAACTCCTGACAGGCCTCCACCGGTGGCAGTTCAGGCGCCGGCTCAGCTTCCACCCTGACGGCAGAGACACGCGCCGCACCAAAACTGCCTTGCACTAATGTGACTACCTGCCCGTTCTGGACGGCACGGCCGAGCACCTGACTGACCGCCTTCCCTTCGCGCAGCACCTCGGCCTCAAAGCTAACGGGCACATCAACCGCAAGCGGCCCAACAAAGCTGATGGACAGCGACCGCACCGGGCGATCACTTGGCACCTTGGCCTGCATGGCTTCGAATACCAGCGCGGCGGCCAGCCCGCCGAAGCCGGCTCGCCCCTGCCCCCAGCTGGAAGGCACGACGACATCTTGAGGAGTTTCACGCACGGCTTGTAGCAGTTCGGACAGGGTCATTCCCAACCTCGGCTCGTTATTATTGGGTTTATCTTATCGCCGCACCCACCAGCACAGAAATCGGCGAAAGATCGGTGATGTCATGCCATCGCGACCAGCTATGGCTTCTCGCTGTCGATGTCACGCCGCCTTTTGCTCCCACTGCCACGCCAGGGTAGCTGTCGGCGCAACCTGTAGAGCGCAGCCTTCATCTCGGCCAGCTCGGTTGGCTGCCCCCCATAGCGGGCTTGTTCATACAGCCCGGAAAACCTCTGGATCTGGGCAGCAACATCCGGCAGCTGCTCTGCTGCGCGTTGTGCGAAGTCGCGCGCGCCCTCACCCGACTGCCGCGCTATGCCATGTCGCGCCAGCAGCTGTTCGAAGCGCTGGAACTGACGCAGCTGAGCATCCAGTTCCCGGCGCCAGGGCTTCAGGAGCGCAAGCGCCAGCAGGACAATCAGCAACGCACCCAGGGCGACCATCATAAAACCGAGATTACGGGCGTCGACCTTGCCGAACAGGCCTCGCAACACTTCCAGCTGTCGTTCGCCCTGGTAATTCAGCACCCAGCGCTGCCAGCCGTAATTAAGACTGTCCCAACCAAACCGCAAGTCGTTCAGCCAGCTGATATCACGGTAGCGCCGGAGGTCCATCATGGCGCCTTCGATCAGATCCTGCTCAGCGCCAAGCGCCTCCTCCAGCCCTCGTTCGATACGTTCCGGCGCGACCTGAAAGGTCGGATCCACACTGACCCAACCGCTGCCCGCCTCCCAGTATTCGACCCAGGCATGAGCATCGAGTTGACGCACCGACAGGTAGTTGCCCGACGGGTTGACCTCCCCGCCCTGATAGCCGGCGACCACCCGCGCGGGAATACCTGCTGCGCGCAGGACAAAGGTCATCGCGCCTGCGTAATGCACGCAAAATCCGTTCAAGGTCTCGAATAGGAAACCGTCGACGATATCCTCACCAACGGGCGAAGGACGCAACGTATAGCGGTAGGGCTGCTGGTTGAAATGGCTAAGCAGTGCTTGCACGGTTGCCTTGGGTGTCTGGTGCTGACGCCGCAGTTCTGCGGCCCAGGCCCTGCTGCGTAAGTTACCCGATGAGGGCAGCTCTAGAGCCCGTCCGAGGGTTGTAGGTCCAGCGTCTGGTTCACGCAGCGCCTCCGGCCAGGATGTCGCCCGGTACAGCAGCGGCTTCTCAACCGGCCGCGGGCGCGCCAGGTGGAAGTCGCTCATCAGTCGCACGTCGCCTGCATCTACCTGCGCCACGTCTAGTGCATACAACCAAGGCCGCCCGCTGGGCTGCATGACGATGCTGTACTCAACCGGCGCCCCCCGTGGCGACCACTCCGGAGCTCGTGGTAGCTGCGATGAAAAAGACTGAGACCACCGCCGCCCATCGAAACGCTCGAAGGTGACCGCTCGCCAGTACAGCTGGTCCCGCTCGGGGATCGGGCCATCAAAACTGGCGCGAAACGCCAGTGCATTCGAGCGACTCAGTTCGGCCATGTCGCCCGGCGACATGCTGTCAGCCAGACCGGTCACGCCGCGATCCTTCGGCTGCGGCAATGACCAGAGCGGCCCCAGCCGCGGAAAAAGCACAAACAGGACCAGCATCAAGGGAATCGCCTGCAGGAGCAAAGCGCCAGCCAGTCGCAGCGTTGGCCAGGGATGTGTGCCTGCCGGACTCTGCTGCAGGCCTATCATCGCCGCCAGCAGCGCGACGATTGGTGCCAGGCTGTAAAGCCCGGCGAGCAGCCCGTCATTGAACAAATAGCTGGTGACCACGGCAAAGAAGCCAAGAAACACCAGGACCAGGGCATCGCGACGGCTGCGCATTTCCACCAGCTTGAGGATGAACGCCGCGATGAGCAACACCACGCCGGCGTCGAGTCCGATCAACCCCCCGCGCGAAAAATAGACGCCAAACGCAGCGCCTAGCATCATCACTGCTTTCACCCAGCCCCGCGGGTATCGAGCACGCATGCGAAAAATTTGCACCCGCCAGATTGCGCAACCCAGCCAGAGGCCAATGATCCACAGCGGCAGATGAGCCAGATGCGGCAAGATGACCAGCACCTGGGCTACCAACAGCCAGATCAGGCCGTTGCGCGGAATGGGCTGCAGGCTGCTCATTTCGGCTCCACAGACGACAGTCCGAACAACGCCAATGCCCGAAGGCTGCGGTTGCGGTGTTCTACGCCAGCGCCAGCTTCGATGGTGGTGTCGGCGACACGGAGGGCGAAGGGTTGCTGGCGCGCCGACAACTCCACTACCCAGTGGCAGAGCAACGACAATCGGGATTCAATATCGCCGTCGAGTGCAGCGAAATCCAGTAATGGGTCCTCGCCGGACAGCGCAGTGAAATCCTTGACCAGCAAGCCTTGTCCTCGAGAGTACGCTTTCCAGTTCAAGCGTTTTCTCGAGTCGCCTGGTTGCCAGGGGCGCAAGCCTTGGTAATCGTCGATGCCGCTGCCCTGCGCCAGCGAACCCTCAGCGCTCTCTTCGGCGTGCCCGCCGGTTTTTGGCGGCTCGCCTGCGACTGGGCGTGGATAGACCAGTGCGGCCTGCTGCAGGTCTACCCAGCTCCAGGCCACCAGAATGCCCAAGGGAAACCTGCTTTCCACACGTAACCGTCCTGGTCTCAACCAGCCACGGTTCTCGGTGGGCAAGCTCAGTTCCAGTTCGCAGGAACCTGCTGCCGGCACGTCCACCAACTGCAAACCACTTTTAGGCCAGCCCACCGAGACGGCCTGGTACAGGCGACCGCGGCTTTCCAGACGCACCCGCAAGCGTGCCTGCTCGCCGAGGAAAACCGCTTCCGAGCCCCCCGCTTTCAATTCGAGCCCCGCCAGATTGCGCCAGGTATGCAAAATTGCCACGACAAATACCGAGCCCAGCAAAAATGTCAGGGCGTAAGCCAGACTGTTCTCGTAGTTAATCGCGGCAAGCAACATCAACAGCAGCGCGACCAGGAAACTCATCCCGACCGCCGTAGGCATGATGAAGATGCGACGCTGGTTGAGGCGCACGCTAGGGCCTGGCGGTATGCGTTTCAGCAGCCAGCGATCTCGTATCCGTGGTAGCACTCGCATATCCGCCCCCGTCAGTCCGGCAGAGGCGGCGTCACAGCGCCGGCACTTCGCGCAGCAGCCATTGCACCAATGCGCCGCCGCCATGCCCGGTGGCATCGGCGCGTTCGCGCAACCGATGGCCAACCACCGAGGGCAGCACCGCCTGGACGTCTTCCGGGATTACATAGTCTCGACCGTCGAGAAAGGCCCAGGCACGGGCTGCCGCCAGCAGCGCCAGGCTCGCACGGGGTGACAAGCCCCAGGCGAATTGCGGCTGGGTGCGCGTGGCCTCGACCAGGCGCAGGACGTAATCGACCAGAGCATCACTGACGCGAACGGCGCTCACCGCCTGCTGGATAGCAGCTAACTCGGCGCGATCCATCTGGGGTTGTAATCGGGCGAGCAAATCGCGACGCGAATCGCCGAGCAGCAATGCTTTCTCCGCCGCTTTAGCCGGGTAACCCAGCGAAAGACGCATGAGAAAGCGATCCAGCTGTGATTCAGGGAGGGCAAATGTACCGCCGGAGCTGACCGGGTTCTGCGTGGCGACCACGAAGAAGGGCTCGGGCAAAGGTCGCGTCGCGCCCTCGATCGTTACCTGCCCTTCTTCCATGGCTTCAAGCAACGCACTCTGGCTCTTCGGTGTAGCCCGGTTGATTTCGTCCGCCAGCACCAGCTCGGCGAAGATCGGTCCCGGATGAAACACAAACTGAGCGCTTTCCTTGTCAAATACCGAGGTGCCGAGAATATCGCCCGGCAGCAGGTCGGAGGTGAACTGGATGCGCTGGAAATCCAGCCCCATGACCTTCGCAAGCGCATGGCTCAAGGTCGTCTTGCCCATACCGGGCAGGTCCTCGACCAGTAGGTGCCCCCTCGCCAGCAGGCAGGCCATGGCTAATCGCACCTGCGATTGCTTGCCGAGCAGCACTTCATTGACCGACCGCAGACAGACTTCCAATCGGGTGCGCATGCAACTCTCCTTTGTTTGTTCCTTCGATCCTACTGACCCGGCCAGCGCAGGCAAAGCGGTGAAACCTGGTGTTGCGAAGTTGTGATACGTCACTTGATCCGGCGGGTGATGACGCCACACCGCTTCACAGCTTGGGTCGTTTCCTGACCCAAGCGATCAGAACCCTGGGCGACTGTCAGGGTCGCTGCATCTCGAAACGCTCGCGCGTATAGCTGTACGCCGCACCGCCCAGCCTGCCAACCAGATCAAGCCGGGCCGAATCGACGCGACCTCGCTCATCGAGAACACTGTCGTCGATGTGCGCCAACAACACTTCGGCGAAGATGAGCTGGCAATTAGACGACTCGGGCGGATATGGCAGGATCTGCGCTACGCGACATTCGAAGGCAACCGGCGCACCGGCGACCCGCTGCACCTTCACGAGGCTAGCCGGTTCGCTGGCAATCTCGCAGTGCTCAAACTCGCTGATGCCGTGTGCCAAAGTAGCCGCAGAGGCGTTCATCGCTTCGGCTTGCTCGGCGCTGACGAGCTGCACAACGAGCTCTCCTGTCTCGTGCGCGTTCCGGGCGGTGTCTTTCGGTAGGCAGTCTTTCAAGCCGACGTTGATCAGCAACGTTGGAGGGTTACTGCTGATGACCTGGAAGAAGCTGAACGGGGCAAGATTGCTGACGCCCGCCGTCGAGCTAGTCGAGACCCAGGCAATGGGTCGCGGTGTAATGGTGGACGTTAGCCAACGATAGGCCTCGACTGGTGCCAGCGTGGAAAAATCAAGCTGCATGTAGATCCCTGCTGAGTCGGTTCCGTGATTGCGTGGAACCGATGGATAAGGAAGTGGCAGCCAGGCGACCGCCACAGCATGGCAGCAACATCAGCGTCCTGCGCGCGACTCACGCAGATAGAAACGGGCCTTCTTGGCCTTCTCCACGCAGCCCTGGTAGGCCTCGAATTGTTGCTGGGTCTTGGCGCCGGTCAGCAGTGCCATCGCCTTGGAATAGCTGACAGTGCCGGCGAAGCCTTCCGCCTCGGCCAGGCTTTGCTCTTCCCAGGCGGCGTTCAGCTGTGATGCACAGCTGTCTCGGTAGGCAGTCTTGGCGGCGCAACCGGTCAGGGTCAGTGCCAACAGCGATAGACAGATTAAGTTCTTCATCCCTAGATCCTCGTTTTGAGACCTGCTCAGTATTGATGACCCGCAGCGCGCTCGCGCAAGAACTCGACGACCGCGTTTTGCTCACCAGCGAACTCGATTCTGGCGGCCTTGTTTTCACGCTGGTAGGCATACATCGGATCGTAGTACTGCCTCAACAACGCCTCGATCCACCCGCGGTGCAGATCAACCGAACCCGTACTCGCCTGTTCGGCAAGTGCCTGATCCATGATCGCTGCCAGCCGTGTGTAGCATTCGCCGCCGAGCCGCTTGCTGATATTGACCAGGCTTTGCTGCAAACGCTCGGCAAATGCGGTGAAACCTTCGTCGCCGAACTCGGTGATGAACTCTGCACAGAGATCGATCACATAGTCCTTGAGGATACGATCAACCCGGCCGTCGAAACTGTCTTCGAGCCAGACCAGCGGATAGTGCTGCATACCCTGGAACAAGGGCAGCGGGATAGAACAGCGTCCGACCAGCCGCGCTTCATCTTCCAGCACGAACTGCCTGGCACCGGCTTTCTGCATCTTCAACAAGCGGATCGCCAGGGCGTTCTCGAAGTCGATCTGCACCGGCTGCGGGGTGGCGCGCTTGCCAAAGCTAGAGCCGCGATGATTGGCAATGCCTTCCAGATCGACCCCCTCTTCCAGACGCGCCAGCACCTCGGTTTTGCCCGTCCCGGTCATACCGCCGACCAGCACGAAATTGTCATGCGCGGCCGCATGTTCGATGGTGTCCAGCAGAAAATGGCGCATCGCCTTGTAGCCACCGGTCACGCGCGGATAGTCGATTCCCGCCTCGGTTTTGAGCCACTGCTGCACCAGCTGTGAACGCAACCCGCCACGGAAACAGTAGATGTAGCCCTGAGGGTTGTTGCGCGCGAAGTCGGCCCAAGCCTGAATACGTTCGTCCTTGACCTGACCACTCACCAGCCGGTGGCCCAACTCGATCGCCGCTTGCTGCCCCTGCTGCTTGTAACAGGTGCCGACCTTCTGGCGCTCGAGATCGTTCATCAGCGGCAGGTTGACCACCCCGGGGAACGCGCCCTTGGTAAATTCAACAGGCGCTCGTGCGTCCATCATCGGCACGTCGTTGAGGAAAAGCTCGGCAAAATTATCGGTATCGCCACGCATCAACGTACCTCAACCGCAAAGGCGCCGGCTTCGATCAACTCACCGATCGGCTGGAGAAGCAGGCCGAGTTCAGCGGCGACCGCGAGGAATTCGGTCTCACCTTCAGGGTCAACGGCTACCAACAAACCGCCGCTGGTTTGCGGATCGCACAGCAACTGCTTCTGCACCTCGTCAATGGCGGCGATACGGTCACCATAACTCTCGAAGTTGCGCCCCGTACCGCCAGGCACACAGCCCTGTTCGAGGTAATACTCGACACCTTCCAGACGCGGCACGTGAGCGTAGTCGATGCACGCAGTCACAGCGCTGCCATCAGCCATTTCGACCAGATGTCCGAGCAGCCCGAAACCGGTGACGTCTGTCATTGCACGTACGCAATCGAGCTTGGCGAAGCGGCTACCGGGGGTGTTGAGCGTGCACATCCAGTCACGCGCCCTGCCGACATCCTCGGGTCGCAACTTGGCCTTCTTCTCCGCGGTCGTGAGAATGCCTATACCTAGGGGCTTGGTCAGATAGAGCTTGCAGCCAACCGAGGCCGTGTCGTTACGTTTCATCTGGCTCTTTTTGACCAGACCGGTCACGGCCAGACCGAATATCGGTTCGGGCGCATCGATCGAATGGCCACCAGCTAGCGGAATGCCTGCGGCCTCACACACGGCTCGGCCACCCGCGATGACCTCGCGCGCAACCTCAGGCGGTAGCACGTTGACGGGCCAGCCAAGGATGGCGATTGCGATCAGTGGATCACCGCCCATTGCATAGATATCACTGATGGCGTTGGTCGCGGCGATACGGCCGAAATCGAAGGGATCGTCGACGATTGGCATGAAGAAATCGGTAGTCGATACCACGCCGCGTTCTTCGTCGATGCCGTAGACCGCAGCGTCATCACGCGAGGCATTTCCGACCCACAGGCGCGGGTCAAGGTTCTGTGCCCCGCTGCCGGCGAGGATCACGTCCAGCACCTTGGGCGAAATCTTGCAGCCGCAGCCGGCACCGTGGCTGTATTGAGTGAGGCGGATGGGTTCGCTCATCTGGGAAAGACTCTCGTGATGCTGGCAAACGGGCGACGATTGTAGCAAGGCTGGTGACCATATCGCTGCGGGGTGAGCCGAAGGGATTGCACGGAAACGACCAGCTCCTCGCTTTAGCTTGAAGCTTGCAGCCTGAAGCTGGAAGCTATCGCCCAACGCCAACAGGGAGAACTACATGGGCAACAAGGTCGCACTGGTGTTGGGGTCGGGGGGGGCTCGCGGTTATGCGCACATCGGCGTAATCGAAGAACTCGAGACCCGGGGCTACGAGATCACCTGTGTCGCAGGTTGTTCGATGGGCGCAGTCGTAGGTGGCATCTACGCAGCCGGGAAGCTTGGGGAATACCGCGAATGGATTGAAAGCCTGGACTACTTCGACATGCTGCGATTGGTCGATCCGAGTTTCAGCCTCGGGGCGATACGCGGCGAGAAGATTTTCGGACGCATCAGGGAGATGCTCGGCTCGGTCAACATCGAGGATTTACCAATCCCATTCACGGCCGTCGCGGCCGACCTGACGAATCAGCAGGAGATCTGGTTTCAGGAGGGCAATCTGGAACTGGCGATGCGCGCCTCGGCAGCTATCCCGAGCCTGTTCACGCCGGTCATGCAAGGCAACCGGATGCTGGTCGACGGCGGCATACTCAATCCCCTGCCCATCGTGCCGGTGGTCTCTAGCCACAGCGACATAATCATCGCCGTCAATCTCAACGCCAACAACCATCGGCAATACCCGCTGCCGGAAATAATCCGCCCAGGACGCTTCGATGCCATGGTCAGCTCGATCAGCTCACACCTGCCGTTCTGGCGCAGCAAAGGGCTCGAAGAGCATATTGCCGAACTCACTGCCGTTGGTGGACCTGGCGAGGCCCATCCGCCGGCCGCCCCATCAGGGCAAAGTGCGCCGAAGTCGGCCGAGGGATCGATGGTGATTGATGTGGGCGGTCCGGCATCCTTGCTGGAGCTCATCAACCAGAGCTTCGAAGTGATGCAATCCTCATTGACCCAATACAAGATCGCTGGCTACCCACCGAACGTGCTGGTCAACATCCCCAAGCGCGCCTGCAGGTTCTATGAATTCTACAAAGCCCCTGAGCTGATCAAGCTGGGACAGATCGTTGCCAGCGATGCGCTGGACAAATACGAAAGCGAGCAGCTCTAGCGGCTCGAACCTGCGTAACCGACCGGCAACAGAGCTGCCAGCAGCAGTCAGCTAGTCGCGTACCGCTGCATCTTCCAGTTGATCGCTCGGACGCTTGGCCGGCACGACGATGCCTGGCACTTCCTTGACCAGCCAGTCTTCCAGCAGGCTGTAAGCAACAGCCAACAGTGTCGGACCAAGGAACAGCCCCATGAAACCGAACGCCAGCACGCCACCAAACACGCCAAGCAGCACCACCACCAAGGGCAGGTTACCGCCGCGGCTGATCAGGTAGGGTTTCAGCACGTTGTCCACGCCACTGATGATGAACATGCCCCATATCCCCAGAAATACGGCCATGCCGTACTGACCCTGCCAGGCAAGCCAGAGCGTGGCGGGGCCCCAGATCAGGGGCGGGACCATCAGGAAACTGAATGCGAACGTCAGCAGACCGAGGATCAGCGCACCGGGTATGCCAGCAATGCTGAATCCGACGTACGCCAGAATCGCCTGGGCAGCCGCGGTGCCGATCACACCGTTGACGACACGCTGAACCGTACCGGCCACCAATTCCAGGTAGTGATCAGCGCGGTCACCAATCAGTCGATGCAGCAGACTATGTACGAAGGCAGCCAGTTTCGGCCCATCGCGATAGAAGAAGAACACCAGTACCAGGCTGAGCGCCAGTTCCAGCATTCCACCGCCAACGCGCGCACTGCGCACCAACAACCAGTTGCCCACCTGACCGACGTACGGCCGGATCGTCGCGAAGAAGGCCGTCCCTTGCTCATCCAGTGTGTTCCAGAGACTCAGCAGGTTGTCGCCTATCAGCGGCAGTTCAGCGAGCCACGCCGGCGGCGGCGGAAGTCCCTGCACTTGCAGGTTGTGCACCAGCACGTTGACCTCGCGAATCTGGTCGGCAATGTTGAACCCCAACCAGACCAGCGGCACGGCAACCAAGACCATCCATCCGCCCGTCAACAGGGTGGCGGCAAGCGTCGAGTTGCCGTTCATCCAGCGGGTCAGCACCCGCATGATCGGCCAGCTGGCAAATGCCAGCACCGCAGCCCAAAACAGCGCCGAGGCAAACGGGGCCAGCACCCACACACAGGCACCGAGCAGCACCAGGAGCAGAATCTGCACCAGCAGACGATCATTGTTGAGCATGGTGTTACCTATGAAAGAAGGTGGCGCACTTTAGAGTAAAGTGCGCCTTGAAGAGCAGTGGCTTTTGCAGTCTGAAACTGAGCCTTAACGCAACAACGTGATCCGCAGCCCATCCTCGTCGGTGGCTTCTGCTTCGATGCGCCGCGCCTTGATCCTCTCTTGCGTCAGCGCTTCGTACCAAGCCGCTGCGCCCTTGCCTCTCAATGCGACCCGTATCGTACTATCGAGCCGCAGCACGTTCGCCAGCAGCGCCCCCCACTCCGCCGTCGGCTCTTGTGGCAATCGCGGCAGCCAGAGTTCGCCGGTGCTTTTCAACTGGCGCAGCAGGGTGCCCGGATTCGGCAGGATGATACCGAGCGGCCCATCCGGCTCGAACTGCTCCACTTGCAGATAGGGACGCCCGTTGCCGCGGGTAACACCATAGAGCGCCATGAGCCGATCCGATTCGCCTGGCAGACGCGCCAGCAGGTAGGCCTGCCTTGCCTCCGGGCCGTAGAGTGTCGAGCGGTGGAACACTTCATTGGCCCACAGGCTGCTCGATCCGCATTCACGCCCCTCACACCAGAAGAGCAGCTCAGCACCCTCTTGCAACAGGCGACTCCGCGACCGTTCGAAGGCTTCTATCCCCGTATGGACGTCCGGCAACCTATAAGTCACCGCCGTCAGATAGCCGCTGGCGGTGATCTGATCGCTCATACGTAGCCGCCCACTGATACGCCGAATCGAATCCAGAGGATAGGTTCGGTCCAGCACGTCCCGCTCTTTGAAGGCCACAATTTCAGACTGCGGGTATCGCGGCAGCATGTCGAAATCTCTGCTGCCCGGAAGATCGGCCGCTTCAGCGATCCCGACAGCCAAGAACAGCGCTGTTACCGATATAACTCGCATACGGCACCTCAATGGAGGGCCGCCGTCGACGCGGTCCGACCGTGGGAGGTGGCAATGGTATGGAAGTCAAGCATTGAGGTGGTCCCTGCTGAAGCGATGGCCCAGCGTTACCAGTTGGTAAAAGCAAGTCAAGCAAGGCTTTGCGACAGATTCTTGCGTAACCCCGTCCTGCGTCGACTCAGCCTGCGAAGAACGGATTAAAAACGGCCGCCACCGCCTCAGCCCCGAAGTGATCATCCAAGTGCAAATGATGGCCGCCGGGCAACCGATGCATCGCGAACGGCATGTTCTGGGTCAGTTCGACCATGGCTGGCTGGTTGAGCAAACCTTGCTCTGCCAGGATCAGGCTCGCCGGGCAGGCTACGCGATGCACAAACGCCAAGGCGTGAGCGCGGGTCAGCCGCATCGATGACGGCAGCATCAGACGCGCATCAGTGCGCCAGGTATAGCCACCGGGAACCGGCATCAATCCTCGCTGCGCAAGCCGCTCGGCCGCCTCGTGGCTAACCGCCCCCACGCCTTTCATGCGTGCCGCAACAGCCTGCTCGAAGGTGGCGTAAACCGGCTTTCGCTTGTCGTCCACGGCGAGCAGCTTTTGCAGCGATTCGCCAAGCTTCTGTGGCGCAGTTTCGGCTTCGCCGGTAAAGGGAATCACCCCATCGATCAATGCCAGCCGCTCGACCCGCTCAGGCATGGCACCGGCCAGCAACACCGACACGATAGCGCCCATGGAGTGTCCCAATAAGGAGAATCGCTTCCAGCCAAACTGCTCGGCCGTCTGCAGTACATCGTGCGCATAGTCCCAGATGTTATAGGCGGCGCCGAGCGGTCGATGATCGGAATGGCCGTGGCCTGGAAGGTCTAGCGCAACGATACGGAGCCCCTTGAGCAACGGCGCCAAACGAGAAAAAGTGGCCGCATTGTCCAACCAGCCATGCAGGGCAATGACAGGCTGACCATCCTCCGGACCGTACAGGTGGGCGGCGACCTCGATATGGGGCAGGCTTAGACGGATCTCTTCGAACGTCACACTCATGCAGCACCCCTTCTGTTCGATTCGCTCCAGCGAGCGAACAACTGCCTGAGCAGAACCGCGGTATCAGCCGGTCGTTCAAGCGGAAACATATGCCCACCAGGTAAGGTGTGTGCTTCCCCGTGGGCGACCAGTCGCAACAAATAGAGATGATGAGGCAGCACCACGCGGCTCTGACGCCCGCGCACCACAGCCAGCGGCATTTTCAGCGCATGGGGCCAGCCGGGCGTCACATGCGGCACGCTGCGATAGATCCGAATCTCCGTTTCCGGGTCGAAGCGCAAGCGCACGCCTTGCTCGGTGGGCTCCAGACCATGCTCGACATAAGCATCCAGGCAGGCAGGATCAAAGGCGCGAAACAGTGCTTTGCTCGCAAAGTAATGCCGCGCCTCATCGACGCAGCTGAACTGCTCGCGACGGCCCAGGGTGCGGCCGGCGGGGGTCAGGTGATCGATGAAACCAAAACGTTTGCCTGCCCAGATCAGCGTCTGATCAAGCCAGGTCGGCATGGGTGAATCGAGCATGGCCACCCCACGATAAAGCTCCGGGCGCTGCAGGGCAGCGTGGTAATGCAGCATTCCGCCAAGCGAATGCCCGACACCCCAGACCGGCTCCTGCAATGTGACCAGCTGCTCAATCAGCTCCTGCACTAGGTTCTGCCAATTGTCATTCACCGGAAAGCGCGGGTCATGACCGTGCTGATCGAGGTGGGTAACGGCGTACTCGGGCGTCAGGTTTTCAAACAGCTTGTGATAGGTAGCGGATGGAAAACCGTTGGCGTGAGCGAAAAAAATGCGTTGCGTCATGGGTTCTAAGCAGCTGAATGGAAACGACGGCCATTGTCTGGCGCCCCGTCCCTTAACGGCAATCGGCCGAAGCGGCAGAAGCAAAGGCAGTCCTGCCAAACAAGGGCGTCTACGACGCCCCAACAGGTAGTGGGCTGTTTTCGCCAAGAGGCACGACTGCAACGGTCAAACGCGAGATGCAGCTCAGCTTGCCATCATCTCCGTGCAGCCGGATATCCCAGACGTGACTGGAGCGTCCAAGATGAACCGGACGGCAGACTGCAGTGACACGGCCGCTGCGCACCGCGCGGATATGGTTGGCGTTCACTTCCAGGCCGACACAATAGAATCGATTGGGGTCGATGCACTGATAGCTGGCCATCGAGCCAACAGTCTCAGCGAGCACAACCGAAGCGCCGCCGTGCAGCAGACCATAAGGCTGGTGGGTGCGGGAGTCGACAACCATGCTCGCCGTGAGACAGTCCTCTTCGACTGCTTCGAAACGAATATCGAGCAGTTCGACAATGGTGTTCTGCCGGTTGGCGTTGAGTTGTTCAAGGCTCGGTGGACGTTGCCAAATACTCACGAGTGTCGCTCTCCTGTTTTTATTTTTTTCATAGAACTCCACCTGCAGCGGCAGGCGCAACATAAATAGGAAGCGTTGACTTCAGACCGGGTGCCGCAGCCCAACCAGGTGCATCAACCCCGCTGCCACATGCTCCCCCTCCAATTCCGCCAGGCTGGCGGTTGCCATTGGTATGGGCGCGTCACGGTGACCACTGACCAGCCAGCCGCCAAACACACCGACAAAGGGCTGATGAGTGACCAGCAGCACATGCTGTTCGCTGCGACGATCAAGATAGAGCAGCGCATCGGCCAGGTCAGATTCCGGCGTCAGCCAGGATACGGTTTCGACTTGACCGCCGAAATCGAGTGTCTGCCGAACAAGTTCAGCGGTCTGCTGGGCCCGCTGGTAAGGACTTGCCAGGATGGCCTGCAACGGTCGTCCTTGCAGGTGCGCCGCGGCGCCTTCCACCTCGAGTCGACCGGCTGCTGTGAGGTTGCGCTCGGCATCAGTGCGGTTCCGGGGCTCAGCTTCGCCGTGGCGTAGCAACCACAACCTCACGGCTGAGGCTCCTGCTCCGAAGGGGCCGATTGCACGGGAGGAGCTGCATCCCGGTCGGCTGGACGCGGCTTGGGCCAGTCGGACATTGGCCAGGGTTTACGGTCCGTATTGAAGGTGCCGAAACGACCAATTTGCGCCACGTACTGGCTGAGGCTGTCACCCAGCTCCAGCAAGCTGTCATTCGCTTTGCCGTTAACCGCCTGCAGCACCAGCTGCGCCACGACAATGACCAGCAATACCAATTCAGCCAGTTGCCAGACAAAAAAGAAAACCAGCATCCAGAGTGCGCGCAGAATCAGCGACTCGCGCTCTGCGCTGCGTTGCGATGTGTTCATTGATTGCTCCGTTGTCGTATCAGAAACCGTCGGTGGAAATGAAATCAACGTCGGTCTTCGGTTCGCCGCGCATCAGTAGCGCAATGACCTGATCCAGCGTACGCCCCTCGAACAAAATGGCATGCAGACCTGCGACCAGCGGCATGTAGACCTGCAGCTCCTCTGCCTTGACCTTCAAAACCTTGATGGTGTTGACGCCTTCAGCGACTTCACCCAGCCGTGACACGGCCTCATCGAGACTCAACCCCTCGCCGAGGGCATAGCCCACCTGAAAGTTTCGGCTTTTCGTGGAGGTGCAGGTCACGATCAGGTCACCCACTCCGGCCAAGCCGAGGAAGGTCATCGGATTCGCTCCGAGCCTAACAGCAAAACGGGTCATTTCGGCCAGGGCGCGAGTGATCAGCATGCTACGGGTGTTTTCTCCCATACCGAGCGCCGCGGCCATGCCGGCCATGATGGCGTAAACGTTTTTCAATGCGCCGCCAAGCTCGACGCCAAACCGATCCGAACTGGCATAGACACGAAAGGTTCGCCCATGCAGCGCCTGCTGCACACAACAGCAAAGCGCCTCGTCGTCGCTGGCCACAACGGTCGCAGTCAGAGCGTGTTCAGCCACTTCGCGCGCCAGATTGGGGCCTGATATCACGCCGATGCGGGCCTGAGGCGCGATCTGTTCCAGAATCTGGCTCATCAGCATAAAGCCCTGCGCCTCGATGCCTTTAGTGGTGCTTACCAACATCTTGCCCGACAGCTGCTCAGCGAAGGGGGAAAGAGCCTGGCGCAAGGCACTGGAGGGCAGCGCAACAAAGATCAGCTGACAATCGGCCAGCGTCTGCCCTAGATCAGTGACAGGGTTTACGGCCGGCAGCAGCGTCACGCCTTTCAAATAGCGCGGATTCTGGCGGTGCGTTCGAATACTCTCGGCCTGCTCGGCATCGCGCATCCACAAGCGGACGCTGTGACCGTTCTCGGCGAGCAGGTTTGCGATGGCGGTTCCGAAGCTGCCGCCGCCAAGCACCGCTATGGGTTGCTGTTCAGTCATGAGGGATCCGTTTAGGCACCAAGTGCAATGGCCCGGATTATACGTGCCGCTTCGAGCGCAACCAGTGCAAACCCCCATACCCGCGGAATCATCAGATTACAATTTCCGGCCGATGCCACCGAGCTGTGTCGCAGACGTAGCAAGGAGACATTCCCCAATGGTCTATACAGAGGCAGAACGTCACATGGTCGTGGTGACGGGTCAGGAGTGTTAAAGTATGGGCCCGTTTCCACCATGGTCGTCTCGTGGTTGGTCGAAACGAGCGGTACTCATGTCCCTGCGCTGTGACTTTAAGCGCAAGGCAGCAGTCTATGACTAGTCTTATGACCGGACTCGCTATTGTCGAGTCGGATGAACGCAGCAAGCCCTCCATAAAGGGACCATTGAGGAATACGCATGACCAAACAACAGGCCTTTACTCGGGAAGATCTGCTCCGTTGCAGCCGCGGCGAGCTGTTCGGCCCCGGTAATGCGCAACTGCCGGCACCGAACATGCTAATGGTCGACCGCATCGTTCATATCAGCGAAGTCGGCGGCAAGTACGGCAAGGGCGAGCTGGTTGCTGAGCTGGATATCAATCCTGACCTCTGGTTCTTTGCCTGCCATTTCGAAGGGGACCCAGTCATGCCTGGCTGCCTGGGCCTCGACGCCATGTGGCAATTGGTCGGCTTCTACCTAGGCTGGCAAGGCAACCCGGGCCGTGGTCGTGCGCTGGGTTCTGGCGAGGTCAAATTCTTCGGTCAGGTCCTGCCGACCGCCAAGAAAGTTACCTATAACATTCATATCAAACGCACCATCAGCCGCTCTCTGGTTCTCGGCATCGCCGATGGCACCGTGAGCGTGGATGGTCGCGAGATCTACAGTGCCGAAGGTTTGCGTGTCGGCCTGTTTACATCTACTGATAGCTTCTGAAGGACTTCCGCATGCGTCGCGTCGTAATCACCGGCCTGGGCATCGTTTCATGCCTCGGCAATGACAAAGACACCGTTTCCGCCAACCTGCGGGCTAGCCGCCCCGGCATTCGCTTCAATCAGGCCTATGCCGATATGGGCCTGCGCAGCCAGGTCTCCGGCTCGGTCGACCTGAACCTCGAAGAGCTGATCGACCGCAAGGTCTTGCGCTTCATGGGCGATGCGGCGGCTTACGCCTATCTGGCGATGCAACAGGCTCTCGAGGATTCGGGGCTCAGCGCTGATGATATCTCCGATCCACGCATCGGCCTGATCGCCGGCTCCGGCGGCGCTTCCACCATCAATCAGATGGAAGCCATCGACATCCTTCGCGAAAAGGGCGTCAAGCGCATCGGCCCATACCGCGTGCCGCGCACCATGAGCAGCACGGTATCCGCCTGCCTGGCAACGCCGTTCCGGATCAAGGGCATCAACTACTCCATCGCCTCGGCCTGCGCGACCAGTGCGCATTGCATCGGCCATGCGATGGAGCAGATTCAGATGGGCAAGCAGGATGTCGTCTTTGCCGGCGGCGGCGAGGAAGAACACTGGAGCCAGAGCTGCCTGTTCGACGCCATGGGCGCCCTGTCCAGCCAGTACAACGCGACGCCGGAAAAGGCCTCGCGGGCTTACGACGCCAAGCGTGACGGTTTCGTCATAGCCGGCGGCGGCGGCATGGTGGTGGTTGAAGAGCTGGAGCATGCGCTCAAGCGCGGCGCCAAGATCTATGCGGAAATCGTCGGTTACGGCGCTACTTCTGATGGCTACGACATGGTTGCGCCGAGCGGCGAAGGCGCACTGCGCTGCATGCAGCAGGCGATGGCCACAGTCGAAGGTGACATTGATTACCTGAACACCCATGGCACCTCTACACCAGTGGGTGACGTCGCTGAGAGCAAGGCCGTACGCAACATGTTTGGCGATAAGATCCCAGCCATTAGCTCGACCAAGAGCCTGTCCGGACATTCGCTGGGCGCTGCAGGTGTCCACGAAGCGATCTATTGCATGCTTATGATGCAGGGCAACTTCATTGCTGGCTCGGCCAACATTGAAGAGCTCGATGCAGAGGTTGCCGATATGCCGATCGTTCGCGAAACCCGCGAAGATGCGAAAATCGACACCATCATGAGTAATAGCTTTGGCTTCGGCGGTACCAACGCAACGCTGGTACTGAAGCGCTGGAAAGGCTGATCGACTCCTCGCTACAAACAATAACGGCGCCTAAGGGCGCCGTTATTGTTTGTGGTGTGTTTTGTTCACTGGTAGATCACGCCGGGTCGAGTAGCCTAAGCGGGACGCGACCTGGTAGACGCACGCGGATCAGGACGCCTGCACAGCGCCTTCTACATCTCCGTGCGCCATGCACGAAGCTGCAGTAAAAAGCGCATCCGTCGAGGAGTTCAACGCGGTCTCGGCCGAGTCCTGAATCACGCCAATGATGAAGCCGACCGCAACGACTTGCATCGCCAGGTCGTTAGAAATTCCGAACAGGCTGCACGCCAGCGGAATCAGCAGCAGCGAGCCGCCTGCAACGCCAGACGCACCGCAGGCACAGATCGCCGCCAGCAGACTGAGCAGAATTGCGGTTGGGATGTCCACAGCGATACCCAGCGTGTTAACGGCCGCCAGCGTCAACACCGTGATGGTAATAGCCGCACCGCCCATGTTGATGGTCGCGCCAAGCGGAATCGAAACCGAATAGGTGTCTTTATGCAGTCCAAGTCGCTCGCACAACTGCATGTTCACTGGAATGTTGGCTGCTGAGCTGCGGGTAAAGAACGCGGTTATGCCACTCTCCCGCAAACAGGTCAGCACCAGTGGATAGGGATTCCCACGAATCTGCCAGAACACGATCAGAGGGTTAACCACCAGCGCCATGAACAGCATGCTGCCGACCAAAACCATCAACAGCTGTAGGTAACCGGCCAGCGCCGCGAAACCGGACTCAGCCAGGGTCCCGGCGACCAGTCCGAAAATGCCCAGTGGCGCAAACCCGATAACAACCTTGACGATCAGGGTCACGCCCTCTGACATATCGGAGATCAGATCGCGAGTGCTCTGACGAGCATGCCTGAAGGCAAATCCAAGTCCAATTGCCCACGCCAGGATACCGATGAAATTGCCGTCAATCAGCGCATTGACTGGGTTATCAACCACGTTGAACAGCAACGTTTTTAGAACAGCCCCTACCCCCGCAGGCGGTATGACGTCATTCGCCTGGCTGACCAACGTCAAACTCGTCGGAAACACGAAGCTGGCGATAACCGCAACGATTGCAGCACTGACTGTACCCAATGCGTAGAGAACCAGGATTGGGCGAATGTGCGTCGGCTGCCCCCGCTTGTGGTTAGCCAGTGATGCAGTGACCAGGACGAAGACCAATACCGGCGCGACCGCCTTCAATCCCGCAACGAACAAATCACCCAGCAATCTGACCGACGCAGCGGCCTCGGGCCACAGCCAGGCCAGCAAACAGCCGGCAACAAGGCCAACGACAATCTGTGTAACAAGGCTGACTCGGTTATAAGCGCGGAATAACTGAGTTGAAAGGCTAGACATAATGAAGTCTCGGCGTAGACGGCTGGGTCAGGCGAAGACAATCGCCCTTGAAGCGAAAGCCAATGCCTTGCGAAAAACGCCGAATGGTACGCATCTCCTCGCGCCCTGCCCAGCTTTGGGGCAAAAACGGATAGTCGAACTCTCGAACCGATGGTGCTGAATACCTCACCTACCAGAGCGATGGTCTCGGCTGAGCTAGGCGCTAAGTGCTGATCGATAGACGCGCCGGCCTTGAGATCGCCACCGTGTGTGTACCTCATCCATCACTGCCTCATCTCATTCACCGCGGCCACGGTTGCGCGGTAGCACGTCGAGGAAATTGTCTCGCGCCACCTTCTGCGCTGTAGGTTCTGACAAAGCATCTAGGAAAGGATCAAATGCGCGCATTGCTTCACCGACCCCATCAAACCGGCCGACCACATCCGATCCGATCATGAAGCGCGTCGGATGGCGCTCGACCAAGGCAACCCAGGCTGGGTCGACATTACCGGAACGATCCAGTAGATAAGGCTCCAGCATGGTCCATGACAGATCGATATACAGGTTTGGGTAGTCATCAAGCAGTCGCTTAACGGTAGGCAAGAGAAAGTCGAGCTTCTTCTGATGCCGATACAACTCCATGCTCGTCCCGGCATGCGCCCAGATGAAACGGGTATGCGGGTGATTTCGCAGCGGCTCTTCGAGCTCCTCAAGATAGAGCGGATTGCGCTCGCGCTTGGAGGTGATGTTCGAATGCAGCATCACCGGCAGATCGAATTCGGCTGCAAGGTGATACACGCGCGTAAGCGCTTCATTGTTGGCGCGCGGTGTGTCGCCCTGCGTCAGGGCGGTTACATCGTCATGCCGAGTAAAGACCTCGCCTAACCCCTGCCAAAGCCCAGGATCGAGATCCAGCATCCGACGGATGTGCGCATCGGCATTTTTGTCGTTTGGATTGAACCCTGACAGAAACGGGTGGAAGCGTTTGCGCTGGTCTTCGTCCAGCTCTTTAAGCGCGGCTGCAACTAACACATCTGTCGCGCTGTACCAGTAAACGGCGGCGTCATCTCCTGCGTAGTATCGCGGACGCTTAGGCTCGTTCTCGTGCCACTTCTTCGCAACCGGAATGCCGCTGATCATCACGTGGTCAATGTTGCTCTCGTCCATGGCCTTGAGCAGTTGCTGCATGCCATCGGTCTCTTGGAAAAAATCGACGAAATGAAGATGTGAATCGCTGTAGTGGTAATCCCGTGCCTCCACCGGCGTGACGGTAACAACCAGGCACAGCGCCGCGAGACAGTTTCGTATATTGAGCAACCGATGTCCTCCTAGTGAACAAGCGGATAGACCGTGCCGCCTCGTAGCGGTTCATAACGCCGCAACAGTACCGACGACAAAGCCCCGCGCCGCGTTCGAAACAAAAAAGGCCCGTCAATGACGTAATGCTGTTCACTTAAGCATTTGAGTCCAAGCTGGGCCTTCTAGAAATCCGATACCAGTCCTCTGGTATCGGATTTTTTATGCCCATTCAGCAGCAATTGCTCGACCTCGGTGACCTCTCTCTGATCTGAGTGCCTTCACGCAGAACATACTTGGAGTGGGTTGCCAGCGCGCTGAACCTCTCGGCGCAAGCCACCATAAGGCGTCGTCGCCTGCCGAGCGATCAGGTGCTCTGGTTGGTGCTGGGCATGGCCCTGTTCCGAGACGAGCCTGTGCATGAGGTGCCCAGGCGTTTGAATATCTGTGCTCAGGGCCTGGCCTCCGATCAGTTGCTGGCGCGAAGCGGCGTGACTGAAGCACGTAAGCGGCTGGGGGCTGATTCGGTCGAATCGTTGTTCCGTCCGACGGGCAAACACTGGGGCTGCGAGCGATACGAAGGCGATGGTTGGAAGGGTTTGCAGGTGTTCGCAGTCGATGGTGCATTGCTGCGAACCCGTCTGCCAGTACATCGCGGTGCAATTGATCGTTATGGCGGCGGCCAACCCGGTTTCGTCAACAGGAAGGAGGATGGCTGAATTGCGGGGAGGTGTCGCAGGGCTGTTTCTGGATCACCGTCCAAGGCCGGGGCGGCCAAGAACGGTGAAGATTTCCAAGACCCGGTATCCGGTGGACCGTAAGGCTGCTCCGCTTAAGTGAACAGCATTACGTCAATGACGGGCCTTTCAATGAAACAGCTAAAGGTTAAGCGGACAGCTCAACCAGGAGCTTGTTGAGACGCTGCACATAAGCCGCAGGATCTTTCAGGCTATCGCCAGCCGCGAGCGCAGCCTGATCGAAGAGGATGTGCGACAGGTCGGCGAATCGGTCTTCATCCGGCTCGGCGTCGAGCTTTTCAATCAGCGGGTGTGCCGGGTTGATCTCGAAGATCGGCTTCGACTCCGGCACCGTCTGTCCGCTGGCTTCAAGAATCTGACGCATCTGCAGGCCCAAGTCTTGCTCACCGATCGCCAGGATTGCCGGCGAATCAGTCAGACGGTGCGACACTCGCACCTCTGCGACCTCGTCACCCAGCGCAGTCTTGAGACGCTCCACCAGTCCTTCCTTCGCTTTGGCAATCTCTTCCTGAGCCTTCTTGTCCTCTTCCGTATCCAGCTTGCCGAGGTCAAGGTCGCCGCGCGCGACGTCAACGAACTGCTTGCCGTCAAACTCGGTCAGGTAGCTCATCAGCCACTCGTCGATGCGGTCAGTCAGCAGCAAGACTTCGATGCCTTTCTTGCGGAAGACTTCCAAGTGCGGACTGTTCTTCACCTGTGCATAGGATTCACCGGTGAGGTAGTAAATCTTGTCCTGACCTTCCTTGGCGCGACCCAGGTAATCAGCCAGCGATACGCCTTGCTCGCCAGATGCATCGTGGGTGGAAGCGAAACGCAGCAGACCTGCGATTTTCTCCTTGTTGGCGAAGTCCTCCGCAGGGCCCTCTTTCAGAACCTGGCCGAACTGCTTCCAGAAGTTCTTGTAGTCTTCCGGCTTGTCTTTAGCCAGCTTGTCCAGCATGTCCAGCACGCGCTTGGTCAGCGCCGACTTCATGGAATCGATCACCGGATCCTTCTGCAGGATCTCGCGGGAAACGTTCAACGAGAGGTCATTGGAGTCGACCACGCCTTTGATGAAGCGCAGGTACAACGGCAGGAACTCGTCAGCCTGATCCATGATGAAAACGCGCTGGACGTAGAGTTTCAGTCCCTTGGGCGCTTCGCGCTGGTACAGGTCGAAGGGCGCGCGGCCAGGCACAAACAACAGCGAGGTGTATTCGAGCTTGCCCTCGACCTTGTTGTGGCTCCAAGCCAAGGGATTCTCGAAGTCGTGACCGACGTGCTTGTAGAACTCCTGATACTCCTCGTCCTTCACCTCGGTGCGTGGACGGGTCCAAAGTGCACTGGCGCGATTGACGGTTTCCCACTCGGTCTCTGCAGGCTTGTCTTTCTCCTCACCATGAAACTCTTTCGGCAATTCGATCGGCAGCGCGATGTGGTCGGAGTACTTCTTGATGATATTGCGAAGGCGCCAACCGTCGGCGAATTCCTCTTCGCCAGACTTGAGGTGCAGAACGATGCGGGTGCCGCGCTCCGCCTTGTCGATGTTGGCAACCTCAAAATCGCCCTCGCCCTTCGAGGACCAGTACACGCCCTCTTCTGCAGAGGTCCCGGCACGGCGGCTGAATACTTCTACCTGCTCCGCGACGATAAAGGCGGAATAGAAGCCGACGCCAAACTGACCGATCAGATGTGAGTCTTTCTTCTGGTCACCGGTCAGATGCTTCATGAAATCAGCCGTACCCGACTTGGCGATAGTGCCCAGGTGGGTAATGACATCTTCGCGGTTCATACCGATGCCGTTGTCATCAAGCGTGACAGTCTTGGCATCCTTGTCGAAGCTGACGCGAATCTTCAGGTCCGCCCCGCCCTCAAGCAGCTCAGGCTTGGCCAACGCTTCGAATCGAAGCTTGTCGGCGGCGTCCGAGGCGTTGGAAATCAACTCGCGAAGGAAGATTTCCTTATTCGAATACAAGGAATGAATCATCAGGTGAAGCAGCTGCTTCACTTCGGTCTGGAAGCCCAGGGTTTCTTTGTTTTGAGTCTCCACACTCATCGTCTTGCAAACTCCACTTCGTCAATGGCACGGACCGCGACTGCGGCGATGACAAGCAGATGGGGTCTTGTGCGGGAAATTCAAGTGCAGCCCATGCATGGCAAGCTGCAGTCTTTCCTGGAGAAGTGTCCAAGGCGCAAGCTAAGGCTCTAGCAGCTCGATCAGAACGATATCGTCAGGACTTAAATTGAAAACTGCCTCTCCGGCGCCCTTCAGCCTTTGCCGGATAGCCAGATTGCCGTCTCGGTCCAGCCCTTTAAAGCGTCCTTCAGCGACTCCCCCTCGCTTAGTCTGTGCGCGTACTTGCAGGTGCTCGTAACGCTCCGGATTGCGCAGCAACCGGGCCAGGGAAAACCGCTGGCGACGATCGACTCGGGCCGATGCAGTGCTGTCCGGCAGCGACGCTTTTTTAAAAACGGTCTGCTTGAGCGGCGTTTCGGCTGCGGCGCTCAGAGGGGGAAAAGTGTCATCTTCTACCGCCCAACCCTGGTCACCCTTGCTGATAGCCAGGTCGAAAAGCTGCGCCGCCCCCTCAATCTTGGCGCTTATCGAGAGCACCAAGCTCGACGCGGGTAAATTGACAGGCGCTACCCTTTCGATGCTCACATCCCGCGTCTCGAACCGACGCTGCAAATAATCACCGGCCACATAAGCGAGGGTATCAACCGAGTCATGCGTCAGATCAACGCGACCGGCGCGATAGCGAAGGTTATCGGTGAACAGTTCGACCTGTCCGCTGAGGCTGGTTTGATAGTGGGCCGGCAAGACCAGGTGGAAGTCACCGACCAGCTTGTTCGGCGGCACCGGCTGCAGGTTCAGATGCAGGGTATAGCCGCTCTGAATTCGGCGTGCCTCTGGAAGCTCCTGCTCTGGACGCATCCAGTTGATTTCGACCACAGGGGCAGGATCAACGTCCTGAGGAAGCACATCGACCTGTACTGCTCCAGATGGCTTTGCACCGAGACGAATGCTCACCTCCTGCCGAGCGAACAGTTGTTCACCTTCACGCAGCGTCAATACGCCATTAACGTAACTACCGAACTGAGGACTGAACGAACGACCATCAAGCTGGCCGTGCAAACGAAAACTCAGCTGATGGCTCTGAGCCTGTTCATCCGGCTCGAGCCATTCAAGACTGACAATGGCCGCGACTCGCTCCGGTTCGTGGTTGGCGAGCAAGGTAAATCCGACCACAAGAGGGATAACGCCCAAACAGGACAGCCCCACCGCCTTCCGCGCGACCCTCCAATACCGGGCCACATACAGCAGCGTCACAGGAGGCAATAGGCTGCCGACGCCCCACAACAAGCCCGTACCGAACGCCAGAACAACTAACCAGATCAGGCCCGCCAGGATCAGCAGTAGCCCACCCAGTATCAGCAACGCATCCATTCAACACCTTCGAGACAGCTACAGTAGCGCCGGCTGGCCTGTCAGGGCTCGTTGACCTTGAAATGGCAACGCGCAGTCGCGATCGGCTCAGCCTGGTTGGTTTGCCAGGCTGTCACAGCAACATTGGCTACACGACGTCCCTGGCGCCAGACCTGGCAGGCGGCAAAGGTGTCACGATAGTGACCCGCTCGAAGATAATCTATCGAGAAGTCGATGATTTTGGGCAAATGTGGCGCGCCCATGAACATCAACAGATGGAGCATCGCCGCATGCTCCATGAAGCCCGCAATCACCCCGCCGTGGATCGCCGGAAGCGTAGGGTTTCCGATGTTGTCCTGATTCTTTGGAAGCCGGAACACCATTTCATCGCCCAGTCGCAAACACTCAATACCGATTAGACGGGCGTACGGCACCATTTTTAAGAGTGCGTCATAGTCATTGCTGGCGTGCGCTTCACTGACCAGAGCATCGAGATTCAGTGCGCTCATTGCGGCGCCTCCGAACTTGTCATCAAGCTATTCTTGCCCATGCGCATGAACGCACCGACTACGTGGGCGATTGGTTCATTGATATCGCGCTGGTAAGCGACTCCACGGGTAAAAATGACCGTCGGCGTCACGCGGTAGCACTCGGCAAAGCCAAACACGTCGTGATTGGGCTCGGCGGGATGCATGTAATCGATGCGCAAATCGAGTGTGGGGCAGATCTCAAGCTCAGGCAGCGCGCACGCCGTCGAGATCCCACAAGTGGTATCCATCAGGGTGGTAATCGCTCCGCCGTGAACGAGCCCGCTTTCGGGATTGCTGACGATCTTTTCGCTATAGGGGAGGCGCAACGTGAGCCCCTTGGCATCTGCATGCTCGACACGCATGCCGAGCACCTGACAGTGACGTAACAGGGAAAGGAAGCGCTGGGTACGCTCCAGTATCAGACTATCGCTCATGCGGACTCTCAGAGAAGATCAAGCCGCGCAGTTTAGCGGCTCTACCTGCGTGAGCCCTACTCCTTAGGTTGCTCGACAGGCAATGTTGGCGTGAACACCATGACTTCAAGTACATCGGAATGAAATTCGCGGCGATAAAGAACCAGCACCACACCGGTGGTCACCACCATGAAGAACCACGGATGAATGAACCAGGACAAGGTAGCCATCCCGAAGTAATACGCCCTCAGACCGAAATTAAACTGGTTTGCGGCCATTGAGATAACTCTGGCGGCCCGCTCGGCGAACGACTTGCGCTCAAGATCGCTCACATTACGCTCACCGGCCATGGGTGCCGAGGCCACCAGTACTGCAGCGAAGTTGTATTGCCGCATGCACCAGCTGAACGTGAAAAAGGCATAAACGAAGACGACCGCCAACGCCAACAGCTTGATTTCGGATAGCCCACGGCTTACCGGCTGCGCAAAGGGCAAGTCTGCCAACAGTGAAACAGCACGTTCCGACGCGCCAAGCGCGGTCAAAATGCCGGCCAGAATGATCAAGGTACTGGAGGCGAAAAACGCCGCGTTGCGCTCCAGATTGCCGATCACATTGGCATCGGCAATGCGGTTATCGCGCAGCAGCATGCGTCGCATCCAGTCCTGGCGATAAAGATGCAGGACGCTGGCGAGGCATGCCGTGTCCCTGCCTCGCCAGCTTGCGTAGCGGGTGTAGCCGACCCAGCACAGCACGAACCACGCGACCGCGATCAGATGAGGCAGCAGATGACTGGGAATAGACATGACAATCCTCTGGACACATGCGCGTGATTATAACCAGCGGAACCGCTGACCAGGCACCCGGGTGACCAGTCCTACGCCAGGACCAACGGGCCTCATGTTGCGAGACGCCGCTTCCCAACCAGTCGATCCATTGCGAATGCAATCATTAGCGTCACCAGCACCGGAACCAGCCAGCCCATGCTCTGCGCGGCCAAGGGTAATCGGGTGAACAGAACGGGAACCAGGTCGGTGAAGCCTGCCGCCGACAACCCATCCGCAACACCGAAGACCAATGTAACCGCCATCACCGGGACGAAAACCCGGCTAGGCGAAACCCAGCAGCGATCCAGCAGATTCAGCGCCACCAGCATGATCGCCAGTGGGTAGAGTCCAACCAGCACGGGCACGGAGACACTGATTAGCTGTGTCAGGCCCTGATTGGCCACCAACAGGCTGAACAGCGTGAATAACACCACGACAGTGCGATAACCAACCGGCATCAAACTGCTGAAGAATTCGCCACAAGCAGTGGTCAGCCCAACCGCTGTCGTCAGGCAGGCCAGTGTAATCACGATCGCAAGCAACAGGCTCCCTGTGGTACCGAAGGTGTGTTGCACATACGTAGTCAGAATCTGAACTCCATTTTGTGCCTCGCCAGCGATGCCCTGACTGGTTGCGCCCAGATAGAACAACGCCAGATACACCAGTGACAATCCAAGCGCGGCTATGGCACCGGCAACCATTGAGTAGCGGGTTACCAGCGCCGCATTGGACACACCGCGATCACGGATCGCTGTCGCGATCACGATGCCGAATACCAGGGCGCCCAGGGTGTCCATGGTCAGATAGCCTTCCAGAAATCCTTTAAGCAAGGGACCGCTGCGGTAGCTCTCAGCAGTGACGCCAATGTCGCCAGCCGGCGCGAACACGGCCGCGCCGCCCAGCACCAGCAGCGCCGCCAATAGAACCGGCGTGATGAACTTGCCGACGCGGTTCACCAGCTGACCTGGATTTACTGCGAGGAACAACGTCGCCGAAAAGAACAGCGCCGTATAAACGAACAAGGGAATGGCAGCGTTGCCGGTGAAGGGTGCAACTCCCATTTCAAACGACACCACTGCCGTTCGCGGCGTCGCGAACAGCGGGCCGATGGCCAGGTACACGGCGACAGCCAGCAGCGTGCCAGCGCCACGCCCCAGCGGAGCGGTCAAGCGATCCATCCCGCCGCCGACCCGCGCCAGCGCGACCACAGTCAGCAAGGGCAAGCCGACGCCTGTCAGCAGAAATCCCAACGCAGCAAACCAAAGTGACTGTCCCGCAGCCATCCCAGCACTGGGTGGAAAAATGATGTTGCCAGCGCCGAGAAACAGCGCGAACGTCATAAAGCCAAGGGCCAGCAGATCGAGGCCTTTCAGTCGAGTCATTGAACTATCACCACTACAGAAGGTTCCGGCACGAGTAACGCGCCAAGCGCTTACTTTCAGATACGACTACGCCGAGCCGCCTGAAAAAAAGCACGCACCTTAATCGAAATCGCCTTTAAGGGCGAGGAATCACAGCCCCATAAGAGACAGCGCAAAGCCGGCCGGCTGCTGCTCGGATTCGCTAAGACGTAGCAAAGTCACCGTAGTCATCGTGCAGAAACAAAAATGCCAGTCAGACAGGGCTGACTGGCATTTGGCAATGCAAGCTGGAAATCAGGCCTGCTTGGCTTCCCAGCCAGTGACTTCCGCCAGCGCTTTACCGATATCGGCAAGCGAGCGAACTGTCTTCACGCCGGCATCCTGCAGTGCTGCAAACTTCTCGTCTGCCGTTCCTTTGCCTCCGGAGATGATCGCGCCAGCGTGCCCCATCCGCTTGCCCGCAGGCGCCGTAACACCGGCGATGTAGGACACTACGGGCTTGGTGACATTGGCCTTGATGTAAGCAGCAGCCTCCTCCTCGGCAGAACCACCGATCTCGCCGATCATGACGATCGCCTCGGTCTGCGGGTCTTCTTGGAACAGCTTGAGGATATCGATGAAGGTCGAGCCCGGAATGGGGTCGCCACCAATACCGACGCAGGTGGACTGACCAAAACCGGCATCAGTGGTCTGCTTGACCGCTTCATAGGTCAGCGTGCCCGAACGAGACACGATGCCGACCTTGCCCGGCATGTGGATGTGACCAGGCTGGATACCGATTTTGCACTCGCCGGGCGTGATCACACCCGGGCAGTTCGGCCCAATCAGGCGAACGCCCATTTCGTCGCACTTGATCTTCACTTCGAGCATATCGAGGGTCGGAATGCCTTCGGTGATGCAGACGATCAGCTTGATACCGCCGAACACCGCTTCAAGAATCGAGTCCTTGCAGAACGGTGCTGGCACGTAGATCACTGACGCATCAGCACCAGTCGCTGCAACCGCTTCTTTGACTGTGTTGAAAACCGGCAGCCCCAGATGGGTAGTACCGCCCTTACCCGGAGTAACGCCGCCGACCATCTTGGTGCCGTACTCGATAGCCTGCTCGGAGTGGAAGGTACCCTGCGAGCCGGTGAAGCCCTGGCAAATGACCTTGGTGTCTTTATTGATCAGGACGCTCATTACTTGCCCTCCGCGGCTTTGACGACTTGAATGGCCGCATCGGTCAAGCTGGTTGCGCCGATGATATTCAGACCACTTTCACCCAGCATCTTGGCGCCGAGCTCGGCGTTGTTACCTTCCAGGCGAACAACTACTGGCACCTTGACGCCGACCTCCTTGACCGCGCCGATGATGCCCTCTGCAATCATGTCGCAGCGAACGATGCCGCCGAAGATATTGACCAGAACCGCCGCAACGTTTTCGTCCGACAGGATGATCTTGAAGGCCTCTGTCACGCGCTCTTCAGTTGCGCCACCGCCGACGTCGAGGAAGTTGGCAGGCTTGCCGCCGTGCAGGTTGACGATGTCCATAGTGCCCATGGCCAGACCGGCACCATTGACCATGCAACCGATGTTGCCTTCCAGAGCAACATAGTTGAGTTCCCACTTGGCTGCGTGAGCTTCACGCGGGTCGTCCTGGGAGGGGTCCTGCATGCCGCGCAGCTTGGGCTGGCGATAAATGGCATTGCTGTCGATATTCAGCTTGGCATCCAGGCAGTGCAGGTTGCCGTCTTTCTTGATCACCAGCGGATTGACTTCGAGCAGCGCCAAATCGTAGTCGACGAACAGCTTGGCCAAGCCTACGAAAATATGGACGAACTGCTTGACCTGATCGCCTTTGAGCCCAAGCTGGAACGCCAGCTCACGACCTTGGAACGGCTGAGCGCCAACAAGCGGATCGATGGTTGCCTTGAGGATTTTTTCCGGCGTGTCGTGAGCAACTTTTTCGATGTCGACGCCGCCTTCGGTGGAGGCCATGAAGACCACCCGGCGAGTAGCGCGATCAACGACGGCACCCAGGTACAATTCTTTATCAATGTCGGTGCAGGCTTCTACGAGAATCTTGCTGACCGGTTGTCCGTTGGCGTCGGTCTGGTAGGTCACCAAGCGCTTGTCCAGCCACTGCTCGGCGAATGCCCGGGCTTCGTCCTTGCTGCGGACGAGTTTGACGCCACCCGCCTTGCCGCGACCTCCCGCATGTACCTGGGCTTTGACTACCCACTCCGTACCGCCGATCTGATCACAGGCTTCAGCCGCTTCTTTAGGGCTATCGATCGCGTAGCCCTTGGAGACCGGCAGTCCGTACTCGGCAAACAGTTGCTTACCCTGATATTCGTGAAGATTCATCTTAGCTACCGTTCGGTTTGATGTGCATCAGACACCACATTGCTGCGGCGTCACCTCAAGTCGCTGAAAACTATCGAAGATACCTTTCAAAGACCTGTCATACCTTGCGCGAAGGTATTCGGCAGCTGCACTAGGCCTGAAAGCCCAGTGCATGCCGCCGTTTATTGCTGCGCTGTTAGCGCTTCTTGCGATTGGCGATGTGAATCGCGTGACCATTAACCGCCAGCGCAGCTTCGTGAAGCGCTTCGGACATGGTCGGATGCGAGAAGACCATCATGCCCAAGTCTTCGGCGCTAGTGCCAAATTCCATGCCGATCGCGCCCTGCTGTACCAGCTCGGCCGCCGCCGGCCCCATGACATGGACGCCCAGAACACGGTCAGTTTTGGCATCAGCGATGACTTTGACCAAGCCAGCCGTGTCGTTGGCTGCCATGGCACGGCCACTGGCGGCGAACGGGAAGGTACCCACGTTGATCTCGACGCCCTCGGCCTTCAACACCTGCTCGGTCTTGCCGACCCATGCGATTTCCGGATGGGTATAGATGACCGATGGAACTAGGTCGTAGTTCATTTGCGATTTGTGGCCGGCAATCCGCTCGGCAACCATCACACCCTCTTCCGATGCTTTGTGCGCAAGCATGGCTCCACGAACGACGTCGCCAATGGCGTAAACACCCGGAACGCTGGTCGCGCACTGATCATCGACGAAGATGAAGCCGCGCTCATCCATATCAACACCCGCGTCAGCAGCGAGCAGATCGGTAGTTACCGGACGGCGGCCGACTGCAACGATCAGCTTGTCGAAGGTCTGCTGCTGCTCGCCTTCTGCGCTGGTGAAGTTGACCGTGACCTGATCGCCATTCACTTGGGAACCAGTGACTCGGGCACCCAGCAGAATCTTCAAGCCCTGCTTGCTCAGCACCTTGAAAGCTTCTTTGGAAATCTGCTCATCCGCGGCAGGCAGGAATTTGTCCATCGCTTCGAGGACGGTAACTTCGGCCCCCAGGCGTGCCCATACCGAACCCAGCTCCAACCCGATGACGCCAGCGCCGA
The DNA here is from genome assembly GCA_022448005.1 of Pseudomonas sp. Classification (GTDB taxonomy): domain Bacteria; phylum Pseudomonadota; class Gammaproteobacteria; order Pseudomonadales; family Pseudomonadaceae; genus Stutzerimonas. The sequence goes on from JAKUTK010000022.1 coordinate 42,793, forward strand.
TAACGCCAAGCTTGGCCGGAACGCTCTGGAAATCCAGCGCGCCAGTGGAGTCAACAATGATGTTCTGATCCACCGGTGCCGGTGGAATGTCGACTGGCTTGGAACCGGAAGCCAGGATCACATGTTCTGCGCCCAGGACCTGCGTGTTGCCATCGAGCCCGGTGACCTCAACCTGCTTACCGCTGAGCAGCTTGCCGTGGCCTTCGAACACGGTCACGCCGTTGGCCTTCATCAGGCCGGCAACACCGCCTGTCAGGTTCTTAACGATCTGGTCCTTGCGCGCCACCATGGTCGGGACATCCATGGCCACTTCGCCAGTGCTGATGCCGTGGACCTTGAAGCTCTCGTGGGCTTCGTGGAACTTGTAGGAGCTGTCCAGCAGCGCCTTGGATGGAATGCAACCGACGTTCAGGCAGGTGCCGCCAAGTGCGGTTTTACCTTCCTTGCCCTGATATTTTTCGATACAGGCGGTCTTCAGACCCAGCTGCGCTGCGCGAATGGCTGCAACATAACCGCCGGGGCCGGCACCGATCACGACGACGTCGAATTTCTGGCTCATTACGAATCCTCTTGAGTGCAGCAAAAAAATCAAAGGCCACAGAAAGCAGGCCCAGCAAATGCCTAGCCTGCCAACTGCAGCCCGTGACGCTTATTAGATGTCCAGCAACAGACGCGCCGGGTCTTCCAGCAGATTTTTGATGGTCACCAGGAAGCTCACTGCTTCCTTGCCGTCGATCAGGCGATGGTCATAGGACAGCGCCAGGTACATCATCGGCCGGATAACCACTTGACCATTGACAGCCATCGGACGCTGCAGAATGTTGTGCATGCCCAGGATAGCGGCCTGTGGCGGGTTCACGATCGGAGTCGACATCATCGAACCGAACGTACCGCCATTGGTGATGGTGAAGGTGCCGCCAGTCATCTCATCAATCGACAGCTTGCCATCACGCGCCTTTTTGCCGAAGGTGGCGATGCCGCTTTCGACTTCAGCCAGGTTCATCAGTTCGGCATTGCGCAGAACAGGGACGACCAGACCACGATCACTGGAGACTGCGACACCGATGTCCTGATAGCCGTGGTAAACGATGTCGGTGCCGTCGATCGACGCGTTGACTGCCGGGAAACGCTTCAACGCTTCAACAGAAGCTTTGACGAAGAAGGACATGAAGCCCAGACGCACGCCATTGTGAGTCTTCTCGAAAAGATCCTTGTACTTCGAACGAAGGGCCATGACTTCGGTCATGTCGACCTCGTTGAAGGTCGTCAGCATCGCCATGTTCGACTGAGCCTCGACCAGGCGCTCGGCAACCTTCGCACGCAGACGGGTCATCGGCACGCGCTTCTCAGTGCGATCGCCGCCAGCTGCAACAGGAGCAGCAGCAGTGCTGGCAGCAGGCTTGCTAGCAGCCGGAGCGGACTTCTTGGCTTCGATAGCGGCAACCAGGTCTTCTTTAGTCACGCGACCATCTTTACCAGTGCCCTTGACGCTGTTCGGGTCGATGCCGTTTTCCTCGGCCAGCTTGCGGGCAGCAGGCGCGAGGATGGCATCTTCAGCGCCGGCTGCCGGTGCCGAAGCTGCATGGGCTGCCGGAGCGGCGGCTTCAGCAGGCGCCGATGCGGCGGGAGCCGAGGCTGTGGCACCTGCGTCGAGCTTGCCAAGCAGCTCACCGCTGAGGACGGTATCCCCTTCGTTTTTAGCGATTTCGCTCAGCACGCCATCCGCTTCTGCCAGCACTTCCATGACAACCTTGTCGGTCTCGATGTCGACAATGAGTTCGTCACGCTTTACCGCATCGCCCGGCTGCTTGTGCCAGGTCGCAACGGTGCCGTCAGCAACCGATTCCGGAAATTGAGGGGCTTTGATCTCGATAGCCATTAGCTGGGTCCTATTGATTCGGTTTTTACATCGAGGCCGCGATGATCGCGGCCTCTTGCAAGAATGATTAAACGGTGAAGGCGTCCTGCAGCAGTTTTTCCTGCTGTTCGGCGTGCATGGAGGCGTAACCGACCGCAGGCGCTGCAGAAGCTTCACGACCCGCGTATTGCAGGAACAGCTCCTTCTTGTGTGCGACGGCAACACGACGCATATGATGCTGGCTGCAATACCAGGCGCCCTGGTTCATCGGCTCTTCCTGACACCAGACGATATTCTTGAGGTTCTGGTAAGGCGCAAGCACCTCAGCCAAATCATCTTCCGGGAACGGATACAGCTGTTCCAGCCGAACGATCGCGATGTCCTCACGGCCCTCGTTCCGGCGCTTGTCCAGCAGGTCGTAATAAACCTTGCCACTGCACATAACAACGCGTTCGACCTTGCTCGGATCGATCTGATCAATCTCCGGAATCACGGTCAGGAACGAACCTTGGGTCAGGTCTTCCAGGGTTGAGGTCGCCAGCTTATGACGCAGGAGGGATTTCGGCGTCAGCGCTACCAGAGGCTTGCGCAGGGGACGGATCGCCTGCCGGCGAAGCATGTGATAGACCTGAGCCGGAGTTGTCGGCACACACACTTGGATGTTGTGCTCAGCGCACAGCTGCAGATAGCGCTCCAGACGTGCTGACGAATGCTCTGGTCCCTGCCCTTCATAGCCGTGCGGCAATAGCATGGTCAGACCACACAGCCGGCCCCACTTGTGCTCGCCGCTGGTGATGAACTGATCAATTACGACCTGTGCACCGTTGGCGAAGTCACCGAACTGGGCCTCCCACACCACCAATGCGTTCGGCATGGTAGTGGCATAACCGTACTCAAACGCCAATACCGCCTCTTCCGACAGGAAGGAGTCATAGAGGTCGAAGCGAGGCTGGCCTTCGTAAAGATGCTGAAGCGGGATGTAGGTGCTGCCATCCTTCTGGTTGTGCAACGCCGCATGGCGGTGCGAGAAGGTGCCACGGCCCACGTCCTGACCACTGATACGAACCGGATGACCTTCGAACAACAGGGTTGCATAGGCCAGTGTCTCGGCGTAGCCCCAGTTGATGGCAAGCGCACCGGCACCCATTTTCTGGCGATCTTCGAGAATCTTCGAAACCTGACGCTGAACGACGAAGCCTTCAGGCACCGCAAGCATCTTGCTGGACAGCTCCTGCAGCGCCTTTAATTCGAAACGCGTGTCATAGCGAGCAGTCCAGGTATGACCCAGATAAGGACGCCAATCAACAAACAATTCCTTGTTCGGTTCTTTGACCAGACTCTTAACCACGTGAAGACCGTTGTCCAACGCGGCACGATACTCATCGACCTTGGCCTGAACGCGCTCGTTGTCGAGTACGTTGGATTGCGTCAGCGCATCGGCGTACAGCTCACGTGTAGTGCGCTGCTTGGCGATCTTCTGATACATCAGTGGCTGAGTGCCGCTAGGCTCATCCGCTTCGTTGTGACCACGACGGCGGTAGCAGATCAGGTCGATAACAATGTCGCGCTTGAACTGCATCCGGTAATCGACAGCGAGCTGGGTGACGAAGAGGACAGCTTCAGGATCATCCGCGTTCACGTGGAAGATCGGAGCCTGGATCATCTTTGCAACGTCGGTCGCATACTCAGTGGAGCGCGCATCTTCTTGCTTGTTGGTGGTAAAGCCAACCTGGTTGTTGATCACGATCCGGATGGTACCTCCCGTGCGATACGCACGAGTCTGGGACATCTGGAACGTTTCCATCACGACGCCCTGCCCCGCCACGGCGGCATCACCATGAATCGTGACCGGCAGAACCTTGTCGCCCACCGCATCACAACGACGATCCTGACGGGCACGGACGGAGCCTTCAACGACCGGCGAAACGATTTCCAGGTGCGACGGGTTGAATGCCATCGCCAAGTGTATTTCGCCACCCGGAGTCATCACGTTCGAAGAGAAGCCCTGGTGATACTTCACATCGCCGGAACTGAGCCCTTCGACCTTTTTGCCTTCGAATTCGTCGAAGAGGTCGCGCGGGTTCTTGCCGAAGGTGTTGACCAGTACGTTAAGACGGCCACGGTGGGCCATGCCAATGACGATCTCCTTGGTGCCATAAGAGCCAGAGCGTTGGATTATTTCATCCAGCAATGGAATCAGACTCTCGCCACCTTCCAGGCCAAACCGCTTGGTTCCCGGATATTTGGTGCCCAGGTACTTTTCCAGGCCCTCAGCTGCCGTCAGCCGCTCAAGCAGGTGACTCTTGATTTCCGGTGAAAAAGACGGGCGACCACGAACGCTTTCGAGTCTCTGCAGAAACCAATTGCGCTGGTCTGAGTCGACGATGTGGGTGAATTCAGCCCCAATAGTGCGGCAATACGTCTCTTGCAGCGCCTGGTGAATGTCACGCAAGGTTGCCTGATCTTTGCCCATGGCAAGGTCGCCGGTACGGAAAACCGTATCCAGATCAGCGTCAGTCAGGGCGTAGTTGTTGATTGCCAGGTCGGCAGGCGCCGGCCGTTGCTGCAAGCCGAGCGGATCAAGCTGGGCCACCTGATGGCCACGCATCCGGTACGCTTGAATAAGGCGCAGGACTTCAACCTGTTTCTTCTCATGCTCGCTACTGACACTACCGGCTGAAGCAGGCTGAGCGCGGCGTTGGTTTTTGGCCAACAGCACGAAGTGATCGCGGATTGTCGAATGCGATACATCGGCCGCAGCGCCACCGCTGACGGGCAGCTTCTGGAAATAGGTGCGCCACTCTTCGGGCACAGCGTTGGGATCGTGCAGGTAGAGCTCGTAGAGCTCTTCCACATAGGCAGCGTTACCACCGGATAGGTGGGCACTGTCCCACATGCGCTGCATTACGCTTTCTTGCATGTCTGGTCACCTTCGATAAGGAGACACCACCAGCGTGGAGACCGCAGCATGACTTCCCAAGTTCTGAAGCAGCGACCCAGGTAAAGCCACTACGGACCGCGCAGATAGTTTCCGAGAACCACCCCGGATGCCCCTGCTGGTCATCAAATTTTCAGAGCGAAACCACGGCTTTGTGAGCTGGGGTTCCTACTAAGACTACGGCGCCGAGTTGAACTCAGGCGCCGTAGGTGTCGCGGTAAAGCATTAAAGGCCTGCAACTACTAATACTTGCAGACGCTTTGGGTGCATCAGGTTGCGCTCTGCAGCAGCATATTCCGCACATGGCCAATGGCCTTGGTCGGATTTAGCCCTTTCGGACACACGCTCACGCAGTTCATGATGCCCCGGCAGCGAAACACGCTGAACGGATCATCCAAAGCAGACAGACGGTTCTCGGTCTCGGTGTCGCGGCTGTCGGCTAGGAATCGATAAGCCTGTAGCAGCGCAGCGGGTCCGAGGAACTTGTCTGGATTCCACCAGAAGGACGGGCAGCTCGTGGAGCAGCAAGCGCACAGGATGCACTCGTACAGACCGTCAAGCTTCTCCCGATCCTCTGGACTCTGCAGACGTTCGATAGCCGGAGCCGGGGTATCGTTCATCAAATAGGGGCGAACCTTCTCGTACTGCTTATAGAAGATGCCCATATCGACCGCCAAGTCACGAATAACTGGCAAACCGGGTAGAGGTCGAACAACCAGCTTATTGCCTTTGACTACAGACGAGAGCGGCGTGATGCAGGCCAGCCCGTTCTTGCCGTTCAGGTTCATGCCGTCGGAGCCACAGACTCCTTCACGGCACGAGCGACGATAGGAGAAGCCCTCGTCCTGCTCTTTGATAAGGGCAAGCACGTCGAGCACCATCAGGTCTTTACCGTCGGTATTGACCTGAAAGTCCTGCATGTAGGGCTTTGCGTCTTTATCCGGGTTATAGCGATAAACGCTCACTTGCAACATATCGGCGACCTCAGTAAGTCCGAACCTTGGGTTCGAAAGTCGGAACAGTCTTCGGAGAGAAGTTCACGGCACGCTTGGCTACGCGCTTCTCACCCGGGAAGTACAGGGTGTGGCACAGCCAGTTTTCGTCATCACGCTCTTCGAAATCCTCGCGGGCATGTGCGCCGCGCGATTCCTTGCGATTTTCCGCGGCGATAGCAGTCGCTTCAGCCACTTCGAGCAAGTTCTGCAGTTCCAGCGCTTCAATACGCGCGGTATTGAAAGCCTGGCTCTTGTCAGAAATCTTAACGTTAGCGATGCGCTGGCGCAGATCAGCAAGCTGAGCAATACCCTTCTGCATGTATTCGCCCGTACGGAATACACCGAAATAGTTCTGCATGCAGCTCTGCAGCTCTTTTCGCAGTGAAGCGACGTCTTCGCCCTCTGTCCGCTCGTTCAAGCTGGCGAGACGATTCAAAGCAACGTCCAGGTCGGTTTCAGTCGCACCACGGTGCTCGATACCGTCCTTCAGAGCTTTCTCCAGATGGAGACCGGCCGCGCGACCGAATACAACAAGGTCAAGCAGCGAGTTGCCACCCAGACGGTTGGCACCATGAACCGATACGCATGCCACTTCGCCTACCGCAAACAGCCCATCGATAATCTTGTCATTACCGTTGGCATCCTGGGTCATCGCCTGGCCATGAATGTTAGTAGCGATGCCACCCATCATGTAGTGACAGGTCGGAACCACAGGCACCGGAGCAGTTACAGGGTCAACGTGCGCGAAGGTCTTCGACAGCTCGCAGATACCAGGGAGACGGCTGTGCAGAACGTCCTCACCCAGGTGATCGAGCTTCAGCATCACGTGATCGCCATCCGGACCACAGCCGTTGCCAGCCAGGATTTCCTTGACCATTGATCGAGCAACAACGTCACGGCCAGCCAGATCTTTCGCGTTCGGCGCGTAACGCTCCATGAAGCGCTCACCATGCTTGTTGATCAGGTAGCCACCCTCACCGCGGCAACCTTCGGTCACCAGCACACCAGCGCCGGCGATACCGGTCGGATGGAACTGCCACATTTCGATGTCTTGAACCGGCACACCAGCACGCAGCGCCATGCCGATTCCGTCACCGGTGTTGATCAACGCATTGGTAGTAGATGCATAGATCCGACCCGCACCACCGGTCGCCAGCACAACAGCCTTGGAACGGATATAGACCGTTTCGCCGTCTTCGATGCAGATCGCGATGATGCCGACGATAGCGCCATCCTGGTTCTTCACCAGGTCTACGCCATACCATTCGTTGAGGAAGGACGTACCCGCCTTCAAGTTGGCCTGGTACAGAGTGTGCAAAAGCGCATGACCGGTACGGTCAGCAGCAGCACAGGTACGAGCCGCCTGACCGCCCTTACCATAGTCTTTGGACTGGCCACCGAATGGGCGCTGGTAAATACGACCCTGCTCGGTACGGGAGAACGGCAGCCCCATATGCTCGAGCTCGAACACCGCTTCTGGGCCAACGGAACACATGTATTCGATAGCATCCTGGTCACCGATGTAGTCGGAGCCCTTGACGGTATCGTACATGTGCCAGCGCCAGTCGTCGTTCGGGTCAGCCGAAGCGATAGCACAGGTAATGCCGCCTTGCGCAGAAACAGTATGCGAGCGCGTCGGAAAAACCTTGGTCACTACCGCTGTTTTATGGCCACCTTGAGCCAACTGCAGCGCGGCACGCATGCCCGCGCCACCACCACCAATGATGATGGCGTCATAAGAAAGAGTACGAATGCTAGCCATGGATCAGATACCCCAAAGAATCTGCACGCCCCAGACGAAGAAAGTGAACATGGCTATGCCACACACCGCCTGGAAGAGAAAACGCACGCCGGTTGCCCATTTACCGATAGCCATGCTGGTCAGGTAGTCAGTGGAAATCGTCCACATACCAACCCATGCATGAACACTGAGTGCAACGAGTGCTAGGAGACTGAAGATGCGCATCCACTGAGCGGAGAACAACGCATGCCACTGAGCGTATTCCAGCCCCGGATTTGCCATGAGGTATCCGATCAGGAACAGAAAATAAGCCGCCAGGACCACCGCTGAAACGCGCTGAGCCATCCAGTCATAAAGACCTGAGCGGGAAAAGTTGGTGACGTTGGTTACCATATCCAAACTCCCGCCAGAACGATCAGCACCGCCGACACGGCCAAAACGATTTTCGAGCCTAGCTTCCCGCCTTCCAGCGTTTCGCCATGGCCGGTATCCATGACCAGGTGGCGCACACCGGCCACCAAGTGATACAGCAATGCTGAGAGCAAAGCCCAGACCACCAGCTTAGCTAGCGGACTACCGAGATACGCCTTCACATCTTCAAAGCCTTCAACAGAAGACAAAGAGACATCAAGCGCAAGCAGTAGGACGGCCACACCAACAAACAAAATCACGCCGGAAATGCGGTGAAGGATTGAGGTGTAAGCAGTGATTGGGAGTTTTATTGTCCTAAGATCTAGGTTTACAGGTCGTTGGCTTTTCACGGCTTTTTATCACACTTGAGAGCCCCGAAACCGCAGGGCAAAGTTGTTGGGAAGAGCACGCAGCGGTACCCGCCACCCACGAGTGACAACCCACAGGAAACTGCCTGTAAGGCCCCTGCCGGTCGGTCGCCGATTATAAACAGTTAGGTCGCTAATGACAATGTGGTGAAGTGCCACTAAAGGCGGATGGCGCCTGGGTTTGTAATTCGCGTAAATAGCCTTTTCTGTGATGCGAATTCACCCCTAAACCCCTCTACAGCTGGCGGCTCACCCAAATTGACTTTGTGATTTATCTCACTATAGTGATGCGGGCCCTGCGTGGGGGGCCATGATGATTCCAAGCATAAAACAGGAGGCCATACATGGCTGACAACAAAGCGCAGTTGATCATCGAAGGCGCAGACGCCATCGAACTGCCCGTTCTATCCGGCACCGTAGGGCCCGACGTAATCGACGTACGAGGCTTGACCTCCACGGGTCGCTTCACCTTCGACCCCGGCTTCATGTCCACCGCCTCTTGCGAATCCAAGATCACCTATATCGATGGTGACAAAGGAATTTTGCTGCACCGCGGCTACCCAATCGAGCAACTGGCTGAAAAAGCCGATTATCTCGAGACCTGCTATCTCCTGCTCAACGGCGAGCTGCCGACCGCTGAAGAAAAAGCGAAGTTCATCAGCACCGTCAAGAACCACACAATGGTTCACGAACAGCTCAAGTCGTTCCTTAACGGCTTCCGCCGCGACGCGCACCCGATGGCTATCATGTGCGGCGTTGTAGGGGCGCTTTCAGCGTTCTATCACGACTCCCTAGACATTAACGACCCACACCACCGCGAGATCTCCGCGGTGCGTCTGGTCGCCAAGATGCCGACCCTCGCTGCCATGGTATACAAGTACTCCATGGGTCAGCCGATGATGTATCCGCGAAACGATTTGAACTACGCTGAAAACTTCTTGCACATGATGTTCAATACGCCGTGTGAAGTGAAGCCGATCAGCCCGGTTCTAGCCAAGGCCATGGATCGCATCTTCATTCTGCATGCGGATCACGAGCAAAACGCGTCGACGTCTACAGTACGCCTGGCCGGCTCTACCGGCGCGAACCCTTTCGCCTGCATCGCGGCCGGCATTGCGGCACTTTGGGGCCCGGCACATGGCGGCGCCAACGAAGCAGTGCTCACCATGCTAGATGAGATCGGCGATGTTTCGAACATTGAGACATTCCTGGCCAAGGCCAAGGACAAGAACGACCCGTTCAAGCTGATGGGCTTCGGTCACCGCGTTTACAAAAATTTCGATCCACGCGCAAAGGTGATGAAGCAGACCTGCGACGAGGTACTGAGCGAACTCGGCATCAACGACCCACAGCTTGAACTAGCCATGAAGCTTGAAGAGATCGCCCTGAACGACCCCTACTTCGCCGAACGCAACCTCTACCCGAACGTTGACTTCTACTCCGGCATCATTCTCAAGGCGATTGGCATTCCAACCAGCATGTTCACCGTGATCTTCGCCCTTGCGCGTACCGTCGGCTGGATCTCGCACTGGAAAGAGATGATTGCGATGGGACAGAAAATAGGACGCCCGCGCCAGCTTTACACTGGCCACCCGCAGCGAGACCTGCCTCGCTGAGGCAGAGCGTAACGCCAACCTGAAGCAGGTCTATAGCCTGCTCAGGATTAGGTAGCTTCAGACGCCCAGTGCAGTCAGTGCACCGGGCGTTTTTTTAAATGCGAAGCAAGCCGTCACACAGAGTATTTGCGAATCAAATGCACCAGCCTGCGTAATCATCGAGAGCACCTCAGCCGCAGAGGTAGCATCTCGCCATTAACGACCCGATCCGACCGATACATCTGCATTCACCAGCAATGTTTAAAAGCTAGTGCTGCGCCAAGGCCGCACCAGCAAAAGCTTGATTGGGAACCGGCGCAGCCGCATGCAATCAGACCCTATCGAGCACTGGCGCTACTTACAAGCATCACTGGAGCCCCCATCAGCCCTGACACCGCGTCAAAGATGCGTGAATCGTTGAGGTCGCAGCGCGAGGGCGATAGACAGTCACTGGAGCCGTCCGCACCACGCCTAACACCCGGCCCCGCAAAGGCGAGACTGATGCAGCGAAAAAGGCGCATGCACCTGCCCGCAATGACTAGAGACTGAAACCCACCCGCGAGATTACCTGGCCGGACTATTTAACGAGCCCTTGCTCAATGCGCCGCTGCGGCCACTGCGATGCATCACCATGAGATACATCCAACAAGCAGACTGAAACCCAAGTGACTGCCGCCCCAGTCGACAGCCTCAGCAGTCGAGGAAAATTCTCATCAAGAAATCATAGGCATAAAAAAATCCAGCCACCGCTAAGTGACTGGATTTTATAGGGATTTTTGGTCGGGACGGAGTGATTCGAACACTCGACCCCTTGCACCCCATGCGCTTATTTGGTGGATTTCCATAGATCGCCGTGGACACTCATGGACTCATCAAACCTAGCAATTACGGGGATTGCAGGCTATTCTGCCGTCCCATAGCGTCCAATGCTGTCCATCACCAGCCAAGCGATTCGGTGGGGTAAAAGTGGGGTAAAATTCTAAGGCAACCGAAGCATGCAAGGGGTAAAGAGTGGCAAAATTGACGGCGAAGCAGCTAGAGGCCCTTAGTTTTGCCGATGACGGCAGAATCCTTCGGGAGGACGGCGGGCTGGTTGCTAGGGTTCGCGCAGGCGTCCGTGGTGTAACAGTGCAGTTTCGCTACGAATTCAAACAAGAAGGACTGAAACGCGATCAAAGTCTGGGCAGCTGGCCAAAAAAGTCTCTTGCCCAGATTCGTGCCGAACGTGACGAGGTTAAAGCCACAGCCGCAAAAGGCATCGATCCAACCGCTGCCCGCAAAGCTGCCAAGATCGAAGCTCAAGCTGCAGTCGCAGCGACCATTGCCGAAGCCGAACGCCAAGCTGCCGAAAACAAGACGGTGGCCGACCTGTTTGATGAATGGATTCGCGACGGCGTCTCCCGCCAGGATGGCAATGCCGAACTGATCCGCAGCTTCAAGAAAGATGTCCTACCGCTAATTGGCAAGAAACCACTGCGCAGCCTGACCGAAAAGGATCTGCTCACGGTGCTGCGCTCAGTCAAAGCCCGCGGTCTGAATCGCACCGTCGTCATCCGCAACAACGACATTGGCCAGATGCTGCACTGGGGTGAGAAACGAAAACCCTGGCGAGGCCTGATGACTGACGGAAATCCAGCCGACCTTATAGATGTCAGCAAGCTGCTCGATCACGATTATGAAGAACAACGCGACCGCCTGCTTTCCCCAGACGAAATCCGCGAGCTGCGTGACATCCTCGAACGCCTAGAGAAAGACTACGAAGGGCTTCCCGCTGGCCAGAAGTATTCCGGCATTCGCCCGGTCAACACGCGCGTCCAGTGCGCTCTGTGGATCTGCCTGAGCACCCTCTGCCGTATTGGCGAGCTGCTTAAGGCCGAGTGGCGCTACCTGGACCTGAAGAAAGGCACCTGGTTCATCCCCGCCGAGGCTACCAAAGGGCATAAAGGCAAACGCCAGGATCACCATGTGTTCCTGTCAGCGTTCGCCATAGCGCAATTCAAGCGCCTACAAAAAGAGACCGGCCATACACCGTTCTGCTTTCCCAGCAAGGACAGCCAAAGCCATGTTGATACTAAGACGGTCAGCAAACTCATCGGAGATCGGCAGTGCCGCTTCAAGAACCGCAGCAAACCTCTGGCCGGCCGGCATCATGACGACTCGCTAGTACTGAGCAATGGAGCCAGAGGTGAATGGACGCCGCATGATCTGCGCCGCACTGGCGCGACAATGATGCAGGAGCTCGGTATTACCTTGGAGATCATCGACCGCTGCCAGAACCACCTGCTGGGCGGATCCAAGGTGCGTCGGCACTATCTGCATCACGACTATGCCAAGGAAAAAACCGAGGCTTGGCGCCTTCTGGGCAAAAGGCTAGAAACGATCCTAGCAACATCAGCAGCTGACTAGCCTTCTCAACAGGAACCGGACAAAAGCGGCTCTAGCGAGCAGCACTACAAGCGTGAGGCCCCATGAGCGACTCGGGTCGCCGCCTCTAGATATGTAAATTTTAATGACGGTACATTACTTGCCCCATCCATCGCGCCGTCACCACAGGAACAGCTCAGCTAATTCCCCGCTTGAGCCGTTGGAGACACCTGCTGTCTTTGTTTACCTGTTCATGCAAACAATATCGACGTGTCTTGAGTCACGACATATTGTTCAGTTGTTGGCCGTGCTGACGGCGAGAGGACAGAAGGAATTAGCGATGGATGCGATTAGCATGGCTTGGCTGGTAGTGGGCGGTTTATTTTGTGTAGTACTAGTGCAGTCAATCGTAATCTGGTTGCAATGGCTTCACACACAACAGCACAAGGCGGAGCTCAGTGTTCTGCGCAGTCTAGTACAGAGCCTGGGCGAAATCATCCGGCGGTTGGAGAGCGAGAAGGCTGAACTGGCCGCTGGCCTGAGGGCTGAGAAGGGACAAGTAGAGTATTTGAAGGGACAGCTCTTCCGAGCAGGTCGGTAAGGATCCGAGCTGCTCCCAATTGAGAAAGCTAACGCAGCAACCTTCGCTATCCGGGCCGAACTACTCACGCTCTGAATGTCCATCTGCCATCCTGGCGGCGACGCGACCAGAATGCTCACCGAGAGAAAGAAAAAGCCTAGCGGCGAGGACAATGCTCTCGACATTGCCGCATGGAACGCAAGATGGAGATCCTGCAGCACGACTACAAGCAAGTGGAGGATACATTGGGTGAAACTATGCTGGTGCTAGCCCTTTTCAAGCCGTCCGTGGAAATGGGTTAGAACCCGATCGGCTGGTGACACATTGCCGGAGCTGGTCAGTCGCGTCTCTGGCTTGGGCTATCAGCTTCGTCTGCGCACGGCGGCGCGTAACGGAGGCTGTGGAAGCCAGGATCAGAATCCATAGGATGTTCCCCTGATTCTAAATCAGGGGAGCCCGTCCAACAGGACCGTAGCACCTCGTGGAGTCCGTTCTTTTCAGCGCTCAGCACCGCAACGCCAACACCATTGTCTTTCCGGTACTTCATCGTTTCCAACAATGGAGCACCTCCTCCACGGGGTACCAGCAATACTGATAAATCCGGCTTTCGCCCTTCCCAACGCAAGCAATCCCGGTACAGATGCGCAGACTCCATACCCTCCAACACCCACTCGCGTCCAACACGGTACTTGGCGTCTATTACAATGAATGAGCGCCCAGCCGGGCTACTCACAGTGACGACAATGTCGGGGCGGCGTTCCCCGGAAATGCTGGAAAAACCGTGAGAGGGTGGTTGGTCGAAAGCTGGGCAGCGTACCTGTAGCCAGACATCGACCTGTGTGTCGGTAGTCCTTCCTTCACAACGTATGACGTCCACGCGCGAGCCGGGCCAACGATAAATCCACTGCAAGTCGGGATAGATCGTCTTCATCATGCCGACCACTTGGAGGTAGCACCAACGCTCGTAGATCTCCCACGTCGGACTGATCCACAAACGTTCTCCCTCGCTACTGCCATCAATCCCCGGGCGCAGCACGTACCAAGCGTATCGATAAGCCCGGGCATATACAGGATGAGCGGAAATCGCGTTGAGTCCCGCAGCACTAATACAAGGCTGGCTCAGCGAACAAAAGGGTTCCTTGCGCTGAATCCTCCGGAGGGCGCTGTGCAAGCCTTCGAGGAACTCAACACGGCGTCCAAGCCGAGGGGCCAAGGCAGAGCGAGCGCCCGTGTCGCGCTCATGATCGATGAGCTTTTGCAATTCGGCAATGACGTGTCGGCTGCGTCGCAGGGTTTCGCTCAGGACAACGGCCAATGCCTGGTTGGCCGGGTTATCGAGATCCTCGAGCACGCTGGGCACATCGAAGTGCAGCACCTCACTATCGGCACTCACCCGGCCGAGGTTATAGAGCAACGCCGTCGACGCTGGGTCTTGCAAGGCACGACGCACGGTTCGCCGATCAATACGGCGTAATTGATGTGCTGGCCGTAATATGCGCTCTCGGCGCAACCAGGTTAGCGGCTTGCGCAAGACTTCGGCGAACGCAGATAACAGCTCCGGTCCATAACGTTTCAGCCTTGCATACTGCAGATGTGGGTCGCTGGTTCGACCTGCACGTCCAACCTCTACCTGAGCGTATTCATTGCCCAAAAGCAAACGGAGATCGAAGGTTAGAAGCTCGTCGAGCATCGCTGCGAACGAAGTCTCGCCGAGTTTGTTTTGATCCGGAGCCACATCAAAGTGGTAAGTCGCTACGACTTTACCAGTCAAATCAACTAACTCAGCGATGACTTTGCCTGCATAAAATCCCGGCTGCCATCGCCAAGCGTTAAATGCCTCATGACGCGAAGTTTCCAAAGGCTCATCGTCTACAAACAGTCGCCACCCAGGGATAACCTCAAAATAATAGGTGCCGCGTTCCGTGAAGCCCGAAACCAAGCCTTCGGGGGCGACAGTGAACGCGCGTCCCTGTTTGTCAATGCATCGGATGATCGCCATATTTCAGCGCCAGAACCGGGCAGAACCTAAAGAGCGCAGATCGTCGTGCAATTCGGCGACCTTGGCTGCCGAGTCTGCCAGCCTCATGTCCTGCAACAGACTGCTGGTGTCCGCAAAAGCGGCCTGGACCCGAGGTATGTCTTCACCGCGTAGTTTGGGCAGGACTTTGGCGTAGATGGCTTGATCCAATGCTGCATTGAAGTCGATTACACCGCTACGTTCGGCCTCCTCAACGTAACCAATGACATCATGGATGGTCCGCCAGCCGAAATGCAGGCGTGCCGGGCGCAATGCCTTGACCAAGCCCTTGAGGGTATCGCGCACTTTGGCAATTTTCGCCTCAGCCAAAACGCTGGCTTCCCACCCGGGGAACGCCTCAACATCGATATCCCAGAACTCGATCACTGCAGCCCGATCAAGCACCTTGTCGCTCAGACCATGTGTCGTTTCATCCATATTCACGGTGCCAATGATCACAAGGTTACTCGGGTACGTGATGGTTGCCGGCACACCGCTGATGTCAGTGTCTTGGGCATGGAGCTCAATGGGACCACCTGTCTCCATGGCCGAAAGCAGGGGTGCTAAGTATTGCTCCGGGTGAGACAGATTCATTTCGTCCAGCACAACCGTATATGGGCGACCGGAGTTGGCACTGGCCCGAAGCAGAAAGTCGACGAATGCCGTACGTACATAGCTCTCGCTATTTAATGGGTTGACGTAACCCAGCAGGCAAGATGGATCGTGCCAACCCGGCTGGACCGGGACAGTAAGCAGGCCCTCAGAACGGTGGGTTTGGCCATCTTGCAACGCAAGAGCATATCCCCGAGCCAATACCGTCTTACCGGCACCGCTGAGCCCGGTGAGTACAGCAAAATGGCGGCGCGGATGGCTCCAGAGACCGGCATCAAGGCGTGCAACCAAACTGATCGGAAAGGCGATGCTTTTAGGGAAACTATGTTGGATGGCTTCCAGCGAGGGACGCTCGAACAGCACGGACTCTTCATTAGATGGCACTACGCTGCCGGTAGAAGCCCCTATCTCTGGAGCAAGCGGTTGTGGCTCCCAGTGGATCTGCGCTGCCCAGGTATCGCCAAGCTCAGTCAGATACAGCATTTTGTCAGCTCTGGTTTCGACCAATTGCAAAGCACGCAGCCAGAAGGTCAGACTGGTCAAGGCTCGGTCGCTGGTCCATCTGGGGTTCACCTTTCTCAACACATCATTCAAGGCAGTGACAGACATTGGGCGGTTACGCAATGCATGGAGCATGTGATCAATCCCGAGCACCCGGGTCAGCAGCCAATCCGATACCTCATCCGGCTCGCCTGTCTCCAGCAGCCCTTCGCCTCGTGGTGTTAGATGGATATCGTCGCCTTGGGCTCTTAGTACACCCCATTCTGCAATCAGTGAGTTAAGTTGCGTTCGGATGCTCGAAGGCGCGTGACTTGGGTTGATCGAGCTCATGTGCTCAATCAGATCCTCTCGTTTGCATCCCTCTTTGGCGAACTCAATGATGGCCCTGATAGTGGCGACACCACCACCAATGGCGAGCATCCCGCGGCGGCGGCGCTCCGCGGGTAAAGGGTTGAGGCGCTCCTGGCCCGTTCTGAGATCAGCGATCGCGGTAGCTTCAGCTTCGTGCTCCTGTACGAATCTCAAGTACAAGAGCCAAGGCAGAGTCATGCGTTCCAGCATTGGTGTTGATAGTGTCTTATCCCGTTTGCCCAAAACATCGTCTAGGCGCTCAAGCACACCTCGGTGGAGAGAAATTTCCTGCTCCGCGCCGCTTACCCCTATTAATGACGCCAAGTTGCGCAATTTCGGATAGTGAGCGAGCGTAGTCAGCTCCGTCGGGCATAGCGCTGCGAATAAACGATACTTTTTGAGCCGTGGATTTCGGCGCACGAGGGGCGGAGCGACTAGCTGGTTCAGCTCCCGCCAGCCTTCCATGAGCACTTGCTCATGGATGAGAGCGTCAGCAGCTTTAAGCGATACCCGAATATTCCAAAGGCATTTGGCAACGCTAGGATCGGTCACCACCTCGGAAACGTTGACAGTACCCATGCCGGTTTTAGTGATGTCCTCACTCTCCCATAGTCGCTCCTGAAACTCAGGGCTACAAAACTCATCCTGATCTGCGTCTTGAACTCTTTGCAGGAATTCCGACAACTTTTTCAGCCAGTTCTGATACCAAGCCAGCTCGCGATGCTGGGCCAGTACTGCTTCACAGGCTGCCCTAAGATTTGCGTCATCCTTCAGATCTACCGCCACAGCCCATGCCCCTTGTTGTTTTGTTTGGGCGACCTCGCCCATACGTTTTTGATAAAAACTTTCATTGCATAAGTTCAAACTTACCGAGCGGTCATCGAACGGCGTGGCCGTACCGCCAGCTAAATGCCACCATCAATGGATTATAAAATATGATGGTAAAGCCCCACTTGAAGCCAGCAACGGGCTAAAATCTTCTCAATTCACCCACTCAGGTGCGTTGGAGTTTTGCCAATTCGTCTAGCAGTTGCAGCGCCAGCCCACTGGTACGCTGCACATTGCGACTCACCGCTCCTTCGAACACGCCTGGTCTGGTTTCCACCAGGCTGAACCATTGTTTGGCTCGGGTGATGGCGGTGTACAACAGCTCTTTGGTTAACACAGGGTTCAACGCATCGGGCAACACCAAGCCAGTATGGTTGAACTCCGACCCTTGGGACTTGTGCACCGTCATGGCGAAGACCGTCTCGACTTCCACCAGACGACTCGGCATCACGAAACGTACGCCGCCGCTACCGTCATTTCGCGGGAAAGCCACGCGCAGGTTCAGCTCTGCGGAAGGGCCTGGCACCCACAGGGCGATGCCGATGTCGCCATTCATCAAGTTCAGACTGTAGTCATTTCGGGTGACCAGTACCGGCCGCCCTTCGTACCAGCCCTGATTCGCCGACAACAGTTCACAGCGGCTCAATTCAGCGACTACTCGCTGATTCAGCCCCTCAACTCCCCACGGCCCGCGGCGTAGCGCACAGAGCAAGCGGAATTCATCGAATGCCGTCAATACTTTGCCAGCCCAACCGGCCCAGAGGGCACTGTCCCAGGGAGTGTCTTTCGGAGGACGCTGGTCTCGTAGCTGCTCAAGGTAATGGCGATAACCTGGAGCATCGCCTTTGCCGTTGATAATCAACTCGGTGAGTGCGGCATCATGCTCGCCTCGCAACTTGAGGTTGAACAGCTGACGCAATTGCTGATCAAGCAGGCTTCGTGCTTCGTCGGCATTTTTCCCATTGACCAGTTTGGCCAGACGCCCAATGCCCTGCTGGGCGTCGAAGCGTCGGGAGTAGCGCAGCATGACGGTTTGCTGGGCCAGCGGATCGCCAGCACCGACTGCCGTTTGCAACCCCGGAGCGCTGACCGACTCGCCACTGTGGGCCTCCAGCCAGGCCACTGTTTGCTCGCTATAGCCGCCGGCTTCAGCGTTGCGACAAAGGTCGCCCAACACGGAGCCCGCATCCACCGATGCCAGCTGATCCTTGTCACCCAACAGGATCAAGCGCGCCTGCCGAGGCAAGGCATCGAGCAGGCAAGCCATCATTTCCAGGTCAATCATCGACGCTTCGTCGACCACCAATACATCCAGCTCCAGTGGCTTATCCCGGTGGTGAATGAAGTTGCGCGAATCCGGTCGACTACCCAACAGACGGTGTAATGTGGAAACATCCGTCGGGATCGCCTCCTGCACCGGGGCGCTGATCGGCAGCTCACGGACGGCCTTGCCAATGGATTCGGACAAGCGTGCTGCTGCCTTGCCGGTAGGGGCGGCGAGACGAATTCGCAGCGGCTTCCCTTCCTCCACGGCCGGTGTTTGCAACAGCCCCAGCAAACGCACGACCGAGGTGGTCTTGCCGGTGCCGGGGCCGCCGGTGATGACGCTGAAGTTACCTCGTGCCGCCAGCACACAGGCGATTTTTTGCCAGTCGCTACGGCGTTCACCGTTAACTTCGAAGGTGTCAGGGAACAAGGCATCAAGCCGACTGGAAAGTTTTTCCGGTGTTACCGCGCCCACGCTCAACCGGGCGCTCAGCGCCTGGGCAATGCTGCGTTCATAGTTCCAGTAACGACGCAGGTACAGACGCTGTCCGGTCAACACCAGCGGCCGCTCCGGAAATCGCTGCGGCTCGTCCCGATCTTCCACCATCGTGCTCAAGCATAACGCCCGGCGCCATTGTGCGCCATCCAGGCCCAGCAACCATTGCGACGGTAATTGGCCGCCCTCCTCCCCTTCAGGAGGTAACGACAACACGAAGTCAGGCGCTTGCAGGGTAGCGACCAGATCCAGGCAGGAATGGCCGCGACCCAGTTGATGACTGGTCATCGCGGCGGCCAGCAACACACTGGCCTGGGCCTGGGGATCCTGTTCAAGTATGAAGGTGGCGAATGAGCGATCCAGTGCGCGCAACCAGCCTCGGCTCACCCAATTGTCGAGTTGATGCAGCAACTCGCTGCTGTCGGCATCGCCAACGAACAACGCCGGGTGATCAATGTTGCGCTGGCTGTTGCTCAGCTGCTTAAGGGTCTGGATCAAGCGCTGACCTCCGCGTGTTGGGCCATGAAGAGTTGGTCCAGTTGTTCAATCAACTGCCGTGGCGGTCGTTCGAAATGCACACCATGGGTGGGCGCCTGGTGTCCACGGACGAACAGGTACACCGCCCCGCCCATGTGCTGGTCGTAGTCGTAAGCCGGAAGACGCAGCTTGAGCTGACGATGCAACGCCAGCAGGTACAGGCACAGCTGCAGGTCGTAACGCTTGTCCAGCATCGTCGCAACCATCGCCTCGGCGTCGTAGGCCAGGTCGTTGCTGCCCAGCCAATTGGATTTGTAGTCCGCCACGTAGTAGCGAACTTGATGTTCAAACGTCAGGTCGATGAAGCCTTTGAACATGCCGTTCAACTCGTTGGCAGCCAGTACTGGCCGCGGTGCACCACCCAACGTGTATTGACGCACCAGTGCATCGAGGCGCTGAACGTTCACCGACCGGCTGGAAAACCAGAACTCCATCTCCACCTGATAGGTGCTCAGCGTCGAGAGTTTGCATTGGGTACCGTTGAACCGCAGCGGAGCATTCAGATAGCTGCCCAGCCAGGCGGACAGTGGCTCGATCCAGGTTTCCCAGTCGCGCAGGTTGCAGCGTCGGGCAACGGTGTTATGGAGGGTTATTGGATCTCCAGCGGTCTTGGCAAAACCCTCGCGACCGGCCCATTCGAACAGTCCGTGGAGAAAGGTGCCAGGTCCTGCGCCCCGAGGGAAACCGTGAATCCCGGGGGCCCCTACCGGCAAGGCTTCAGCTTCGTCCTTTTCCTGCAAGTTGGCTTCCAACGCGGTCGCCGGCTCCAGGCTGATACCCGGCTCCGCCCCCTTCAGGACATATCCGTCGGCAATGGCCAAGGCAGAGTAACTGGCAATCCACCAATTTACCGCGAGCTTGTGCAAGGGCCGCAAGGCTGGGCCCACCGGTGGTGAAGTGGGTGCCGTGTGGACATTTTCCGATGGTTCTGGCGCTGCGCGCACCTCAATGTCCAGGCAGCCACTGGCCAGTGCCTCGACCACGCCGGGCAGACTCTCTGGGGCTATCGGCTTCTCACCCGACAGCATGTAACCGAGGCCTGCCTTATGCAGATCTGTCGATTTCCCTCCGGTCTTAAATCCCTTGGGCGCTACGCAGATCCAGGTGGCGTAACGGGCTCGGGTCAAGGCAACGTAAAGCAGGCGCATTTCTTCGCCTATGCGCTCATCGTTGGCACACCCTTGTGCCGCCTCGGCCTGTTTACCTTTGGCCAGCTCGATGACCAGATCCATGTTGTCGTGAAACATCGGCGGTATTGTGCTTTTGCCATCAACCTCCCTTGCGCTACAGGCGAACGGCAGCAGCACCAAGGGGTATTCCAGGCCTTTGGATTTGTGCACGGTGATGACCTTGATCAGGTCCGAATCGCTTTCCAGGCGCAGAATTTCTTCTTCGCTCTGGCCATCCACCTGCTCGGCCAGATGACGGATCAGCGCATGCTCGCCATCGAGTTCGGCGGCGCTGCGCTGCAACCACTCGGCCAGGTGCAACAGGTTGGTCAGGCGACGCTCCCCCTGGTCTTCCAGAAGCAAACGGGCCGGGACCTTGAACGTGGCAAGCAGTTTTCGCAGCATCGGCAGCACGCCCTGTTGCTGCCACAACATGCGAAAATCCTTGAACAGCAGAACCTGTTGTTCCCAGAACAGCTCATCCTGATTCAATTGCTCCAGGGTTTGCCATGTCAGCCCGACGCTGCGGGTCGCCATTGCCGCTCGCAACAGCCGATCGCTGGTGGGTTGAGCGCACGCACGCAAGATATACAAAAGGTCCTTGGCCTCTTCGCTTTCAAAGACCGAGTCTCTGTCGGAGAGATAGACGCTGGCCAGTTGCCGATGGGCCAGGGCTTTACGGATGGCTTCGGCCTCATTGCGATTGCGCACCAGAATGGCGATATCGGCGGGCCTCAGAGCAACGAATTCACCGTTGCCCTTCAGTAAACCGGAACGCTGGGTTGCAACGGGATCAAGCCAGGCCTGAATCGCCGACGCCGAAGCTTCAGCGGCTTTACGCAAGTAGGCGGCATTATTGATCACACCCTCGGTTTTCAGCTGCCAGAACGTGAGGGCCTTTTGATTCGTACCGATGAGCTGCAGCACATCGTCGCGGCCATTGGCATGGACGCCGATGAACGGTACCGGGTTGTCCTGATCTTGCGTGGCAAACCGAAACGCACCCCGAGGCTGAGCTTCGGCGTAACGGAAGCAATGGTTTGCCGCCTCGACCATCGCCTTGGTGGAACGATAGTTGATTCCCAGTGTGTAGTGACGGCCAGCCGTGGCTTGTCGCGCCTGAAGGTAGGTGTAAATATCCGCACCGCGAAAGGAATAGATCGCCTGTTTCGGGTCGCCAATCATGAACAGGCCGCAGTCACCCAGGTTGTCGGGAATGCGGTAAATGGTTTCGAAAATCCGGTACTGAACCGGGTCAGTGTCTTGGAATTCATCGATCAGGGCGACCGGATACTGCTTGCGAATGGTCTCGGCCAGACGCGGGCCCGACGGGCCTTGCAAGGCCCCGTCAAGGCGATTGAGCAGGTCGTCGAAACCGATTTGCGCCCTGCGCACTTTCTCGGCATTGAACGAATATTGCACCTCACGCAGTGCATGCAGCAGCAGTTGCGCGCGCACCTCGGTTTTTGACTCCAGATGATCGACCCACGTATCGATGGCCTGAAAAGCGGGGTGCACGCTGACAACGCCGCCTTTGTTCACACTGAACCGGGTTTGCCCACACTTGCGAACATGAGCACAGGCTTCGTCCCCAAGGCTCCATTTCGCGATTTCACCAAGTATCTGCTCGAAAGTTTCGGGAGTCTTAGTTGGGTAGGATTTACCGCTCAACTTCGTTCGTACATCACGCAGCAGCGTATTTATCCCGGCGACATCTCGCGACCACTCAGCTCTGGCACGGTCCTCAAGCGCAACACATCGCTGCTCCCAATCGATAGTGGACTGCAGAAGCGCATCCAATTGTGCCGGAGCGCTGATCGATGCCCCTGCCTGCCGGAACTCCGCGTCTGCCCGCGATAGCAGAGGACTGAGCGCTTTCTGTAGATCAGTCGGGGTTTTGAAGCAATCGGCCACCACCTTGGAGAGCGCCGATGACAAGGCATAGAAATGCCGACGCCAATAATCCCTGACCACCTCCGCCAGCAGTTCGCTCTGGTCGGTTTCCAGTGTTTGAGTAAACAGGCTGCCACTGTCGAAGGCGTGCTCACGCAACATCCGATAGCACCAGCCATGAATGGTCGAGACCGCCGCTTCGTCCATCCACTCACCTGCCAGTTGCAACCGGCGCGCGCAATCGGGCCATTCCTGCGGCGGGTAATCGGCACGCAGTTGCTCCAGCAAATTGTCGTGTTGGTGATCAGGCTCCAGGAAGCACAGCGCCGCTTCGGTCAAGCGCGCACGAATACGGTCGCGCAGTTCCTGGGTAGCGGCATCAGTAAAGGTTACGACCAGAATCTGCGGAGGTGTCAGCTGATCCTTGAAGGCGGCCTCGCCTCCATGACCCAGGACAAGGCGCACGTACATCAAGGCGATCGTAAAGGTTTTGCCGGTACCGGCACTCGCCTCAATCAGTCGGCTGCCATGCAAAGGAAAGTCGAGGGGGTTCAGCGTCAGCGGATTCATTGGTCGCTCCCTGCGCGGCTCGAAGAAAGATGATTGAACAGGCCGCCATATAGGAGCTTGGCCCATGAGGTGAAATGACCGGAGGCGCACAGTTGGTCGAAATCCGCGTACGCACGGCGCAAGGCAAAGGAGCTGTCTGCCTCGCCAGAGCGCATATACCCGCCCTCGAACGTCTCGCGGGCCTTTTCGGACGCCGAGTTGTCGTCTTCCCCGCCCTCCTTCGCTTCTTCGAGCCAGGCGAATGCGCTTTTACAGGCGATCGGCAGCGGTTCACGCATGCCTGCCACCCAGGCCTCGAGCAGCGGCTTCAACTGCGTCTGCGCCTCTTGTGGGGCCATTGGCCGGAACACCACGTCCCCATTCAAACTGACCAGAATTGAGATGCAGCCCGGCTCACTCAGCTGCAGCGCCAGATGGCGCACCCAGGGACGAACCAGGTTGTGCCAGCGCCAACTGTCGTCGTTGCACAGTTTCTTGCTGTCCAGCTGCAAGTAGGCACGCTCACCTTGGGCATTGCGGCGAATACCGCCCAGCCAGTCACTCAATCCCGGGGCCGATTCATTAGCGGCTATTGTTGCAGCGGTTTGGCCCTCCTCGACCTCCGGCCACGCCTGCAACTGCACGTGGTAACGCTCGAGCATATCCGGCAGCGGCTCGGCCAAGGCCGATGCGCTCAACGTGCCGAAGCCACCCAACGGCAACTTGCCTTCGCGCTGCAAACGCTGAAGCTGCAGATCAAGCTCAGCCCCGGCGCCTTCAGGCTGATAATCCTCTTCAACCCAACGCTTGAGCGCCTGGCTGAGCCGTTCCTGGTGCTGCCAGTTCTCAAGGTCATCGAGCTGAAAGGTTTCGTCGTCGCGGCTGGTCAACTCGTTATTGTCGAAGTTGACCTTGAGCCGTTGCTGGAAGAACGCCCCGACGGGGTCGCGCACAAACCCGGCCAGTTGGCGCAGGGTTAAAGGCGTGTCTTGGGCGAGTGCTGGCAACAGGTTTTCCGAAGGCTGTGGATCTGGCGAATCATGCACCTCACGCCATTCGTGAGAGTAAGTGTATAGCCCGTCCGGCCCCGGCTTGTCGGCAAAATAGGCGGCGCTGAAAGGCTGTAGCGGGTGTTCCTGGGTCAAGGCATGCAGCAATTTGCCAGGCTGCGCCAAGCGCCAGCCGCTGGACAGGTGATCACGCAGTTGCCCGATCAGTACCGAAGGTACGCGCTCGCTGTTGTCGCGGATGTTGCGGCCAACCCAACTGACATACAGCTGTTCCTGGGCCGACAACAAGGCCTCCAGTAACAAGTAGCGATCATCTTCGCGGCGCGAGCGATCGCCGGGACGGTAATCGTGGCGCATAAGGTCGAAATCGACGGGCGACTGTTGGCGCGGATAATCGCCATCGTTCATGCCCAGCAGGCACACCACTTTGAAAGGAATCGCACGCATCGGCATCAACGTGCAGAAGTTCACCGCACCGGCGAGAAAACGTTGCGACAAGCCGCTAGCCTCGATGCCGGATAGCCAGGTTTCATGCATCACGCTCAGCGGCAAAGGCTCGTTGAATTGCGCGGACTCACAGGTGCGCAGCCAGTCATCGAGCACTTGGAGCAACTGGTTGACCAGTAATTCTTCGCCATCCCCCACCGGACGGAAGAACACCTTCAACAGCGATTGCAGGCGCTCCACCCAGATCACCGGTTTCGCTGGCTGCTGCAGGTCTTCGCGGGCGACTTCCAAGTGATCGAGCAGGGTCAACAAAGGCCCTGCCAATGCCGCCTCCAGCCCGGACACTTCATCGTAAGGCTCGATGCCATTCAGCTCGGGCCCTCGGCCGGCTGCGTAGCCCAGCAGCATGCGGCGCATCCCGAAACGCCAGGTGTTTTGCTCAAGGCCTGCGGGCATGTCCAAGCTCTCGCGCTGTTGCGCATTGAGTCCCCAGCGCACACCGGCACCATCGATCCAGCGCTGTAGGATCGGCACATCCGCTTCCTTGATGCCGAAGCGCGCCCGCAGCGCCGGCACGTCCAGCAGGTCGAGAATATCGCTGACGGCGAAGCGGCTATGGGGCAGTTTGAGCAAGTGTTCGAGGGCGATCAGCAATGGCTGGCGGCCACGCTGCCCCTGGTCGGCCAGGGTAAAGGGCAGATAACGAGGGTCATGACGCGGCATCTGACCGAACACGGCCTCAATATGCGGTGCATATGCATTGATATCCGGCACCATCACAATCACATCACGCGGGCTTAGCTCAGGATTGGCACTGAAGCGAGCAAGCAACTGATCGTGCAGCACTTCCACTTCACGTTGCGCACTGTGGACCACGTGAAAGCGTACCGAACGATCCTGTGCAACCTCGACAGGGCCCCATACTTCGCGGGTTTCAGCCAAAGGACGCAATTCAAGAATGTCGCTTTGCAATTGACCTAGCAGGCTTGAAGGTGGCTCGTCATTGAACAGGTCGATACGTCCGCCGTTCAGGCCCTCGAACAGGTGTCGATAACTAGTCGGTTCGTCATAGTGGTCGAGCAAATTGATGTAGTCGCGACCTTGCTTACCCCAAGCGGCAAGCAATGGCTGGCCATGTTGGCTCGCCGCCATAGAACTAGTTCTGCTTGGCTGACGGCGATAGACATGGCCCAGCAAGTCCTTGTCAGCAACGATGTCGCCCCAGTGATGGCGACAAGGGTTGTGCACACACAGCAGCACCTGGCTGTAGCGCGAGAGTATGGCCAAGGCTTCGAGAGCCTGCGCCGGCATGGACGAAATGCCAAATACCACTACACGCCGAGGTAAACCATTCGGGGCCTCTCCTGCGTTACGCAGACGTGCGACAAAACGCTTGTGAACGCCGGCACGGCTCTGTTCAAGAGCGCCTTCGCCAACATCCGCCAAAACTTCACGCCACAGCTCCGCTTGCCACAGGTTGTCGGGATCCAGCGGCTTCACACCGCCGTTGACATGCTTTAGCTGGTCACGCCCGGCCGCCCAGTCCTCCAGCCAATCGGCGCGGTAGACCTGATACTGATCAAACAGGTCCGCCAGCCGCTCGGAAAGCTGATGGAGCTTGCGCTGATCGCCATCCTCCTGAAGAAATCGCCGCAAGCTGCTGAAATTGGTTTTGCTTAGCACTTGAGGTAGCAAGCGCATGACTCGCCAACTCAGTGCCGCCTTGTCCAGCGGCGAGGACTCTGGCGTGGTCTCGGTCCCCAATACAGACCTGTAGGCCTGCCAAAGGAAACGCGCCGGAAGTTGGACATCGAGTGCTGCTGCGATACCGCAGCCACCATTAACTGGATCGTCGGCCAACGCCAGCTTCAGCCACTGAGCAATGCCGTTGCTTTGTACCAGTACGACTTCATTTTCCAGCGGGGCTAACGGGTAGCGCTGCATCCAAGTCACAGCTAGCTCACGCAGATCGTCCAAACGATTTCCGTGAACGATCATGAAGCCCGGCTTCAACGACTCAGCATCCTGCATAACGCTTCCCTCAGTGATGTACGCCTAGCCCGCGGTACAGAGCTGCAAAAAACTCGTTACTCTAATCCGACATGGTTACGACTTGAAACCTGATCGACTGACAGTCGGGAACCCGCCCCTAGAAACAGCCAGTTTTACCCGACCTATAGCTATGGCTTTAAGTTGTGCTGGATTCGGGCTAGCAAACATCGGCATAGCCACATATGCGAACGCTGTCGAGGTGACACTCAGGGCAGCGTGCCCGATCCGGGGTCCGCAGCGCCTTGTCGGCAGGTCGTTCGCCGAGTCCCTCAGGATGCAGATATTCTTTGCTCAGAAGATAGCCTTCGACGCTCAATCCAATCGTGACAGTCCTGTGCGGCGTTTTCCCAATCATCATCCGGCGTTCGTAACCGCAGCTTTCGCACTCGAAATACCTAAGCGCCCTTGTTGTCGGGCTATCGCGCTCCGACAACGCAGCCCGGATTTCGTAAGTTCCTTCAGTATTCATAGCTATGCCCCATCACCAGAGAAACACTGGCTTGCCGCTCCCCTTGAATCCTGGAAGCACACAGGACGCGCGCCCAACCAGTTGCTCCTGCAAATATGGGGTTCGGATCTACCTATCCCAAAGCAGCTCGCCAAGGTTCGCAGCCAGGCCGCACTCCACAATCTTATGTGTATGAAATGGTAAGCGAGAGCACAGCATGCTGCCGTTATCAGATCACTTTTTGGCCGCAGTATTTTCTTGATTTCTCACGATTGACACTTCATTCGTAAGAGCAAACATTCTTGCGCTCGATGACGACATCATGGGTCGCGCACGATTCGACCCATGCAACAGATGAGCTCGTAACGTTTCTTGCAGAGTCTGCCGCAACGAGCTCCTTACTGTTGAAGGCTCCGGGAAACTTCAACCACAGCAATAGCCAGCTTTCGTTGTCGCACTGTCGCCCGAGACGCTGGTGCGTCAGATGACGATACGCCATTGGTCCGGAGCCTCCTCGCTTGCCGTGCGAGCAAGTCTGATATGCACCGGCATGTGTCACCCTCTGGGTGCGGCATTAAATTTTCGCTCCGATTACCTACTTGAACCTGCAGCACTGGCGTTAGCAAGAGACAGAGTTTATTGGACTGCCGGTCGGCTTCTTCTTTTTGGGAATACACCTTTCCCATATGCGTCAACGCTTCGCTGTGCGATATATGGTTCAATCGAATGCATGAAGCGAACCTGGAGGCGAGCAGTTTTTTCGTGTCCAGTTGGCCGAAGACAACGCATCGCTCTTAAAGTAACCATCCAGGCTGAAGGTTTCAGCCGAAGGCAGGTATGGAAGCAACTCAACATCCTGAAAACGATGCAACGGCGTCTTTGCTCCAGAATTATACAGCTCCTACTGCAGGGCAAATGAGGCGAACCATTTTATCTGTCTTTCTCCGGAAGCCATCAATAGCATCACCAGACCAGACATAAGCCTTCAGCCATATTGTCAATTCATCATATTGAAACCTCAAACAGCTTTGATCATCTAACCAAGCTGTGGATCTGTTTACTTTCTTGTCACGACTGTAGACTGTCGCAACCAAGCCGACTCTGTAGTCCGCTCCGTCATTTTGCAGTTGGCGCACAGAGTCGAAGTCTGGCTTAGAGAATTGGTAAAGTTTTTTTCGCTCCAACTCAAGTTCGGTTTTGATCTTGTCATCCTCTAGGCTATATGGATGGCTGTGAAAATCACCCATATAAGAAACTTCCGGAAAAAAGCTATCTATAAAACGTTCCTTCAGCTGGTAGGCCTCGTCGTCAAACGTAACCGAATCCTTTGACCTTTTAACGGCGGTTGACGTGTCCGACCAAACCAGACGATATACAGTAGCTAGTCCCAGCGCGTCTTTCGTAGCGTACCCCCATAAATGCCCGAAGGTCTCCACGTGAGAACAGGATCCACCATCAGTAACGTGGGCCAATTTATAAGCCTCAAGCGCGGATGTCACCACGTTAAAAAAAACGTGGTCAGAAACAGAAACCAAACAATCTTTC
>JAKUTK010000023.1:0-9678 GCA_022448005.1 Pseudomonas sp.
AAGCAGCCCATCCCGTCGATTTTTTGGGCTGCTTCAAATGGCTGCTACAGCGTCACGACAATCTTGCCGACCTGGGCATTGGCTTCCATGTGGCGATGCGCTTCGGCGATCTCCTCGAACGCAAAGGTTCGGTCGATCACCGGGTGCAGCTTGCCGCTGGCCAGTCCAGCGTTGACGAAGGACTTCGCCTGCTCCAGCTTTTTCGGGTTGCCGGTGATCTCGAAGAGTTCATAACCCCGCAGCGTCAGATGCTTACCGAGCACATCCATGACGGGCACGGGGATATCTTGGGCATCGAGCGCACCGTACTGGAAGAAGATGCCCTGCATGCCGAGCACCTTGAAGATCTGGCCGGCGTACGCACCGCCGACGGGATCGAAGGCCATGCGGGCACCTTTGCCGTCGGTGATGGACATGACTTCATTGATCAACTCCTGCTCTTCAGTAGCAATGACATGTGCTGCGCCGGCGTCGAGTAGCGCTTGGCGTTTCTGGCTGGTACGAGTCAAAGCAACCGGCACCGCACCGACCATGTTGGCGATTTGAATGGCCGCTAGTCCCACACTGCTGGACGCAGCACGAATCAGCACGGTTTCTCCGGCCTGCAGGTTGCCGATATCGATCAGGGCACCGTAGGCGGTGACGAACATCATCCAGCTGGCTGCGGCCTCTTCGAACGAGAGGTTCTCTGGATGCTTGACTAGAGCGTGAACGGGCACATTAACCAACTCGCCGTACATCCCGTAGTCAGCAAATGAAAAGGCCGGGACTACGCTGACGGCATCGTCGATGTTGAAGCCGGCCACATCCGGGCCGAGCACTTCCACGAGGCCGGCAGCTTCGTAACCCAAAATGGCAGGAAAGCACGGCTCGATGACGTACTGGCCGGTTCGGTACATGATCTCGGCGCGATTGATTCCGAGCGCTTTGACACGAATCTGCACCTCACCAATTTCCGGGGCGGCGACATCCACCTCGTCGATCTGCAGGACCTGGGCATCGCCGGTACGGTGAAAACGAACAACTCGCGACATGGGGATGGACTCCTATCTCATTGTCTTCGGGGGAGAAGCGGGGATATGAAGAGCACATTAGTCGCTGGATTAGTAAAGATCAGCCCATCGATTTCGACATGATTGTTATCGAATAATTAATAATCTGAGCCTGTTGAACGCTGCTGGTCGAGCAGCTCCGTCAGCCAGTCAACGAATACACGTACCTTGGGCGCTAGATAGCTCCGACTCGGATACAGGATCGAAACGGGCTTGGGCATGGCTGGATAATCCGCCAGCACCTGAATCAACCGACCCGTATCGAGATAGGGCTGCAGGACGGGCCTTACGCCCTGCAGCAAACCGAACCCTGCCAGCCCGCATGCCAGGAGCGCTTCGGATTCGTTGGTCATGACGCCGCTGCGCAGCCGCAGCGTGACGATGGTGTTCTCGACGCGAAAGGCCCAGTCCACCACCTTGCGCTCGCGCCCGGTAAAGAAATTGACCGCACGGTGCTGATCAAGCTCTTCGAGGCTCATAGGCATGCCATACCGCTCCAGGTACTCCGGAGAAGCGCAGGTCACCATCGGTATCGCACCGATCCGCCTCGCCACCAGACTGGAGTCCTTAAGCTCACCCAGTCTGACAACGCAGTCGATGCCGTCGTCGAACAAATCCACGGGCTGATCCGTCGCGCCGAGGATCAATTCGATCTGCGGGTAGCGCTTCTGGAAATTGGGCAAGGCCGGAATGATCACGGACTTTGCCAGTGTGACGGGCAGGTCCAGGCGCAACCGGCCTGTGGGAACAACAGCATGGCTCGTAAACGAACTGAATGTGTCATTCACCTCTTCCAGGAGCCGTGTGCAACGTTGATAGAATTCGCCGCCCTCTGTGGTCACGCTAACCTTGCGCGTAGTCCGGTGCAGCAACCGCACTCCCAACTCCCGCTCAAGCTGCTGTACGGCCTTGGTGATGGTCGGGCGATGTAATTGCAGAACCTCGGCGGCCTGCGTGAAGCTGCCGCTATCCACTACCTGAACGTAGATCTGCATTGTCTGCAGCCGATCCATGCTCAATTCCCGCCAGTAATCATAAAGGGCCACATCTTCGCATAGCTGCCGTCGCTCGACTTCATGGGTACGGAATGGCGTGTTTTGCTTTGGAACGTACGACGTGTCTAGGCCAAAGGCAGCTCTTGGCCGGTAGTTGCCATTGTGAAAGACGGCTTTCGGCCAAAAGCGGCCGGTCTGCGCGACTTTGAATCGGCCCAGTAATGCCAATGCAGATCGAAGTCGGCTGCAACAGCAGCGATTAATTTATGCTGCTCAAGCATGACTGCTATCTAATTGATGCCATTCATCAATCAATAGTCATGGCGTAAGTTGCTACTCAACGTTTTCAAGTCGAGAGCAACCCATGACCCAGCACATCATTTCTGTTCGTACGCAACGTAAAACGATCAAGGCCACGCTTATGGCCGCCATTATTGGGCTCTCTGCTGCCGAGGTCGGGGCCGCCGATTACCAGCAGAACCCCTTCACCTTGGCCTACGACGGTGCAATTGCGAAGAACGAGCCGGGCAAGGTCAACATCCACCCGGTCACCTACAGGCTCAATGGACTGGATATTTCCGCCAACGTCTACACCCCGGCGAATTATGACCCTGCGAAGAAATACCCCGCAGTAGTCGTAGCGCACCCTAATGGCGGGGTGAAGGAGCAGGTCGCGGGCCTGTATGCCCAGCGTTTGGCGGAGCAAGGCTATATCACCGTTGCCGCCGACGCGGCTTATCAAGGTGCCAGTGGTGGCCAGCCGCGCAATGTGGACAAACCCGCGTACCGCATCGAAGACATCCACGGCATGGCGGACTTCCTCACCCAGTATGCCGGCGTCGACCAGCAGCGTTTGGGCCTGCTCGGACTCTGCGGTGGCGGCGGCTACTCATTGGCCGCCGCACAAACCGACAAGCGCTTCCAGTCGGTCGCGACCTTGAGCATGTTCAACTCCGGACGGGTTCGCCGTAATGGCTACGTGGATTCGCAACTGGGCACCATCCAGGAGCGTTTGCAGCAGGCATCCAATGCCCGCGCCCAGCAAGCAGCCGGCGGCGAGGTGGCCTATTCAGGGGATGCCAATCTGACCGATGAGCAGATCGCCAAGTTGCCGTTCGCGCTGTATCGGCAGGGCTACGAGTACTACTGGAAGACCCACGCGCACCCCAACTCGACCTTCAAATACACCACCAGCAGCCTGCTGGACCTGATGCGCTTCGATGCCACCAACCAGATCGAACTGATCCAGCTGCCGTTGCTGATGATCGCGGGCACTGAGGCCGACAGCCTCTACATGACTGAGGAGGCCTTCGCCAAGGCTACCGGCACCCAGGACAAAGAGCTGTTCAAGATCGAGGGAGCTACCCATATCGAAACCTACTGGGTGCCGAAGTATGTGGGCGCCGCGATGGACAAGCTGACGGCGTTCTACGCCAGAACCCTCTAAGCAAGGATCAGCCATCGTGAACAATGCTTTGCTTGGGGTCGCGCTATGCGCTGCGATGCCCTTCGCCAACGCCGCCAGTCAGGCCGGTGAGCCTATGGCCATCCAGCAGATCAGTCGCGCCGGCACTCAGGCATCGGTGACGGGATCAGCGGAATATTTCACCGGGCGGGTACGCGTCGATCCCTTTTTTCCCGCCAACACTGAGATCAATGCATCCGCTGCCTACGTCACCTTCGAGCCTGGCGCACGCTCGGCCTGGCACACCCATCCGGCCGGGCAGCGGCTGGTCGTGGTTTCCGGTACTGGCCTGACCCAGGAATGGGGCAAACCCGTACAGCAAATTCACCCGGGAGACGTGGTCACCTGCCCACCGGGTGTCAAACACTGGCACGGAGCCACAGCGACAACAGCAATGACCCATCTAGCGGTTAGTGGCGCAGTGGATGGCAAGAGTGTCGAGTGGCTGGAGCACGTAAGCGATGAGCAATACAGCGCGGCCCAGAGCCCCTTGGCGTTACAAGCCAGACCCGCAGTCTCCGAGACGCTGTCCGCCAGGCAGCAGGCGATCCCGTTAATTGCCGCCGCCATGGCCACGAGCGATATGCCCAGGCTCAGCGCAGCCTTGGACCAAGGGCTGGACGCAGGTCTGACAGTCAGCGAGGCGAAGGAAATCCTCGTGCAGCTCTACGCCTACAGTGGTTTTCCCCGCAGCCTTAATGCACTGGGTGAGTTGATGAAGGTAGTGGACGCACGCAAACAGCGCGGCATCCACGATACAGCCGGCCGCGAACCCAGCCGCGCCATACCCAGCGGCGATGAATTGCTGGCAGTGGGTAAGGCAAACCAGACCCAGATTGCCGGAGCGCCCGTCCAGGGTCCGCTGTTCGATTTCGCCCCGGTGATCAACCAATACCTGCAAGGACACCTGTTCGGTGCCATCTTCGAACGTGACAACCTGGATTGGCAAAGCCGCGAACTGGCTACCGTCGGAGCGCTGGCCGCCACCCCCGGCGTGGAGGCGCAGCTACGTTCGCATATGGCTGCCAGCATCAGGGTCGGTCTGACCGAATCACAGCTGCGCCAACTAATCCAAGTGCTGGAAAAGCACGGCGATGAACAGGCCGCCAAGCGCGCCAGTGCGGCATTGGCGCAAGCGCTTGCGATGATGCAAGCCCCCCAAAGCACCTCGACACTTCAAGGAGAGCAACGTGGACAGTAATCCAACTGATAGCAGCCGGCGCAACCTGCTGATCGGAGCAGCGGCGCTAGCCGTAGCCCCACTGATCCCGGGAATTACGGCGAGTGCCAGTGATGCTGCTGGCCCTGCAAAGCCGACGAAAGCCACTGCCCTTGTCGGTCGGCGCAAGCTCGGCTCCCTGGAAGTATCGAATGTGGGCCTGGGCGTGCAGAATATGAGTCGCACCTACCAGACGACGATCCCTAACCGGGCGGAGATGCACAACATCATTCGCACCGCCTTCGACCACGGCGTCACCTTCTATGACGCGGCCGAGGCGTATGGCCCCCATGAGGTGGAGCGGATTCTCGGCGAAGGCGTGGCTCCGTTCCGCAATGAGGTTGTGATCGCCACCAAGTTCGGCTGGAACATCGATCTGCAAACCGGTGAGCGCCGCCCAGGTCTGAATAGTCGCCCGGAGCACATCAAGTTGGCCGTTGAGGGCATGCTCAAGCGCCTGCGTACGGATCGCATCGATCTTCTTTACCAGCATCGCGTCGACCCTCAGATACCGATTGAGGACGTGGCGGGTGCGATCAAAGACTTGATGGCCGAAGGCAAGGTGCTGCATTGGGGCTTGTCCGAGATGGGGCTGAAAACATTGCGCCGAGCACATGCCGAACTGCCCGTTAGCGCGGTGCAGAACGAGTATTCGATGCTGTGGCGAGGCCCCGAGCAGGAGGTGATTCCGCTATGCGAGGAATTGGGCATCGGCTTCGTCCCCTGGAGTCCGCTCGGAGTCGGTTTTCTCAGCGGGGCAATCGACGAAAAAACGCGCTTTGCCGAAGGCGATATCCGCAAAATAGAAGCCCGATTTGCGCCGGAGAATCTGCCCAATAACCTGACGCTCGTGCGCCTGGTGAAAGCCTGGGCCGAGCGCAAGAACGTGACGCCCGCCCAGCTCGCATTGGCCTGGCTGCTGGCGCAAAAGAACTGGATTGTGCCCATCCCAGGTACGACACAGATGGCGCATATGCTCGAAAACAGCGCAGCGGCACAAGTGACCTTCGGCAATCAGGAGCTTGCGGAACTCAACACGGCCCTGGCGGAAATCAGCATCCAGGGTGAGCGGCTACCACCGGCTGTGCTCGCCTATAGCGGGGTCGAAGCCCCAGGGCAGTGATGCTTTCGGTTCAGCCCGGATAACGCAGGGCATCGCGCAGCAAGGTAAAAGCCGGTGAACTCTGCCGCCGGCTTGGGTAATAGAGGTGGTAGCCCGAGAAGGGTTCGCACCAATCAGCCAGCACGCGAATCAGTCGGCCTTCGGCGACATGCGCCTGCACCAGGTCTTCGGCCATGTAGGCCAAACCCAGCCCCTGGAGAGCCGCCTCCAGGCGCATGGCAATGTTGTTGAACACCAGTTGGCCCTCGACGCGCACTTTCAATTCTTCTCCGTTCTTCTCGAACTCCCAGGGGAAGATGCCGCCGTAGGTGGGCATGCGGATGTTGATGCAATTGTGCTGCATCAGATCACGCGGAATTACTGGTTGCGGATGTCGGGCGAAATACCCCGGGGAACCGACTACTGCCATGCGCATATCGGGGCCGATGCGCATCGCGATCATGTCCTTGGCCACTTGCTGACCCAGGCGCACACCGGCGTCGTAGCCTTCCGCCACGATATCGGTCAGGCCGTAGTCGACGATGACCTCGATGCTCAGATCCGAATTATCCGGTAGCAGTGTTGCCAGTACGGGTTGCAAGCGGGTGATCGCCGCATGCTCGCCAGCCGTGATGCGCAGCTTGCCTGCCGGCTTGTCACGAAACTCGCTGAGCAAGCCCAGCTCGTTGTTGATTTCTTCGAACCTGGGTGCGACCACCCGCAGCAGGTGTTCTCCCGCCTCCGTGGGGGCAACGCTTCGGGTGGTGCGCGCAAGTAGCCTGACGCCGAGGCGCTCTTCCAACTGACGCATGGCCCGACTCAACGCAGGCTGCGACATGCCGAGCTTGGCAGCGGCGCGAGTGAAGCTGCGCTCCTGCGCCACGGCCGCGAAGATCGCGAGCTGGTCGTAACTTTCAGTGGTCATTTATGCGCGCTCGTTATGAACCAACTGCGATTATGCCACTCGGCAAGCGTTAACTGCTTGGTTCCACATTGCCCTAATAGACAAAGATTTCTGTGAGTGCGAGGAAACTCAGTAACGTGTGGCGTCAGAACAGAGGCGGCAGCGTCGGGTCGATTTCAGCTGGTAACGACAGGCAGCTTATGGCCGGTTGCGACTGCGTGCTAAGCGTCAGTAATGGGAGCACCCGCAATCAGGCCTGCTAGCAATAAAATCGGTTTTGAATAGACGAAGCCGAAACGCTGGATTATGCGTGCAGGAATTCCCCGCGCTAAACAGGGCCGCCCCACTCCAGCGCTTTTAGCAAGCGCCTAACCTGCGTAGCGCCAAACTCTGTGTCACACAGCATAGCCGGCGACGCCCCCCCTAGCGCTACGTTTCGCTTCGACATCCAGCATGCGGTCCGCTCACGACTGTGGAATACTTCAACAGCCAGGTCGGTAACAGCCGCAGCCCGCTCTAGAGCTTCGGATTCGCTTTGATGCATTTGGCTCCTCCTTGCCGGAGTTAGTAACTGGGGAAAAGGGATGAGCCAGCCTAGCAAGGCTACGAAGGGAGCGAGCGATACCAAGCCGCCGACAACAACTGCCCAGCCCCAGGCAAAGCCGCTTCACCCTTGAACCGGCCACCACTCAGTAACCAGCACGCAGACGCTTTTCATGAATTTGCCGCAACGACTTACTTTTTTGCCTTGGGCCGACTGACGATAGCTTGAGCTTTGTACAACTAAAAGAAGCCATTCTTAGCTTGTTCGAGCCGCTCAATCACTTGTGCGCCTTTCCCCTTCGCCACTGCTTCGTAAGGTGAGAGGCCATCTAGGAAGCGCTTAGGCTGCGTGATCCACCGATCCGCAGAACTCGGAGATATGACACGCGACATGTAGCGCTTTAAATATGTAAGCAAGGACGAGCGTGCGTCTGCCCTCAACTGGGTATGTGCGTCACCGAACACAGCGAAACGCTTAGCCTCGTAATTCTCAACCGCGACAAGCAACCCCAAGATAGACACGGCTGCCTCCGGCTTGGCGTTAAAAAACAGCGATACCTCCTTGAGCGCAGATACATAGTCGCTTTCTGATTGCAGCCGTAGAACATCCATGGCTAGTTCTCAACAAATGGGCCCAAGAGATCAGGCGCTCCGGAGGCTTAAAAAAGCTATAGAAATCAGCCGATCAATGTCCCGGGCCCCACGATCGACCATCCTGTTACTGGGTTCTCGAATCCGACGTGGTACATCACTCTATATTGTGCAATCCGTCCCTCTGATAGCTCGGTGCTATAGCCAACATGCCCGTCAACACCAAGTACATAATAGGTAGCACCGTTCAGCATCACCACCTCAGTCAGCTTTGTAAGTTGTTTCATTGCCCAAAGCGCGGCGCCGTTGGGCCGTCCAGGCGAAACGAACATAATGGATTGGATCCAGAGCTCCTCAGTCTGACCTTCTATGCAGCCCATCAACCCCTCTACATTTGCAACAAAAAGGGTGCCTGTTTCCCCATCGGGATTTGTGCACACAACTGCGAAAAAGGGGTCGTGAGGAATATGCATGTGATCCCACAACAACTCGGACCCAACTGAGCATTTGGCAAGGTCGTGGGACCCATCAATAACAGTCTTGAACATAATGAACCTTATAGGGTGTAGTCCTTTAGGGTTCATTATGACCCTATTCTCATTTTTATTGATAGAGTAAAAATGGGATGGAGAGCAAGCTAGCGTTCGGTACCGCCCTCAGATTGCTTAGGAAGAAACGCGGACTTACCCAGGAAGACTTTGACGCTGTTACCGGTAGGACCTACCTAAGCGCCCTAGAGCGAGGGCTGAAGAGCCCAACGCTCGAGAAGGTCAATGAGCTTGCCTCGGTCCTTGGTGTGCACCCCCTATCACTGTTGTCACTAAGCTACGTTCAGGGCGAGCCAAGCGAGGTGATGAACGTTCTAGAGAAGCTCAAACAGGAGCTTCAATCTTTGCAGTCCCCAAGTAACCAAGCGTAGACATTCGAGGGGGGGTGCCTGCTTCGCCGGCTACAGCAGGTACCGGCCGATTTGAGCGCTTTCGGCAACGCGGAGCTCCCAGTAAGCCTGGGGTTATCCGAGACCTTGCGGTGCCGCCTACTAAAAGTAGGAACGCGCGTCCAAGTTCGCCGTGTAAATCATTTGAAATTGAAATTACACGACCCGCCGTGAGCGTACTTCAAATCAAACTGCATCACATCAATCACCAGTTGCGTAGAATGTGATGACAGGCTATCTCCTGCTTTTCGTGAATAAATTATTTGTTAGCTCCAATCATGCAGACGCCCCTGCGTGCCGCATGCACAGCCAATTGAGGAGCCGTGTCCAAATCCGGAAGATATCTGCGCGCATGGATTTGGATGAAACGCTTCTTTGTAAACAAAGAGGAAACTCATTTGGCTGTGCTTCGCTGGCCGTAAACAATGGACGGGCCGCTTCACGTTCCGCTGCTACACGATCGGCATCACACAACGTCCGAAGGAGACAGAGTTAATGAACTCTCTTTTTTTCCTTATGGCTCAATACAATAGCCTCGTTGTTATTCCGCTTGATCGAGTATGCCAAGACTACTTTCGCCATTTGACCCCCAACCAATTTCAGAGAAAGGTGAATACCGGCATAATTCAGATTCCGATCACAAGGATGGAACCTGGCACTCAGAAAACTGCAAAAGGCGTGTTCCTTACCGATCTCGCCAGTTACCTCGACAAGCGTCACGAAGCCGCGCTACGAGAGGAGGCGCAATTGAACGGCCGGCGCTCAGTCTGACCTTTTCCGCGCTACCCATTCACCGAAGACAACGGGCTGCGCCACGGCCTTTGGCAGCCAAAGCCAGTTAATGTAGCGATTCCCCTGCCGATGAAGATG
>JAKUTK010000023.1:9688-68975 GCA_022448005.1 Pseudomonas sp.
GTCTCAGCGAGTTCCAGTTACGGTGACCTGATACTGACGCAACTCTCGGTATGTCCCATCCCATCTCAAAGAGCCTACTGACACCTTCGTGGCGGAGATCATGGAAGTGCAGATCTTTAATCTGATTTATTGCTATAGCCCTAGACCAGGCCGCCTGAATTGCATCCACCGTATACGGGAAAATCTCTTTGTACTTTCGCGGCATGCTCTGAATCAGCTCCCATGCCTCATCTGGAAGATGGCACCAGACATCGTTACCCCACTTATCACCAGGGTTTTTCATGTCGCGAACTAATACCGCTCGGCGCTTATCATCCAGGTCCGCCCAACGGATGCGGGTGATTTCCTCCTGACGGCGCGTGCTGAACAGCGCGAAGGCTGAGATCTTCGCCATAGGCATAGATGATGGACGGGACGCATGACTGCGGGAGAATGCCTCAAACAAGTTGTCTAGCTCAGTAATCGTCGGTCTTCGATCCCGCTCACGACTCTTCATTTTGTAGCCAAGCTTTTTCAGTACGAGACGCGCTTGGATCATCGCAGTCTGATCAACCGCGTGACCCCATGCTGCTGACGCAAGTGACAGGACGGCACCTAGGTGGGCCAGATCGTTACCTGCAGTCTGAGGTTTAACTTTTCCACCTTCCGGCCCCATCCTCCATAGCGCAAAATCGACCAACGCATCCTTCGTGATTTGGATGTCCGAAAATTCACCCAGATAGCTTCGTCCTATCGCTTTCAGCGTTGCTTCCTTCGTTTTGCCAAGCGGCCTTGCCTTGCTGACCTCAGACAAATATTGATCGATTATGTCTGCAAGGGTTACTGACGATTTCGATAATCGTCGAATTGCGCCCGGCTCGTTTAGCTCAGTCTCACGGCGCTTGGCCCAAACCTCAGCGGCCTTCTTACGCTCGAAGCTCTGACTCTCCTGATAGACTTGCACCCCATCTTTCTTGATACGTATTTGGACGGTGTACATCACCGATCCATCTCGATTCTTCCTTGTTCTGATCGTGGCCAATTGGCAGCCTCTCCAGGCGTGGTAAAAGTTTATTCTAGGTGGTAAATCTTACCACCTACTAGCAAAAAAACCACTTAAACCCACGGAAAACCACCAAAATCCGCCAGAGTATCTTCAACTCTAAAATGACGAAAACCCCTCTAAATCCAGCAATCACGGGCCCTTCTGTAAACAGGCGCTTCTCCGTCGCGCCGATGATGGATTGGACTGACAGGCACTGTCGGTATTTTCTGCGCCAGCTTTCTCGGCACGCCCTGCTCTACACCGAGATGGTCACCACCGGCGCCTTGATCAACGGCGATGCCGAGCGTTTCCTGCGTCATGATGAGGCTGAGCACCCCTTGGCGTTGCAACTTGGCGGCAGTGTGCCCGGTGATCTCGCCATCTGCGCAAAGATGGCCGAAGCGGCCGGGTACGACGAGATCAATCTCAACGTCGGCTGCCCCAGCGACCGCGTGCAAAACAACCTGATCGGGGCGTGCCTGATGGGCCATCCGGCACTGGTAGCCGATTGCGTCAAAGCGATGCGAGATGCGGTGTATATTGATGTAACGGTCAAGCACCGCATCGGCATCAACGGCCGCGACAGCTATGCCGAACTGTGTGATTTCGTTGGGCAGGTGCGAGAAGCGGGCTGTCGGAGTTTTACCGTCCATGCCCGTATTGCGATTCTGGAAGGACTCTCACCAAAGGAAAACCGAGAGGTGCCGCCCCTTCGCTATGACGTTGCACAACAGTTGAAGCGAGACTTTCCGGATCTGGAAATCATCCTCAACGGCGGCATCAAAACGCTGGAGCAATGTGAAGCCCACCTGGAGCAGTTCGACGGTGTGATGCTCGGGCGCGAGGCTTATCACAACCCCTACTTGCTCGCGCAGGTTGATGCCAGACTGTTTGGCAGTGAAGAACCAGTCATTACCCGAGCCGAAGCATTGAGACGGATGCGCCCCTATATTCAGAATCATCTTGATAGCGGTGGCTCGATGCATCACGTTACCCGTCACGTACTGGGACTGGGCCAGGGTTTTCCAGGCGCTAGACGGTTTCGCCAGCTGCTGTCGGTCGACATTCACAAAACCAAGGAGCCGCTCCTGCTGCTCGATCAAGCAACCGGGCTGCTCGAAGGACACTGAGCCAGTCTCGGGGAACACGCGATCGCATTTTCGATCCAACAGCTGCCACACCCGGACCATCACGATCCAAACTTCGCGATGATAACGGGTTCAAGTTCACGTCAACCAAAGGATAGAGCGTACACATGACGTCCAAGCTGGAACAACTCAAGCAATTCACCACCGTGGTTGCCGACACCGGCGATCTCGACGCCATCGCCCGTCTTCAACCGGTTGATGCCACCACCAATCCTTCGCTTCTGCTCAAAGCTGCTGCCCTGCCCCGCTACGCCGATCATCTGCAGGCAGCCATGTCCAATTGCAAGGGCGACATCGGCCTCGGCTGCGACCTGTTCGCGGTCGCGGTTGGGCAGGAGGTGCTGAAGTTGATCCCTGGACGGATCTCTACGGAGGTCGATGCGCGGCTTTCATTCGATACACAAGCCATGATCCAGCGGGGCGAGCGCTTGATCGGCCTATACGAGCAGGCCGGCGTGTCCCGTGACCGCGTATTGATAAAGCTGGCTTCTACCTGGGAGGGCATCCGTGCGGCTGAGCAGCTGGAAAAATCAGGCATCCAGACCAACCTGACACTGTTGTTCTCTTTCACCCAGGCGGTGGCGTGTGCCGAGGCCGGTGTATTTTTGATTTCGCCTTTCGTCGGCCGTATCTACGACTGGTACAAAAAGTCCGAAGGCCGTGACTATATCGGTGACGAAGATCCAGGCGTACAGTCGGTCAGCCGGATTTACGACTACTACAAGACGCACGGTTACGAGACCGTAGTAATGGGTGCAAGCTTCCGTAATGCGGGTCAGATCGAAGCGTTGGCAGGCTGCGATCGCTTGACGATCAGCCCTGAGTTGCTCAGCCAGCTAGCACAGGAAGAAGGTACGCTGGAGCGTAAACTGTCCCCCGGACGCGCCTCCGAGCCGCGCATCAGCATGGATGAAGGCAGCTTCCGCTGGGGATTGAACGAAGATCCGATGGCGACGGAAAAACTGGCCGAGGGAATCCGCCAGTTCGCGCGGGATCAGGAAAAGCTTGAAGCACTCCTGCCAACCAAGCTGTAGCTCAGGACCGCTCCAACGCTGTCACGAGGTCGCGAAACGCCTCGCGGTTCGATTCGTTGAGGCTCATCAGAATACGGTGAGCCTCCAGCACCTTGCCCTTTACGATCTCCTCGGACTGATCCTGGCTCGGCAGATCGGCCAGTTGCTCAGGCGACGGCAGCGGCTGATCAACGATATTGAACACCTGATCGAAACCCATAGATTGCAACAGACGTGTGATGTCTTCATGGGTGGTAACCAATGTCGGCAGCATGCCGACTTTCTGCCGCGAAAGAATCGAAAGTTTGGCGAGCAGACCGAGCGTGGTGCTGTCGATGCTGCGGCTCTCAGTGAGATCGATAACGATCACTGAGAAATTACGCGAAGAGAAGATCTTCTCGATCGTTGCATCCAGCGCCGAGCAAAGCGTCAGACGGATTTCACCGACGAACTTGAGCACAAACGTGCCGTTCTGCTCAGCGAACTGGATCTTACCCGTGCTCATGCAAGGTTCCTGCTCAATACCAACAGCGCGATGTCATCGGGCATATCCTCCAGATCGGCTAGGCCCAACACCCGCTGGAGCCCCACCAGCGTACCGCCTGCTTCGCGAATCAATCCGGGTAGCCCGGCCTCTTTATCTTTGAGGGTCTCGCCGGGCAAAAGGTCCAAAATGCCATCGGAAAGTAGCGTGAGACTGAAAGACTCAGGCAATTCGATCTCGTAATTGTCGTAGGTTGCTTCGACGAACAAACCAACCGGCAAACCTTTTCCTTCGAGATATTTTGCAGCACCGTTGGCGTATAACACCGGCATCGGCAGGTGACCGCCGATACTGTAATGCAGGACGTTGCGCTCCTGATCAATCACGCCGCCCAACATCGTGACGTGCTTGCCGAGCTTGCAGTTGATCAAACCGCGATTGATGTGATCGAGCACCTCGGACGGCTTAAAAGCGCGTAACGTTCTGCCCCGTCGAGACTCGTAGAGCAACCGCGTGGTCATGAACTTGAGCAGGACGGTGACGAACGCAGAAGAGGCCCCGTGGCCGGAAACATCCGCCAAGTAGAAGCCGATGCGGTGCTCGTCCACTCGAAAGTAATCGACGAAATCACCCGAGAGGTACAGCGACGGGATGATCTGATGGGCGAACTGGAACTCGTCAAGGCTGCAGGGTGTGACCGGCAGCATGTTCATCTGCACCTGCCGACCAGCATCTTGATCTTCCTGAAGAAGATGCAAGCTCGCCTGTAGGTCGCGATTAGCCGTCTCCAGCTGTTCACGGTAGCGCCGGTTTTCCAATCGCAAGCGTGAACGATCAAGGGCCCGACGTACCGAGTGCTCAAGCATCGCCAGGTCTTCAAGGGGCTTGATCAGATAGTCGGCAGCGCCCAACCGCAGGGCTTCGACCGCATCACTCATCACGCCGGCCCCTGACACCACGATCACGGGCAGGTCAGTCTGACGCTCGCTGATCAGTCGGATGAGCTCCAGGCCATCCATCTGCGGCATGCGCAGGTCGCAAATCACCAGATCAGGGTGTTCCGCGTCGAACAGCTCCATACCGCGCGGTCCGCTAGGCGCCTGCAACACCTTGAAACCACTGTCATCCAGATAGGCAGCCAGGCTGGCTCGTACCACATCGTCGTCATCTATGATCAGCAGCGTCGCGCTTGGGTTATGCATGTTCCTACCAGGCGGTATCGCCAGGATGATTGGCGAAAGCATAGGCCCTGCGCGAGCGCCGGGCATGGGATCGTTTCAAGGCGCAGACGGTACTCCCATACGATCGGCGTTTCAAGCCAGGCACGGTCGCTCCGCCTGTCCTTTACAGCCCGAATTGACGGGCGTTATAAGAACTGACGAAACAAAAACTCAGAGGACGAAACAATGACCCAGCGAGATCGGGACTACAGTGAAAAACGCGACTTCATTCGCATGCAGGTCGAGACCGCAATCATCCTGAT
Organism: Pseudomonas sp.; assembly: GCA_022448005.1. Taxonomy (GTDB): domain Bacteria; phylum Pseudomonadota; class Gammaproteobacteria; order Pseudomonadales; family Pseudomonadaceae; genus Stutzerimonas. Next base: position 14,841 of record JAKUTK010000023.1, read on the forward strand.
GCAGGGTGACCAGCGCTATCAAGCAACCTGCCTGGACCTTTCGAGCACAGGGATGCAGGTGGTCGCAGCGACGAGTTTGCAAATGGGTGACAAGGTCCAAGTGCACATTCCTTCGGAGCACAGCGAACTGAAGGGACTCGATGCCGAAACAGAAGTGGTACGGGTCGGCAACCACGAAGACGGACGACAGAGCCTTGGGCTGGCAATCCTTTCAATGAAGTGACTTTCGCTGAGGTGAAAACACTTCGGAACAATAAGGCGCGAAGAAACCAGCGAACCGCATCGGCACTGGCCAATGCGGTCCGCAGTAGTCTCGTCAGAAGTCGTCTTCGACCTGACCATCCTGCGTGCGGAATTCGCGATTCTGCAGGTAGGCGTTACGCACGAAGATATACCGGTCGCCGGTGATCATTTTTTCCGCCGAGAGCAGAGCGGCACGCATATCCACCACGTTGACGGCGCGGGTCACGTTGCGTGTCGGCACATGGTCGATATGCGGATACGGCTGCAGGAAAGAGTCCGGCACGCGTCCAGCCGCATCGCGCACAGTGCTTGGCCCCAACAGCGGCAACACGACATAAGGGCCACTGCCAAGACCCCACGCGCCAAGCGTCTGCCCAAAATCTTCATCGTTTTTCTGCAAGCCCATACGGGTTGCGACATCGAAGAAGCCCAAGACACCGAAAGTGCTGTTGAACAAGATGCGGCTGGTGTCGATGCCCGCGTCACGAACCTTACCCTGCAGCAGGTCATTGGTCAGAACCACGACATCACCGAGATTGCTGAATACATTGCCAATGCCGTCTTCGATAAAGTTTGGTGTGATCTTCTGATAACCCTGCGCAAGCGGCTTGAGCGTATAGGTATCGACTTTGTCGTTGAAGGTGAAGATCGCGCGATTCACGCCTTCCCAGGGGTCTTGCTCAGCTGCCTGGAGCGATGATGCGCCAAACACGGCCAGTGCCGTCACCAGCGTTGTCCTGAAGTAACCCACCCAATCCTTGCCGATGACTTGCATCGCGGCCCTCTCCTATTTCGAATGGGGGCAATTGCCCAACAAAGCGCAGCAGTATAAAGCGATAACGGCCAGTTCCGGCAGCGGGCAGACACACGGAACCCCTACGGATTTATGCAGACTCATTGAGACTCAAAAGCAAGGACAAGCCCAGCACGCTGGTTTACCCTTCTCACATCAAGCGCTGGCGACTTTGCCATACGACAAACCAAGAGGGTAGCAACATGCCGGAACATGATCTGCAGTCGCAGCTAGCAGAGCTGCGTAGTCAACTGGCCCAGGACACACCGCTTACCGAAGAAGAGCGCGCGTCGCTGCAGGTGATTGCCCATGACATTGAGGTGCGGCTTGCCAACCAAGGCGTAGTCGACCATCAGAACGATTCGCTGGTCGATGGCGTCAATTTGGCCGTCGAGCGTTTTGAGGTCAGCCACCCGAACACGGCAATGACACTGCGCAACATCATGCAGACCTTGGCGAACATGGGCATCTGAGCGAAACCTGCTAAGGCCATCGGAGCGTGAACGCGTTCACGCTCTACCATCGCAGCGGTTATTGCCGAACTAACCGGCGGTTGTCTGGCGACACGGACTCGGTGCTACGGTAGGGATTGATATCCAAGCCGCCGCGGCGCACATAGCGCGCATGCACACTGAGTCGCTCTGGCGTCAGCACGCGCTGCAAGTCGAGAAAGATTCGCTCGACGCACTGTTCATGAAAATCAGCGTGCTGGCGAAAGCTCACCAGGTAGGCAAGCAGGCTGCCGTGATCCAGCGCAGCGCCTCGGTACTCGATTACCACTGTGCCCCAGTCCGGCTGGCCAGTGACAGGGCAGTTGGATTTGAGCAGATGGCTGTAGATGCGCTCGTCCACCTGACGTTCAGGGTCGCTGCTCAGCACTCTTGGCCGCGGCGAATCGTATTGCCGAATCTCGATATCCAGATCATCTATACAGTGCCCGTCTAGCGGCGCGATCCCCTCCTCGGCAACTTCATCCAACGTGCGCAAGCGAACGCTGACGGGCTTACCCGCTGCGGCTGATAAGTCCCGCGTCATCACCTCCAAAAGCGCTTCCCGACTCTCGAAGACCGATTGGTTCAGCGAGTTGAGATAAAGCTTGAATGACTTGGATTCGATGATATTTGGCGAGTCGGCTGGAATGCTGAATTCACCAATGGCCACCACCGGCTTGCCAGACGGCAACAGCCAGGACAGCTCATAGCAGTTCCAGATATCGACGCCACCATAGGGTAAGGACTCGGCCGTCAGCCCTAGCTCAGCCCACTTCGGTGCGCGAGGAATGGGAAAGAGCTGCTCGGGGCTGTACGTCGCGACATAGGCGCTGGATTTGCCCAGCGGCGACAGTTCGGCGGGGTGCTGCATGGCGGGGACCTGTACGAAAAATGACCGCAAGTGTAGCGGTTCCCGCGTGGTTTATCACCGCGCCTGCTCATAGGGCCTATGACTGGCCGTCAGACCAAGCGCAACAACTACTGTCGATGGAAGTGCTTGGCGCGATGACTACTGGCGCATGCCTCGGCCACTTTTAAGCAGATGAATGCACAACAGGTACATGAGTACTGCCGCCACGGCCATGAAACTGATCGCAATGCTTATACGGATGTCCGAAACCCCCAAAATGCCGTAACGGAACGCATTGACCATGTGCAGGATCGGGTTGGCCAGCGACAGCGTCTGCCAGAACGGCGACAGCAGGTTGATCGAATAGAACACGCCGCCCAAGTAGGTCAGCGGAGTCAACACGAAGGTTGGAATGATCGAAATATCATCGAAGTTGCGGGCGTACACCGCGTTGATGAAGCCGCCGAAGGCAAAGATCGTCGACGTCAGCGTAATCACCAGAAGCGTCACGCCCAGATGATGCACCTGCAGATCGGTGAAGAACATCGACAGCAGCGTTACGATCAACGCTACCGCCAGCCCGCGGGTAATGCCACCCAGAGCGAAGCCAATCAGGATCACATGAGGCGATACTGGCGAAACCAGGAGCTCTTCGATCGATCGCTGGAACTTGCTGCTGAAGAAGCTGGAAACCACGTTGCTATAAGAGTTGGTGATCACCGACATCATGATCAGCCCCGGCACGATGTACTGCATGTAAGTGAAGCCATCCATCTCGCCAATCCGCGCGCCGATCAGGTTTCCGAAGATGACGAAATACAGCACCATGGTGATCGCTGGTGGCAGCAGTGTCTGCGGCCAAATGCGCGTGTAGCGGCGAATCTCGCGGTGGACGATGGTCTGCAACGCGACCAGATTGGGCCGAAGTTCTGCGTTCATTTGGCCACCTTGGGCAGGTTGTTTTCCACCATCGAAACGAAAAGCTCCTCCAGCCGGTTGGTCTTGTTGCGCAGGCTCAGCACCTCGATGCCCTGCGCCGACAACATACGAAACAGGTCGGTCACACCCTGGCTCTTGTCCACCTGCACCTCGAGAGTGTGATGATCAACCAGGCGCGCCGGATAGCTGCCAAGCTCTGGCGGCACCAGCTGCGACTCCTTCAAATCGAGCAGGAAGGTCTCGACATGCAGTTGCTTGAGCAACTCGCGCATGCTGGTGTTCTTGACGATCTGGCCGTGGTCGATGATGCCGATGTTGCGGCACAGCTGCTCTGCCTCTTCAAGATAGTGCGTCGTGAGGATGATGGTGATGCCCTCACGGTTGAGCTCGGTGAGGAACGACCACATCGAGCGGCGCAGCTCGATGTCCACCCCCGCGGTGGGCTCGTCGAGGATCAGCAGCCGCGGCCGGTGGATCAGCGCGCGGGCGATCATCAGACGCCGCTTCATACCACCAGATAGCATTCGCGAGGACACATCGCGCTTGTCCCACAGCCCCAACTGGTTGAGGTACTGCTCGGCGCGTTCCTTGGCGACTTTTGCCGGAATGCCGTAGTAGCCGGCCTGGGTGACAAGGATGTCGAAGGCCTTCTCGAACTGGTTGAAGTTGAACTCTTGTGGCACAACGCCCAGGCAGCGCTTGAGTCCCGAAGGATCGCGATCGAGGTCGTGACCGAACACATTGACCGTGCCGCCGGTCTTGTTGACCAGCGTGGAAAGGATGCCGATGGTGGTGGATTTACCGGCACCATTGGGGCCCAGCAACGCAAAGAAATCGCCTTCGGCCACGTCCAGGTCAATGCCCTTGAGGGCCTCGAAGCCGTTTCCGTAAACCTTGGTCAACTGCCGAATGGACAGAGCAGTAGTCATATAAGAACGCACACAACACAGAGAGATTCAAAGTAGATAAGGGCACGCTGCGGCAATTGCAACGTCGAAATGCAGACCGCGGCCGCCAACAACGCACGCCGGTCTAAACAAACATGATGATCCGAAGCAGTCACTTCGAACTCGTCTGTCAAGGTCCGGTCATTATCTGATACCAAACGCGTCGTCCTGTCTCTTCACCCCGCTTGCCACAAGAGCCTATGCTCAATTTGGACGCCATTCGCTCAACAAGGAAAACCCTATGACCCTGCTCTGGCTGCTCGTATTACTCATCGGCATCGCCGTGATTGCCCATTTACGGGTTTCCCCCGTTCCGGCGCTGGCCATTGTTGCGGCGTATTTGGTCCTCATGGGGGCGGCCGACGAGACGCCGACCTGGTTGATGGTCATCCTCTGGCTCATGCTCATTGTGATCGCGGTGCCCTTGCTCGTGACTGATCTACGCATCAGATACTTCAGCGGCCCGATGTTCGACTGGTTCAAAAAGGTCCTGCCCCCCATCTCCGACACCGAACGCGATGCCATTGACGCCGGGACGGTCTGGTGGGATGGACAGTTGTTCAGCGGCAAACCTGACTGGGACGTCCTGCTCGGCTATCCAAAGGCCGTCCTGACCGAGGAAGAAAGAGCATTCGTCGATGGCCCGACAGAAACCCTGTGCGCCATGGTCAACGACTGGGAAGTTGGCCAGCGCATGGACCTTCCCCAAGAGGCGTGGGATTACATCAAGGCCGAAGGCTTCTTCGCCCTGATCATTCCCAAAGAATACGGCGGCAAGGGCTTCTCGGCCTACGCCCACTCGCAGATCGTGATGAAACTGGCCACCCGCAGTGGCGACCTGGCGACAACCGTCATGGTGCCCAACTCCCTCGGCCCGGCCGAGCTGTTGATGCATTACGGCACCGACGAACAGCGCAACCATTACCTGCCGCGCCTAGCCAATGGCACCGACATCCCCTGCTTTGCCCTGACCGGCCCTTATGCGGGCTCCGACGCTGGCGCGATGAACGACAGTGGCGTCATCTGCCGCGGCCAATGGGAAGGCGAAGAAGTACTCGGCCTGCGCCTGAATTGGGAGAAGCGCTACATTACCCTCGGCCCGGTCGCCACCCTGCTTGGTGTCGCCTTCAAGACGTACGACCCGGAGCACCTGCTAGGGGACGAGGAGGAGCTGGGCATCAGTCTCGCGCTGATTCCAACCGATACTGCTGGTGTCGAGATCGGTCGCCGTCACCTGCCCCTTGGCGCTGCGTTCATGAATGGTCCGAACTGGGGCAAGGATGTGTTCGTGCCGCTCGAAGCCATCATCGGCGGACGAGACATGATCGGCAAAGGCTGGATGATGCTGATGAACTGCCTGTCAGTCGGACGTTCGATTTCATTGCCAGCGACAGGCGCCAGCGCGGCCAAGACCTGCAGCTATGTCAGCGGCCGCTATGCGCAAATCCGCGAGCAGTTCAACGTGCCGCTGGCAGCGTTTGAAGGTATTCAGGAACCGCTTGCGCGCATCGGCGGCAATGCCTGGTTGATGGACAGTGCACGAATCCTGACGGCCAACGCAGTCGACCTAGGAGAAAAGCCCTCTGTGCTGTCGGCGATTCTCAAGTATCACCTGACCGAGCGCGGCCGCGAGTGCATCACCGATGCAATGGACATCCACGGCGGCAAGGGCATCATCATGGGTCCTAGTAACTACCTCGGCCGCATGTGGTTGTCTGCACCCATTTCGATTACGGTTGAAGGGGCGAATATCCTCTCGCGGAACCTGATGATCTTTGGCCAAGGCGCAATCCGCTGCCATCCGTTCGTACTGCGCGAAATGGAGCTGGTCCACGAGCCTGACCGTGATGCTGCGATCAAGAAGTTCGATGGGTTGCTGATGCAGCACATCGGTTTCGCCGTCAGCAACACCGCCAGCACCCTGGTGCTCGGGCTGACGTTCGGCCTGTTCGGCAAGGCACCAGGCAACGACCTGACCCGCCCCTACTTCCGCGCACTGGATCGGATCGCCGCCGCGTTCGCCATGCTCGCCGACCTGTCCATGATGTTGCTCGGCGGCGAGCTCAAGCGTCGTGAACGCCTTTCCGCGCGGCTGGGCGATGTGCTCAGCCATCTGTATCTGGCATCCGCTGCGCTCAAGCACTATCACGACCTCGGCCACCCAACCGAGCAAGCACCGCTACTGCGCTGGGCGATGGAAGACTGCCTCTGCAAAGCGGAGCAAGCCCTGGCCGACACGCTGGCGAACTTCCCCAACCGCTTGCTCGGCGGCGTGTTGAAAGTTCTGGTCTTTCCGTTTGGTGCCCGCCACAAGGGGCCATCCGATGCGCTGGATGCCGAAGTAGCAGCTATCCTCGGTCGCCCGGAAGGTGACCCGGCCTTGGAGCAGATTCTCGAGGGCGTCTATCGGCCAAATGGGCGCGACGAAGCCTTGGGTGCGCTGCGAGACGCGTTCGACACCCTGGCGGCATCGCAACCGCTACAAAAGAAGCTTCATAAGGCGCTCAAGGCCGGCGATTTCCAACCTGCGGCCGGCGAGGACCCGATCAGCGCGGCCCTTGCAGCAGGCGTGCTCGATGCCGCCGAGGCAGAGCAGCTGACCGCAGCGGAAGCGGCGCGCCGCAAGGTCATCAGCGTCGATGATTTCGCGAAAGAGCCGTTGGAACTAACTGAGGGCAAGATTCGTTAGCGAACGCTGGTATCCCTCTCTAGCAACCACGGTCTCAACCAGCGTCGCGCACATTGCGCGGCGCTTGGTGGCCGGTGACGCAGACGTCTGTCGACCATCAGGAAGCACTGACTCGGTGGATGGCCATGCCAGCCCCTTCCCTCCACCCGGTACGTCTCGCAGCAGCAATCCGACCCACGTACCGAACCCAGTCCTACGACTCGAGTCAACTAGACACGCCCCAATCAATCCGCGCGCCTTTATAATCGCGCGCCCAATCAACTCAGGTGAACCATGGCCAACCCTTATCACGATCACAACCTGGCGCTTCTGGCCCATCTGCGTGGCATCTTGCTTGCCATGGGTGAAACCGAACAGGTATCGGAAGAAAGCCATGCGCTGTTTCTCGAGCGGTTCGACGAGCTGATCATGAACCTCCAGAACGTGCCGGAAGAACGGCATATGGGTCAGGACATGATCTGCCAAGTCTTCCACCGGTACCCGCAGATTGCTCATCTGGTTCCGCGTGATCTGCTGTGGTACTTCGGCGGCGATTGCCTGCACTTTATGCCAGACGAAGAGATCGAAATCTTCCAGCGGCTGGAAGAACGTCGCTATGAAGCGGAGCAGAACGACGAGCCGTTTGACTGGAATATGGAAAGACAGCTGATGAGCATGCCGGAAGAGAGCCCACGGCACTGAACGTCCACCCAGGGCCGATCGGCATCCCGTAAGACCAGGGTTCCGCAAGAGCCGAAGGGTTAGCGCACTTCTGGTGCCACCCTTCCCAGCTGCGTTCAGCGAGGCCGACCCGTATTGGTTAGGCTGGTTGGCGATTCGGGAGCCAAGTTCGGATTTGTATCTTCTACCCTAAAACTTCTTACAGCCGCGTGTCTCGCTCCGCTAGCCGCGCCGCTGCAGTGGTTTTCGGTCTTGCCGGGGCGGCGGCTATTGCTGCGCATTCAGCTTTCACGCTTCGAAGCGCTGTGCCTGTTGATTGAGGCTGGGGGCGGTATCGGCATCGTCCCGACTCAGCTGTACGCCGGCACAGCCGCACCATGTGGCGGGCGTTGTGGGTACAGGGCAAACCCTAAGCAGTTCGCGAGCGCAGCATTCCAGTTCGTAAGAGGGATTCCTACCCGGCGTAGGCGGGCATGATCGCCGCGTTGATGCCGGGACAAAACCGAAACTTTGGGCCAAGCTTGTAGCTCAGCGTTTTTGCTTAGCTGACCAGAGCGTCACTCAGTAGCGCTTAGGTGTACAGATTTCAGACTGGACGAACAGGCGACACCAGCGTTTCAAGAAAATCCGCTTCGTTTTGAATCCTAGGCTTAAGATGCTGCCCAAGCTGCATATACCAACGCGCAGACAATTAGATACTCAAGTGTTTCAGTCACTTATGGATATAACGGCACGCCGCTCAAGACATCGCGGCCTGCCTTCACGGATAAATTTGCTCAAGGTTGTTTTGTTATGACGTCGTTACTAGCCCCCATCAGCTCGCTGCTGGGCGGAGTTGCATTTCTCCTGCTCGGCCACGGTTTGCTGAACACGCTGCTGACGCTGCGCGGTATCGAAGAAGGCTACTCCACCGGGCTGATCGGCCTGCTGATGTCAGGCTACTTTGCCGGTTTTCTCGTCGGTACTTGGCTGGCGCCTTCGCTTATCCGGCGCATCGGCCACATCCGCACCTTCGCTTTCTACGCTGCACTCGCCTCGATCGCCGTGCTGCTGCACGTGCTGATCGTCAATCCATGGGTGTGGTTGGTCCTGCGCGTGATGTACGGCGTCGCCCTCGTCACGCTCTATATGGTGATCGAAAGCTGGCTCAATGCGCAGGTCAGCGGCGACAAGCGCGGCCAGGTGTTCGCGCTGTACATGGCCGTCAACCTCGGCTCGCTGGCCGCGGCTCAGCAACTGCTGAGCCTCGACAGCCCGATGAATTTTACGTTGTTCGCGCTGGCCGCAATTCTGATCTGCGCCGCCCTGATGCCGATTACCCTGACACGGCAAGCACAGCCCGCGCAGCCCGACATGCCGGCCACCGACCTCTTGCAGCTGGCGCGAATCGCCCCGCTACCCTTGATGGCTGCCGGGATTTCCGGCCTGACCTTGGGGGGGTTCTGGGGCCTCGCGCCGGTCTATGCCTCGCAAACCGGCTTCGACGCCTCGGGCGTCGGCCTGCTGATGAGTATCACCATTCTCGGAGGCGCCGTTCTGCAGTGGCCCATCGGGCTGTTCTCCGATAAGCATGATCGCCGCCTGGTTCTGCTCTGGGTCGTCGCGATTGCCGCGGTGATCGGCGGGCTGATCACTCCATTGACCTCCGGGCCGCTGCTGCTGGGAATGATGTTTCTCTGGGGTGGTTTGGCCTTCTCCATCTACTCGATCGCCGTCGCGCAGATGGTCGACCAGTTGCACCCCGACGAGATTCTGTCCGGTTCCAGCGGCCTGTTGCTGGCAAACGGTTTCGGCGCGGCCTTTGGCCCGGTGATGGCAGGCGGCCTGATGAGCTTTTTCGGACCCAAGGCACTGCCTGTATTCTTTGCGGTCACCCTGGCGTTTCTGGCCCTGTATTCCTATTTCCGCTCGCGTCGCGTGGTCGATCTGGTGACCGAGCCGCACGGCCACTTCACGCCGATGCTACGCACCAGCCATACCGTACTCGAGCTAATGCCGGATACACCGGAGGGCGAGGTTGCCGAGGCGGACATCCTGGACGAAGGTCAGCAGCCACGTGACATGGAAGAAACCGTCGAACCGCGTACCGGCACGCATTCTTAGTGGTAATGCTTGCCAAAACCTGGGTTTCGCCGCGTCGGTTCAGCGCTAAACGAACCACAGCTAGAGGTTGTGGAGCCAACCACAACCAGACGGATGGGGTCCCTGCCTGCGGTGCAATGCCGCTGGCAGTCCTTAGAAATCAACTTTGCCACGCCCGGCCTTGATCGCACCGCGCTTGGTCTTGCCTTCCAGGCGCCGCTTCTTGGAGCCCAACGTCGGGCGTGTCGGGCGTCGTGCTTTTTCCACTTTCGTCACGCTACGGATGATCTCGGCCAGACGCTCCAACGCGTCGGCGCGATTCTGCTCCTGGGTCCGGTACTGCTGCGCCTTGATCACAATTACACCGTCACTGGTGATGCGACTGTCACGCAGCGCCAGCAGGCGCTCCTTGTAGAAGGGTGGCAATGAGGACGCGTTGATATCGAAGCGCAAGTGCAGCGCACTGGATACCTTATTCACGTTCTGCCCACCGGCACCTTGGGCTCGAATGGCGGTCAGCTCGATCTCGCTATCGGCTAGTTGGACATTGCTGGATATGTCGAGCATCGGTCCTTCAACAATTGGAATGGAAGGGTCATTGTCCACAACCCGCGCGTTGCGGACATGTTTTTATATGATTTGGAGCCGCTACGGCTCAGCCGGTTCGGCTACCGTGGTGCACTCGAAACAGATGGAATCGCGCATGGACTCGATAACTCAAGCCCTTCTCGGCGCCACGGTTCAGGCGTCGCTGCTTGGCCGTTGGCAAGGCCGCAAGGCCCTGCTCTATGGGGCCGTGCTCGGCACCCTGCCCGACCTGGATGTAGTCATCGATTATGGTGATGCCATCGCCGACATGACTTACCACCGAGGCTTTAGCCACTCGCTCTTCGTTCTCAGTACGCTGGCCGTGATGTTGGCCTGGCTGGCGCGACGCATACGACCTGATCCAGCTTACAGCGGCATGCGTCTGTTTCTCACGATCTGGCTGGTGCTGGTGACGCATGTGTTGCTGGACGCCTTCACCAGTTACGGCACCCAGCTATTCTGGCCGCTGACCACGCCGCCGGTGGCATGGTCCAGCGTGTTCATCATCGATCCTCTGTACAGCCTCCCGCTGCTGCTGGCCGTGCTGGTTGGCATGATCGTCGGTGTGAAGGGCCGCAGCCCCCGCTGGGCTGCGAGCGCACTGCTGCTGTCGTCGCTCTACTTGGGCTTTACGCTCACTGGCAAGCAGATGGCCGAGCAGCGCGTGGAAGCGGCAATGAACGCACAGGGTATACAGGCCAGCCAGCTGTTCAGTACGCCGACACCGTTTAACAGCCTGTTGTGGCGAGTCATTGTCATTGAAGGCGATCAATACTACGAAGCGCTGGTGAGCTGGTTCGATGAAGAACCACCTGAACTGGTGAGTATTCCTCGCGGCGAGCGGCTCGCCACAGCTCTTCGCGAATCGCCGCAGCATGCTCGCTTGCAATGGTTTACCGGCGACGTGCTCCGTTACGATGAGGTGGGAGGCCACCTGCTGGTGACAGATTTGCGTCTCGGCATGACTGGTTTTCATCCCTTCCGCTTTGCTCTCGCCGAGCGAAACGGAACGGGCTGGGGGCTGATTCCCTACGTCGAGCGACTGCCCGCCGAACGCGGCGATCTGGACCGGCTCAAGCAGATCTGGCTGCGCATCTGGCAGCAACAGCCGGGCCTGCCGCTGGCAGAGTGGGCAGCAGACCTTAACCGGCCCGACTGACCGCGACGCCCGTCTGCTGGCCAGCTCGCCTGAAAGAGCCGTGAGCGGAGTTCGGTACTTTTCAAACCGCAATAAAAAGCCCCAGCAGACCGGCCAGCCGACCGGGGCGTTTTTATTTCACTTGTGCAAGCCTCAGGTACGAAAACGCGCCACCAGCCCCTGCAGCTCAACGCCCAGACGCGCCAGCTCAGCACTCGCTGCGGCGGTCTGCTCGCTGCCGCTGGCGCTTTGCTCGCCAATGTCGCGCACACGGGTCACGCTCTCGGAAATGTTTTCCGCCACAGCGCTCTGCTGCTCAGCTGCAGCGGCGATCTGCTGGTTCATCTGCTCGATGGTTGAAACCGATTCAGTAATGCGACCGAGCGCGCTGCCCGCTTCGTTCGCCAAATCGACGGTGCGCTGGGTCAGGTTTCGGCTGGTCTCCATTTGCTCGACAGCCTTATGCGCCACGCGCTGAAGATTAGCGATCAGGCCTTCGATTTCCTCGGTGGAGTCGTGCGTGCGGCGAGCCAGGGCGCGGACTTCGTCAGCCACAACAGCGAAACCGCGCCCCTGTTCACCGGCGCGAGCGGCTTCGATCGCCGCGTTGAGTGCGAGCAGGTTGGTTTGTTCAGCCACCGCGCGAATCACTTCCAACACGGTGCCGATACGACCGCTTTCGGTATTCAGCTCTTCGATGGCATGAGCGGAATGTTCGACCTCGCCAGACAAGCTGCCGATCTGACCGATAGCCTCCTGCACGACCCGATCGCCCTGGCGCGCCTGCTGGTCGGCCTCGCGGGCTGCATGCGATGCCTGCTCCGCATTCTGCGCGACTTCCTGAACGGTCGCTGCCATCTCGTGCATGGCGGTAGCAACCTGTTCAGTCTCGACCCGCTGCTTCTGCACGCCAGCACTTGTCTGCGCCGTCACCGCGGACAACTGCTCCGCGGCGGTAGCAATCTGACCGACGCCACCGCCGATGCGGCCGATCAAGGTGCGCAGGCTCTCAGTCATGTCGGACATTGCTTTTTGCAGCTGGCCAAGTTCGTCGCGACGGGTCACCTTCTGCGACTGGGTCAGATCGCCTTCGGCCACCCGCTGAGCCAGCTGCACGGTATAGCGCAGCGGCACGACGATCATGCGAGAGATTGCCGTGGCGGCCATCAAGCCGATCACCACAGCCAGAACGCTGATAACTCCGAGCAGCATATAGGCACTGCGGCGCTGGTCCTGCATCGCATCGGTGGCCCCAGCCAACGCCTTGTCGGCTGTGTCCAGGATGCGCTGAGCCTGGGCTACCATCGCCTGCTCCAGCGCTACACGCTCAGCCCGGTTGCTACGGAATTCACCGAATGCCTGCTGGTATGACGCCAGCGCGGCGAGCGCGCCGTCCATGGTGGCTTTCTGTTCGTCATTCAGCCAGGTTTTGAGACTGCTGCCGATGGTCGTCACGTCCTGATAGGACTCGTTCCAGCTGTCCACCGCGGCTTGAGCGCTACTGCCAATGAACAGGCTTTCGAATGTACGCAGATCAAGGATGCGTTTGGTCAGGCCGGAAGCCGCTTCGGCGATGGTCAGTGGGTCACTGCCTTTCAGACGGTCGCCTTCAAGGCGCAACACACGCACTGCGTCGTACATATCCAGCTCGATGTACTCAAATTCCTCACGGCTTTTCTGCGCCGCATCAGCCATGCGCTCTCGAAGGGCTATGCCCTTGTCAATCAACTGACCGTATTGGGTGAACTTGTCTGCATACTCGGCAGCATTGCTGCGAATCTGCTGCAGCGTCTGCTGGTCTTCTTCGGGCACGCTTCCGGCAAGCTCGTCCAGTTCCTGATTGAGCTTGGCCAGGGTGCTGCGCAAGGCAGCAGCGGATTCGTCACTCCGGGTCAGCGCAAAATCACGCTCCAGGCCGCGCGCCTCAAGGATGGCGGCGTTGATCCGTAACAGCTGATTCATCTGATACGAACGGGTCAGAATCGAATCCACAGCATAGAAGCCGGTTCCGGCGACACCCAGCGTCAGCAACAGGACCATGGCAAAGCCGCACAGCAGCTTCTTGCCTACGGAAAGGTTGGCGAATAAATCGACGGACTGCATCTTAACTTCCTGGATAGATGAGATAGGCACAGCCATGAAGTCGGCAGGCTGCGACTAAAGTTGAACGCAAATTCTGATCATTTTAATCGGGCATTAATGGCACCAGGCCAACCCGAGAGAGCAGCAGTGGACGGAAGGCACCGACCCGCTACGCAAGCACAGCTTCAATGCTGCTGGAGATGCCCGTAAAGCTTGGCGTAGAGCCCTCCATCGGCGATCAGCTGCTGGTGATCGCCCTGCTCTGCGATGCGACCGCCATCGAAAACGAGCACCCGATCAGCCTGCTTCACCGCCGATAAACGGTGAGCGATGATCAGCGTCGTGCGACCTTGCAGGAAGCGGTTGAGCCCCTGATGCAAGGCATATTCGGTGGCTGCATCCAGGGCCGATGTCGCCTCATCAAGAATGACCACCTTGGGCTCGGCCAGCACCATGCGCGCCACGGCCAGTCGTTGTCGCTGGCCCCCGGAAAGACGCACGCCCGAACGACCGACAATGCTGTCCAGCCCGGCTGGCAATTGGCGAATCGTATCAGCCAGCTGAGCGATTTCCAGCGCCCGCCAGCACGCCTGATCATCCCGTTCACGGCCCATCAGCAGGTTCGCGCGCACCGTGTCGTTGAACAGGGCCGGATGCTGCAGCACTACTGCGACGTTGTCGCGAACCGTGGCCAGGCCGATGTCCTGCACCTCGACCCCAGCGAACCGGATATGCCCCGCCTGCGGCTGATAGAGGCCCAGCAGTAACTGCACCAACGTGCTCTTGCCGCCGCCGCTGGCGCCGACAATGGCCACCTTCTCCCCTGCTGAAATGGTCAGATCCAACCCTTCCAGCACCGGCTCATCCTGGTAGGAGAAACGCAGCCCCTGCACCTCGATGTCGACCGTTTCGCGGCCAACGAACGGATCCTGACCGCCGGCATACTGCGGTTCATCGGCACGCGCCAGCAGTTGATTGATACGGCTCAGCGCACCGCCTGCCGCATAGAAGGCGTATTGCAGATTAAGCAGCTGTTCGACCGGACCAATCATGAACCACAGGTAGCTGAACACCGCGAGCATCTGCCCGATGGACAGGTCGGAGAACAGCACCGTGAGCATGGCCGCGGCGCGGAAGATGTCGATACCGAACTGAAACAGCAGACCGCTGGCGCGGTTGGAGGCGTCCGTCTTCCACTGCGAAGCGACTGCATAGTCCCTGACTTCGCGAGCCCGCAGACCGAGGCGCCCGAGGAAGAACCCCTGGCGATTGCCGGCGCGGACTTCCTGGATCGCATCCAGGGTTTCAGTAAGCGCCTGGGTAAACAATGAGGTGCTGTCGTTCTCCAGCTTCTTCAGGTGCTTGACGCGCTTGCCCAGCTGCACTGTGGCGTAGATCACCAGCGGATTGAACAGGAGGATCAACAGCGCCAGCTGCCAATGCATCCAAAGCAGGATCGCCGCCGTGCCGGCAATGGAAAGCACGGCAACCAGCAAGCGGCTGAGCGTCTCGCCAATAAACTTGTCGATGGTCTCGAGATCGGTGACCAAGTGGGCAGCAACGGTTCCGCCACCCAGGCTTTCGTACTCGCTGAGGGCGATTCGCTTGAGTCTTTCGATCAAGCGCACTCGGATGCGATAGACCAGATCCTTCGACAGCCGAGCGAACAGCCGGGCCTGCAGCACGTTGAAAGCCAGCGCTGATGCGCGCAGCAGCAGCGTCACGCAGAGCATCAGGCCGATATAGCCGAGCGCCGTCTGCCACTCTGGCGGAAGAAAGTTGTTCATTATTTCGAGTGCTGCGTCGCCCTGCTTCAGCAGCACCTCATCAACCAGCAACGGCAGCAGCAAGGGGATCGGCACGCTACACAGCGTCGCCAACACCGCGACAAGGTTGGCCAGCACCAAGGCTTTACGATGGTGCAGCGCGAGGCGGCGGATTTCGGCCCAGCTGAGCTGATCAGGCATTTATGTTGTGATCCAGCCAGCGTGTCAGCAGTGGTGCCAGCGCCTCGAGCGGTTGGTACCCGTTCGTCACCAGCGCCAGCTGACCTTCGTGCTCAGCCAGCAAAGTGGGGAAACCGGCAATGCCGAGATTGCGCGACCATTCGAAATCAGCGACGGTGGCATCGCGGGCGGCCTGAGAATCGAAGCGATCGGCGAACTCGATGCGCGGAATTCCAGCGGTCTCGGCCAGCTCGACAAGTTCCGGCGGCAGCGTGACGTTGCGCCCTTCGACATAGAACGCGCGCTGAATCAGCCCGGCAAGACGCCAAGCTACCTGAGGATCAAGACTGCGCGCAGCAACCAGTGTCCGGCAAGCGGGCTCCGTGTCATAGACCAGCCCTTCTGGAAGACCCGCCTCGAAGTTGAAGGGCTGACCGCTCGCCTCGTGTACCGCATGCCAGTAGGACGCCGTACGGTCGCGGGCCGCCTGGTCCATTGCGGTACGCTCCTGGCGCAATCCTCCGACGACGAGATCCGCACCTACCCCACGAGCCTGCGCCTGCTCGATCAGCGCCTGCACGACCGGCGCGAAGCCCCAGCACCATGAGCACATCGGGTCCATCACGTAGATCAGTCGGCTGCTCATGGGCGCTCCGGTTCTATCAGGTTGAAGCGCGTCTAGCGCGCCTCATGACTGTACGGTTAAACACCCGCCTTGCGATAGTTGTAGCCGATGGGGTGTGGCTGGTTGCGCTTGAGCGCCAGTTCGATCTGCTTTTGCCGCTCACGCGCACTGTGGCGCGTCTTTTCGCTGAGATTATCCCAGCAGTGCGGGCAGCTGGTGCCTGAAGCGTAGTGCTCGGATTGGCGGTCCTCCACCGAAATCGGTGTGCGGCAGGCGTGGCACTGGTCGAAGTCGCCCTCGGTGAGGTCATGGCGGACGGTGACGCGGTTGTCGAAGACGAAGCAGTCGCCGCGCCAACGGGTTTCTTCCTGCGGTACTTCTTCGAGGTATTTGAGGATGCCGCCCTTGAGGTGATAGACCTCTTCGAAACCCTCACCGAGCATGTAGCTGGACGCCTTTTCGCAGCGGATACCGCCGGTGCAGAACATCGCGACCTTCTTGTGCTTGGCCGGATCGTAGTGAGCCTTGATGTAGTCCGGAAACTCGCGGAAAGATTTCGTCTGCGGGTCGATTGCGCCTTCGAACGTACCGATGGACACTTCGTAGTCGTTGCGGGTATCGATCAGCAGCACTTCCGGATCTTCGATGAGCGCGTTCCAGTCCTTCGGATCGACATAGGTGCCGACGCGCTGGTTGGGATCAACGCCCTCCACACCGAGGGTGACGATTTCCTTCTTCAGCTTGACCTTGGTGCGGTAGAACGGCTGCTCGTCACAGTAGGATTCCTTGTGATCGATATCGGCCAGGCGCGCATCGGTGCCAAACCAGGCGAGCAAGGCATCGATCCCTTCGCGGGTGCCGGACACGGTGCCGTTGATACCTTCTTCAGCCAGCAACAGCGTGCCTTTGATGCCATTGGCCTCAAGGGTTTCGAGCAAGGGTTCACGCAACGCGATGTAGTCCGGCAGGGAGACGAACTTGTACAGCGCCGCGACGACGATCTTCTGGGTCATGCGGGATAATTCCTCCAGTGGTCACCCAACAGGCCGTTGAAAAACTACCTGCGTTGGCAATACTGCGTTTAAACGACCCTCGGAATGCTCATTTACAAGCGTAAACTCCGCTTCCTCGTGCCGTTTTGCCTGCCTCGCCTGCGTTTTTCAATGGCCTGTCCAAGGGCGGACCGGGAATGCGAAAACGACAACGCCGGCGTGAGCCGGCGCGGCGCGCATTCTAGCAACAAATCTTGATCAGGCCTAAAGCCGCCGGGCAGCTTGTTATTTGTGTCCTCCGGCACAGACCGGGGACGCTGGTGCGACGCCCTGCTCGGCCCACTCTTGCGGAGTATAGGTGTGCAGGGCCAGGGCGTGAATCTGCGGCATCAGATCGCCCATAGCAGCGTAGGCGCGCTGGTGGCGCTTGACCGCATTCAGACCAGCAAACTGTTCGCTGACGATCACCGCCTTGTAATGGGTTTCCTGACCACGACTATGCATGTGGCTTTCATCCAGCACCTGCAGATGCTGAGGTTGCAGTGCGCTTTGCAGCGCGTCTTGGATAAGGTCGATCTTGGGCATGCCGGGCGTGCTCCGTCAGGGTTTTTTCTGGGTATCGAGTTCGGCCGTCATTTCTGCCAGCAGTTTGTTCACCTGAGGCACGGCGCTTTCCAACTTGGCCTGGGTGACCTGCGCCGAGCGTGCATTCAGCTCCGGCAATTTGGTCAGCATTTTCTTGCCCAGCGCCGACTCGTAGAAGTCGTTCAACTGGGTCAGTTCCTGCTCGGTGAAGGTGTCGGTATAGAGCTTGATCAGATCGGGTTTGACTTTTTCCCAGCCGATCGCCTTGTCCAGTGCGGCATCCGCCTTGGACTGGTATTGCTCGAGAAGCGCGCGTTTGCTTTCCGGTGCCCGAGTCTGTTCAAAGCGTTGGGCGAACATCTGCTGCACCTGGCCGTAGACCGGCACCGACAGCCGATCGGCATTGACCAGTTCCAGAAAACGCTCGGCTTGAGATGCGTGGCTGGCGCTGTCCGCGCTGGCCTGACCACTGAGCAGCGCGATCGACAGAGCGCTACAAAGGCCGAATGTACGAAGCATGTGCATGAGATGATCCTTGGCGATCGTTAGGTGAGCCTCAATGGACACATTCTGCGCGCTGAGTTCCCGTCGCTCAAGGCACTACTGGCCAGATTGAACCTGTGCTCGCTGCCAGCGACCTAACAGGGATACCTCATTAATGGAGTACGGCATGACACGCACCGAAACCGACAGTCTGGGACCTGTGGAAGTACCTGAGCAGGCCTATTGGGGCGCTCAGACACAACGTTCCCTGACCAATTTCGCGATCGGTGAGCAGCGCATGCCGCTCGCCATCTGCCATGCGCTGGCGCTGATCAAGAAAGCTGCCGCTCGAGTAAACGACCGCATAGGCGACTTACCGCCGGACATCGCCCGCCTGATCGAACAGGCCGCGGACGAGATTCTTCATGGCCAACACGACGATCAGTTTCCTCTGGTGGTCTGGCAAACCGGCAGCGGCACCCAGAGCAACATGAACGTCAACGAGGTCATCGCCGGACGCGCCAATGAGCTGGCCGGTGGTGCGCGCGGCGGCAAGAGCCCGGTGCACCCCAACGACCACGTCAACCGTGCACAGAGTTCCAATGACTGCTTCCCTACCGCCATGCATATCGCCATTGCGCGGGCGATCCACGATGATCTCCTGCCCGCTATCGCCGAACTCTCAGGTGGCATCGCCGAGCAGGCGGCACGTCACGGGCAGCTGGTGAAGACCGGGCGCACCCACATGATGGATGCAACCCCGGTGACCTTCGGCCAGGAACTGTCGGCATTCGTCGCCCAGCTCGATATTGCTGAACACGCGATTCGACACGCCCAGCCGGCGGTCTACGAACTGGCTCAGGGCGGCACTGCGGTCGGCACTGGGCTTAACGCCCCGCACGGCTTCGCCGAAGCTATTGCTGCCGAGCTGGCCGCGCTGTCCGGCCTGCCGTTCGTTTCGGCACCTAACAAGTTTGCGGCCCTGTCCGGCCATGAACCTCTGGTTGCCCTCTCCGGCTCACTGAAGACGCTGGCGACCGCACTGATGAAGATCGCCAACGACCTGCGTCTGCTGGGTTCCGGCCCGCGTGGTGGTTTCGCTGAGGTGCGTTTACCTGCCAACGAGCCGGGCAGTTCGATCATGCCGGGCAAGGTCAATCCAACTCAGTGCGAGGCGCTGTCCATGCTTGCCTGCCAGGTCATGGGCAACGACGTTACCGTTGGTTTCGCCGCGAGCCAGGGCCATCTTCAGCTCAATGTGTTCAAGCCGGTGATCGTGCACAACATGCTCGAGTCGATCCGGCTGTTGGCTGACGGTTGCCGTAACTTCAACACTCACTGCATAGTCGGCCTGGAGCCGGATGCCGGGCGTATGACCGAGCATCTGGAGCGAGGGCTGATGCTGGTGACCGCGCTGAACCCGCACATCGGTTATGACAAGGCAGCCGAAATCGCCAAGAAAGCCTACGCCGAAGGCACTACCTTGCGCGAGGCGGCGCTGGCGCTTGGCTATTTGACCGACGAGGAGTTCGATCAGTGGGTCCGACCGGAAACCATGCTCGAATCCAGTCGCAGCTGAGCTGAGGCAGCGACCTAGCCGAGGGGCGGTGGGCTGAAACCCGCCCATCCTACAGGCCCCAATGGCCAGACTGTGGCAATAAAAAACCCGCGCCAGGCGCGGGTTTGATCTGACTGCCTCAGCGCACGGCTTCAAATAGCCCCGATGCGCCCATGCCGCCGCCCACACACATGGTCACCACGCCGTAACGCTGATTGCGGCGCTGCAGCTCACGAATGAGATGGCCCGCAGTCCGTGAGCCAGTCATGCCAAACGGGTGACCGATGGAGATCGAGCCGCCGTTCACGTTGAACTTCTCGTTGTCGATGCCGAGTGTGTCGCGGCAATAGAGGCACTGAGAAGCGAAGGCTTCGTTAAGCTCCCAGAGATCAATGTCACTGACCTGCAGGCCGCGCGCCTGAAGCAGACGCGGAACCGAGAACACCGGGCCGATGCCCATTTCATCCGGCTCGCAACCCGCGACGGTGAAACCACGGAAATAGGCACGCGGCTTCAGACCCAGCTCCAATGCCTTGTCCAGGCTCATCACCAGCGTCATCGAGGCACCGTCGGACAACTGCGACGCGTTACCAGCGGTGACGGAGCCGTCATCCGCGAACACGGGCTTGAGCGACGAGAGGTTCTCCAGCGTCGTATCGGGACGGTTGCAGTCGTCGCGATCAACCACGCCTTCATGTTCGGTGCGCTCGCCAGTGGCCTTGTCTTCGGTGAAGTAGCGGACGTTCATCGGTACGATTTCGTCTTGGAACAGACCTTCGGCCTGGGCCCGCGCCGTGCGCTGCTGGCTTTGTAGCGAGTATTGATCCTGCTGCTCGCGGGTCACGTTGTAGCGACGCGCAACCATCTCAGCGGTCTGGCCCATGCTGTGATACAGCCCCGGGACGCGCTCCTGCAGGATCGGATTGAAGAGGTTGTCACTGTTGCGGCTCTTGGCCGTCATGGTGATCGACTCGACGCCGCCAGCAACAATGATGTCGCTGCAGCCTGAAGCGATCTGGTTGGCCGCGATGGCGATCGATTGCAGGCCAGACGAACAGAAGCGATTGAGCGTCATACCCGCGCACTGAATGCCCAGGTTCGAGAGAACCGCCACGTTACGGCCGATATTGTAGCCCTGAGCGCCTTCGTTGGAACCGGCACCGACGATGCAGTCCTCGACCAGCTTGGGATCCAGGTCGTTGCGCGACAGCAGCGCATTGACGCAATGGGCCGCCATGTCATCGGGGCGGGTCATGTTGAACTTGCCGCGGAAGGACTTGGCCAGGCCGGTCCGGACGCTGTCGACGATCACTACTTCACGCATGGCATACCTCGAATGGTTTGGGCGGCCGCGACGGGGGCGACCGGCCTGTTGACGATGGGTCGAGCATAGTTCCGGCCCATTGCCAAAGGCGACGACCATTCAGCAGGGATATGGCCGGCCATTGTCTCCCCTCCCTTTGCAACCTCAGCTGATCGCAGCGTCCAGCGCATCGTTGAGCGTTCGTAACACCTTGACCCGAGCGAAGCGCTTGTCATTGGCCTCCACCAGTGTCCAGGGCGCTATTTCGGTACTGGTGCGGTCGACCATGTCCGCTACCGCATTACTGTAGCTGTCCCATTTTTCACGATTTCGCCAATCTTCCTCGGTGATCTTGAAGCGCTTATGCGGGGTATCTTCGCGTTCCTTGAATCGCTCCAGCTGCGTCTGTTTGTCGATCGACAGCCAGAACTTGACCACCACCACGCCGGCATCGACCAACTGTTCCTCGAACTCATTGATTTCGGTGTAGGCCCGCAGCCATTCATCCGGCGAGCAGAAGCCCTCGACCCGCTCCACCAGCACCCGGCCGTACCAGGAACGATCGAAAATCGTGAACTGCCCGCGCGCCGGTACATTGCGCCAGAAGCGCCACAGCCAGGGTTGCGCCAGTTCGTCCTCGCTGGGCGCGGCGATCTGTATGGTGCGATACAGCCGAGGATCCAGCGCACCGGTAACCCGGCGAATGGCGCTGCCCTTGCCTGCCGCATCATGGCCCTCGAACAGCGCCAGCACCCCCCGCTTGCGCAGTCGGGGGTCGCGCAGCAGCTGACTTAGCCTCGCCTGCTCCTGCCCCAGTTGCTCCTTGTAGTGGTCCTTACTGAGCGATTGCTGCATGTCGAGACTGTCAAGCAGGCTCGCCTGATCGAGCTTCAGCTCGACCGTCGCCGTGTGCGGCTGCGAGAGCGGTTGGTCCGCCGCGTCCAGCGCAGCATTGAGCCCTTCGAGCAGCAACCGGCCGGCGGTCAGGCTGCGGTAGCGTTCGTCGCTGCCCTCGATGACGTACCAGGGCGCAAAGTCCCGGCTGCTGCGGCGCAGGATCAGTTCACCATGCTTGACGAACCGGTCGTAGGTTTTCGACTGCTGCCAATCCAGCGGGCTGATACGCCAGCTGTGCAGTGGGTCATCCTTTAGCGACTCGAGCCGCTGCTGCATGCGGTCCTTGGACAAGTGGAACCAGAACTTGAAGATCAGCATGCCCTCGGCACAGAGCATCCGCTCGAAACGTTGAGCGCGGTCGATGGCCAGCTCAAGATCGACTTTCTTCAGGCGGCCATGAACCCGATCTTGGAGCATCTTGCTGTACCAGTTACCGAAGAAAATTCCGGTCTGGCCTTTGGGGGGGAGTCTTCTCCAGTAGCGCCACGCAGGCGGATGCGAGAGTTCTTCGTCAGTCGGCACGTCGAAGCTGTCGACACGGATCAGCCGTGGGTCCATCCACTCGCTGAGCAGCTTGATCGTTTCGCCTTTTCCCGCGCCCTCAATGCCATTGATCAGGATCAGGACGGGAAACCGTGCCTGCTCCCTGAGGCGGTACTGCGCCTGCAACAGCGCTTCGCGCAAAACAGGCACTGCTTTGTTGTAAGTGTCCTTGTCGATGGCATGGCCGATTTCCGCAGACTCGAACATCGTGTACTCCAAAAAGGGATGCTGTGATGAACCCTAGCAGGCCGAGACAACTGTAGTACTGATGTAGATCCGCCTGCTTGCGCTGGCGCGCAAGCTTGCACGCCTATCGATGCGACAAAGCGCGCCCGCAGCAGGTTTCGCGCGGCTGTTAGAATCGCGGTCTTTCACCGCAGGAAACGTCGATGTCCGCCCCGCTCCACACCGGTTTTCAGCATGCCGAACTCGACTGGGACGAGAACGGCCAACCGCAATCCCGGCAGTATGGGGACGTGTACTTTTCCCGCGGCTCCGGCATGGCCGAAACCACCCACGTGTTTCTGCAACCCAATCGGCTGACCGAGCGTTTCGCTGCCCTTCGCGCTGGGGAGCGGCTGGTGATTGGCGAAACGGGCTTTGGCACCGGTCTCAGCTTCCTTTGCGCCTGGGCGCTGTTCGAGGGCACTGCGCCTGCCAATAGCGCTCTGCACTTTGTCAGTGTTGAAAAGCACCCCCTCACGCATGACGACCTGTGTCGTGCCCTGGCTTTGTGGCCGGAACTGCATGAGCAGGCGCGGCAGTTGCTGGATCAGTATGTGGCGATCAACCCGGGGTTCCAGCAGTTTCGCTTTGGCCAGGTGACGCTGACGCTACTGGTCGGCGATGCGCTCGAGAGGCTCAAAGAGCTGGATGCGCGGGTAGATGCCTGGTTTCTCGATGGCTTCGCACCGCCAAAGAACCCGGACATGTGGCAGCCCGAGCTGTTCGAGCAGGTGGCGCGGCTGTCGGCTCCAGGTGCCACCCTGGCAACCTTCAGCAGCGCCGGCAGCGTACGGCGAGCACTCAAGGAAGCGGGCTTCGAGGTCAAGCGGATTCCCGGCTTAGGCCATAAGTGGGAAAACCTGCAGGGCCAGCTTGTCACGCCGCCAGAAACCCGGGAGAGCCCTTGGTTCGCGCGCCCTTCGCATCAACCGGCGCAGCGCAAAGCGCTGGTGATTGGCGCAGGCCTCGCGGGTTGCGCCAGCGCCGCCAGCCTGGCGGCGCGCGGATGGCAGGTGGCACTGCTGGAACGGCACGACGATATTGCCCAGGAGGGTTCTGGCAACCCGCAGGGCGTGCTCTATCTGAAGCTCTCAGCGCACGGCACCGCGCTCTCGCAGCTTGTTGCCAGCGGCTTTGGCTACACCCGTCGGCTATTGCACAATCTGCAGCGCGGACAGGACTGGGATGCCTGCGGCGTGCTGCAGCTCTCCTTCGATCATAAGGAAAGCGTCCGCCAGGCGGCACTTTCCGACGCCTTCCCGCCCGGTCTTCTGCATGCGGTGCCGCGCGAAGAGGCCGAGCGGCTGGCGGGCGTAGCGCTGGACCATGGGGGGCTGTTCTATCCGGATGCCGGCTGGGCGCACCCGCCAGCGCTGTGTCGCTGGCTGATCAAGCACCCGTCCATCGAGTTGCATCGCCATCAGCACCCGCTCGAACTGCGTCGAAGCGGCGAGCAATGGCAGGCGCTGGCCGGCGATGAGCTGCTGGCCGAGGCGCCGGTCGTGATTCTGGCCGGCGCTGCCGATGCCAAGCGGTTCAGTCAAAGCGCCTGGCTGCCACTCAAGCGGATTCGCGGGCAGATCACCGCCCTGCCGGCGAACGAACAAAGCGCCACATTGCGCACCGTGTTGTGTGCCAAGGGATATGTCGCCCCGCCACGTGAGGGTCAGCATACGCTGGGGGCAAGTTTCAATTTTGCCGAGGCCGATCCCGCGCCGAGCGCTGCTGAACATCATTCGAACCTGGACATGCTCAGGGAGATTTCCGGCGATCTGCATCAGCGCCTGGACGTCGAAAGCTGCGACACAGACCAGCTGCAAGGACGTGTCGCGTTCCGCTGCACCAGCCCCGACTATCTACCCATCGTTGGCGCCCTGGCCGATCCGGAATGTTTCGCCGAGACCTATGCCGTGCTGGCAAAGGATGCCCGCCAGGTGCCCGACAAGCCATGCCCCTGGCTTGACGGGCTGTACGTGAACACCGCCCACGGCTCGCGCGGCCTGATTACCGCGCCCCTGGCCGGGGAATTGCTCGCAGCCTGGATAAATGACGACCCCCTGCCGGTGCCGCGGGCCATCGCCGAAGCCTGCCATCCCAATCGATTCCTGTTGCGCAAACTCATCCGCCGGACCAACTGACTGACCGCGATCGCCTAGCGCTCGAACGTCAGGCAGGCGGCCTCGAACAGGCTTAGCACTAGCATCGACGAAACGGCTCGTCCCAAAACGGACGGGTGGTTTCCGTTTCAATATCGGCCCGGCTCAAGCCGATATCCTTGAGCATCTCGTCGCTCAATGCCGCGAGCTGCTGACGCTGACGATACAACGCGTGCCAGCGGCTTAACTGCTGCCAGACCGCACGCAGTGACTGGCTGAACGAGTAGTGGGCTGTTGTGCTATTGACGCAAGGTTGAACGAACTCAGCATGGCTTTTCATCTGGGATACCTCCGAGTGGATGGCGTCAGTGTCCTGCTGGGCTTATGATCAATCCAACGAATGTTTCTGATGGCGCACATCTCGGAGATTGATGAATGGCCAATTACCCCAGTATCGATGCAGAGCTGCTGCGCAGCTTTGTGGCGATTGCAGATCACGGCGGCTTTACCCGAGCGGCCGAAGCCGTCAATCGCACGCAGTCGGCGATCAGCATGCAGATGAAGCGCCTGGAGGAGGACGTGCTGCAACGGTCGGTATTCGAGCGCGATGGGCGTCAGGTCAAACTCACCGCAGAGGGCCAGATCCTGCTCGGTTACGCACGGAGGATCCTCAAACTGCACGGCGAGGTGCTGACGACCCTACGCGAACCGCACATGGTCGGCTCGGTGCGCATCGGCACCCCGGACGACTATGTAATGCGCTTCCTGCCGGGCATCCTGTCGCGCTTCGCACAGGCCTATCCGCTGGTACAGGTGGAGGTGCATTGCGAACCGTCTTATCAGTTACTGCAGCGGCGCGACCTGGATCTGTCCATCGTCACCCGCGAGCCGGGCACCGAGATCGGTCAGCTGCTGCGCCGGGAGCGTTTCGTCTGGGCCGAAGCGCCTGGCTTCAACACCCATGAACAACGGCCAATGCCACTGGCCATGTTCAATACCGACTGCTTCTGCCGGGCCTGGGCCTGCAACGCCCTGGACAGCCTGGAAGTACCCTACCGGGTCGCCTATACCAGCCCCAGCCTCTCGGCGCTGATGGCTGTGACCAACGCGGGACTTGCGGTGACCGCGCAGCTGCAGAGCCTGGTGACAGCGGATATGCGCGTACTGGGCGAAGCCGAGGGCATGCCGGAGCTGCCTTCGTGCAGCATTGTTCTGCTGCGCAACGATCGCAACCAGTCTCAGGTCAGCGAGACCCTGGCCGAACATATCGTCGAAGGTTTTCGTCTGTAGCGGGTCGGTCGATCAGCGCGGCGGCGGCTAGTCTTCCGATCCGCATATCGACGCGGCGCGCAGTAGCGCCGCGGTAATCCCGTGCTGCTCCCACTCCGGCAGGGCCGAAAATCGCGCAACGAACTCGGGCGGTAACAGTGAAGGCGCCTGCTGTTGCAGTGCTCGCCCCTCGTCAGTCAATAACAGCCACTGACGACGGCGGTCCTGATCATCCCGTTGGCGCAACAACAGTCCGCGTTCAGCAAGGCGGTCGAGTTGCCCGGACAGCGTCGCTGGCGTCAGGCTGACGCGCTTGCTCAAAGCGCTGGCGGTCAGCTGCCGCTCGCTGGCCAGCACCTGCAGAATCATCAGCTGCACCGGGCTCAGCCCACCGAAACGCGCCAGTCGCTTGGCATGCATCTCGGCGTCTTGCTGCAGCCGGCGCAAGGCCTGGAACAGAGACAACTCAAGGTTGCCCTCCGCCGCTTCAATAGTTTCAGATCGAATGTTTTGTTTGCTCATAGACAAGTAAATCGTGCTGAGTACGGTTTGACATGAAAGCACTATTTTTGTTTCCCTGTAAAACCTGACTGACGCAGCAGAGCGCGACTCAGGCCAGCCGAGGCGCCCCTGAACAAGCCCCTCAGCCACCGAGCCAGAGCGGTACACGCCCGTCTGAAATCCTGAACTTCGCGGTTCGAGCGTCAGTCACACTCCCCAACGGCAATACCGGTAAGGATCCTATGTGTGGCATAGCTGGCGAACTTCGCTTCGATAATCAACCGGCCGACCTGGCCGCGGTTGAACGCATCACCCAATCCCTGACGTCTCGTGGCCCGGACGCCTGCGGCTTCAACAGCCAAGGCCCTCTCGCTCTGGGTCACCGACGGCTGAAAATCATGGATCTGTGCGAGGCCTCTGGCCAGCCGATGATCGACTCGGCGCTCGGCCTGTCCATGGTGTTCAACGGCGCCATCTACAACTACCCCGAATTGCGCGCCGAACTGGAAGCATTGGGCTACAGCTTCTTCTCCGGCGGCGACACCGAGGTCTTGCTCAAAGGCTTTCATGCCTGGGGCGAAGCCCTGTTGCCCCGACTGAACGGCATGTTCGCTTTCGCCATCTGGCAGCGAGACGTGCAAGAACTGTTCATCGCGCGCGATCGTCTCGGTATCAAGCCGCTCTATCTGTCACGCACGGGCGAGCGCTTGCGCTTTGCCTCGACGCTTCCGGCGTTGCTCAAGGGCGGAGACATTGCTGGCGTGCTGAACCCGGTGGCACTGAATCACTACATGAGCTTCCATGCTGTGGTGCCAGCGCCGGATACTTTGATCGCCGGAATCGAAAAGCTGCCACCCGGCACCTTCATGCGGATTGACGCCAGCGGCAAGAGCAGCCAACACCGCTGGTGGACGCTGGAATTCGGCGCATCGGAAGAAGAACAAGGCTACAGCTTCGAAGACTGGCAGGAGCGCACCCTGACCACCTTGCGTGAGTCCGTCGCCCTGCGTCATCGCGCGGCGGTCGATGTGGGCGTTCTGCTGTCCGGCGGTGTCGACTCCAGTTTGCTGGTAGGCCTGCTTCGCGAAGCCGGCGCTGGCGATAACCTGCAGACCTTCTCCATCGGCTTCCAGGATGCCGGTGGCGAGCGTGGCGACGAATTCAAGTATTCGGACCTGATTGCGGAGCATTACGGAACGCGTCATCACCAGCTGCGCATTCAGGAAAAGGAAATTCTCGAACAGCTACCCGCCGCCTTCCGCGCCATGAGCGAACCGATGGTCAGCCATGACTGCATCGCGTTCTATTTGCTCTCGCGTGAAGTCTCCAAGCACTGCAAGGTGGTGCAGAGCGGCCAGGGCGCAGACGAGCTGTTTGCCGGTTACCACTGGTATCCACAGGTGGACGGTGTCGAGGACCCGGTTGAGGCTTATCTCACAGCCTTCCGTGACCGCAGCTTCGAGGAGTACGCCGACACCGTGCAGCAGCAGTGGGTCAAGGGCGACTTCTCCGGCGATTTCGTACGTCAGCATTTCGCCCAGCCCGGCGCCGACGCCGCTGTAGACAAAGCTCTGCGCATCGACAGCACAGTGATGCTGGTCGACGACCCGGTCAAACGCGTCGACAACATGACCATGGCCTGGGGCCTCGAGGCTCGAGTGCCGTTTCTCGACCACAACGTGGCCGAGCTGTCGGCAAAAATCCCTGCCAAGTACAAGCTGCCTGACGGCGGCAAGTACGTGCTCAAGGAAGCCGCGCGTAAAGTCATTCCAGCGGCGGTTATCGACCGTCCCAAGGGTTATTTCCCGGTGCCGGGGCTCAAGCATCTGCAGGGCGATACGTTGAACTGGGTGCGGGAGCTGCTGACCGACCCGAGTCAGGACCGCGGGCTGTATAACCCGGCCATGCTGGACAGGCTGTTCAACGACCCAGAAGGTCAACTGACGCCCCTGCGTGGCTCGAAATTGTGGCAGTTGGCAGCAGTCAATCTATGGTTGAGCGAACAAGGCCTCTAACAACCCGTTCATGACGACGCAATGAGCGAGCGCCGAAGCGTTGCCGTAGTGAAGTCATACAAGCTCCAAGGAATGCACCATGCAGAAGTCTCAAGCCTACGGACAGCGACTGTTGCGCGGCCAGACACCGACCTATGAGCGCTTGCAACAACGGCTCGCCGAGGACGGCCAAGCGGAACATCAGGCGCCAGTAACACTGCACTGCGGATGGGGCCGGATCTTGATCGGCCACACCTACTCCGACCCTGAGAAGCTCGCGGCCGACCTGCTCCATGAACAGGCCGGTGAGCGGGATATCGCCCTGTACGTCGCCGCACCGCATCAGGTACTCGCCTATGCGCCGCAGCAGCTGTTCCTTGATCCATCGGACACATCGCGCATCTGGTTCACCGATTACCGCCCGGCTCGCCGGAGCTTCCGCGGCTTCGGCATCCGCCGCGCCCAGAGCGAGGAAGACTGGAAGGCGATCAACAGTCTGTATCAGTCCCGCCACATGCTGCCGGTCAACCCTGAGTTGTGCACACCGCGAGAGCAAGGCGGTCCGGTATATTGGCTGGCCGAGGACGACGACTCCGGCGAGATCATCGGCAGTGTCATGGGCATCAATCACCACAAGGCCTTCAATGATCCGGAGAACGGCTCGAGCCTCTGGTGCCTCGCGGTCGCGCCAAACTGCACGCGCCCCGGCGTGGGCGAAGCGCTGGTTCGCCACCTCATCGAGCACTACATGGGACGCGGGCTGGCCTATCTCGATCTGTCGGTACTGCACGACAACAAGCAAGCCAAGGCGCTCTACGCCAAGCTCGGCTTCCGCGACCTGCAGACCTTCACGGTCAAGCGCAAGAACACCTTCAACCAGCCGCTGTTTCTTGGCCCAGGTCCGGAAGCGGAGCTGAATCCCTACGCCAAGATCATCGTCGACGAGGCACGCCGCCGCGGCATCGAGATCACCATCGACGATGCTGAAGCCGGCCTGTTCACGCTGACCCAGGGTGGCCGCAAGGTGCGCTGCCGCGAGTCACTGTCGGACCTTACGTCTGCGGTGAGCATGACGTTGTGCCAAGACAAGAGCCTGACTCACCGGACCCTTGCTCGCGCGGGGCTTAAACTGCCTGCCCAACAACTCGCGGGTTCGGTCGAGGAGAATGCCGCGTTTCTCGAGCAGCACGGCAGCGTGGTCGTAAAGCCTCTCGACGGTGAACAAGGCCAAGGCGTCTCGGTCGACCTGCGCAGCAGCCAGGATGTCGAAGAAGCCATCGCTCGCGCACGTCAATTCGATCAGCGCGTGTTGCTGGAAAGCTTTCATCCCGGACTCGACCTGCGCATTGTCGTGATTGGATATGAAGTCGTGGCCGCGGCGATCCGCCGTCCGGCTGAAGTGGTGGGTGACGGCAGCCACAGCATTCGCCAGTTGATCGAGACCCAGAGCCGGCGGCGCCAGGCTGCAACCGCCGGCGAAAGCCGAATCCCTATGGACGAAGAGACACAGCGCTGCATCAGCGACGCCGGCTTCGACTACGACAGCGTCTTGCCACGCGGCGAGCGCTTGGCGGTGCGCCGCACTGCCAACCTGCATACCGGTGGCACGCTCGATGATGTAACCGATCAGCTGCATCCCGAGTTGATCGACGCCGCCGTTCGGGCCGCTCGCGCGCTGGATATTCCGGTAGTCGGCCTGGATCTGCTGGTGCCGGCAGCAGACCAACCCGAGTACGTATTCATTGAAGCGAACGAGCGGGTCGGCCTCGCCAATCACCATCCCCAGCCCACTGCCGAGCGTTTCGTCGACCTGCTCTTTCCACTCAGCTACGGCACCCACTAGCGGGACATTCAGGCCGTAGATGGCCTGGTTCCGGCACCCGCAGGTGCCGGAACGGCCCGCCGCCTCGCTTGCGGCACCACCGCAGCTCAACTTCACTCACTTACATAGCGGCAGCCCGTTTTCCGCCGCTAAGGAATGATCATGACTGCCAAGCTTCCCGAACCGGACCTCAACTACCTGCAACGTGTGCTGCTGGAGATGCTCGCCATTCCCAGCCCCACCGGCTTCACCGACACAATCGTTCGATATGTGGCAGAGCGCCTGAAGGAGCTCGGCATTCCCTTCGAACTGACCCGCCGCGGAACCATCCGCGCCACGCTCAAGGGCCGCCGGTACAGTCCGGATCGCGCCATCGCCGCGCACCTCGACACCATCGGCGCCAGCGTCCGGGAAATTCAGGACAATGGCCGACTCGGCCTGTCGCCAGTGGGTTGCTGGTCAAGCCGTTTCGCCGAAGGCAGCCGCGTCAGCGTCTTCACTGACACCGGCGTGGTACGCGGCAGCGTGCTGCCCCTGCTTGCCTCAGGGCATGCATTCAACACCGCAGTCGACGAGATGCCGATCAGCTGGAACCACGTCGAGCTGCGTCTGGACGGCTATACCGCGAGCCGCGCCGACACCCTCGCGCTGGGCATCAATGTGGGCGATTTCGTCGCTTTCGATCCAATGCCCGAGTTTACCGACAGCGGTTACATCAGCTCGCGCCACCTGGATGACAAGGCCGGAGTAGCAGCCTTGCTGGCGTCACTGAAAGCTGTGATCGAAAGCGGTCGTGAGCCACCCATCGACTGCCATCCGCTGTTCACCATCACAGAGGAAACCGGGTCTGGGGCAGCCGGCGCCCTGCCCTGGGATGTCAGCGAGTTCGTCGGCATCGACATCGCGCCGACGGCCAAGGGCCAGGAATCCAGCGAACACGCAGTCACCGTCGCCATGCAGGATTCGGGTGGGCCGTATGATTTCCACCTGTCCCGGCACCTGCTCAAACTGGCAGAAGCCAATGAAGTACCGGTGCGGCGTGACCTGTTCCGCTACTACCACAGCGATGCACAGTCGGCGATCGCTGCCGGGCACGATATACGCACCGCGCTGCTGGCCTTTGGCTGCGATGCGACACACGGCTATGAGCGCACCCATATCGACAGCCTGGCCGCCATGAGCCGCTTGATTTCAGCCTACTTGCTGAGCCCACCGGTATTCACCAGTGATGCCCATGCAGGCAAAGATTCCCTGGAGAATTTCAGCCATCAACTCGAACACGTGACGCAGATGGAAAACGACACCCGCGTGCCGGCAGTCGATTCAATCTTCGATAAGCCGACCGATGATTCTTCAGGTTGATGGCGGCGTTTCATGATGCGCCGCCAACTTGAGGCATTTGCCGATTGCGAGGCGGCGCTGATCCGGGCAAAGTCGCAAGCCTTTGAAACATATGAATGCTTGGCCAGTCAGGCATGAAGCGAACAGGGTTTGCCATTCGCGCGACTGGAAACTGCGTTTTGCGGGTGTGCACGCCTTGGATCAATAACATGCTGCCGCGTCTTTTCCTGGCCGTTCTTCTGTTCTGTCTGACCGCTCAGGCATCGGCATTCGAGCCCGTGCCGGTGGACTCCCAGCATTTCCGCCAGGCACTGGCTAGCTGGAGCTACTTCTTGCGAGACCCGGCTGCCGAGCTCGGCGTGGCTGAAGTCTTCGCGCTGCCGGAAAAAACCTTCGTACCCGTCTCCGGGGTACATCCCAACAAGGGCAAGAACGATTCGGCCTGGTGGTTCCGTGTCGACCTGGACAACCAGTTGCACGACCCCGTTGGCGGCTTCGTCGAGATCAACTACCCGCTGCTCGACGACATCCAGCTCTATCTCCGTCACCCGGACGGCCGTATCAGCCAGCAGCGCTCCGGCGACAATCATCCGTTCAACGAACGAGCGGTCAGGGTCAGCAACTTCTGGTTTCCTCTGGAACTGGAGCCCGGCACCTCGACCTTGCTGTTGCGTGTTGAAAGCACCAGCACTCTATACGTCCCGCTGTACTTCAGCAGCTATGCAGCAAACGCTGAATCGTTCGAGGATTCGACGGGCTTGGCCGGAGCCTTCTATGGCGTGCTGTTCGCGATGTTCTGCTACAACTTTTTCCTGTTCCTCTCCCTGCGCGAGCCAGCGTATTTCTGGTATCTGATCTACAACCTCAACGTGGGCCTGTTTGCGCTCAGCTTCGATGGCATGCTGGTCAAATGGCTGAACGATGCAGGCGGCGTAATCGCGCTGGGCATTTATGCATTGATGCTCAGTCATTGCCTGGTGTCGATCCAGTTCAGCCGCCATTTCCTGCATACCCGAGAAGACTTTCCGCGACTGGACTTCGCCCTGCGGGTGGCGCTGATCCTGTCGGTGGGCGCACTGCTGTCCGGTTTTGTTCTGGAAACGCAGGTGTGGAGCGTACTGGCCAGTGTGATGGTCATCAGCTCGTCGATTGGGCTGCTGCTGACCGGCGCCTTCGTCTGGAGCCGCGGCGTGCGCTATGGCCTGTATTACACGCTGGCCTGGGGCGTGCTGTTGACGACTTTCGTCATCGTCACGGCCGGTTCCCTGGGCTTCAACCTGCTGGGCCTGTATGGCCCCTCGATCGTCAAAGTTGGCATTGCCTTCGAGCTGATAACCCTGTCGATCGGGCTCGCGGACCGAATCAACCTGCTCAAGGAAGAAGGCTTCCGTTCACGCCAGGCGGCTGAACGGGCGGAGAGCGAGAACCAGGCTAAGAGCCGCTTCCTAGCGAAAATGAGCCATGAAATCCGCACGCCATTGAACGGTGTTCTGGGCATGCTGCAATTGCTGCGTGACACCCCGCTTGACCGTAACCAGCGGTTCTACCTCGACACTGTTTCCAGCTCCAGCCACTCGCTGATGACGGTCATCAACGACATCCTTGACTATGCGCGGATCGGTGCCGGCAAGCTGGTCCTAGAGGACATCGAGTTCGATCTGGAAGAGTTGTTCTCCGAAACCATCAGCCTGTTCACGGCCCAAGCGCTGCAGAAGCAGTTGAACCTGCATCTCAGCCTCGCACCGGGTGTGCCGCGCCGCCTGCGCGGCGACCCAACCCGCCTGAAACAGGTTCTGATGAACTTGCTCAGCAATTCATTGAAATTCACCGAACAGGGCTGCGTGGTTCTGAAGGTCGTCTGCCAGGGCCCGGAAAGCAGTCGAAGCCTGGTCTTTTCGATCACCGACAGCGGCATCGGCATGCGCGCGGAGGTTCTGGCCCAACTGTTCGAATCCTTCGCCCAAGGCGATTCCAGTACTACCCGGCGCTATGGTGGCAGCGGTCTGGGGTTGGTTATCAGCAAGGAACTGGTAGAAATGAAGGGCGGCCAGATCGATGTGCAGAGCACGCCCGGCCAAGGCAGCCAGTTCAGCTTCGACATCCCGCTGCGCGAGGCGAGCAGCAACCTCGACCCACTGACGGCACTACTCGAGGGACGAACCGCCGTGATCGCGTCCAAGGACATCTGCGCCCTGGATGCAATGGGCAACTTGCTGCAGCGCTGGGGCATGCGAACCGTCCGCTGCGAGGAGCCACAACATCTGCGCCGCTACCTCGACGATCAGGCCTCAGCCCCATTGCTGGTTATCATGGCGCCGTGGCCGGGTAAACCTCAGGCTTGGCTCAACGCCGTAGCCGATCAGCTCGAACTGAATCAACGGGTGATGCTGCTCTACCCGCCGCAAAGCGAACCCTCGCCGGCATCGTCATCGTTGCGCCTGGCCAACTTGCCGTTGCCACTGCTGCTCGGCCCATTACGCGAAGCGCTGCATCGCCTCCATCAGGCGAACCCTGCGTCCGATGGCGGTGCGGCGCACATTGAATACCCAGGACGCTCCAGGCCGCTCATCCTCGCCGTCGAGGACAATCCCGTCAGCCAGATGGTGGTATCCAGTCTGCTGCGCAAACGCGGCTATGAGGTCATGATGGCCGAAAACGGCCGTAAGGCGGTCAGTGCCTACAGCGAGAACCCTGCCGCGGTGCAGCTGATTCTGATGGATTGCGAGATGCCGGAGATGGATGGTTTCGAGGCCAGCCGACAGATCCGCCGACTCGAGGCACAGTTGCGGTTGCGGCCGGTGCCGATCATCGCGCTGACCGCTCACGTGCTCGACGAACATCGCCGCACTGGCAGTGAGGCCGGCATGGATGAATTCATTGGCAAGCCACTGGACAGCGAGCAGCTGTATGCTTACCTGGATCGGTTCCTCAACGCGCCGATCAACGAACCCGACCTGCACCATCCCACCTGATCCGGCATCGATGCTCATTCCTTACGACCAACTCGAACCTGAAACATTGACCCGCGTCATCGAAGATTTCGTGACCCGCGAGGGCACCGACAATGGCGACGAGACGCCGCTCGAGACCCGCGTCGAGCGGGTGCGAAAGGCATTGAACAAAGGCACCGCGGTGATCGTCTTCGACATAGACCATCAGCAATGCCAGTTGGCACTTAGACGCGACGTACCGAAGGAATGGCTGGAGGACTAGCGCTCAGCTGAGCACCCCACCGTCACGTTCCCAGGCGCAGCGCATGCGCAGATCACGCTGATGAGGGCTGTGCGAGCCGCTTTCGGTTTCCCAGCGGAAGGTATGAATACCATTGAGTTCGGTCTCCAGATGGACCACAGCGCTGGTCCAGTAGAGTTCGTTCAGCAGCTCCTCGAAATGACGCACCCAGAGCGTCCACTCGTATTCGACCGCGCGGTAGCTGGCACCGAAGTGAATGACCTGCGTCTGATACACCCCTTCGTCCATACAGCACGAGAACATCTCTCTTCCGAGAAATGGCCAACCCTCGCCTTGAGGGAGGCTGTACAGCGCACGCCGATTGACCGCGCGGCGCAACCGGCACTGCTCGACATCGGTTGAAGGCCAGTCACGGATGCAGCCGTAGACAATGGATTCCGGCTCCACAGAAACACTCCAGACGAAAGCCCGACATGTTCGGTCAAAACCGCTCAGCCTTCCAGCGCCCGCTGCAGACAAGGTCCAAGCACAAGCCGCAGAGGTGACGCAGACCACAACCTAAACGCAGAGGAGTCGCTTCAGCGTCTGCTCGCTGCTGCCAGATCGCGCCGAGGCGCCAGCCGCAATGCGAGCAGCGACATTGCCGCCGACATGGACGCGAGTACGAGGAAGGGTTCACGATAATCACCGGCAATATCGCGGCCCAATCCGGTCAGCACCGGGGTGAAACAGGCCAGGCAATAACCGGTGCAGAGCATCATCGCCGTCAGGCGGCTAACCGCGAGCGGCGTGCTGGCTTCGTACATCGGCAACACCAGCGACATGGAAAAGGTTCCGTTCAGGGCTACGCCCAGCAACATGCACACCAGCAGCGGATTGACCTGCGGAAGCCAGGCAATAACCAGCAGACAGACCGTTGCCAGCACGCCGCAGCAGGCCATCAGCAAGTGCCGCCGGCCGAAGCGCTGCGCCAGCCAAGGCATGATAAATGCGCTGGGTAAACCTATCAGCATGAAGCCACTGAAAAAGGCATTGCTCTGCAGCAGGCTGAAGCCAACCTCGTGATAACGCGCCACCAACCAGGTCGCCAGCGCGTAGAACAGACCGGCCTGCAAGGCGAAATAGATGCTTACCAACCAGGCGCGCGGTTCGCGCCACGGCAGCCCGGTACGGCTCTCCACGGCCGGTTCCGGCTGGTTCGGTAGGCGCCACCAGATCAGCAATGCCAGCACCGCCGGGATTGCCCACAGCGCCAGGCCCCAAGTCCAACGCTGGCCCAACCATTCGGCTGCTGGTGCAGTCAGCACCACGCCGATGGTGCCGCCAACCGCCATGCTCAACGAATAGTAGGCCGCAGTCTTGCCCATCTGCTCGAGAAAATAACGCTTGATAAAGCCCGACAGCAGCGGCCCGGCAACCGCGATTCCGGCACCGACCATAGCCGCCGTGCCGATCAACACTGGAGCATTCTTGCCGAACAGACGCAGTAACAGCGCCAGGCCGATCAAACCAAGGCACAGGCTAATGGTGCGTTCCAGCCCGAAACGCACGGCCAGACGAGGTGCCAACGGCGCCAGCAGCCCCATCAGCAGTACTGGCAAGGCGGTGGTGAGGCTGATGACGCTGCGGCTGAGACTGAGCTCCTCGGCGATGCGTTCGATCAATGGTGCAAACGAAGTGATGCCGGGCCGAAGGTTGATGGCGGCCAGCACAAGGGCCAGCATGAGCAGCCAGCGAGACGGGTTTTTCACAGTGAATCCAGAGGCAGACTGGGAAGGATCGGCAACCCTACTCCCGCCCCTGGATCAGGGCAAGCAAAACGGACCAGCCGGTCAGGTTTTGCTCTTGCTGCGCTTCTTTTCTGCCAACAGCGCCATCTCGTCGTAGATCGCCTGCGGGTTCTGTTGCTTGATCTTCCAGGCCATGCGCCCTTCATCGTGGGGCAGGATCATGAACACGCCCTCAGCCACCTGGCGATATATGTAGTCGGCAATGTCGGCAGCAGAAATAGGCGACGCTTCGAGCAGCTTGCTGATCTGCGCTTTCATATTGGGGGTCGGGCCGCGGTAGGAGTCCATCAGGTTAGTCTGGAAGAACGACGGGCAGACCACATGAACCCCGACTTCCTGCTGCTTCAGCTCCACCAGCAGGCTCTCGGACAACGCCACCACACCGGCCTTGGCCACGTTGTAATTGCTCATGCCCGGCGCCTGCATCAGAGCCGCCATGGACGCGATGTTAATGATCTTGCCCTGGCTCTTCTGCACCAATGGCAGGAACGCCTTGCAGCCCTTGACCACGCCCATCAGGTTGATCGCGATCTGCCAGTCCCAGTCCTCCAGTGACAGCTCGTCGAAGAAACCACCCGAGGCAACACCCGCGTTGTTGACCACTACATCGATGCCGCCGAAATTGCTCTCGCAAGCCTGTGCCAGCGCCGTTAGCTGACTGTAGTCGCGCACGTCACAGCGTTGAGTGAAACCACTGCCGCCCGCCTCACGGACCATTTTCAGGGTTTCGGTCAGGCCGGCCTCGTTGACATCCGACAACGCCAACTGCCAACCCTCGCGCGCCCAGCGCAACGCTATCTCGCGACCCAGGCCGGAACCGGCCCCCGTGACCATCATGCGATTTTGCATCGGTTGTAACCTTTTGTTCGTTGGGTTGCCACGAGTCTAGCGAAAGCTGCAGCAGGCTCCGGCCTCTATCGAAATGCTGAATGACTGGCATGCTCCGCTCCCGATTGGTCCCGCAGAGATGGCTGGTCGCAGAACAAAAAAGGCAGCCCGAAGGCTGCCTTTTCGATCACAAAACCCAGGATCAGTGGGCGACCGCACCAGTCGAGCCGAGGCCAGTCTGCGAGCGGATGAACTGCGGGAAGAAGCGCGCGCGCTCTTCGGCAGCCGTCTTGGACTTGTCGGTGACCGAGAAGAACCACAGTCCGGCGAAGGACGCGATCATGGCGAAAAGCGCCGGATACTTGTACGGGAAGATGGCCTTTTCGAAGTGCAGCACGTCGACCCAGACCGTCGGGCTCAGGATGGTCAGCAGCAATGCCGTGCCCAGGCCCATAGCACCACCGATCAGCGCACCGCGAGTGGTCAGGTTCTTCCAGTACATTGAAAGGAACAGGATCGGGAAGTTGCAGCTGGCGGCAACGGAGAACGCCAGTCCCACCATGAAGGCGATGTTCTGATTCTCGAAAGCGACGCCAAGCAGGATCGCCAGTACACCCAATGCCAGCGTGGTGCGCTTGGTCACTTTCATCTCGTCCTCTTCCTTGGCCTTGCCTTTCATGATCACGCAGGCATAGAGGTCATGAGCGACCGCGGAAGCGCCGGCCAGCGCCAGGCCCGAAACCACCGCAAGGATGGTGGCGAAGGCCACCGCAGAGATGAAGCCCAGGAACAGGTTACCGCCGACCGCCGATGCCAAGTGGATGGCGACCATATTAGTGCCGCCAACGATGGCGCCCGTGGCGTCCTTGAAGCTCGGGTTGGTGCTGACCAGCAGGATCGCGCCAAAACCGATGATGAAGGTCAGGATATAGAAGTAGCCAATGAAGCCTGTCGCGTAGAACACGCTCTTGCGCGCTTCCTTGGCATCGGCGACGGTGAAGAAGCGCATCAGGATGTGCGGCAGGCCGGCAGTACCAAACATCAATGCGAGGCCCAGCGAGATAGCCGAGATCGGGTCGGAAACCAGGCCGCCCGGGCTCATGATCGCCTGATGGCTCGGGTGCAGTGCTACAGCCTCAGAGAACAGACGGCTGAAATCGAAGCCGACGTTGTACATGACCATGACGGCCATGAAGGTTGCGCCAGACAGCAGGAGCACAGCCTTGATGATCTGCACCCAGGTGGTCGCCAGCATGCCGCCAAACATCACATACATGACCATCAGCACACCGACCATGACCACTGCAACCAGATAGTCGAGGCCGAACAGCAGCTGAATCAGCTTGCCCGCACCGACCATTTGCGCGATCAGGTAGAAGGCCACCACGATCAGCGAACCGCAGGCAGAAAGGATACGGATCTGCGTCTGTCCCAGGCGGTAGGAGGCTACATCGGAGAAGGTGAATTTACCCAGGTTGCGCAGGCGCTCTGCCATCAGGAAGAGGATGATCGGCCAGCCCACCAAAAAGCCGATCGAATAGATCAGGCCGTCGTAGCCGCTGGTAAACACCAGCGCGGAAATGCCCAGAAATGACGCCGCCGACATGAAGTCGCCAGCAATTGCCAATCCGTTCTGGAACCCAGTGATACTGCCACCGGCCGTGTAGTAATCAGAGGTGGAGGTATTGCGTTTGGCCGCCCATTTGGTAATACCCATCGTGAACACGATGAACACGATGAACATGGAAATGGCGGTCCAGTTGGTGGCCTGTTTCTGCACATCGCCGGTCAGGGCGTCAGCAAACAGCGCCGGAGCAACTGCCATCAGAGCAGCTGCGGTCAGCAGACGAGCGAGCATTATTTCTGGGCCTCGTTGAGAATGTCCTGGGTAATGCGATCGAACTCGCCGTTAGCGCGTTGCACGTAGACTCCGGTCAGCACGAACGACAGGAAGATCAAGCCCAGACCCGCCGGGATGCCCCAGGTGGTGACAGAGCCTGCACTTAGAGGAGTGCCCAACACCGCTGGGTCAAAGGCGATGACCAGTATGAAAGCGAAGTAAGCGGTGAGCATAATGGTCGCCAGCATCCAGGCGAAACGACCACGCTTGGCAACCAGGTCCTGGAATCGTGGGTCAGCATTGATTTGCTGAATTACGGTCTCGTTGTTCATTAGGGTCTCCACACGGTCTCTGCCCTCACATGAAGACAGGGCGGCTACTTTAGGGCCGGCCCGTGTTAACGCCACTCGACCATGGTCTTGTTTTTATTTCATGAAAGGCCCGTGCCAGACGTGTTGGTGCCGATCAGGACTACGCTAACGGAAGGCTATAGCGCTGGCCTATGTAGTCCATCGAACACAGCGATTTCCTACGCCGCGCGGGCACGAGGACACTTCGCACCAACAGAGAATAATTCTTGATCGCTGTGGAGAATCGACCATGACCAAGACCATTACCTTTACCTTGATGCACTTCTGCATCGCGTTCTCGGTCACCTACGCCTTGACCGGCAGCGCAGCAGCCGGTGGCCTGGTTGCCGCTATCGAACCGCTGTGCAACTCGGTGGGCTTCTACTTTCACGAGAAGGTCTGGCAGCGTCTGGAAAATCGCCAGGCCGTTGAGAAACACATTCCCGCTCACGCCTGGCTGCATCATCAGGCGTAAACAACCGGGCCGTATTCGCTTGAACCAGCTGCGCCGTTAAAACATGCACTGGCAGCCCCCTGCGAAGACTCTCCCCTACGCGTTGCGCCTACAGCACCGTGACTAATCGGTCATGCTTCATGCTCACCACTTCATGACCGGCTTTTTGCTATCACTGACCCAAAGCCACGCAACCTGCCGGCTTAATTGTGGTCAATGCTTAGCGAAACGACATAGCGCGGGCGGTTCCAGGCATCATCCGAGCGCGAAACTGCACGGTCGCTGCGACCGGACCAAACCCGCTGCCGAGACGCTATCCAATGTCCGAGCCGTTTACGCCAGACGATACCGGCCTCGCTGCCGATACCCGCAAATTGAATATCCAACAGCCAAACCCCACCGTAGTCACCGGAGATCACCTCATATGCGATTGCTGCTGTGCCTGAGCGCACTGCTTGCACTGGTCGTTACGCCTGCCCACGCGGCAGACATCAGCGTCGAGCAGTATGGCTATCCCCTGAGCAACCCGTTCGAGGCGACGATAGCGACGACACCGGCGCCCTTTCGTGTCGATCTGCCTGAGGATGACGACATTGATCAGGCCGACTACAGCCTACGCTTGCGCCCCGAACGGGAGTTCACCCTGCCCGATAATTTCTGGGCGGTTAAACGGCTGACCTACAGGCTGGCAAAACAACCTGGGCCAGCGCCGCTGATGTTCATCATCTCTGGCACGGGTGCCAGCTACTCGGCCGGCAAGACCGAGTCGCTCAAGCGACTGTTCTACGGTGCTGGCTATCATGTGGTGCAACTGTCCTCCCCCACCAGTTTCGACTTCATCGCCGCGGCCTCGCGCTACGCGACGCCCGGCTACAGTCCAGACGATGCCAAGGACCTCTACCGCGTGATGCAAGCCGTTCGCGCACAGCAGCATGAGCTGCCGGTCACCGAGTTCAATCTGGTCGGCTATAGCCTCGGCGCGCTTAATGCTGCGTTCGTCAGCAAGCTTGACGAGACGCGACAGAGTTTCAACTTCAAGCGCGTGCTGATGATCAACCCGCCGGTGAACCTCTACACCTCGATCAGCAACCTCGACAAGCTGGTGCAGACGCAGGTCGATGCCATCGACAGCACCACAACCTTCTACGAAGTCATCCTGGAAAAGCTCACGCGCTACTACCGGCAGCAAGGCACGATCAACCTGGACGAGGCGATGCTGTTCGACTTCCAGCAGTCAGCGCTGCGGCTGACCGATGAACAAATGGCCATGTTGATCGGCTCAGTATTCCGCTTCTCGGCGGCCGATATTGCATTCACCTCGGATCTGATCAACCGCCGCGGCCTGATCGTGCCGCCGAAATACCCAATCGATGAAGGCACCAGTCTCGAGCCGTTCTTTCGCCGCGCGCTGCTTTGTGACTTCGATTGCTATATCACCGAGCAGCTGATCCCCATGTGGCGCGCGCAGCAGGACGGCGGCAGCATGGCGCAGCTGGTACAACAGGTGAGCCTGTACGCGCTTGAGGATTACATGCGCAACAGCCCGAAGATCGGCGTAATGCATAACGCCGACGACATCATTCTCGGCGCTGGAGACCTGGGGTTTCTTCGCCGCACCTTCGGCGAACGCATGACGCTTTACCCTCGCGGTGGCCACTGCGGCAACCTCACCTACCGGGTCAACGCCCACGATATGTTGGAGTTTTTCCGTGGCTAAACGCTCTCTGCTTGCCTTCATGTTGCTGATCAGTAGCGTGACCCATGCCCAGACGGGGCCTGTCGATGAGGATGGATTCACCCATCCGTTGCGTGACCTGGAGTTCAACCCCGGCCTCGACCAGCGCGAATTCGAGCGCGCCACCTTCGACGCGCTGAACATCTATGACCCCTGGGAATCGCTGAACCGGCGCATGTATTACTTCAACTACCGCCTGGATCAGTTCGTGATGCTGCCTGCCGTTCGCGGCTACCGTTACGTCACGCCCAAGATCGTGCGGACCGGCGTCAGCAACTTCTTCGATAACCTCGGGGAAATTCCGACGCTCTTCAACAGCATCGCTCAGCTCAAGGGCGAACGCGCCATGACCACCACGGCGCGCCTGCTGTTCAACACGATCCTTGGCGTCGGAGGCGTCTGGGACCCTGCTACGCGCATGGGCTTGCCCCGTTACAACGAGGATTTTGGCCAGACCCTTGGCTTCTATGGCGTACCCCACGGGCCGTACCTGATCCTGCCCGCGCTCGGGCCGTCTAACCTGCGGGACACCGCCGGCCAGGCAGTGGATTTTGGCGTCGAACGGCAGGTCGACTACTTCAGCTATGCCGAAGCCAGCGGCGGTGAGTTCGGCTTAACGGCGCTTCGCTTGATCGACATCCGTTACACGACGCCGCTGCGTTACGGACAGCTCAACTCGCCGTTCGAATACGAGAAGGTCCGCTACGTCTATACCCGCGCGAGGGAGCTGCAGATCGAAGAATGATCGATCTGACTGATACGAAGGGTCCAAATTTCGTATGAACGGTTCGAGTGGCTAGCCGTAGTCTTAGCCCATCTGTTCTAGGAGCGAAGCTATGACAACGCGCGAAATCCTTTCTATCAGCACCGGCCGTGCCACCTCCGATGGTGCAGGCGTCAGCCTGACACGGTTGTTTGGCGGCGCCGCGCCGGAGCGATTCGATCCCTTTCTGATGCTTGACGAGTTCGGCTCGGATAATCCGGACGAATACATCGCCGGCTTTCCGGCACACCCACACCGCGGCTTCGAAACCATCACTTATATGCTCGAAGGCCGCATGCGTCACGAAGATCACCTCGGCAATGTCGGTCTGTTGGAGAGTGGCGGCGTGCAATGGATGACCGCCGCACGCGGCGTCGTCCACAGCGAGATGCCTCAGCAGGAACACGGGGCGATGCGCGGCTTTCAGCTGTGGCTCAACCTGCCGGCGAAGAACAAGCTGGACGAACCAAGCTACCGTGATTTTTCGCCTGCCGAAATCCCACGGATAACGCTACCGAACGGTATCGAAGCGGTCGTGGTCGCCGGCCAGCTCTGCGCCGAAGGCGTCAGCCAAGCCGGTGCTGTGCAGCGCCCTAATACAGAGCCACAGCTGTTCGATCTTCACCTTCCCGCCGGCACAGGGTTAAGCCCACTGCTGTCCGACGGGCTGCGAGTGATCCTCTATGTGTTCGATGGCGAGTTGTTAATAGGCGGGCAACGCCTCGCGAAAAACCAGCTCGCCCGACTTTCCGATCAGGGCGAGATGGCGCTTTCAACCAGCAACGGCGCCCGCGTTCTCCTCCTTGCAGGCCGCCCGATCGGCGAGCCGATTGTGCAGTACGGCCCGTTCGTAATGAACAGCCGCGAAGAGATCGAGCAGGCGCTGCGCGACTTCCGCGACGGCGTCTTTACAGACTGACCGGTTTTTTCGGGCGCTTGCGGTAAAGACTTGGATCCCCCGCGGGTCGTGTCTTGAAGCGCCGGTGGGCCCACAGATACTGTTCAGGATGCTGCCTGACCGAGTCTTCAATCCACTCGTTGATGCGGCGGCAATCAGCCTCCTCACTTTCACCGGGGAAATCTTCCAACGGCGGATGCACCACCAAGCTGTAGCCCTTTCCGTCGGGCAGGCGCTCCAGCGTATAGGGGATCACCTTCGCCCGTCCCAGTCGTGCAAACTTGGTCGTAGCGGTCACGGTTGCGGCCTGAATTCCGAACCAGGGTACGAAGATGCTCTGCTTACGGCCGTAATCCTGGTCCGGTGCGTACCAGATCGCCCGGCCCGCGCGCAGGACCTTGAGCATGGCACGCACATCTTCACGCTCGATCGCAGTCGCGTCCTGGTTGTGACGCTCCCGGCCACGCCGCTGCACATAATCGAACACCGGATTTTTGTGCTCGCGGTACATACCATCAATGGTGTGCCACTGGCCGAGGAGTGCTCCACCGATCTCCAGCGTGGTGAAGTGCAGGGTCATCAGGATCGCGCCCTGCCCTTGCGCCTGTGCTTGTTGCAAATGTTCGAGCCCCTGGATTTTAGCCAGGCGCTGCAAACGCGACTTGGGCCACCACCAGCTCATGGCCATCTCAAAGAAGGCAATGCCGGTCGAGGCAAAATTCTCGCGCAGCAATCGCTCACGCTCCTTTTCGCCCAGTTCGGGAAAGCACAGCTGCAAGTTGCGCCGGGCGATCTGCCGTCTCGAGCGCGCAACGCGGTACATCAACGCACCAAGGCCGCGCCCCAGCAGCAGCAGTATCCGATAGGGTAACTGCACCACCAGCCACAGCAGGCCGAAGCCAAGCCACAGCAACCAGAAACGTGGGTGAAGAAATGATGAACGGAAACGAGGACGATCCATTGGCAAGCCCGAACCAATAAAAGCGCGCATTCTAGCGATAAATCGCCCGCCAATGCGGTGGCGTCGCGATACACGGCATCCGTCAGACAGCGCTGGCGAGACTTGCAGGCGACAGTTTGCCCCGCTATAAGTCCTCGCCATTTACCGCAGCAGGCAGACCATGAGCCAAGCCGATCTAACCGACCAAGCCCCCGTGTTCCAGCTCAAGGGCAGCATGCTCGCCATCACCGTGCTGGAGCTGGCACAGAACGAC
The DNA here is from genome assembly GCA_022448005.1 of Pseudomonas sp. GTDB lineage: Bacteria > Pseudomonadota > Gammaproteobacteria > Pseudomonadales > Pseudomonadaceae > Stutzerimonas. The sequence continues at coordinate 59,587 of JAKUTK010000023.1, forward strand.
CTGCAGCGTCTGGATCAACAGCTCGCCATCAAGGTCGAACAAGCCCCGGATTTTTTCAACAATACGCCGCTGGTGTTGGCGTTGGACAAACTCCCGGCCGATTGCAATCTCGACCTGCCCGCGCTCATCGCGCTCTGCCGCAAGCACGGCCTACGCACCCTTGCGTTGCGTGCAGGCGACCCACAGATCGTCGAAGCCGCCGGCCGCCTGGATCTGCCCGTACTGCCGCCGTCGAACGCTCGTGAACGCAAGCTCGACATCGCCAGCAAAGCCCCAGCCGAGCCCGCCAAACCGGCAGAGCCCGCCTACCGACCGACACGGGTGATCACCACCCCCATCCGCGGTGGCCAACAGGTCTATGCTCAGGGCGGCGATCTCATCGTGCTAGCTGCGGTGAGTCCTGGCGCGGAACTTCTCGCCGACGGGAACATCCATGTGTACGGCCCGTTGCGCGGCCGTGCGCTGGCAGGCATCAAGGGCGACGCCAACGCACGTATTTTCTGCCAGCAACTGGCCGCTGAAATGGTCTCGATTGCCGGGCATTACAAGGTCGCCGAAGACCTTAGACGCGACCCTTTGTGGGCCGAAGCCGTGCAAATGAAGCTATCCGGCGACGTGTTGAACATCACCCGCCTTTAACGGATACTGCCGCGAATTTTCAAGCACCAAAACGGGCGCACTGTAAGCCGACTCGGCTACGGTCCCGACTTCATATTTAGGGTGAATCACCTTGGCCAAGATCCTCGTAGTCACTTCCGGCAAGGGTGGCGTCGGTAAAACCACCTCCAGCGCCGCCATCGGTACCGGCCTCGCCTTGCGCGGCCACAAGACCGTCATCGTCGACTTCGACGTCGGTCTGCGTAACCTGGACCTGATCATGGGCTGCGAGCGTCGCGTGGTGTATGACTTCGTCAATGTCATTCAGGGCGATGCCACCTTGACTCAAGCTCTGATCAAGGACAAGCGTCTCGAAAACCTTTACGTTCTGGCCGCCAGCCAGACCCGCGATAAGGATGCCCTGACGCTCGAAGGCGTCGGCAAGGTCATCGATGAGCTGGCCAAAACGTTTGAATACGTCATCTGCGACTCCCCGGCTGGTATCGAGAAAGGCGCCCATCTGGCGATGTACTTCGCCGACGAAGCCATCGTCGTCACCAACCCGGAGGTCTCTTCGGTTCGCGACTCGGATCGCATGCTGGGCCTGTTGGCCAGCAAGTCCCGCCGTGCTGAAAACGGCGAAGAACCGATCAAGGAACACCTGTTGTTGACCCGCTACAACCCCGAGCGCGTAGTTAAAGGTGAAATGCTTGGTGTCGAGGACGTCGAGGAAATCCTTTCGATTCGTCTGCTCGGCGTCATTCCCGAATCCCAGGCCGTGTTGAAGGCTTCCAACCAGGGTGTGCCGGTGATTCTCGATGACCAAAGCGATGCCGGCCAGGCGTATAGCGACGCCGTGGATCGCCTGCTGGGCAAGGAAGTGAACCATCGCTTCCTCGACGTTAAAAAGCAGGGCTTCCTGCAACGCTTGTTTGGAGGCCGCGAATGAACCTTCTCGACTTCTTTCGTGAACGCAAGAAGAAGGAAACACCAGCCAACATCGCCAAGGAACGCTTGCAGATCATCGTCGCCCACGAGCGCGGCCAACGTACGCAACCGGACTACCTGCCGGCTTTGCAGAAGGAACTGGTCGAGGTGATCCGCAAGTACGTCAACATCGACAGCGATCAGGTTCAGGTCGCCCTGGAGGATCAGGGCAGCTGTTCGATCCTCGAGCTGAACATCACCCTGCCGGATCGTTGATCGACCGGGTAGTCGCCAGCACCTTTGTGTAGCGGCAGATTCATCGGCGACTTCGGTCGCCGATGTCGTTTGCGGAATTCGAAAATGCCACTGAGCAACATCCAGATCGTTCACCAAGACGCCGCGTTACTGGTCATCAACAAGCCTACTCTGCTGCTGTCGGTTCCCGGTCGCGCCGAAGACAACAAGGATTGTCTGGTTACCCGCCTTCAGGAAAACGGCTATCCAGAGGCGCGCATCGTCCACCGCCTGGATTGGGAAACCTCAGGCCTGATCGTGCTTGCCCGCGACGCGGACAGCCATCGCGAGCTCTCCCGACAGTTTCATGACCGCGAAACAGAGAAAGCCTACACCGCGTTGTGCTGGGGCGAGCCCGAGCAGGACAGTGGAAGCATAGATCTACCGCTGCGCTATGACCCCCCGACCAAACCGCGGCATGTGGTCGATCATGAACAGGGCAAGCATGCTCTTACGTATTGGCGAGTCCTGGAGCGCTGCGGTGATTACAGCCGGGTCGAACTCACCCCGATCACCGGGCGCTCCCATCAGCTGCGTGTTCACATGCTCTCGACCGGCCATCCGCTTTTAGGTGATCGCCTCTATGCGCATGAGCAAGCGCTTAATGCACATGACCGACTCTGCCTGCACGCCAGTATGCTCACCCTGACGCACCCTCAAACCGGTGAACGGATGCGATTCGATTGTCCGGCGCCGTTTTGATGCGTGATTTCGTCGAGGCGACCCGGGGCGCCCCAGAGCACCCAACTCTGCGCAAAGCGCTCAATCTGTGGGCACAACCCCCAGGTCAAGCACTGGACCTGGGTTGCGGAGCAGGACGAGACAGCTTGGCGCTGCTTAGATCCGGCTGGGACGTCGTCGCCCTTGATCGCGATCCGCGTGCGTTGGAGTCGCTACGCGAGCAGTCCGACAACTATCGCTCTGGGGCGCTCACCACAGTTTGCCGCTCGTTCGAAGACAATGTGCCATTGCCAACTGTCAACCTCATCAACGCTGGCTTCGCTCTGCCATTCTGTCGACCAGATGCGTTTCAGAACCTATGGTCGCGCATCTGCCAATCGTTGCGGCAACAAGGCTTATTCAGTGGGCATTTTTTTGGCCCGAATGACGCTTGGGCGGACAAAGGTCTAAGCATCCTCAACCACGAGCAGCTGATGCGGCAGATGGCTGGCTGGACACTGCTGGAACTCAACGAGTTCGAGTACGACGGCAAGACTGCCGTGGGCAGCAACAAGCATTGGCATTTGTTTGAGGTGATAGCTAGGCGAGACTGAACTGCTGACGCTTCGATCTGCAGTGGCACCGGCCGATGGGATAAACTTTCAACCATTGTCGTCCGGAGCCAACCATGCGCGAAGAACTCAACCAGGGTCTGATTGATTACCTCAAAGCCTCCCCTACACCATTCCACGCCACCGCCAGCCTTGCCCAGGCACTGCAGGCCGCTGGCTACAAGGCGTTGGAAGAACGCGAGACCTGGCACACTGAACCGGGCGGCCGTTACTACGTTACCCGTAACGACTCCGCGATCATCGCGTTTCAGCTGGGCAACCAATCGGTCATCGAACAGGGTATCCGCCTGGTCGGCGCCCACACTGACAGTCCCTGCCTTCGAGTAAAGCCCCAACCTGAACTGCAGCGGCAGGGCTTCTGGCAGCTAGGTGTGGAAGTCTACGGCGGCGCGTTGCTGGCGCCTTGGTTCGACCGCGATTTGTCCCTGGCTGGACGGGTGACCTATAGCCGCGACGGCCGAATCGAAAGCCAGCTGATCGATTTCAAGCTGCCTATTGCAGTGATTCCAAGCCTTGCCATACACCTCAATCGAGACGCCAATCAGGGCTGGGCGATCAATCCGCAGAACGAGTTGCCTCCGATACTGGCGCAAGTCGCCAGTGAAGACAGCCCGGATTTCCGGGCGCTGCTGGCGGACCAACTGAGCCGCGAGCACGGTCTGGTGGCTGACGTCGTACTGGATTTCGAGCTGAGTTTCTACGATACCCAGAGCGCTGCTGTGATCGGTCTGAATGGCGACTTCATCGCCGGCGCCCGCCTGGATAACCTGCTGTCGTGCTTTGCCGGCCTCCAAGCCCTGTTACGCGCTGGCCCCGAGGAAACCTGTGTGCTGGTCTGCACTGATCACGAAGAAGTCGGCTCCACCTCGATGTGCGGTGCCGACGGGCCGTTCCTAGAACAAGTCCTGCGCCGCGTATTGCCTGAAGGCGAGTCCTTCCAGCGCAGCATCAACCGTTCACTGATGATCTCTGCCGATAACGCGCACGCCGTGCATCCCAACTACAGCGACAAGCATGACGGTAACCACGGTCCGAAACTCAATGCCGGGCCGGTAATCAAGGTCAACAGCAACCAGCGATACGCCACAAGCAGCGAAACTGCCGGCTTCTTCCGCCATTTGTGTCTGGAAAATGAAGTCTCGGTGCAGAGTTTCGTAACCCGCAGCGACATGGGCTGCGGCTCAACCATCGGCCCTATCACCGCCAGCCAGCTGGGTGTGCGCACGGTAGATATCGGCCTGCCGACCTTTGGCATGCACTCGATCCGCGAGCTGGCCGGCAGCCAGGATCTGGCACATCTGGTGAAGGTACTTAGCGCGTTCTATTCGAGCGCCGAGCTGCCGTGACTTCGGATATCCAGGCGCATGCGCCTGGATTGGATTGGATTGGATCGTTCAGACCAGACTGGCATCGATGACCAACGCAACCTTCCCGGGATACTTGGTTGCTCGCCAGGGCAGCAAACGCGCCGCCACGTCGCGGGAAACTGCATTCCAGGCGTGGAGAAAGCGTCTGGTTGGCCAAGAGCGGCCCGAATCTGCTCTGCAATGTCAGCCAGTAACTTAGCCTGGTCATCCGAAGATATCGGTCACGCCGGATGGCGGCGGGTAGTGTCCCGCGCGCTGCAGCAAATCGGCGCGGCTCAGGCCTGCAGCGGCCACTTGAATCCTGACCTATCTCTTGCCGCGCTTCGCAACGGTGCGCTCCGCCCACTCCAGCTGTCCTTCGATGCCTTGCAATGCCTTCATGCTGCCTCCATAGTGGTTCACACCTGCGCCCGCTAAACCGTGACTCCGGCAGTGCAGGCCGCTGATCAAGTTCTACCCAGGCCTCACAGCGATACGCCCATTCAAAACCATGGATTGCCTGATCGGCATCCTCGGTGCGGAGAATCGCCCTACCGCCTCGGTGCGACCTGAATCGCGGCGTGCCAGCCGCCAGATACCATCGGGCTGTGTTTTTCCCGCCGAGCGGATTCCGTCTCGGCGCCTGATTTGATGGCCTAATATGCGTTACTACTCAGCCTCGCGTCGCTCTCTCGATATGAAACGATCATTAACCGCAGGCTTGCTAGCTTTGCTGGTAGGTCTTCAGGCAAGCGCCACTCTGGCCAAGCCTGCCGACCCGCACACCTGGGATTATCTGCAGCCTGACCGTGATCAGGTGATTGCCAGCCTGAACGTGGTCGAGCTGCTCAAGCGCCATCACTACAACAAGCCCCCGCTCAACGACGCCCGCTCAGCGAAGATCTTCGACAGCTACATCGAGATGCTCGACCCTTCGCGCAGCTATTTCACAGCAGGCGACGTCGCCGAATTCGAAGCCTGGCGCAACCAGTTCGACGACTTCCTAAAGAACGGAAACCTCGAGCCCGGGTTCATCATTTACAAGGTGCATCTGGAGCGGCTGCAGAGCCGGCTGCAGTACGCCCTGAGCCTGCTGGAGCAAGGCGTCGATAGCTTTGACTTCACCCTGGACGAGGAGCTGCTGGTCGATCGCGAGAATGCAGCGCGCCCGGAGAACGAACAGGAATTGGATGACCTCTGGCGCAAACGCGTAAAAGACGAGGTGCTGCGACTGAAGATCGCCGGCAAGGAGCCCAAGGCTATCGAGGAATTGCTCACCAAGCGCTACAAGAACCAGCTGGCGCGCCTTGAGCAAACCCGTGGCGAAGACGTATTTCAGACTTACATCAATGCGTTTGCGCAGTCCTACGATCCGCACACGCAATACCTCTCTCCCGACAATGCGGAGAACTTCGATATCAACATGAGCCTTTCCCTGGAAGGGATTGGCGCCGTACTGCAGAGCGACAACGAGCACGTCAAAGTGGTGCGTCTGGTCCCTGCTGGTCCTGCGGAGAAGAGCAAGCAGATCGCGCCGGCCGACAAGATTGTCGGGGTCGGTCAAAGTAATGAGGAGATCGTCGATGTGATCGGCTGGCGGCTAGACGAAGTCGTCAAACTGATCCGCGGCCCGAAAGGATCGGTCGTCCGGCTCGAGGTCATCCCGGCGAGCAATGCGCCAAACGACCAGAGCAGCAAGGTCGTTGCCATCACCCGTGAAGCGGTGAAGCTTGAAGAGCAGGCAGCGAAGAAATCCGTGCTCAAGCTCAATCAGGACGGCCGCGACTACAAGCTCGGGGTCATCGAAATCCCTGCGTTCTACCTTGACTTCAAGGCCCTGCGTGCTGGCGACAAGGAATACAAGAGCACAACCCGCGACGTGAAAAAGCTGCTGACGGAGCTGGAAGAGGAAAACGTCGATGGCGTGGTCATCGACTTGCGTAACAATGGCGGTGGCTCCCTGCAGGAAGCCACGGAACTGACCGGCCTGTTCATCGATCAAGGCCCTACGGTCTTGGTCCGCAACAGCGATGGCCGTGTCGACGTTCTGGCCGACGAGCAGCAAGGCGTTTTTTATAAGGGCCCGCTGGCTGTGCTGGTCAATCGACTGTCCGCATCGGCCTCGGAGATCTTCGCCGGCGCCATGCAGGACTACCACCGGGCGCTTATCGTCGGCGGTCAGACCTTCGGCAAAGGCACCGTACAAACGGTCCAGCCACTCAATCATGGCGAACTCAAGCTGACACTGGCCAAGTTCTATCGGGTCTCGGGACAAAGCACGCAGCATCAGGGCGTGATTCCGGACATCTCCTACCCAGCCGAAGTCGATACCAAGGAAATTGGCGAAAGCGCATTGCCGGAAGCGATGCCATGGGACAGCATCCGCGCGGCGGTCAGTCCGGACATGAATCCGTTCAAGCCGTTCCTCGCCGAACTCAAAGCTCGTCACGAGGGGCGGACCGATGAAGATCCCGACTTTGTGTTCACGCGTGACCGTCTCGCGCTGACTCAGGAGCTGACTCACGAGACGACCATCAGTCTCAACGAGGAAAAGCGCCGGGCGCAGCAGGAGCGCATCGAGAAGCGCCAGCTGGCTCTGGAAAACACTTTACGCGAGGCCAAAGGCGAGGAGCCACTGGCCAAGCTCGAAAAAGAAGATGAGACGACACCGCACGTTGAGGACAAAAAAATCAAACCCGAGGACGATGCCTATCTCTCGGAAAGCGGCAGAATTCTGCTGGACTACCTGGGACTGCATAAGGCGATGGCCAAAAACCAGCCTGTCGAGCGCTGAGCTCAGATGTCATCAAAATGACATCATAGTGTCGTGAAATACGAAGGGCCGCCATTGTGCGGCCCTTCGTATTTTAAGGCCGCCACGAGACCCTCATGACCGTCACCGAGCAGTTGAGCACGCTGGATTCCATCCTAGCTCACAGCAGCATTACCAGCCTGTTCCAGCCGATCGTATCGCTTGCCGAACGAGTCATCCTCGGCTACGAAGCCCTTACCCGCGGCCCATCGAATACCTCGCTTCACTCCCCTATCAATCTGCTCGCCGCGGCTCGACATGCCGGACGGCTCAATGAGCTGGAGATGACTTGTCGCGAGAGCGCCTGTCGCCGCTACAGCCAGCAGCAGCTACAGGGCAAACTGTTCCTCAACGTGTCGCCGGAAACATTATTGGATGCCACGCACAAGCCGGGCCGCACCCTGGAGCTGCTGCACAAATACGGCATCTCAGCCGACAGTGTGGTGATAGAACTTACGGAGCAAACGCCCACCGACGATTTCGAACTGCTTCGTGCCGCGTTGCATCATTATCGCGACATGGGCTTTTCCATTGCGCTGGACGACCTCGGTGCAGGCTACTCCAGCCTGCGAATGTGGTCGGAGCTGCGCCCCGACTACGTCAAGATCGACCGGTACTTTATAGACGGTATTCACCGGGACGTTGTTAAGCGCGAGTTCGTCGGGTCGATCATGAAGATCGCCAGAGCATCACGAGCTCAGGTCATTGCTGAAGGCATCGAGCTGGGCGAAGAACTGCACGTCCTGTCAGACATGGGCGTCGATCTGGTTCAAGGCTACTTGCTGGGCCGTCCGGAAGAGGAGCCGAAAGCCAATGCCAGTCTGTGTCTGCCGGATATGGGAAATCGTGACGAGCTATTAAACGACCACCACACTGTTTGGCCGCTTGGAGGCTCAAGCAGACGGCGCTCTTCTGTATGCTGGGCCTGCTCCGCCTGCAAACAAGCTTGACGCTGCCATAAGAAACTAGCGCACAGGCCAGTCGCTCTTATCCGCGCCAGTCCACCGACCGGCGCTGGTCTTGCTTGTGAGCTTCACAAATACGTCAAGACGCGCGCCCCGCAAGCCGCTGACGCAAGCGATAACCGACTCAAAAACATAACTATTGCCCTCCTCGTCCTAACAGCGGGGGTGGTCAATCCTGATCTCGGTCCCCCAATGTTCGGCGCGGGCGATGCTCCATATCCGGATCAGTGTCCCCATGATTGGATTGCTCGTAAATCTGCTCCATCTGCTGATCACGGGCCTCGCGATCGTCGCGCCTCTCCCTAGACTGTTCCGGTAGTCGTTCAATACCCGCACCGGTGCCCATAGAGCCATTTCCGAGGGTACGGTCGACCGAGCCCGTGTTCTGGGCGAGCAGCGTATAACCAGACATCGAATCTCCCGCTGACGCCTGGGCCGTAGCCGCTGCCGCAAGCGCGGCCCCCAGCACGATAAGCAAATAGCTCCGCATACGTTTCTCCTTTTGTTTCGAGCCGATACTCGAAATTAGGCAACGGGCTGCGTCCATCGATCCGCGCTATCGACAGAAGGCAAGCGGAACCGTTGTTTCTTTTCGGCGGTCCCATATCCAGAGAGCACTTGATGTCTGGTTAGAAAGGAATCCAACGATGATCACAGCGCCACTGGTAATTTTCCTGATAGTAGTTGGCTGGAGTGCAGCCGCCCTGGCGATGCTTTGGGGCATGCTGCGGGTCGCTCGTCATCATCACAAGCCATCCGCGGATAACCGACTGGATCGGCAGCAGCGTCGGGCAAGCGAGTCACACAGCGCTCATGTTTCGCTTAGCGCGTGACGAAATATCGGTCGGTTTGCAATAAAACCGTGACAGATCAGCCGAAAGATGTAGAATGCCGCCCACAGACGCGGGATGGAGCAGTCTGGTAGCTCGTCGGGCTCATAACCCGAAGGTCGTCGGTTCAAATCCGGCTCCCGCAACCAAATACGGAAAGGCCACTCAATTGAGTGGCCTTTTTCGTTTGGGTCCGCGCACAGACCTGGACTTACGCGCTTCACTCAGTGCGCCAAAGCCTGACTGCCAGCCTAAATACTTGAAAATAAAACGCTTATCGAGCAGCAAGGTTGACATGGGATCGTTAGCCTGTAGAATGCCGCCCA
>JAKUTK010000024.1 GCA_022448005.1 Pseudomonas sp.
AAAAGATGATGCCGGTATGGCAGGCCTACGAAAGCGAGATCGGTGCCGACGTGATTCGCGCCGCATTGACGGTCAATCGCAAGCGCTGATCCTCTGTCTCTCGGCTCGCCGACATCAGGGGTCGGCGAGCGCGTTGTCACTCCTTTCACCTGCCCTTGTTCGATCCCGCATCGTTACCACCGCTGGCGCGGCGGCCTCGCTGACGAAACGTCATTGGTCCCAGGCCGTTTCTCCGCTGGCATGCCGTCACCTCAATGTGCAGCTGCTTCAGGGCAGCTGTCAGTCGGTTGGACTTCGACCTGGCGTTACCTCAACCGCCAGGCAACGGCAAGGCTTGCCTCCGACGGATGACGGTTATGGAATCGTCAATGCCGGTCTTGGTCGCTTAACGCTAGCCTTGGGCTGTTAGCATTCTTGAGCAGTGCGTACTAGAGCTGCTGTGCAGCAGCGGGCGTGCCGGCTTTGTGCTAGTTTTCGATGTGCCAACCCAGAACAAGGAGAACAGCAGGTGGCGACTAATCCTGGAAAGAACACGGCGTCTGCCGTGGAGAGTATCCCTGCCCCGACCGGGGCGGCCAACCTGATCGACACCGACTACGTGATCGGTCAGGACAACATCAAGCGCAAGTTTTTCGACGTTCACGGCAAGGTGTTCATCATCTCGGCGCTGACCATCGTGCTCTTCGTGGTCGTCACGCTCGCCCTGCGCAGTGAGGTCGAGCCGCTGTTCACTGCGATTCGCGACTGGCTGACCGGCAACCTGGCGTGGTTTTTCATCGGCTCGGCAAACATCTTTGTCCTGCTGTGCCTGGGGTTGATCCTTTCACCCTTGGGCAGGGTGCGCCTGGGTGGCCAGGACGCGACCCCGGACTATTCCTACACGGGCTGGTTCTCCATGCTGTTCGCCGCGGGCATGGGCATCGGCCTGATGTTCTACGGCGTGGCCGAGCCCATGTCGCATTTCTCCACGGCCATGGGTGGCACTGCTGTTGAAAACGGCGTGCGGACCGACTGGGCACCCCTGGGTGCCGCGGCGGGCGATGCCCAGGCGGCCGCCAGCCTGAGCATGGCCGCCACCATCTTCCACTGGGGCCTGCACCCTTGGGCGATCTACGCCATCGTGGCGCTGGCCCTGGCGCTGTTCTCCTTCAACAAGGGCCTGCCGCTGAGCATCCGCTCGATCTTCTATCCGTTGCTCGGTGAGCGCGTGTGGGGCTGGCCGGGCCATATCATCGATATCCTGGCGGTATTCGCCACCCTGTTCGGTTTGGCCACCTCGCTGGGCTTGGGTGCGCAACAGGCAGCGGCCGGTCTCGAGTTCTTGTTCGGTATGCCCAACACCGATACCAGCAAAGTGCTGCTGGTCGGCGGTATCACGGTGATTGCCTTGATGTCGGTACTGGCCGGGCTGGACAAGGGGGTCAAGCGCCTGTCGGAAATCAACATGGTGCTGGCGCTGTTACTGCTGTTGTTCATAGTCATCGTCGGGCCGACCCTGGCGATCATCACCGGCTTCTTCAGTAACCTGGGCAGCTATCTGACTAACCTGCCTGCCCTGTCTAACCCGATAGGTCGTGACGATGCCAACTTCAGTCAGGGCTGGACCGCCTTCTACTGGGCGTGGTGGATCAGCTGGTCGCCGTTCGTGGGCATGTTCATCGCGCGGGTCAGCCGCGGCCGTTCCGTTCGTGAGTTCCTGATTGCCGTACTGCTGGTGCCGTCGCTGGTCTCGGTGCTGTGGATGACCGCATTCGGCGGCACCGCCCTGGGCCAATTCGTCACCGACGGGTTCACCGGGGTGCAGGATGCGGCGCTGGAGCTGAAGCTGTTCGCCATGCTCGGTGAGCTGCCGCTGACCCAGATCAGCTCCTTTATCGGCATCGTGCTGGTGGTGGTGTTCTTTGTCACCTCGTCGGATTCCGGCTCGCTGGTGATCGACACCATTACCGCCGGTGGCAAGGTCAACGCACCGGTGCCGCAGCGGGCCTTCTGGGCTGTGTCGCAGGGGATTGTGGCTATTTCCTTGCTGCTTGGGGGCGGCTTGGTTGCGTTGCAAGCGATGGCGGTCTCGACTGGCCTGCCGTTCACCATCGTGCTGCTGGTGGGCTGCGTGTCCATCGTCAAGGGGTTGATGAGTGAGCCGCGGTAAGTTGGCTTAGGCTTATGCCAGGCGGCCCCGCCGCGTGGCATGCTATCCGAAAAGGCGCGACCGTTATCGGTCGCGCCTTTTTCAATTCCAGAGATCGCCCACAGGGGTCGTCGGCGGGTAGTGGAGGGCCGACTGCGCCTGCAGCAGCTCGGCGGTAGCCAGAGCGTCGCTCAGGGCATGGTGGGCCTGGTACAGCGGCAAACCATAGCGCAGGCGGCTGTCGGCCAGGCGGATCGATACGGGCCGCTGCGTGCTCAGCACTCGGCGCAGCCAGCCACGTTGGCGCGGATGCAACCGTGCTTCCAGCTGCATGGTATCTATCACCGGAAATTGCAGACCTTCGCCCAGCAGGTGGTGCACGGCCTGGTCGAGAAAGCGCCGCTCGATGCTGCGGTAATGCACCACCATGATCCTGCCAGCCATCTTCTCCAGCAGTTCGTCGAGCACGTGGGCCAGCCTCGGCGCGTCGCTGACATCCGAATGCGTGATGTGATGAAAGGTGATCGACTGACTGCTCAGTTCACACACCGGCTTGACGACCCAGTAGCTGGCCTCGCGGCAGCGGATTCGCTGCAGGTCGAAGGGCACCAGGCCGAGGCTAACGATCGAGTCGCGCTGGCTGTCCAGGCCGGTGGTCTCGACGTCCAGGGCAAGCAAGGGCACCTGCTCCAATGGCGTGTCGGCACTGACCGTGCCGGCCTCGTAGAAACGTACCAGGCGCGGGTCGCGGGCCGTTCGCGCGAGCTGGGCAAAGACGGCTGGCCAGTCAGGGGCCGTACGAGATCCGCTACGCTTCATAGCGGCCGGCTTGAAAGCTGGCCCGGGTAGCGGAAGCGCAGAAACTGCTGTGCATTGCTGAGCACCTGGAAGGCCGACTTGAGGTTGTGTCGTTCGTTGGCGTCAATCTGTTCCGGCTCTATGTAGTTATCCGGTTCGCGCCCCTCCAGCAGATCCGCGGCCTGATGGCGGATGCGCACGATGGAGAGGAACTCCAGCGCATTGCGCAGCTGGGTGATGGCGTCTTCGGTCAACAGCTTGGTGGCGGCGATGGCTTCCAGGCGCTCCTGGGAGTTCTGGGCCTTGGTGCCGACCGCCAGGGCGTGCACCCGGATCAAGTCGGTCAGCGGCGCGGTGCCGCGTCCCTTGAGGTTGATGATGTTGTTCTGCTGACCGTCTTTTTCCATCACGAAGGTGCGGAAGAACCCCAGCGGTGGCGTGCGGTTGAGCGCGTTGCGTGCGAGGGCGGCGAGAAACAGCGGGTTGCTGCTGGCCTTTTGCGCGATCAGATCCTTGAGGCTTTCCACGAGTCCGGCCTCTCCGTAGACGCTGCTGAGGTCGAAGAAGATCGAGCTGTTGAGCAGCGTTTCGGGGTTGGGCTGCTCGATCCACTGGGTGAAGTAGCCCCTCCAGACCCGCAGTGGTTGGCGCCACTTGGCGTTGCTTCCCATGATGCCGCCCTTGCAGTAGCTGAAGCCGCAGGAGGCCAGGCCGTCGCTGACGAAGCTGGCCAGCTGCAGGAAATACTCGTCATGGATGCGCGGATCGAAACGGTTGTCGAGAACCAGGGCGTTGTCCTGGTCGGTGACGATCAGTTGCTCGTCGCGCGCCATCGACCCCAACACCATGTAGCAGTAGGGCACTGGTGGCGGTCCCAGCCGTTGTTCGGCCAACTCCAGCAGGCGATGGGTCAGGCTGCGGCCGATGCCCGACATGGCACTGCCGATCATGTGTGCCGTGGCTTCTTCGTTGACCATGCGCAGGAAGGTGGCGCGCAGGTCCGGCACCAGGCCCTGCAGCTCGGCGACCGACTGTTTGTTGAAGATGCTGTTGACCAGATACAGGCTGCTTTGCGATTCGTATTTGATGATGTCCGACAGGTTGATCACCCCGACCGGGCGCTGGCGATACATCACCGGCAGTTGATGGATGTTGTTGCGCAGCATGCTGAGCATGGCCTCGAACACCGAATCGTCGGCCTGGATGGTGATCGGGTTGGGTGACATCACCTGATCGACCGGTGTGTCCAGCGGCAGCCCTTCGGCCAGCACCCGCGTGCGCAGGTCGCGGTCGGTGGTGATGCCGGTCATGACCTGGGGGCTGGATGCCTCGGCGGCGTTCGCCGACGGGCCGAGAATCACCAGCGAGGACACGCCATGCTCGGTCATCACCTGCGCGGCCTCTTGCACGCTGGTGCCCAGCGGCACGCTGACGGTGCGCCGGGTGACCAGCTTGCGGACTTTGATCTTCATCAGCTCGCTGGCCTTGCCCTGCGGCTCTTCCACCTTCAGGCGCGACTGGCCTTCGGCTTCGACAAAGTCGGCGAAGGCGTCATTGGCCTCGCACAGCTGCTCGAACAACAGGCCGGGAATGAAATAGATCAGGCTGTCTTCGATCGCCCGTGCCGGCAGACGCACCTTGTGACCGCGCAACAGGCCGAACTGACCGAACACTTCGCCTTCGGACAGGCGGTTGTACAGTTCGCCGTTGCGCCGGTAGACCTCCACGGCACCGCTGCGGATGTAATGCAGCTCCGAGATCGTCTCGCCGTAGCGAAGAATGTCGCTGCCGGCCTTGAAATAGCCGACCTCGACCTGTCGTGCGATTTCGTCGAGCGTGTCGTCCGGCAGACCGTCGAAGGGGGCGAAGCGACTCAGATGGTCGCGTATTTCGAGCAACTCGACCTGCATGCGGGGGCTCCTGGCGGCACGCTGTTGATGCATTGAACCACATAGCCGTAGCGACCAGCGTAAGCGTGCACGGAAACGCGTCGCAGGCAGGCAGTCGCGTGTCGTTCGTTGCGTGTATCCCGGCGCTGGCGAGGCCTAGCGGGGGTGCCACGATGACGGCGCGACAGACTCCCGGGCGATCAGGCCATCGGCTTGCCGGCATAGCAAGTGGCCGATATGGGTGCGCGGCGTCGCTCCAACTCTTCTTCCAACCACTCGGCCAGCACCTGCGCGTTGTTGTGCTGTTCATCGCGCGCGGCGTAGACGAGCGTAAGTGAACCTCTGCTCGCGATATCGAGCAGCGGCCACCAGTCCTCGGGGTGGCTCGCCAGTTCCCGCCGGTACGCTTCCCGAAAGCTCTCGAAGGTCAGTTCGCCAGCCTTGAAGGCGCGGCGTAGTTCGTTCGAGGGCGCCAGCGTCTTGCACCAGTCATCCAGTGCCAGCGTTTCCTTGCGCCGGTTGCGTGGCCATAGGCGATCGACCAGCACCCGATAGCCGTCATCAGGTGCTGGCGACTCATAGGCGCGTTTGCAATGGATCACTCGGTCGGCCTCCTTGATAAGGGGTATCTGAGTGTGTGGTCAAAAGTACCTATCGTAATGGTCTTTAGCACCTATAAAGGCAGGGTAAAAAATACGTACAGATAGTTAACTAATTGAATTCAAATGCTTTTAAAAGCGGCACGCTTCATGACTGTGTACATGGGAACGACACAACACACAACGGAGCATTGCATGAAGAATCTAGTCGCTTTGGTTACCTGCGCAACCCTGCTGGTCAGCTCGCTGGCTGGCGCCGATGAGGTGGTGTCGGCGCGTGAGGATCGCGTCGTCGGTGGTGGTTTCGGTGGGCTCAGCGGGTTCATGCTGGGCGCGGCTGCAGGCGGCCCCATCGGTGCGCTGATTGGCGGAGGCCTGGGCTACTTGGCCGGGCAGGGTGTGCAAGAGGCGGCCGGGCTGGAGCAAACCCTGTATGTGATAGAGAAAGACGATGGCAGTCGGTCGCGGCTGCGGACATTGGACAACGGCCTGGTTGCGGGCCAACAGGTGCAACACGACGGCGGCGATCTGGCGGCGCTGAATCGCTAGGCCTGTTCTGCCAAGGCCGGTGGCTTTGCTAGGCTGGCCGGCATCACAACCGAAGGAGCCGTGATGAGCTATTCCCTGCTGCATGTCATCCATCTGCTGGCGGCCATTTTCTTCGTCGGCACCTTGTTCGTCGAGGTCGCGGTGCTCAGCCGCGTTCGCCAGCAGATCGAGCCGGAGCTGATGCAGAAGGTCGACAAGGCAGTTGGTGCGCGTCTGCGGGTGGTGCTGCACTGGGTCGTGCTGTTCGTCTACGGTGCCGGTATCGGGCTGGCCTGGTTTCACCGCCAGGCATTAGCCGACCCTTTCGCCAGCAGCTTCGCGACCTTGCTGTCACTGAAGATCTTGCTGGCAGTTGGTGTGTTCTTCACTTTCGGCATGGTCGCCATGCTATTGCGCAGCGGGCGCATGACGCCGGCTCGCTATCGGCGCATCCACTGGGCGATCTTCGCGCAGATGGTGGGCATCGTGCTGCTGGCCAAAGGGATGTTCTACCTGCACTGGTAAGCGTGGCCCTAGTGCATCGGCGCCTGGCAGACGATGACCTCGGTCAATGCCGCCGCGCTATCAGTCGGCGTGATTGGCGGCTGATTCAGCCGCTTTAGACTCGTTCTTTTTCCTACTAACCGCGCCTATGGTGATTGCATTCCTGACCCGTCAGACCGCCGAGGTATCCGATGCATTTCGCCTATAGCCCACGTGTTGAAGCGCTGCGTCAGCAACTGCTCGCCTTCATGGACCAATACATCGTGCCGCGCATCGGCGCCTGGCATACGGAGGTCGCGGCCGGCGCTTACCCCGTCTCCTTCATGGAGGATCTCAAGGCGCTGGCGCGCTCGGAAGGGCTGTGGAACCTGTTCCTGCCTTCGCTCGGCGAGGATGAGCCGGGCATGGGGCTGAGCAATCTGGAGTACGCGCCGCTGGCCGAGATCATGGGTCGCGTGCACTGGGCGTCGGAGGTGTTCAACTGCAATGCGCCGGATACCGGGAACATGGAGCTGCTGCACATGTTCGCCACGCCGGAGCAGCGCCAGCGCTGGTTGAATCCCTTGCTTGACGGCGAGATCCGCTCGGCCTTCGCCATGACCGAACCGGACGTGCCGTCCTCCGATGCCACCAATATCCAGACACTGATACGCCGTGATGGCGACGATTACGTGATCAATGGACGCAAGTGGTTCATCACCAACGCCTCGCACCCCAACTGCAAGCTGCTGATCGTGATGGGCAAGACCGACCCGGGTGCGGAGACCCATCAGCAGCAGAGCATGATTCTGGTGCCGTTCAATACGCCCGGTGTCGAGCTGGTGCGCAACATCCCGGTGATGAATCACCTGGCGCCGGAAGGCCACAGCGAACTGGTCCTGCGCAACGTGCGAGTGCCGGCAAGCAATCTGCTGGGCAAGGAGGGCGAGGGGTTCATGATGGCGCAGGCGCGGCTTGGGCCGGGGCGTATTCACCACTGCATGCGCTCAATCGGCATGGCCGAGCTGGCGCTGGAACTGATGGTCGAGCGCTGTCAGGAGCGCAAGGCGTTCGGCAAGTATCTGCAGCAGTACTCGAATATCGGCGACTGGATCGCCGAGTCGCGCATCGAGATCGAACAGGCGCGACTGCTAGTGCTGAAAACCGCGTGGATGATCGACGAGGTCGGCGCCAAGGCGGCGCGCAAGGAGATCTCCATGATCAAGGCATTGGTGCCGAGAATGCTGACCAACGTCACCGACCGTGCCATGCAGGTCTACGGTGCCATGGGCCTGACGCCGGACACGCCGCTGGCGGATATGTGGACCGGTGGTCGTGCGCTGCGCTTTGCCGACGGCCCGGACCAGGTACACCTGCGCAGCATTGCGCGGATGGAAATCAAGTCCAGCGAAGCCAATCGTGGTGCGACGGCCGCCTACCTGACACCGCCCGGACGCAATGCGTAGGGCGGATGTTGCTTTTTACATCCACCGTGGCCCGGATTGGTGGATCGATGAAGCGTGATCCACCCTACGAGCCGTCACCCAGCATGGCGGCGGCCTGACCAGCGCAGTGGGTGGGTGACGCGACGTTCGCCTTTTGCGTTGGTCGTTAGGGCGGTGTGTCGCGCCGCTCACCCTGCCTTGCAAATGATGCACTTAAAGCCAGCCTACGGTTCCAGCCGGGTAGGGCGGGCGGCGTTCCGCTTCAGCCCACGGCGGTAAGACGTGCACTGTCGGCCTCCGGCAGGTGCCCAAAGCTTTGATGAATGCGGCATGCGGCATGCGCACCGGCGCTGGTGGGCTGAAGCCCACCCTGCGGGCCCACATTCCTGATGTTATGGGCTGCGGCAACTGGGCGGAGCGCCGAGCTTCGCTCCGCCCAGTAAGAGCGAGCTTGCTCGCGAATCCCCAGCACAACTCTCCCTGCGCATTGACATGGCTCAATGCAATCACTGCTACCGGCCAAGCTTGATATCAATCAAGGAGAGCGCCGGACCCGCTCCCTACCATCGCTTCACATTCGCAAAAAATGAAGCAGGTAGGCCATGTCATCCCATCTCTCACTCGCAGCTGGCACCAGGGGCGCATGGGGGCTCGGCTTTGCTCTGCTGCTGGCGCTGCTGTTCAGCGTATTCACCTTGCAGGCCAAGGAATATCCGGTCGAGCAGCAGCGCATCGAGCAGTTCTTTCCGAACGCGGAGGTCTCCGCCGCCGAAGGTGATTACCAGGTCCGCACCCTTACCAAGGGCGACGAGGTGCAGGGCTACGCGTTCCAGACCATCAACGTGGTCGATATCCCGGCCTATTCCGGCAAGCCCATCAACCTGCAGGTGCTGCTCGATCCACAGGGTGTGATCGTCGATGCCTACGTGCTCGAGCACCATGAGCCAATCCTGCTGGTCGGCATTCCGATCGAGAAACTTCACGCGTTCACCGCCAAGTACCAGGGCATCAACGTTGATCAGCGGGTCGTGGTCGGCCATTCCAGCGACGAGAAGGCGGTCACCATCGATGCGGTCACTGGCGCCACCGTTACGGTCATGGTGGTCAATGAAATCGTCATGCGCGCAGCTCACGACGTTGCCGTGTCGCTCGGGCTGGTGGAAGAGAAGGCCGGTGCGGCGCAAAAGCCGGCCACCGTCCGCGAGGACTATTACGAGCCCGCCAGCTGGAGCGAGCTGACCGGCAATGGCGCGATTCGCCGCCTGCACCTGACCAGGGGCGACATCGATCAGGCGTTCAAAGGCACCGAAGCCGAAGGCATCGACGAGGCCGCACCAGAGGAAGTCGGCGAGACATTCATCGATCTCTACGCCACGCACCTGAACCCGCCCACTATCGGTCGCGCCCTGCTCGGCGACGCTCACTACGCCGACCTGAAGGAGGAGCTCAAGCCAGGCGAGCACGCCGTCGCGGTCATGGCAAGTGGCGAGTACTCGTTCAAGGGCTCGGGCTATGTGCGGGGCGGGATCTTCGATCGGGTGCAGCTGCGCCAGTTCGGCAACGTGATCAGCTTCCGCGACATGGACTTCCAGCGTCTCGACGACGTCTATGCCGATGGCATGCCGGATTTCAGCGAAATGGCGGTGTTCATCGTCCGTGAGCATGCGGCGTTCGATCCCGGCTCGCCCTGGACGCTGGAGCTGCTGGTGCGCCGCCAGACCGGGCCGATCAGTGGCATGTTCACCAGCTTCGAACTGCCCTACCAGATGCCTGAGCAATACATCGATCGCCCGCAACCGACCGCCGAAGAGCTGGCGGCGGCCGAGGAGGCCAACCGGCCGATGTGGGTCAACATCTGGTATCAGCAGAGCTTTCAGATTGGCGTGATCCTGGCCGCGCTGCTCCTGCTGACCGTCATTCTGTTCATGCAGGACAAGCTGACCCAGCACCCCAACTTCCTGAAGAAGCTGCGTCACGGCTACCTGATCTTCACCGTGGTGTTCATCGGTTGGTATGCCTTGGGCCAGCTGTCAGTGGTCAACGTGCTGACCTTCGTGCATGCCCTGGTGCAGGACTTCCGCTGGGAGCTGTTCCTCACCGATCCGGTGATCTTCATCCTCTGGGTGTTCACCGCCGCCAGCATCCTGCTCTGGGGGCGTGGGGTCTTCTGCGGCTGGCTGTGCCCCTTCGGTGCGCTGCAGGAGCTGATCAACGAGGCCGCACGCAAGCTCAATATTCGTCAGTACGACGTGCCTTTCGCGGTTCACGAGCGGCTCTGGGCGATCAAGTACATCGTGTTGCTGGTGCTCTTCGGCATCTCGCTCGAATCGATGACGATGGCCGAGCAAGCCGCCGAAGTGGAGCCGTTCAAGACCGCCATCACCCTCAAGTTCGATCGCCAATGGTGGTTCGTCGCCTACGCCGTGGTGCTGCTGGTCGTGAATATCTTCACCCGCAAGGTGTACTGCCGCTACGTCTGCCCGCTGGGCGCCGGCTTGGCGATCACTGGTCGCTTCCGCCTGTTCGACTGGCTCAAGCGGCGCAAGGAGTGCGGCAACCCCTGCCAGGTCTGCGCCAACGAATGTGAAGTCCAGGCGATTCATCCGGACGGGCACATCAATCACAACGAGTGCCACTACTGCCTCGATTGCCAGATGACCTATCACAACGAAAACAAATGCCCGCCGCTGATCCTGAAGAACAAGCGCGCCAAACGCGGCAAGAAAGCCCCGGCCGGCCCGACGCTGATCCCTGTAGTGCAAGTGGTAGACCCGAGCAACACGCCAGATCGCGAACGCTCGCAACCGATTGTTTGACCTGTCTGTACACGATAAGGAGCAAGACCCCATGAGCGACAAGAGCAAGAACACCCCTGAAACGCTGGAAAAGAGTGGCTTGAGCCGCCGCGGCTTCCTCGGCGCCAGCGCGCTGACCGGCGCCGCTGTGGCCGCTACTGCCTTCGGCGGTGCGGTCATGAGCCGCGAAACCTGGGCGGCCGCCGTCAAGGACGCGCAGCAGAAGATCCACGTCGCGCCGGGTGAGCTGGACGACTATTACGGCTTTTGGAGCGGCGGCCACCAGGGCGAAGTGCGCGTGGTAGGCGTGCCCTCTATGCGCGAGCTGATGCGCATCCCGGTGTTCAACGTCGACTCCGCCACCGGCTGGGGTTTGACCAACGAAAGCCGCCACATCATGGGCGACAGCGCCAAGTTCCTGAACGGCGACTGCCACCACCCCCACATCTCGATGACCGACGGCAAGTACGACGGCAAGTACCTGTTCATCAACGACAAGGCCAACAGCCGCGTTGCGCGTATCCGTCTGGACATCATGAAGTGCGACAAGATGCTGACCGTGCCGAACGTCCAGGCGATCCATGGCCTGCGTCTGCAGAAGGTGCCGCACACCAAGTACGTGTTCGCCAACGCCGAATTCATCATTCCGCACCCCAACGACGGCAGCTCCTACGACCTGCAGGCCGAAAACGCCTACACCATGTTCAACGTCATCGACGCGGAAAAAATGGAAATGGCCTTCCAGGTCATCGTCGACGGCAACCTGGACAACACCGACGCCGACTACACCGGCAAGTATGCCGCCTCCACCTGCTACAACTCCGAGAAAGCCACCGACCTGGGCGGCATGATGCGCAACGAGCGCGACTGGGTGGTGGTGTACAACATTCCGCGTATCGAGGCAGCGATCAAGGCTGGCAAGTTCAACACCGTTGGCGACTCGAAAGTGCCCGTGGTCGACGGCCGCGCCGGTTCGGAATTCACCCGCTACATCCCGGTGCCAAAGAACCCCCACGGCTGCAACACCTCGTCCGACGGCAAGTACTTCATCGCGGCGGGCAAGCTGTCACCAACCGTCACCATGATCGAGATCGCCAAGCTCGATGACCTGTTTGACGACAAGCTGAAGGACCCGCGCGACGTGGTCGCCGCCGAGCCTGAACTGGGCCTCGGCCCGCTGCACACCACCTTTGACGGTCGCGGCAACGCCTACACCACGCTGTTCATCGACAGCCAGGTGGTGAAGTGGAACATGGCCGACGCGGTGCGCGCCTACAACGGCGAGAAGGTCAACTACATCAAGCAGAAGCTCGACGTGCAGTATCAGCCGGGTCACCTGCATGCCTCGCTGACCGAAACCAGCGAAGCCGATGGCAAGTGGTTGGTTGCGCTGTGCAAGTTCTCCAAGGACCGCTTCCTGCCGACCGGCCCGCTGCACCCGGAAAACGACCAGCTGATCGACATCTCCGGTGAGGAAATGAAACTGGTGCACGACGGCCCGACCTACGCCGAGCCGCACGACTGCATCCTGGCGCGCCGTGACCAGATCAAGCCACAGAAGATCTGGAAGCGGGACGACCCCTTCTTCGCACCCACCGTGGAAATGGCGAAGAAGGACGGCATCAATCTGGAGACCGACAACAAGGTCATCCGCGACGGCAACAAGGTGCGCGTGTACATGACCTCGATGGCGCCGACCTACGGCCTGACCGAGTTCAACGTCAAGCAGGGCGACGAAGTCACCGTGACCATCACCAACATCGACCAGATCGAGGACGTGTCCCACGGTTTCGTCATGACCAACCACGGTGCGAGCATGGAAATCAGCCCGCAGCAGACCTCGTCCATCACCTTTACGGCCGACAAGCCCGGCCTGCATTGGTACTACTGCAGCTGGTTCTGCCACGCGCTGCACATGGAAATGGTCGGCCGCATGATGGTTGAACCGGCCTAAGCGGAGGGCCATTCGCGAGCAAGCTCGCTCCTACAAAAAAGCGCGGCGGTGCTGCAGCCTTCCCGTAGGAGCGAGCTTGCTCGCGAACCAGGCGACTGAAGAGGTAAACGTAGTGCTCCGATTTCAGGCCACCCACCCGCTGCTTGCATTGGCATTTTTGATGCCTCTGTCGCTGTTCGGTTTGGCCGCAGCGGCCGAACCGCAACCCATCACCGCTCTGCTGCTAGAGGCGGACGGGGACAACCGCTGGCGCCTGCCAGCCGGCGAATACACCGGCCAATTCATCATCGACCAGCCCATGGAGCTGCGCTGCGAGCCCGGCGCCGTGCTGCAGGCAGGAGGCGAGGGTAACGGCCTGCTGATCGAGGCATCGGATGTCACGGTCGAGGGCTGCACGCTGCTCGACTGGGGACGCGACCTCACGGCGATGAACGCCGCCATCTTCGTCCAGCCAAAAGCGCAGCGTGTGGTGATCCGCGACAACCAGCTGCGCGGCGCCGGTTTCGGCGTCTGGGTCGACGGCTCGAAGGATGTAAGCCTGATTGGCAACAGGATCGAAGGCGACACGAGCATTCGTTCCCAGGACCGTGGCAACGGCATCCACCTCTACGCGGTAAGCGGCGCGCGGATCATCGACAACCAGGTGCGGCATACCCGCGACGGCATTTACATCGACACGTCCAACGGCAACCACATCGAAGGCAACGTGCTGGAGGATCTGCGCTACGGCGTGCATTACATGTTCGCCAACGACAACAGCGTGATCGGCAATGTCACCCGTCGCACCCGCACCGGCTACGCGCTGATGCAGAGCCGCAAGCTGGAAGTCATCGGCAACCGCTCCGAGGGGGATGAGAACTACGGCATCCTGATGAACTACATCACCTACTCGACCATTCGCGACAATGTTGTCAGCGATGTGCGCAGCGGCTCGACCGGCGACAGCATGATCTCCGGCGCCGAGGGCAAGGCGCTGTTCATCTACAACTCCCTGTTCAACACCATCGAAGGCAACCGTTTCGAGAGGAGCGCGCTGGGCATCCACCTGACCGCCGGCTCGGAAGACAACCGCATCGCGGGTAACGCCTTCATCGGCAATCAGCAGCAGGTCAAGTACGTGGCCACCCGCACGCAGGAATGGTCCATCGACGGTCGTGGCAACTACTGGAGCGACTACCTCGGCTGGGACCGCAACAACGACGGCCTGGGCGACTTGGCCTACGAGCCCAACGACAACGTCGACCGCCTGCTATGGCTCTACCCGCAGGTACGGCTGTTGATGAACAGCCCCAGTATCGAGGTGCTGCGCTGGGTACAGCGGGCCTTCCCGGTGATCAAGTCACCCGGCGTGCAGGACAGCCACCCGCTGATGCAGCCGCCAACCGAATCATCGATAAGCAAAACGCAGGAGCCAACGCCATGAGCGCTGTAGAGATCCAGGGCGTGAACCAGCGTTACGGCAGCATGACCGTGCTGCATGACCTCGACCTGACCCTCGGCGAAGGCGAGGTGCTGGGCCTGTTCGGCCATAACGGCGCCGGCAAGACCACCAGCATGAAGCTGATCCTCGGCCTGCTCACGCCCAGCGAAGGGCAGGTGCGCGTGCTCGGTCGAGCGCCGCATGATCCCGAGGTCCGTCGCCAGCTGGGTTACCTGCCGGAAAACGTGACCTTCTATCCGCAGCTCAGCGGCCGCGAGACGCTACGCCACTTCGCCCGGCTGAAAGGCGCGTCGCTGGCGCAGGTGGACGAACTGCTGGAGCAGGTGGGCCTGGCCCACGCCGCCGAGCGGCGGGTCAAGACCTATTCCAAGGGCATGCGCCAACGCCTCGGTCTGGCCCAGGCGCTGCTCGGCGATCCGCGGCTGCTGCTGCTCGACGAGCCCACGGTGGGACTCGACCCCATCGCGACCGGCGACCTTTATCAGCTGATCGACCGCATGCGCCAACGCGGCACCAGCGTCATCCTCTGCTCGCACGTCTTGCCCGGCGTCGAGGCGCATATCAATCGGGCGGCGATTCTTGCCAAGGGGCGGCTACAGGCGGTCGGCAGCCTGGCGCAACTGCGCGTCGAGGCCGGGCTTCCGGTGCGCATTCGGGCCAGTGGTATCGGCGACAGCGCTGGCTGGTTGCAGCGCTGGGCTGCTGCCGGTCATAGCGCGCGTTCGCTGGGAGAGCGTAGCGTCGAGGTGTCCGCCATCAACGGTCACAAGCTGCCGCTGCTGCGCGAATTGCTGGGCGAAAGCGAGCCGGATGACATCGAGATTCACCAGCCATCGCTCGAAGACCTGTATCGCTACTACATGCAACGCGCCGGTGACGTATGCGCGGCGGAGGGCACGCTATGAACCAGATCTGGAACATCGCCCGCAAGGAATTCAGCGACGGTTTGCGTAACCGCTGGTTGCTGGCCATCAGTCTGTTGTTCGCGGTGCTGGCAGTGGGCATTGCCTGGCTGGGTGCCGCTGCGTCCGGGCAGTTGGGCTTCACCTCGATTCCAGCGACCATCGCCAGCCTGGCAAGTCTGGCGACCTTTCTGATGCCGCTGATCGCACTGCTGCTGGCCTACGACGCGATCGTTGGCGAGGACGAGGGCGGCACCCTGATGCTGTTGCTCACCTACCCGCTGGGGCGTGGACAGATCCTGCTGGGCAAGTTCGTCGGCCACGGCTTGATCCTGGCGCTGGCAGTGCTGATCGGCTTCGGCTGCGCCATGCTGGCCATCGCTGCGCTGGTGGAAAATATCGAGATCGGTCTGCTGCTCTGGGCCTTCGGCCGCTTCATGATTTCCTCGACACTGCTGGGCTGGGTGTTTCTCGCCCTGGCCTATGTGCTGAGCAGCAAGGTGGGCGAGAAGTCCAGTGCCGCCGGGCTGGCGCTTGGGGTGTGGTTTCTCTTCGTGCTGGTGTTCGATCTGGTGTTGCTGGCGCTGTTGGTGCTCAGCGAAGGCAAGTTCAACCCCGAGCTGTTGCCCTGGCTGCTGCTGTTCAACCCGGCTGATATCTACCGTTTGATCAATCTGTCCGGCTTCGAGGGCGGCAACGCCATGGGCGTACTCGCGCTGGGCAGCGATCTGCCGCTGCCGACCGCCGCGCTCTGGCTGTGCCTGTTGCTCTGGGTAGGTGTTTCTCTGCTGCTGGCCCACGGCGTGTTCCGCCGTCGTCCTGCATGACCACGAAAAGGAAACTGTAACGATGAATGCGCTATATAGAGCGTCACGCGTACTGGTCACCGCTGCATTGATGCTCGGCCTGGCCGCCTGCAACGAAGCCGAGCAGGGCGAGCAGCTGCTTGAACCCGTCGCCTTTCACAGCAGTGATGAATGCCATGTTTGTGGCATGGTGATCAGCGATTTCCCCGGACCCAAGGGGCAAGCGGTGGAAAAGGGCGGGGTACGTAAATTCTGTTCCACCGCCGAGATGCTCGGCTGGTGGCTGCAACCGGAAAACCGCATGCTCGATGCCAAACTCTACGTTCACGACATGGGCCGCTCCACCTGGGAGCACCCTGACGACGAATACCTGATCGATGCCACCAGCGCCTACTATGTCGCGGGCACATCGCTCAAAGGCGCAATGGGCGTAGTGTTGGCCACCTTTGCCGAGGAGTCTGCGGCCAAGGGACTTGCGGCCATGCACGGCGGGCAAGTGCTGCGCTTCGAGGACATCGATCAGTCGGTGCTACAACAATCGTCCGGCATGCCTCACACCATGCCCGGCCATCAACAGGCTCACGCCGGTCACTAGACGGGCAACCAACAACTCGATGAGGTACTTGAAATGATGGGCATCAGCATCTGGCAACTTCTGATCGTACTGCTGATTGTGGTCATGCTGTTCGGCACCAAGCGCCTGCGCGGCCTGGGCTCGGACCTGGGTGGCGCGATCAGCGGATTCCGCAAATCCATGAGCGACGGCGACAGCGCGGCATCGACCGAAACGGTCAAGCACGAGCCGAAGTAACGTCCCCCACGCTCCACCGCTGCGTAGGGTGGATGTCGCCTTTTACATCCACCGCGACTCAGCTCGGTGGCTTGCTGGATCGCGGGGTCGGTTGATCGATTACTCGGTGGATCGGTGAAGCGTGATCCACCCTACGGCTGCTGGGCGTACGCACGATCCGAATCGCTCGTGCCTTGCGCGGCGGCGTTCCTGCGCCACTTCCTCAGTGCACTCGGACCTGCCGGCCGTCGCAGCCGGCCTCCCTCCCAGAAAAAGATGATTGCAATCAAGTCTGCCAGAGCCCCCTAAGCTGTAAAAAGTAGGCCTGGCTCCGCAATTCGGAGCAGTCACCTTTCTGACCGGCAGGGCTTCTTCCTCCAGGCAGATACGAAAAGCTCAGGAGGCCTTTGTGCAAGTTATCGATCGGCGAAAAGCCTTGAGTATCCCGCCCGTGTGGCGGCTTGCCTTTCGCCCGTTTTTCCTCGCCGGCAGCCTCTTTGCGATGCTGGCGATTCCCTTGTGGATCGCGGCATGGACAGGCCTCTGGCCGGGCTTTCAGCCAACCGGCGGCTGGTTGTCCTGGCACCGTCACGAAATGCTGTTCGGTTTCGCCATGGCTATCGTCGCGGGGTTCCTGCTGACGGCGGGGCAGACCTGGACTGGCCAGCCTGGCGTATCCGGCAACAAGTTGATGGCGCTTGCCGTGGTCTGGCTGCTGGCCCGCCTCGGCTGGTTGTTCGGACTGCCCGTGGCCTTGCTGATTCCGCTGGATCTGCTGTTCATGCTGGGCGTCACCGGGCTGATGGCGCGCATGCTGTGGAAGGCCAGGCAGAAGCGCAACTACCCGATCATCGCCGTGCTCGGCCTGATGACCGCGGCCGATGTGCTGGTGCTCTGTGGCGTCGCGCTCGGCGATGACGCTTTGCAGCGCCAGGGCGTACTCGCCGGGCTATGGCTGGTGGCGGCGCTGATGGCGATCATCGGCGGACGGGTGATTCCCTTCTTCACTCAACGCGGCCTCGGCCGCACCGAAGCGGTCAAGCCCTGGCTCTGGCTGGACGTGGCGCTGCTGATGGGTACCGGCCTGATTGCCGTGCTCTACGCCGTCGGCGTTGCGCTGCAGCAGCATGTCTGGCTCGGCGTGCTGTTTCTCGGCATCGCCGCCGGGCATTTGTTGAGGCTGGCGCGCTGGTATGACAGCGGCATCTGGCGCGTGCCGCTGCTGTGGTCGCTGCACCTGGCCATGCTCTGGCTGGTGGTAGCGGCAACCGGCCTGGCACTGTGGAATTTCGGCCTGCTGGACAGCTCCAGTTCGTCGCTGCATGCACTGTCGGTCGGTTCCATGAGCGGCCTGATCCTGGCGATGATCGCTCGCGTCACGCTCGGTCATACCGGGCGGCCGTTGCAGTTGCCGCCTGGCATCGTGGGCGCCTTCGTGCTGTTCAACCTCGGTGCCGCTTCGCGGGTGTTTCTGATCACCGAATGGCCAGTGATCGGCCTGTGGGCTGCCGCGATTTGCTGGGCCCTGGCGTTCGCCCTGTATGCCTGGCGCTATGCGCCGATGCTGGTGACTGCGCGGGTCGATGGCCATCCAGGCTAGACGCTGAATTAACCAGCTTATTCCACCACCCCTACTGAAAACTGCTGCCTGCCCCTTCCGGGACGGGCAGCCTGCGGCTCGGCGAGCGCCGGCATCGGAGATGATGATGAAAAATGAATTCAATGAGCGCCTGGCCGTGGTCACCGGTGCCAGCTCGGGTATTGGGCTGGCGCTGTGTACCGCACTGCTGCAGCGCGGTGCGCGCGTATTGGCCATGTCACGGACCCTGGGCGGCTTGGCCGAGCTGGTGGAAACCTATCCCGAGCACCTGCATTGGCACGCTGGCAACGTGACCTCCAAAGACGATCTTCAAGCACTGGCCCGTCGCGCGGCGGAGCTCGGTCCGGTGGACTATCTGGTGCCGAACGCGGGTGTCGCCGAGTTGGGCGACAGCCTCGACGTGGCCTGCTTCGAGCGCCAGTGGGCCGTCAATGGAGCGGGAGCCTTGAACACCCTGGCGGCCTTGCGTGCTGAACTGGCCAAGCCAGCATCAGTGGTGTTTGTCGGCACCTTCCTGACCCGCAGCACCTTCCCGGGGCTGGCCGCTTATATCGCCAGCAAGGCCGCGCTGGTCGCCCATGCCCGCACCCTGGCGGTGGAGTTCGCACCGCTCAACGTGCGCATCAATGTGGTGTCTCCGGGGCCGACCGCCACCGCGATCTGGGGGACATTGGGTTTGGCCGAGGAACAGCTCGAGCAGGTGGCCGAAGGCGTCACTCAGCGCCTGCTGCCGGGGCATTTCCTAGAATCTGCCGCCGTCGCCAATGTCATCCTGTTCCAGTTGTCGCAGGGCGCGCGTGGCGTATACGGCCAGGACTGGGTGGTCGACAACGGCTACACACTCAACTGAATCCGCGAGGCAGCCGATGTTTTTCAAATGGAAACGAGCCGCTCGTGAGCTGCAGCAGGAGCGTGATCGGCTGCAGCGGACCTGCGTGGAGCAAGCCGCGCGTATCGCCGCGCTGGAGGCGCAGGTGGCCGCTGTCAGCGCCACCAGCGCCGAGGGGCAACGTCACCTGGACTATTACCGCGGCGTGGCCGGCAATCTGGTTCGCTTCGGCCATTCAGTCGAGCATCTGGGTGACTCGTTCGAATACCTCACCGGCCAGCTCAGCGAAAACCGCACGCAAGCCGAGCAGGTCGCCAATGCAGCGCTGAGTAACCAGCAGCATTTCGGCGAGTTACAGAGCAAGGCAGTCGACATGGAGAGCGGGCTTAATCAGGCATCGCAGCAGGTCGATGCCCTTGCGGCCCATTCGCAACAGATCAACGGGATCGTCGATCTCATCAGCGGCATCGCCAGTCAGACCAATTTACTTGCCCTCAACGCGGCCATCGAGGCGGCGCGGGCCGGTGACGCCGGTCGCGGCTTCGCCGTGGTCGCGGGGGAAATCCGCACCCTGGCGGAAAAGACCGCACTGGCCACCGCCGACATCGTGCAGAAAATTACCGAGGTGCAGGCCGAGATCGCCAGCGTGCACGCCTATATCCAGATGCAGGGCGGCCTGGCGCAAGGGTTCAGCCGCACCACCGAACTGGCCGTGGCGGCCATGCAGCACCTGCATCAGCTAGCCGGCAACATGCGCCACGGCATCGAGCGCTCCTCGTTCCGCGCTGGCATTGAATTGGCCAACCTCGATGAGCTGTCGCTGAAGTTCGTCGTCTACAACCAGGTGCTCGGTTCGAGCAGTCAGAGCGCGCCGATTCTGCCCAGCGAGCGTGAGTGTCGCTTTGGCCGCTGGTACTACGGGGAGACCAATCGAGGCATGCACCGCTTGGCCCATTTCCAGCAGATCGAACGTCCGCACACGGCCGTCCATCAACAGGGCCAGCAGGCCATCGAGGCGTTTCGCCGACAGGCGCTGGAAGACGCGCTCGCCCATATGAGCGAAATGGAAGAGGCCAATCTCGACGTGATGCGCATCGTTGCCGCACTGATCGGCGAGCACGAAAAAGAGCTGCGGCCGGCCATCAGCGAAGCGTGCTAGCACCCCCGGATACACCTTCATTTGTGAATATCAACGGCCGGAGCGAGGCTGGTCTTGTGTGTTGCTGCAGGCCAGGCACGCCAGATCGCAAGGTTGATAACAAAAATACTGCAGCGAAGGTCCAATACTATTCATTGGTCTGGAGTCTGGGATGCACCGACAATGTGCGCCCGTTTCGGTCTGTGCCCCTATTTGTGGCGCCAGGCCTCTTCTGATCGGCTGACACGCCGGCCATGCAAACGCTTGGCTGTCGCAGCGATCGCAGACTCAACGCAAGCAGGAACCATGCAGGAACGCCTTCTAGACTGGTGTCGATCTTTTGCGCCCATACCGTTGTCGGCGCGTCCGGCTGAATGGCTGCGTGCCGCAACGGGCATGGGTTTGGCTCTGCTAGTGATCATCCCTTTCAGCGCCTGGGTGTTCGGAATCGCGGTCACGCTGCCACTGGCCGCACCGGCGGCTGCGTCTGCGGTGCTGCTGTTCGCTACCTCGTCGAGCCCCTTCGCCCAGCCATGGTCGGTAATCGGCGGCAACCTGCTGGCCGCTGCCATCGGTATCGCCCTGGGCGCGAGCGCCTTGCCCGTGGCTGTGGCGGCTGGCCTGGCCGGGGCGCTGGCGATCATCTGCCTGTTCGGCTTGCGTTGCCTGCATCCGCCGGGTGCGGCGCTGGCACTGGTGGCGGTGGTTGGCAGCCCGGAGCTGCATGCCTACGGATTCCAGTTGCTCTACCCGGTGGCGTTCAACTCGTTGCTGCTGGTGGTGGTGGCGCTGCTCTACAACAATCTCAGCGGACACGCCTACCCCAAGCCGCGCTCGCAGAAGGGCAACACGCATCACGCCCGTGACCCGCTGCCCAGCGAGCGCATGAGCTTCAGTAATGACGACGTCGAGCAGGCGCTGGCCGAGTTTGGCGAATACGTCGACGTCACCCGTGATGACCTGGCCCAGCTGATCAAACAGACCGAAAAGCATGCGTTGCGGCGCAGCATGGGCGAGATAACCGCCGCCGATATCATGTCCCGCGATCTTTACTGGGGCACCCCCGACGGCTCCATTCAGCGAGCCTGGCAGAGTCTGCGCGAGCATCGTCTGCATTCGCTGCCGGTGGTCAAGGGCGACAGTCGCGAGCTGCTCGGCATCGTCACGCTGGTCGATCTGCTCAAGCATCTGCGCTCGACGCCGGGGCGACTGCGTCTCAGCCAGCTGAAGCGCTCAGATAGCGCTCGTTTGCGCTCGATCATGACTACGCCGGTGGTGACGGTTAACCCGGACACGCACATGGCTGACCTGGTGTTCCTGCTCTCCGACCGCGGCCTGCACTGCTTGCCGGTGGTCGACGCCGAGCACCGTCTGGTCGGCATGATCACCCAGACCGATCTGATCGCGGCGCTCTATCGGAACTGGTTGAAGCACCTGCCAGACTGAAGCGCCACGATCAGGGGATGAGCCCCGATTGACGATCGTCATCAGCGTGCGCATCGCAGCCCGCAGGAGGAACTGCCGGAACCTGTGGCATAGTCGCAGTGCCTGAGTGCTATACCTCTTCCAAGCCGAACCCATGCAAGACCCTTTGAACAACTGGCTGCGATCCTTCTTTCCGGTGCCATTGAGCGTGGGACCGAAGGAATGGTTGCGCGCGGTGATCGGTGTTGGGCTGGTGGTGCTGCCGATGGTTTCCGTCGGCCTCTGGCTGTTCGGCGGCCCGGTCACGCTGCACATCGTCGCGCCGGCGGGCGCCTCGGCGGTGATCCTGTTCAGTGCCTCATCGAGCCCCTTCGCGCAGCCCTGGTCGGTATTCGGTGGCAACCTCATTGCCGTAACCATCGGCGTTGCCCTCGGGGCGAGTGCCTTGCCCACTGTCGCGGCGGCGGTGCTGGCGGTGTGTCTGGCCATTGCCTGTCTGTTCCTGCTGCGCTGCATGCACCCGCCGAGCTGTGCGCTGGCCATGGTCGCCGCCATCGGTGGGCCGGGGATCAGCGAACTGGGTTATGGCCTGCTGCTCCCGGTGGCCTTCAACTCGCTGTTGCTGATTGCCGCTGCGCTGGTCTACAACAACCTCACCCGCCATCCCTATCCCAAGCCTCGCGCTGCCAGTAGCGGCGAGCAGAGCGGCAGTGTCCCGCTGGGCGAGGAGCACATGAGCTTCACCAGCGACGACGTGGACCGCGCACTGGAGGATTTCGGTGAGTATGTGGACGTCACCCGCGACGACCTGGTCGAGCTGATCAAACGCACCGAAACCCATGCCATCCGCCGCAGCATGGGCACGGTGGCCGCTGCCGACATCATGTGTCGCGAGTTGCACTGGGTCGATCCTGCGGCGCGCATGCGTCAGGCCTGGGATGTCGTGCGTCGGCACCGGCTGCACTCGCTGGCCGTGGTTGAAGCAGGCAGTGGCAAGCTGGTGGGCATTCTCACCCTGACCGATCTGCTGCAGCATTTCGAGCCCAGCCCTTCACGGCTCAACCTGCGGCGGCTGACGTTTGGTCGCGAAATGCGCGTGGAAGGGATCATGAGCGCGCCGGTGGTCTCCGTGCATGAGGATGCCCAGCTCGCCGATCTGGTCCATCTGCTGGCCGACCGCCGCATGTCCTGTCTGCCCGTTGTCGACGCCGAGCAGCGCCTGGTCGGCATGATCACCCAGAGTGATCTGGTCGCCGGGCTGTACCAGAACTGGATGAAGCGGCTGAGCGACTGAGCCGTCGTTGAGCCAACGTCTCATCGGAAGCGACCGGCTAGATTTCGTAGTTCCAGCGCGACCAGTCGTACTCCTCTTCGGCGGCTTCTCGCAGCAGGTCAATGGCAAGCCGCAACGCCGGCGACTCGGCGGCGCGCGGGTACACCAGATAGACCGGGTAGCTGAACTCCGGCGCCTGCTCGACCCGCTTGAGCAGGCCTTCATCGAGGTAGCGCTGGACCACCCGCGTGCGGAAGTAGCCGCGACCGCCATGCTGCAGCAGAAACTGCAGCGCCAACGGGCCGAGACTGAAGGAAAGCGCGGCGCGGATGTGTTCCGGCAGCGCGCGATCATGCTGGCTTCGAAACGCCGGCCCCCAGTCGACGTACAGGTAAGGGTCAGGGACGTAGCTGTGAACCACCTGAATCAGCTTTTCTTCGAGCAGCTGCTCTACCTGCAGCCCAGGCCAATACTCGGGCTGATGCACCAGCGCCGCATCCAGCGCGCCGAGGCCTAGCTGCTTCTGCAATTCCTCGCCGCTGGCCACCTCGTTACGAAAGGCATGGTCGGGCAACATCTGGCGCAGCCGCTGGACCCAGGCCAGCATCAGTGGATTGCACAGGCTGATCTCGGCGCCCAGCGACAGCAGCTTGTCGTAGCCGCGTGGCAGCGGCAGATCACGCCGGGCGGTTTCCCAGGTTTGCACCAACTGTGTGGCGTAGGTGACAAAACGCTCGCCATTGCTTGTCAAGCGCGCGCCGGCGCGGTTACGCACGAACAGCCGGCAGCCAAGTTGCGTCTCCAGGCTGCGCACCCGTGCAGTGACCGCAGTCTGGGTAATGTGCAGCCGTTCGGCCGTGGCAATGAAACTGCCACTGCGGATGATCTCGAGAAAGGTGCGGGCGAGATCGATGTCCATGGGCAGCTCATATCAAAGGGGCTGATATGAAAGCAGTTTGGTATGAAAAAGGACAGCGGTCGGCTTCAGTGAAACACCGAAGCCAACCGTTCACTCGTTGCTCGTTGCTCAGTGCGAGGTGCCTTCGGCGTACTCGATCTTGTTGCCGACGTTGTATTTGCCGGACGGCTTGTTCATCGGGATGCGTTTGACCTCCTCCAGTGTTTTGGCGTCATAGATGATCAAGGCGCCATCGGTGTCCCAGACGCTGAGCAGGGCGTAGCGGCCGTCGTTGGTGAACTCGACGTGGGCGGCATTCTTGCCCGGCATCGGCCGTAGCGTATGGGCGACCTCCAGGGTCTGCTTGTCGATCAGGTGCACGGCATCGTTGTTCGGGCCGAAAAACACGTCAGTCCAGGCATAGGGCGAGTTCAGGTGACTGCGCATGAAGAAGCCCGGCCCTTCGGTGGGGATTTCCTTGATCAGTTTCCAGCTCTGCAGATCGAGCACGGAGATCAGCCCCTTGCTCACGTTGGGCGTGGCGAACACCCAGTCGCCGCCGCGCTTCCAGTAGATGCCCGAGCCCAGGTGTGGCATGCCCGGCAGCGGGATGTCGGTGACGGCCTTGCCGGTGTCCAGGTCGATGACCTGCCCACCGAGCGCCTTGCGCGAGGTGGCCAGCAGGTAGCGGTAATCCGGGGTGAATGAGAAATCGTCGAGGAAGTCGGCCGCTTCGATGCGCCGTGGCTGGAAGTCGGGCTCGCCGGCGTAGGACAGTTCCCAGGCTTCCTTCACATCCTTCAGCGCCACCACGAAGCTGTCACGAGGTGGGGCGGTGTATACCGCGCTGACCCGCGATTGGGTCCCGTCGGCAGCGACGGCAGGAATATGTTTGACCAGCGACAGATCGCGCGCATCCAGCAACACCAGATTGCCCGGCAGGTAATTGCCCACCAGTACCCAGCGACCATCATTGCTGACAGCCAGGTTGCGGGTGTTTAGCCCCGCGCGTACCTCGGCGATCATGGTCAGGTTGTGCAGGTCGTAGACACTGATCCAGCCGTCACGCGAGGCGAAATAGACGAAGCGGCCATCCGGCGAGAACTTCGGCCCGCCATGCAGGGCAAAGTGTGACTGGAAGTTGGCCAGCTCTTCGAAGCGGTCGCCGTCGAGGATACGGACGTGATGGTTGCCGGCCTCGACCACGACAAACAGGTTCAGAGGATCGGCGCCGTGCTGCGGTGTGCTCGGCAGCGCGGCGACGTCAGCGAGAATGCGGTGGCTGGCGCGGATGTCTTCGTCGCTCCAGGTCGGTGGTGTGGCGGCTGGCTGGTAGAGGTAGCTGACCAGCCCGTCTAACTGGGCACTGCTCAGGCGGTCGCCAAACGCGGCCATCTGGCTGGCCGGACGACCGTTGTGGATCACCGCGCGCGCCTCATCGGGTTTGATTCGGCTGAGACTCTCGGGCAGCAGTGCCGGCCCGGCGCCGCCTAAGCGGTTGACGCCATGGCAGCTCTGGCAGTGTTGTTCATAGAGCGCGCCAGCCTGATCCAGCGATACGCCTTCGGGTGCGGCCTGAACGGCGCCGCAGAGCATGAGCAGGGCGAAGGGAATCAGTCGCATAGCGCCTCCAGAACGGCGGGCTCAGGATTGTGCTCAGCACAGAGACGCGCCGGAAATTCCAGGGAATGATTCGCGAACAGGCCGACCACTTCACCAATCACAGTGAGCGTCGGTGGCTTCAATTGTTGTTCCTGTGCCATCGACGGCAGCTGTTTCAGTGTGCAGCGCACCACGCGTTGATCGGCTCGGGTGCCGTTGCCGATCAAGGCGGCGGGGGTGTCGACCGGCAAGCCAGCGGCTATCAGGTTACGCGAGATTTCACCGAGGCTGGCCAGGCCCATGTAGAACACCAGGGTCTGCTTGCCCTCGACCAGGCTGCTCCAGGGCAGCTGCAGCGCGCCGTCTTCCTGCAGGTGACCGGTGATGAACTGGCAGGAATGCGCCAGGTCGCGGTGGGTCAGCGGAATTCCGGCGTAGGCGCTGCACCCGGCGGCCGCGGTCACCCCGGGAACCACCTGACCATTGATGCCATGCGCCAGCAGGTATTCGAGTTCTTCCGCGCCGCGGCCGAAGATGAACGGATCGCCGCCCTTGAGGCGCACCACGCGCAGGTTCTGCTGCGCCAGGTCCACCAGCAGCTGGTTGATCTGCGGCTGCGGCAGGCTGTGGTAGCCGCTGGTCTTGCCGACGTAGTGGCGGGCGCAGCGGGCCGGCAAGAGCTTCATCAGATCGTCGCTGACCAGGCGGTCGTAGACTACCGCGTCGGCCTGCTGCAGCAGGCTCCAGGCGCGCAGGGTGAGCAGGCCCGGGTCGCCGGGGCCGGCGCCGACGAGGGCGACTTCGCCAGGGGCCAGCGTGGCGCCGAGTGCAGCGGGGAGATTGGTTGGCTGATCCATGCGAACTCCTGAAAATCTCATCGGACGGCGGTAGGTCTCGGGCGGCTTCGGGGCCGCGCTCGGTATCAAAGGGCGATGCTGGGGATGCGCTGCGGTTGCGGCAGACCGATCTCCTGGTCACTGAGGTAGCAGCCGGGGTCTTCGCCCCAGAGGTTGCCCTCGGCCCAGGCGCGGGTACGGGTGTTGCCATTGCAGATCGACAGCCAGCGGCACTCGGCGCAGCGTCCCGTCACGGCGCGAGGGTGCTGGCGCAGCTCGGTGAGCAGCGGCTCGGGATTGTCCAGCCAGAGTTCACGGAACGACTGGCGCCGCACATTGCCGACGGTGTGTTGCCACCAGTAGGTGTCGGGATGCACATCGCCGATGTTGTCGATGTTGGCGATGCCGCTGCCCGACGCGTTGCCGCCCCAGGCGCGCAGCATCCCCTCCAGACGCTCGCGGTGCTCGGGCAGGCGAGCTTCGACCCACTGCAGCAGGAGCACCGCGTCGGCGTCGTTGTTGCCGCTGACGAAATCGGTCTCGCGGCCGTGCTGCACGTCGTCCCAAGCCTGCTCGAACAGCTGGTACATGGCGTCGCGGGTCATCTGGTGATGCGCATCGGCCTGGCGGCTGCGGCTGCGTTTGCCGCGGCCGCTGTAGTTGAGGTGCGACAGGTAGAACTTCTGTACATCGTGTTCGCGCATCAGCGCCAGCAGGGCCGGCAGCTGTGGGTAGTTGTTCTGGGTCAGGGTGGTGCGCAGGCCGACGCGGATGCCGTGTCCGCGGCACAGGTCGATGGCATGCATCGAGGCGGCAAAGCTGCCCTTGAGCTGGCGCCAGTCGTCATGCACCGCTTCCAGGCCGTCGATGCTGATGCCGACGTAGTCGTACTTCGCGGCGGCGATCTGCTCGATATTCTGCTCGTCGATCAGCGTGCCGTTGGTCGACAGTGCAACGAAGAAACCGCGCTGGCGCGCGTACTCGGACAGCTCGAAGATGTCGTCGCGCAGCAGCGGTTCGCCGCCGGAAAGGATCAGTACGCGGACACCGGCTTCGTGCAGATCGTCGATGACCTTGAAGGCTTCGGTGGTGTCCAGCTCGTCGCGAAATACGCTGTCGGCGGAGGTGGCGTAGCAGTGCTTGCAGGTCAGGTTACAGCGCCGCAGCAGGTTCCAGATCACCACCGGCGGCCGTGCGCCACTGGTGCTGCGTGCGCCCAGTACCGGCATGGCGGGCCGGGCGAGGGCACGCAGGTAATGGCTGATTCTCAACATGTGCTTTCTCCTGCCGCATCACGCTTGGTTGCGCGGTCTGTGGATGCAGCATCCCCGAGCGACACTCGCCAATCCTTGACTGGAAACAATAAAAGCCATGGTCCGGCAGGGGCATGCACCGCGTGTTCGAAAGCGAGCTGGTTCTAGCTGTCTTCAAACAGCAAAGGTCTGCTCATAAACCGCGGTAGACGCCAAAAAGCCGTCCCCAGGAACCTCAATGATGCGCAGATGAGCATTACCGATGCTGTTGCGAGTCCGGGCATTACGTAAGGGGGCGTCAGCCACCAGCACAGCACATGGTGACGGTGGGCTGAAGCGGAATGCCGCCCGGCCCTCCTACAGGTGCACGCGATTCGGTCCTAGCGACGACTGCTCACACGCAGCCCGGTCTTCTTGAGGATGCGGCTGCTGACCAGCATTTCGTCGGCGCGGCAGGCGCTGCCGAGCAGCTGACGGATCTCGGCGCGATAGGCGTCGATCTCCTCGGCACTGCGTCCATGCACCATGGCAAACAGGTTGTAGTGCCAACCTTCCTGGCGCGGGCGACGGTAGCAATGGCTGACGAAGGGTTGCGCGCCGATCAGCGGACCGAGGCGGGCTATTTCGGCATCGTCCACGTCCCAGACGGTCATGCCGTTGTGCCTATAGCCGAGGCGGTAATGGTTGGGCACGGCGGCGATGCGCCGGATCGCGCCCTCGGCCTGCAGCCTTTGCAGCAGTTCCAGGGTGGCCTCGACGCTGATCTCAAGGCGCTCGGCGAGCCAGCCCCAGGGATCCTCCACCAGTGGCAGCCCGCCTTCGGTGAGCGCAACCAGGCGTCTCGCGAGCTCGGCCTGATAGGACGAGTCAGACAGCGAAGTGCAGGCCGACATGGTAGGTCTCCTCCTTGGGCAGGTTGAGCACCGGCAGGCCGGTCTCCGCTTCGATCCGCGCGATGGTGTCGGCGATGCCTTGCGGGGTTGCGCAGCCAAGCACGAACCACATGTTCCAGGCGTGTTCGCGGCGGTAGTTGTGCGCCACTTCCGGCATCGCTGCCAGTTGCTCGGCCACCTGATCGAAACGATCTTCGCGCACCGACAATGCAGCGAGAGTGAAGGCGCCGCCCAGTCGCTCGATGTCGAACATCGGCCCGAAGCGGGTCAGGGTGCCGTCATCGAGCAGGGCCTGGACACGCTCGCGCAGCGTCTGTGGGTCTGCGCCCAGCTCCTCGGCCAGTGCCTGCCACGGATGACGGACCAGCGGCAGGCCATGCTGAAGACGGTTGATCAGGCGGCGGTCCAGCTCATCCATGGGCGCGCTCCAGCGCGGCGGGCGGTGCGTAGCGGCCGCCACACTGCTTGAAGGCGCGGGTGCTGAACAGCAGTTGATGCGGTACATCACTGAGCCCGTGCTCGGCGAGCATCTTGTCGATCAGGCGGCACACCTGCTCGCGTTCGCGACCGTGAACCATGCAGAACAGGTTGTAGGGCCAGTCAGGCAGTCGCCGCGGGCGTTGGTAACAGAGGTTCACGCCTGCGGCCTGGCCAAGTTTGCGGCCGACCTCATCGACCTGATCATCAGGAATGTTCATCACCAGCATGGCGTTGGCGCGAAAGCCCATGGCGCGGTGCTTGAGCACCAGGCCCACGCGGCGAAACAGCCCGCTCTCACTCCAGTCACGCACCTGTCCGAGCACCGCCGCCTCGCTGGCGCCAATGCGTTCGGCCAGTACTTGATAGGGCCGTGCGGCCAGTGGCAGGCCGGCTTCGAGCAGGCGTCGCAGCTGCAGTGCCTGCAAATCGTTGAGGAGTGACGTCATGGCGTATCTCCAATGGGAAAGCCGAGGTCGATGCGGTAGGCCGCCTGCATGGGCAGGTCGAGGGGGACAAGCCCGGTTTGCGCTTCGATTGCGGCTAAAAGCGCATCGATGTGCTGACGATCCGGCCCGGTGAGTACGAACCAGAGGTTGTAGCGGTGCTCACGCAGGTAGTTGTGATTGACCTCGGGGTAGCGGTTGATCAGTTCCGCAATCTGTTCGAGCTGTGCTTCCGGCACGGCCAGCGCCACCAGGGTGCTGGCACCGGCGCGGCTGTGTTCGAACACCGGGCCGATGCGCGAGAGGCCGCCGCCGCTTTCCAGGTGTTCAAGGCAGGCCAGTACCTGGTCTTCGCTGCATTCGAGGGCATCGGCCATGGCGCGGTAGGGTTCGGCGCACAGCGGCATACCGTGCTGGAAGCGGTCGATCAGGCGGCGGCTGAGAGCATCGATATGCATGTCACAACCCCGTCTCGTGCGCGCGGCTGGTGAAGAAGATGCCGCTCGGACTGTCGGCCGGCAGGCGCTTGAGCAGCTTCAGTGTGTAAGGGTCCCAGACCTGCACCTCGTTGCCGTCGCGTACCGACAGCCAGAGCTGATCGCCGCGGGCGGTGAATTCCATGTGCAGTACGGCGGGGCCGGGTTCCAGCTGGGCGATGATCTCGTGGGTTTCGCTGTCGATGACCTGGACCTTGCCGTTGTCGGGGTGGGCAAAGTTGACCCAGATCTGCCGGGCGTCCGGGCGTGCCATGACAAACACCGGCTGGCCGGCGACGTCGATCGCATCGGTCTGTTTCCAGCTCTGCGAGTCCATCACCAGTACGCGATGCTGGCCGATGGCGGGAACGAAGGTCTGGTTGCCGGCCACCGTCCAGCCTTCCAGGTGCGGCATCTTGTAGACCGGCAGTTTCTCCTCACCGCGGCCGTAACCGTCGATGATCCGCTCGACACCACGGTCGGGGTGCCAGAGGTCGATCTTGGCCATGCCGTCCTCGCCGAACAGGCCGGCGATGTAGTAGCGACCATCGGGTGTCAGCAGACCGTCGTAGGGCTGCTTGCCGATATTGTCGAAACGGGTGATCTCGGGGCTGTTGCCTTGGCTGAAGTCCAGCAGCCAGGTTTCATGGGTGTCGAACAGGCTGTAGATAAAGCGGCGGCCGGGGGCGTCGATGACGCCGACCACACGCGAGTTGCGGCTGCCATCGGCCAGCGGCGTGGCGGGAATATCGGCCACCAGCTCAAGGGTGTCGGCGTCGAAGACCTTGACGCCGCCGGGTTCGTAATTGCCGACGGCAATCAGCTTACCGTCCTGGCTGATAGCGCCGCCAATGCTGTTGCCACCCTGGATGACGCGTTTGTCGATGCGCTGGCGCAGCAGGTCGACCTTGGTCAGACCACCGTCACGGCCAAAGACATAGGCGAAGCGTTCATCGCGGGAAAACACCACCGAGGCGTGGGACAGATCACCCAAGCCTTCGATGCGCGCCAGCCGTGTCTGGCCGCTGCTTTCGATGATCTGCAGGGCGCCGGTGGCGCGCTCCACCACCACGCCCATGTCACCGGTGCCGCGCAGCGGTTGCCCGGCACAGGCACTAAGCAGCAGGCTGGCAGCGGCCAGCAACAGGGTTGGACGCATCATGGCTTTGGGTATCCTTTGCGCAGTAGGTCAACCAGCCAGGCGATGTCCTGATCGTCGAGCAGGGCATTCCAGCCGGGCATGGCGGTGCCGGGCCGTCCGTGGGTCACGGTGGCAATCAGAGCGTCGCGGGGTTTGTCGGCGATGGCGTCGCGGGTCAGTGCCGGGCCAAGGCCACCGGTCATACGCAGGCCGTGGCAGGAGCCGCAGTCCTGCACCAGCAGGTGTTCGAGCTGAGCCTGGCGAGCGGCTGTAGGCGTATCGGCCAGGGCAGCGGAAAAGGGGAGGAGGGACACCAGAGTGAGCCCCAAACCGAATACTGCGTGTCGGGACCTGATCATGATGCCCTCCTGGGTGCTACTTGAGGCTCAGAACCCACTCAGCGAGGGTTTTGGCTTCTTCTTCGGTGACGGGGTTTGGCGGCATCGGGATCGGACCCCAGTTACCCTGGGTGCCGTTCTTGATGTGGCCGGCGAGCAGATCGGCAGCGCCTTCCTGGCCGGCGTATTTGGCGGCGACTTCTTTCAGCGCCGGGCCGACCAACTTGGCATCGATGCTGTGGCAGGCCGCGCAGGGCTTGCTCTTGAACAGCGCTTCACCGTCCTGAGCCACCGCGGGCTGCAGGACCATCGCGCCGCCGAGGGCGAGCAGTGGGATGAGAACTTTTTTCATCAGTTACTTCCTCAAGGCTAGAGGGGGATCTTGGCGTCCCCCCCGGTTTTTACTCAGTACACGTCGTGCTGAGTGTTATGGACGTTAAATTTACCGGTTGGGGTAATCAACCTTTTGTCCTTGATCACCTTTTTCAGCTTTAACGTCTTGTCATCGACCACGACGATAGCCGATTGCTCTTCCTGGCCACTCCAGACGGAGAACCAGACCTCGTCGCCCGCTTCGTTGTACTCCGGTTGCACGACGCGCTTGGCACCGTCTGTCACTCCGGCCCATTCGGCGATTGGCAACACGGTAAAGCCTGCGCCCAGATCGTCGATGTTAAAGACGGCTGCCGACTGGCTGATCTTGGCGTCCGGGTTGAACGTGGTGTCCAGGTAGATGTGGTTGGACTTCGGATGGGTCTTGATGAACAGGGAACCGCCGCCCTGGCCCTTGAGCGTCTCGACCACTTTCCAGGCCTGATCAGGATGCTTGTCCGGATCGGTGCCGATCAGCGAGATGGTTTCATCGCCCAGGTGGCTGGTCGCCCAAACCGGGCCGAATGTCGGATGGACAAAGTTGGCGCCGCGACCTGGGTGCGGGATTTTGCCCACATCGACCAGTGCCGCCATCTTGCGCTCTTTCGAGTCGATCACTGCAACCTTGTTGGAGTTGTTCGCCGCCGTCATGAAGTAGCGGTGGCTGACGTCCCAGCCGCCGTCATGCAGGAACGGCGCGGTGCCGATCATGGTGGTGGTGAGGTTGTCGATGTCCTCGTAGTTGACCAGCAGGACCTTGCCCGTTTCTTTGACGTTAACGATGAACTCCGGGTGCTCGTGGGAGGCGATGATCGCCGCCACGCGCGGTTCCGGATGGTATTCCTGGGTGCCCACGGTCATGCCGCGGGTGGAGACGATTTGCAGCGGCTCGAGGGTTTCGCCGTCCATGATGGTGTATTGCGGCGGCCAGTAGTCGCCAGCAATCACGTACTTGTCTTCGTAGCCCTCGAACTTGGAGGTTTCGACCGAGCGAGCCTCGATGCCGACCTTGATTTCGGCGACCTTGACCGGCTCCTTACCCCACAGGTCGATCATGTCGATTTTGGCATCGCGACCAATAACCAGCAGGTAACGACCCGAAGCGGACATGCGCGAGATATGCACCGCATAACCGGTGTCGATGGTCTTGATGATTTCTTTGCTCTTGCCGTCGATTAGCGCGATCTTGCCGTCGTCACGCAGGGTGACCGAGAACAGGTTGGGCAGATCCAGGTTGTTCATCTGCTTCTTCGGCCGGTCTTCCGGCTTGACCAGCACCTTCCAGGAATCCTTCATCTCGACCATCCCCCACTCTGGCGGGGTCGGCGGAGTGTGCTGGATGTACTTGGCCATCAGCGTGATTTCGTCTTTGCTCAGCGCGTTGGAGGTGCCCCAGTTGGGCATGCCGGCGGGGGAGCCGTAAGTGATCAGCGCCTCGAGATAGGCCTGTCCACGCTCCTGGGTGATGTCCGGCGTCAGTGCCTTGCCGGTTGCACCCTTGCGCAGTACACCGTGGCAGCCGGCGCAGCGCTGGAAATAGATCTCTTTGGCCTGCTCAAATTCGGCGGCGTTCAGGTCTGGAGCACCGGGCGAATGGACTACCTGGGCGCTGGCCGGATCGACAGCGGAGGCTTGGCCCTTGTAGGCGGCATCGGCGTTTTCTGGATTCATCGCGGCCTGGGCAACTGCCAGGCCGAGCAGTGAAAAGCCGGCAATGATGCCCGCCAGTATGGGTTTGCTCATAGTGATCTCCTCTGACCGCTTCGTGCGGTTCCTGCTAGTAACGGCGATGTGGCAGTTCCCGGGTCTTGCTGTGTGCGCTTGCATCCTATGGTGGGCTTTATGCGAAAGCGCTTGATGACGATCAAGAGTCGATCCGGCATA
Source organism: Pseudomonas sp. (assembly GCA_022448005.1). Lineage (GTDB taxonomy): Bacteria > Pseudomonadota > Gammaproteobacteria > Pseudomonadales > Pseudomonadaceae > Stutzerimonas. The sequence goes on from JAKUTK010000024.1 coordinate 33,440, forward strand.
GGCCAAGCGTGACGCCTTGTCGCGGGGGCGGATAAATCACGCGGGAAAAGGGGAAAAAGCGCACGTCAAACCACCGGTGGCTACGCACGCGTCGGTTCATTTCAAGTCGGGCTTGACCGTAATCAAGCTTCGCTGGCGGACCGGTTGAGTGGCGGCAGGGCGGCGATTAGTTTGGTGCTAGTCAAATCCAACTGCTGCAGTGAGGTATTGCCAATGAACGCGCCCGAGAACCTTGTCGGCATGAGCGGTGCTCCGTTCTACCAGTCGCTGGGCAACGAAGAGGTGCTCTTCGAGCAGGCTTGGAAGCATGGCATGCCGGTGCTGATCAAGGGCCCAACCGGCTGCGGCAAGACCCGATTCGTGCAGCACATGGCGCATCGGCTGGACCTGCCGTTGTACACCGTGGCCTGCCATGACGACCTCTCCGCCGCGGACTTGGTTGGCCGTCATCTGATCGGTGCCCAGGGCACCTGGTGGCAGGACGGCCCGCTGACCCGCGCCGTGCGCGAAGGCGGTATCTGCTACCTGGACGAGGTGGTCGAAGCCAGGCAGGACACCGCCGTGGTGTTGCACCCGCTGGCCGACGATCGCCGCGAGCTGTTCATCGAACGTACCGGTGAGGCTTTGAAAGCGCCGCCGGGCTTCATGCTGGTGGTGAGCTACAACCCGGGTTACCAGAATCTGCTCAAGGGCATGAAGCCGAGCACCCGGCAGCGTTTCGTCGCCATGCGTTTCGACTATCCGCCGGCAGCCGAGGAGCAGCGTATCGTTGCCAACGAGGCGCAGGTCGATGCCGTGCTGGCGGCGCAGGTGGTCAAGCTCGGGCAGGCCCTGCGCCGGCTCGAACAGCACGATCTGGAAGAAGTCGCCTCGACCCGCCTGCTGATCTTCACCGCCAGAATGATCCGCTCCGGCATGAGCCCGCGCGAGGCCTGCATGGCTTGCCTGGCCGAGCCGCTGTCGGATGACCCGCAGACGGTCGCGGCGCTGATGGATGTGGTCGATGTCCATTTCGGTTGATCGCACCAGTCTGTCTCGGCGATTGCCCGGTGATCTGGCGATGTGGTTCTTCATCCTCGCCGAGTTGACCGTCTTCGCCATCCTGATCCTGGCGTTCGCGGTGACTCAGGTGCTCCATCCAGAGTTGTTTCGTGAAAGCCGTGCGGCGCTGGACAGCTCGATCGGACTGGCACTGACCCTCAGCCTGCTGACCTCCGGTCTGCTGGCCGCCCTGGCCGTGGAGCAGGTGCGCCTGGCGCGGCCGCAGCGCGGGGCATTGCTATTGCTCGGCGCGCTGCTGATCTCCTGTGTCTACGTAGTGCTCAAGCTCAACGAGTACGGCCATCTGTCATCGCTCGGGCTGGGACTCGAGCACAACACTTTCTTCACCCTGTACTGGATCCTTACTGGCTTTCACTTCCTGCATGTGTTGCTGGGGCTGGTCATCCTCGGCTGGATGGCCGAACGCTGTCGTCGGCGCGCCTACAGTGCGCAGGACTATGCGGGGCTGGAATCAGGGGTGCTCTACTGGCACATGGTGGATATGGTCTGGGTGCTGCTGTTCCCGCTGGTCTACGTCATCAACTGAGGAGGTCGTGATGTCCGCTTCAAAGGTGCTGATCGGGTGCTGGTTGGCACTGGCCGTTCTGTCTACGGCCACCTTATTGCTGGGCAACGCCGGCTCGACGCTGTTGCTCGCCGGCGCCGTGCTGGCTGTCGCGCTGGTCAAGGCCTGGGTGATCACCGAAGGCTTCATGGAGCTGCGCCATGCGCCACCCATGTGGCGTTTGCTGTTGTTTGGCTGGCCGCTGACGATGGCTGGCGGCATCCTGCTGGCGATGAGCCTGTGACGCTGCGCAAGCGCGCAAACTGCACCTGCTAGCAGCAATCGTCGGCGCTCGCCCGGCTTGTTTCTCGCCTCATAGCAGCGTTTGCAGCCCTCTTGCATGACCTGTCTTCTGCCACGGTTCTAATCAAGACCTTGCCACAAAAGGCCCGATGTCCGGTCAGCCGCCGGCAGCCGTGGGCCCGCAAAGACCCAGTACCACGTTCAGGTTTTTCTTGATTGCCATCAAGCAGGTTTCGATAGCTCCCTTCTTAAACTGGCCACGCCAACGCCATGAGGAGGCGACCATGTCCGAGACCTTTACCAAGGGAATGGCCAGAAACATCTACTTCGGGGGAAGCGTGTTCTTCCTCCTGGTATTTCTGGGCCTGACCTATCACACAGAGCAGACCTTTCCAGAGCGATCCAACGAGTCGGAAATCTCCGAAGCAGTGGTGCGAGGCAAAGCGGTCTGGGAAAACAACAACTGCATCGGCTGCCACAGCCTGCTCGGCGAGGGCGCCTACTTCGCGCCGGAACTGGGCAACGTATTCGTCCGTCGCGGTGAGGATGCGGCCTTCAAGCCCTTCCTGCAGGCGTGGATGAAAGCTCAGCCGCTGGGCGTGCCCGGACGCAGGTCGATGCCTCAGTTCAATCTGAGCGAGCAGGAAGTCGACGATATGGCCGAATTCCTCAAGTGGACCTCGAAGATCGATACCAACAACTGGCCGCCAAACAGGGAGGGCTGAGAGATGAGCATCATGAATCCGCATCTCAAGTTTCAATCGCAGGCCGTCGCCAAACCCTACTTCGTGTTTGCGCTGATGCTCTTCGTGGGCCAGATCCTGTTCGGTCTGATCATGGGGCTGCAGTACGTCGTCGGTGACTTCCTGTTCCCGCTGCTGCCCTTCAACGTGGCACGGATGGTTCACACCAACCTGCTGATCGTCTGGCTGCTGTTCGGCTTCATGGGCGCGGCCTACTACCTCATCCCCGAGGAAGCGGACCGCGAGCTGCACAGCCCGAAACTGGCCATCATCCTGTTCTGGGTGTTCGCCGCCGCCGGCGTGCTGACCATTCTAGGCTACCTGTTCGTGCCCTATGCCGGGCTGGCGGAAATGACCAAGAACGAGCTGCTGCCGACCATGGGCCGGGAGTTCCTCGAGCAACCGACGATCACCAAGATCGGCATTGTCGTGGTCGCGCTGGGCTTCCTCTACAACGTCGGTATGACCCTGCTAAAAGGGCGCAAGACCGCCATCAGCATGGTCATGATGACGGGGCTGATCGGCCTGGCCGTGTTCTTCCTGTTCTCCTTCTACAACCCTGAAAACCTGGCACGCGACAAGTACTACTGGTGGTTCGTGGTGCACCTGTGGGTGGAAGGCGTGTGGGAACTGATCATGGGTTCGATGCTGGCCTTCGTCCTGATCAAGATCACCGGCGTCGACCGCGAAGTGATCGAGAAGTGGCTCTACGTGATCATCGGCATGGCCCTGATCACCGGCATCATCGGCACCGGTCACCACTTCTTCTGGATCGGTGCGCCTGAGGTCTGGTTGTGGCTGGGTTCGATCTTCTCGGCCCTGGAACCGCTGCCGTTCTTCGCCATGGTGCTGTTCTCGCTGAACATGGTGAACCGTCGTCGCCGTCAGCACCCGAACAAGGCCGCATCGCTCTGGGCCATCGGCACTACCGTGACAGCGTTTCTGGGTGCCGGTGTATGGGGCTTCCTCCATACCCTGGCTCCGGTGAACTACTACACCCACGGTTCGCAGTTGACTGCAGCGCATGGCCACCTGGCCTTCTACGGTGCCTACGCCATGATCGTCATGACCATGATCAGCTACGCCATGCCGCGCTTGCGGGGCCTGGGTGAAGCACCGGATGCGCGGGCTCAACGCATCGAGATCTGGGGCTTCTGGCTGATGACCCTGTCGATGGTGGCGATCACCCTGTTCCTTACCGCTGCTGGCGTGGTTCAGGTCTGGTTGCAGCGTATCCCGGCTGATGGCGCGGCAATGTCCTTCATGAACACCGCTGACCAACTGGCCGTGTTCTTCTGGCTGCGGCTGATCGCTGGTGTGTTTTTCCTCATCGGGCTGGTGCTCTACCTCTGCAGCTTCAAGCAGCGTGGGCGGGTAACCGCTGACGTGCCCGCGGCCGCGGTTGCGGCCTGAGGCAAGGCGCCGATCTAACTGACGGCCCGGCTTACACAGCGGGCCGTTGCTGTTTTCAAACCGCTACGGAGCGATCGTCATGGCCTTTACCATCGAAGTCGAAGAGTGGGTCGGCAGTGTCTGGCACCGCTTCATCACCCGCCGCGCCAGCCCGGACTTTCCCGACGCCAGCGTTTCGCTGGAAAGCATGCAACGGCCACTGTCGGTGCTGTTCCGTGCCATGGGCGGTGCAAGCGGTATTGGTGTCGAAGCGGCCAACGCGCGCGATCTGATGTTGCGTCGGACGCTGCTCCAGCAGGTGGCTGGCACCTGCAAACAGCTGCCGGTCGCCTGGTGCGATGCCAGCAACCTGCGGCTGCCACAAAATCTTGCGGTGTACCCCGACGTTTCACTCAACCAGGATCTCTATCGCTGGCTGGCGCTGCTTGCGGCGCAGGCTGGCGAGATGCGTCATTGGGCGCGTGACAACCAACGCTGGACGCAGGTCATCCTCGAGCGTTTTCCGGCCATGCAGCCTCGCTACGCGCGCTTGGTCGAGGCGCATCTACAGCTGCGTCCCGACCCGGATACGCTGCCTCGCGCGGAGGCAGCGCTGGAGCGAGCCATCTGCCAGGCCCTGCGGGAGCCGGGCAGTGTTCAGCAATTTCCGCGTAGCGAAGTGGCCCCCTGGCCGCTGCCCATGTGGCTGTACCCGGCGGAAAATCTCGGCGTGCCCCAGGCCACCGAACTCGCCGAAGAAGATCAGGACAACCACCTGCAGGCCCCGCCGACCGAGCAGAAGGGCATGCGCAAGCGCGCCAAGCGTGTCGAGGACAGCACCAGCAAGGGCGGCCTGATGCTGTTCCGTCTGGAGAACCTGTTCAGCTGGTCCGAGCATGTCGAGCTGGATCGCCAGGGCGATGACAGTGAAAACGAGGACGCTTCCCGCGTTGCTGAAGATCTCGACGAGATTGCCATGTCGCGTCAGCGCATGCGCAAGGGCGGCGGCCTCAAACTGCACCTCGACCTTCCGCCCGCGGACGTCGATGACATTCCGCTGGGCGATGGCATCAAACTGCCGGAATGGTATTACCGCAAACAGCACATGCAGTAGAACTTCGTCAGCCTGCAGATGATGCTGCCGCGAGGCTCCGAACCCATGGGCCTGCCGCTGCGGCTGAGCCCGCTGGCACGTAAGCTGCGCCGACAGTTCGAACACCTGCGAAACGATCGGCAATGGCTGCGCGGGCAGCCCCAGGGCTCGGAGCTGGACATGCAGGCCTGGTTGGACTTTCACGTCGAGCGCCAGCACGGCCAGTGCGCCGAGCGTGGGTTGTTCATGGAGCAGCGGCAGAATCGTCGCGACCTGGCGTGCCTGCTGCTGGCCGACCTGTCGATGTCCACCGACGCGCACCTGGACGACGAGCACAAGGTGATCGACGTGATCACCGACAGCCTGCTTCTGTTCGGCGAAGCATTGTCTGCCGTCGGCGACGATTTCGCGCTGTACGGTTTCTCCTCGCTGCGTCGCCAGCAGGTGCGCATGCAGGAACTCAAGAGCTTCAAGCAGCGTTATGGCGACGACACCCGTGGCCGGATCCAGGCGCTGAAACCCGGTTATTACACGCGTATGGGTGCGGCCATTCGCCAGGCCACCGAGCTGCTCGGCAAGTGCAAGCAGCGGCGCAAGCTGTTGCTGCTGATGACTGACGGCAAGCCCAACGATCTGGATCTGTATGAGGGACGCTACGGCGTCGAGGACACCCGCCAAGCAGTGCTCGAGGCCCGGCGGCAGGGCCTGCTGCCGTTCTGCATCACCATCGATCAGGAGGCGGGCGATTACCTGCCCTACATGTTCGGCGCCAACGGTTACACCCTGATCAAGGAGCCGCAACAACTACCGTTCCGGCTGCCGCAGTTGTATAAGCAGCTGACCCAGCCGTAAGGGTGGATGTCGCTTTCTGCATCCACCATCACACCGCTCGATGGATCGCCACCCGATGGATCGCCACCCCGTGGATCGGTGAAGCGTGATCCGCCCTACAGACCGTCTAGAAGAGGTTGCGCGGCAGCCAGACGATCATCACCGCGCAGAAGATGGCAAGGCCGATGCAGAACCAGAAGAATCTGTTTTGACGTCGTTCCCCTGCGGTGTCGGCCAGGGCGGGGAGGGGCATGCCGCAGTTGCTGCACTCAGCTTCCTGCGGGGGGTTGGGTTGCTGGCAATACAGGCATCTGGGCATGGCAGCGTCCTCTTCTAGTCGGTTCCAGCTTGCCATGTCCGGCCTTTGTTCAAGATTGACGGGCGTCAACCCGTCGAGAGCTTGTCGCTTCCGCACGGTGTGGCGCGAGCGTCCGATGGGATCGCCGATCCGCTGGCCTGTCACTCGAACGATTCGAGGCGTTGACGATCGAGAATGGTGATCTGTCGACCTTCCTGGGTGATGATTTCTTCGTCGATCAAGCGCCTGATGATCCGCGAGAACGTCTCCGGCTGGATCGACAGATGGCCGGCGATCAGCTGCTTGGCCATAGGCAGCTCGAAGCTGCTGCCTTCATCCTTCAAGCGCGCCAGCTGGGTCATCAGATAGCGCACCACGCGGTGAGTGGCGTTCTTCAACGAGAGGGTCTCGATTTCATTGATGCGCTGGTGCAAGCGCACGCTGAGCTTGCCAAGCAGGGCGAAGGAGAGCTTCTGGTTCGCTTCCAGCAGGCGCATATAAGCCGCGTTGGAGAACCGATAGACCTGCGTCGGGCCGACGGCCTGGGCCGAGGCGACATAGTTGGGCGTGTCCATCAGCATCATCGCTTCGGCAAAGGTCTGGCGATTGCCGATCACCTCGAAGACTTTCTCCTGTCCGTCCGGGGTGAGGCGGTAGATTTTCACCGCGCCGGAAATCACGAAATAGAACGAATGCGCCGGTTCGCCCTGATGAAAAAGGTTGTCGCCCTTGTCCAGGTTGAGCAACTGACTTGCGCTCATCAGCTCGTCCATCTGTTCGTCGTTCAGGGGTTCGAACAGGTGGTGGCTGCGCAGAATCTGGTTGTGTACGCGGTGAAGCACCATGCAAGGCATCCTTAATTTCTAATAATTGAGTCGTCTGCAATCATGTTTGCAGAGCGGAACGGTACCTGCGCTGGAACAGGCAGGCCGAAGCTGCTTCGAGAGCGCAGTGAAAAAGTCTTACAGAGCCTAGCCCAGATGCCATGGCGCGAGTATTGATGCAGGCCGGATTAGGCTGATGCAGATCCTTCCGCGCCTGCCTTACCGAAGCGGTTTTCGGTCTCGCTCCAGTGAGGCGCTGTCGGTCGTCCATCGCTGATCTATGTCAGCGGGCAACGCAGGGCGCGTACCCAGCTCGTTGTGACTGCCTGTCGCCTGTGCTGTATCGATCACCACGTCGAGTGCCACGCCGCTGGCCAGCGCCAGCATCGACGCCATTGCAAGGCCCCAGGCCAGGGGTTGGATGACTGCTTTCATGTGCACCTCCGGTACTGCAGGGGGCGGGCCGTCTGGCCCGTAGCGTTGAGGTCGTTTCAGTGTGCGGGTGCCTGGGCGAACAGAATGTTGTTCTCCAGATGAATATGCTGCATCAGATCGCCACGCAGTTCTTCGAGCCCGCGATACAGCGCACGCCAGGTGTTGCAGGCGTTCGCGGGCGGAGTGATGTCGTTGGTCAGTTCGGCCAGCCGTTGCAGCGCGGCGCCGTGCTGATCGTGTTCATAGCGCATCACCGCAATCGGACCCTGGGTCTGGGGTAGCTGAATGTTGCGTTGCAGCATGGGGAAGAGAATCTGCTCTTCCTTGAGCATGTGGCTCTCCAACTCCTGCTGCATGCTCCAGAGGTGCTCGGCGAGGCCGGTCGGGCAGTCCGGCTTGTTGCCGTGGACTTGTTCGACACGACTGGCCAGGCGAATGAGTTCGGGCAGTTGGTCGCGATGACGCTCGTGGAAGCGTTCGAGAATGAATTCGATCAGCGCACCTGCGGGCTCGCCGCGCCAGTCTGGCTCCGTCGCCGGTTCCCCCGTCAGTGCGGCGAGCTCGCCTGCGATGACTTGGGCGTCGAGGTTGCGCTGCAGGGCGGCGTCGCGCAGCGGGGTGTCTCCACCGCAGCAGAAGTCCAGTTTGTATTGGCGAAACACGCGTGTGGCACCAGGGATCCGGCAGGCCAGGCTGCCCAGGGTTTGCTCGGTAAGTGCAGTCGTCATGGCGGCGTTCCATGAGTGGATGTTGCTTGTGCTGGAGCAAACCCTGTGCCATGGACAAATCATTGATTATTAAAAGGAAAATAATTTGATTGGTGAAATCTACCAAGGCGGTATAGGGTTTAAAAAACCTTACGGGTAGTAATCACCATGATGGAAGAAGCCCTGCTTGCCGATCTTGTCACCGAGCTGCCCAATGCGGTTCGCCTGCAACGCTTGGTGCACACGCTGCATCAGCGCTTTCGCTGTGGCGCAGTAGTGCTGCTACGCCTCGATGACGACACGCTGCGCCCGCTGGCGGCGGTGGGGCTGGTGCAGGAGGCACTGGGGCGGCGCTTCGTGGTGGCTCAGCATCCCCGGTTGGCGGCGATTCTCTCGCAACGCGAACCCACCTGGTTCGAGCCTGACAGTCGATTGCCCGACCCCTACGACGGTCTGCTTGATGCGCATGTCGGCGAACCCTTGCCGGTGCACGACTGCATGGGCGTCAGTCTGTTCGTCGAGGGCAAACTGTGGGGGGCGCTGACCCTCGATGCACTGCACGCAGGGACTTTCGACGACGACGCGCGGCGCGACCTGCAGCGCTACACGCTGGTGATCGAAGCGGCCATCCGTATTACCCGGTTGGAACACGAAAACCGCGGTCTGCGCCTCGCACGCAGTGACGTGCTGGAAACCACACAGGTGCCGGGCGACGGCGAGATTCTCGGGCAAAGCGCCGTGATTCGCGAGCTGTTGCGTGAGCTGGAAGTGGTTGCCGACTCGGAGCTGCCGGTGCTGCTCCTGGGTGAAACCGGCGTGGGCAAGGAATTGTTCGCACGCTGGCTGCATCGTCACTCGCGACGGCGCAACAAGCCGCTGGTGCTGGTCAATTGCGCGGCGTTGCCCGAATCGCTGGCCGAAAGCGAGCTGTTCGGTCATGTGAAGGGTGCGTTCTCCGGTGCAACCACCGACCGGCCTGGCCGTTTCGATGCGGCCAATGGCGGCACGCTGCTGCTCGATGAAGTCGGCGAGTTGCCGTTGGTGGTGCAGGCCAAGCTGCTGCGCACCCTGCAGAATGGGGAAATCCAGCGCCTTGGGGCCGACAAGCCGCGGCAGGTCGATGTGCGCATCATCGCGGCGACCAACCGCAACCTGCGCGACAGCGTACGTGACGGGCATTTCCGCGCTGATCTCTATCACCGTCTTTCGGTTTATCCAGCGCCGATTCCGCCTCTGCGCGAGCGTGGCAATGATGTCCTGATTCTGGCGGGCTACTTTCTGGAATTGAACCGTGCGCGTTTGGGCCTGCGCAGTATGCGGCTGTCGCCCGCTGCCGAACGGGCATTGCTCGGCTATGGCTGGCCGGGCAATGTCCGGGAGCTGGAGCACGTGATCAGCCGAGCGGCGCTGCGGTTGCTCAGCCGGGGCGCCTCGCGCAGCGAAATCCTCACGCTGGAGCGGGACCTGCTGGCGCTGGACAACGAACACGCCAGCTCTTTCGCGCCGGCTGCCGATGTCGAGCCCGCGCCCGCAGAAGAAGAGATCGTCTCGTTGCGCGAAGCCGTCGATGGCGCCCAGCGCCAGGCGATCATCCGCGCGCTGGAGGCCAGCGGTGAGAACTGGGCGCAGGCCGCGCGGTTGCTGGACGTCGATTCGAGCAACCTGCACAAACTGGCGCGGCGGCTGAAACTGAAATAAGGCGGTCGACCAAGCCGCAATGCCGCTGGTGGTTGTTCCGCCAGTCGGCGTGAGTTGTCTTCGAGGTGTCGCGGTCTAAGCTGCAACTATCACCAACAGGAGACTTCCATGGCTCTGGACCATGACCAGTTTAACCAGCTGCTGAGCGAGGCCCAGGCCCACGCCGACCGTGCCGCCAGCGAGAACAACCCGCAGCATTATCAGCAGGCTTTCGAATCCAGCCTCAAGGCGATGCGCCTGCTCGCTGAAGAGTCCGGCAACTGGCGGGACGCCGTTGTTCGCGCGACCGAGGAGTTTCAGGGCGACGAAGGGATCTAGCGCGACGGCAGTCCGAGGCGGAGGCCGCGCACCATTGCGCTGGCCTGATCGCCCGGCAGCGCACGCTGGGAACGCGTCTGCTGGGACTTGCCTCGCCGGGCAGCCTTGAGCCTCCGCCAGCGCTGCCCTTTACCCTGTCCCGGCGACTCGCTTCGCTCGGGGCGCCCTGTTCAGAGTGCCTCCTCAGCTTCGCCTCCTTGACGCTTATCAATGCCTCCCACTGGAGGCCTACCTAGACTGCCGACTTTCCGTCCGGCCCGGACGGGCACCTTTGCCGCAGGCAGGGTGCGCATGATTCCGCATGTCTAGGAGTTGCCATGCACTTGGTCTGTCCAGCAGGTAGCCTGCCCGCGCTCAAGGCTGCCGTCCAGCAGGGTGCCGACGCTGTTTATGTCGGCTTTCGGGACGACACCAACGCCCGTCATTTCGCCGGCCTCAACATGGATGCGAAGCAGCTCGACAAGGGGCTGCAGTTGATCCGCGAAAAGCGTCGCCAGCTCTATATTGCCGTCAACACCTACGCCCAGCCGCAAGGCTGGTCCCGCTGGCAGCGTGCGGTCGATCAGGCCGCCGACCTCGGTGTCGACGCGCTGATCGCCGCCGATCCCGGCGTGCTCGGTTACGCCGCCAAACACCATCCGCAGCTCAACCTGCACCTGTCGGTCCAGGGCTCGGCGACCAATGCCGCCGCGCTGGCCTTTTACCAACAGCGCTACAACATCAAGCGCGCCGTGCTGCCGCGGGTGCTGTCGCTCAAGCAGGTCAAGCAGGTCGCCGCCAGCAGTCCGGTGCCGATCGAAGTCTTTGCCTTCGGCAGCCTGTGCATCATGGCCGAGGGCCGTTGTCACCTGTCTTCCTACCTCACCGGCGAATCTCCGAATCTGTGCGGCGTCTGTTCGCCAGCCAAGGCGGTGCGCTGGAGCGAGGAGCCGGAAGGGCTGACTTCGCGGCTGAACAACGTGCTCATCGACCGTTACGCCGAAGGCGAATCAGCCGGATATCCAACGCTGTGCAAGGGCCGCTTCATGGTCAACGGCGAGCGCTTCCATGCACTGGAGGAGCCCACCAGCCTGAATACCCTGGACCTTATTCCTGAGCTGGCGAACATCGGCGTCACGGCGATGAAGATCGAGGGGCGGCAACGCAGCCCCGCCTATGTCGAGCAGGTCACCCGCGTCTGGCGCTCGGCGCTCGATGCCTATCTGCAGGCGCCGCAGCGTTATGCCGTGCAGCCTGGCTGGCGTGACGTGCTCGACGGCTTGTCCGAGGGCTCGCAAACGACCCTTGGCGCCTACCACCGGGCGTGGCAGTGAACCTCTTCAGCAAGGAGCAGTTATGAAACTCAGCCTAGGCCCGGTGCTGTTCTATTGGGATCGCCAGCACACCCTGGATTTCTACGCCGACATGGCAGGCATGCCGCTGGATGTGATCTATCTCGGCGAAACCGTCTGCTCCAAACGCCGCGACATGGGCCTGGACGACTGGCTCGGTCTGGCCCGCGAGCTCAAACAGCAGTCGACCGCGCAGCTGGTGCTGTCCGGCCTGGCGCTGGTCGAGGCGGCTTCGGAGCTGTCCAGCCTGCGCCGGCTCTGCGAGAACGGCGAGCTGCTGGTCGAAGCCAATGACATGGGCGCCGTGCAGTACCTGTCCGAGAGAGGTTTGCCCTTCGTCGGCGGTCCGGCTCTTAACCTCTACAATGGCCATGCACTGGCCGAACTGGTCAGCAGCGGCATGCAGCGTTGGGTGCCGCCAGTGGAAATCTCCGGGACCATGATCCGCGACGCGCGTGCGCAGTTGTCGCAGCTCGGTGTGGCCATGCCTGAAATTGAGATCTTCGCCTACGGCCACCTTCCGCTGGCGTACTCGGCGCGCTGCTTCACCGCTCGCGCGGAAAATCGGCCGAAGGATGATTGCCAGTTCTGTTGCCAGAACTATCCCGAAGGTATCCCGCTGTTGAGCCAGGAGGGCGAGGCGCTGTTCACCATCAATGGCATCCAGACCCTGTCCGCCTCGGTCAGCAACTTGCTGGCGGACTATCCGGCGCTGGTCGACAGCGGGGCCGAGCTGCTGCGGCTCAGCCCGCGTGCGTCGGGCATGATCGAGGTGGTGCAGGCATTTGACGCGGTGCGCAACGGCGGCCTGCCACCGCTCGCCGTCGACGGCTGCAACGGTTACTGGCATGGCCAGCCCGGCATGCTGCGCGCCGAGGAGGCCGGATTATGCTGAAGCCTCGGGCGCACCTGTTGAAACTTGGTGAGCATCTGTTGCCGCTGGCAGCGCGAACCCCGTTCGCGCTGCAACGTATCGCGCTGGAGCGCAGCCTCAATCAGGTCTTTGCTGAGCCCCTGGCTGATGATGCCTTCGAGGCTCTGGAAGGCAAATGGATGCGCCTGGAAGTCGTCGACCTCAACCTGGCCTGGTGCCTGAGTTGCGATCGGCAGAAGTTGCGCATCGCCGAGCAGGCCCCGGTTCAGGTCACCATCCGTGGCAACTGGCGTGAATTCCTGCTGCTCGCCAGTCGCCAGGAAGACCCCGATACGCTGTTCTTTCGCCGCCGGTTGGTGATCGAAGGCGACACCGAACTCGGCCTGGCCATCAAGAACCTGATCGACAGTCTGGACCCGGACCTGCTGCCGCCATGGCTGTGGAAACTGCTGCAGGGCGCTGGAGAGGAAGTGGCGCTGGCTGGTCGTGCGCAGCCGGTCAGTGCCTGATCGAGCATTGACCGGTTAGGCCGACATCTCCACCCAGTCGCCGCGGTGAGCCGCTACACCGAGTGCAGCTGGTGCCGCGGTTTCATCCGGTCGCTGGCGATGATGTTGCGCATGTCCTCGAACAGCGCATCGGCTTCGGCTTCGGAGCAGTCTTCGCGGTAACGCTTGCGCAGACCGTAGCTGCTGAGGGTGATGTGAACGTTGGCAACAACGCCATGCTGGGCGAGGCAGGCACGCGCGCAATGCAGTGGACAGCCGTCGATGGCCAGGATCGCCCGGCCGGAGTTGGCCTTGTTGACCAGCGAGCTCACCCGGCCACCGACACCGGCGATGCAGGACATTTCTGCCAGGCCGGCACGGTCCAGACGCACAGCGAGGGTATTGGCCAGTTGCGCCACGTTGGAACAGCCCGAGCAGGCATACACCAGGGGCAGGCGAGGTTTGGACATGCTGTTCTCCCGATCTGTTAGGGCTAACGCCAGTATCCGAGTCAATCCAGAAGTGACCCATGACGGCCATCAAGAAGCTGGGGCAATCCGCCGCAGCTCAGTCCTGATAGGCGGCCAGGCCCTGGCTATCGAGTATCTCGATACGCCGGCGTTGCACGCTGATCATTCCGGACTCGATGAGCCGGTGCAGGATGCGCGAAAAGGTCTCCGGTTGGATGCCCAGCTTGGACGCGATCAAGCGCTTGGGCACATCGAGGGTGACGACGCCGCTGTCGTCCTCTTGCGATTGATAGAGAAAGCGCACCACGCGGTGGCTGGCGTTGGCCAGGGTCAGGGTATCGATCTCGTTCAGGCGCTGGTGCAGGCGGATGCTCAAGGTGCCAAGAATGTCCAGGCAGATGCTCGGGTGCTGCTCGAGCATGCGCCGGTAGTGCGGCCCATGGAGGCTGGCCACCAGGCTGGCTTTCAGGGCGGTGGCGCTGACCGGATAATTCGGCGCGCCGGTGAACAGCAAGGCTTCTGCAAACGATTCGCCGGCGCGGATCACCTCCACCAGTTTTTCCTGCCCGTCGCAGACCACGCGGTGCAGCTTCACTTGGCCGCTGAACAGAAAGTAGAACCGCTCGGCCTTGTCACCTTGATGAAACAGCGAGGCGCCCGCAGGCACGCGCTTGAGGTTGGCCGAGGCGCACACCTCCTGCAGCGCCGCTTCGGGCAACCGGCTGAACAGGTGGTGTCGGCGGAGGTCCGCAACAAGGGATGTTTCGGTCAACATGATTCCTCCGCCGGTACCTGTCCGGGATTGTTCAACGTTGCATCCTAGGAGCACGCATCACCCAGCTTCCTTGATCGCAGACAAGATCCTCGACCGTGAATGCCTCGGAGCCTGTTTTAGAAATACGGCAGAGGTGAATTGACGATGGTCAATTCGCTCTGCATCGCTTTTGCCTACATTCCACACCATCTAGTGCTTATCAAATTTTTAAAAACTACATATGGTGATGGAGGCGTGATGCTGGGGCTTGGGGAAGTGGATCGGCCGGTTTCGTTGCGCAAGCGGGACGGGCGCCTGGTGGCGTTCGAACTGGACAAGATCGGTGCTGCGATCGAGGCCGCTGGCCTTGCGACCGGTGAATTCGAACCGGTCACTGCCCAGGCGCTGGCTGCTCAGGTCCTGGCGCGTATGCCGCAGCGGGTAGTGGCGGTCGAGCAGGCTCAGGATGCCGTCGAGCGTGTGTTGATGGAGGCGGGTTACTACGACACGGCGCGGGCGTACATCGTCTACCGCGAGCGTCATGGACGGCTGCGGCGCGATCGCAAATCACTGGTCGACGTCGCCTCGTCGATGAACGAATACCTCTCGCGCGAGGACTGGCGGGTACGCGCCAACGCCAATCAGGGCTACTCACTGGGCGGGCTGATTCTCAATGTGTCGGGCAAGGTCACTGCCAACTACTGGCTGGACGAGGTCTACAGCCCGGAAATCGGCATCGCCCATCGCGAGGGCGACCTGCACATCCACGATCTGGACATGCTCGCCGGCTACTGTGCGGGCTGGTCGCTGCGCACGCTGCTCAACGAAGGTTTCAATGGCATTCCCGGACGCGTTGAGGCGGGACCGCCGAAGCACCTGTCCAGCGCGCTGGGGCAGATGGTCAACTTTCTCGGCACCCTGCAGAACGAGTGGGCCGGCGCCCAGGCGTTCAGCAGCTTCGATACCTACCTCGCGCCCTTTGTGCGCAAGGATGGCCTGGGCTTTGCGGAAATCCGCCAGGCGATCCAGGAATTCATCTACAACCTCAACGTGCCGTCGCGCTGGGGCACCCAGACACCCTTTACCAACCTGACCTTCGACTGGGTTTGCCCGGAAGACCTGCGCGAGCAGATTCCCTACATCGGCGGCGAGGAAATGCCTTTCGCCTACGGTGACCTGCAACCCGAGATGGAGCTGATCAATCGCGCCTACATCGAGGTCATGCAGGCCGGCGACGGCCTAGGCCGGGTGTTCACCTTTCCGATCCCGACTTACAACATCACCCACGATTTTCCCTGGGACAGCGAGAACGCCGAGCGCCTGTTCGAAATGACCGCGCGCTACGGGCTGCCGTATTTCCAGAACTTCCTCAATTCGGACATGCAGCCCAATCAGGTGCGCTCGATGTGCTGTCGCCTGCAGCTGGATGTGCGCGAGCTGCTCAAGCGCGGCGGCGGGCTGTTCGGCTCAGCGGAGCAGACTGGCTCGCTCGGCGTGGTGACAGTCAACTGCGCGCGCCTTGGCTACCTGCACGCCGGCGACTGGACCGGGCTGATCGAGCATCTCGATGCGCTGCTGGAGCTGGCGCGGCAAAGCCTGGAGGTCAAGCGCAAGGTGATTCAGCACCACATGGACGCCGGGCTGTATCCCTACACCAAGCGATACCTGGGCACGCTGCGCAACCATTTCTCCACCATTGGCGTGAATGGGCTGCACGAGATGGTGCGCAACTACACCGAGGACAGCGAAGGCCTGCACACCGAGGCCGGACGGCGTTTGGCCGTCGATTTGCTCGACCATGTGCGGGAAGAGCTGGTGCGCTTTCAGGAAGAAACCGGCCACCTCTACAACCTCGAGGCGACACCGGCCGAAGGCACCACCTACCGCTTCGCCAAGGAAGATCGCAGGCGTTTCCCAGAGATTTTGCAGGCGGGCTCTGCCGAGGCGCCTTACTACACCAACTCGTCGCAGCTGCCGGTAGGTTTCACCGATGACCCGTTCGAAGCGTTGATGCTGCAGGACGAGCTGCAGACCAAATACACCGGCGGCACCGTGCTGCACCTGTACATGGCCGAGCAGATTTCCTCGGCGCAGGCCTGCAAGAACCTGGTGCGCACCGCGCTGGGTCGATTCCGCCTGCCTTACCTGACCATCACCCCGACGTTCTCGATCTGCCCGGTGCATGGCTATCTCAGCGGTGAACACGAGTTCTGCCCGAAATGCGACGAGGCGCTGATCGCCAAACAACAGAGCTGCTGCGTCTGATCCGGGACGTAACTGACACACCGATCCAGCCTGTAGGAGCGAGCTTGCTCGCGAAAGAGGGTCGCCTCGCATTCGCGAGCAAGCTCGCTCCTACAACCAACCACAACCTGAAGGAGCGACACATGACTCAATCCACCCAACTGCCTGAAGCCCAACGCCAGCGTTGCGAAGTCTGGACCCGCGTCATGGGCTATCACCGCCCGGTCGCGGCATTCAATCCCGGCAAGCAGTCCGAGCACCGTGAGCGGACTCATTTCACCGAGCAGGCTGCAGGGTTGGCTCGCTAGCCATGGGCGCCGCGCTACGGGTCGGCGGCATGGTGCCGCTGACCACGCTCGATTTTCCTGATCACTTGGCTTGCGTGCTGTTCTGTCAGGGTTGTGGCTGGCGTTGTCGCTATTGCCACAACCCGCAGTTGATCCCGACTTGTGGCGCCGAGGAGCGCGGTTGGGACGAAATTCTCGGCTTCCTCGACCAGCGTGTCGGGTTGCTCGAAGCGGTGGTGTTCAGCGGCGGTGAGCCAACCCTGCAGCTGGCCCTGCCGGACGCCATCGAGCAGGTCCGCGCCAAGGGATTCAAGATCGGACTGCACAGTGCCGGCATCAAGCCGAAACTGTTTCGCCAGGTGCTACCGCTGGTGGACTGGGTGGGCTTCGACGTCAAGGCGTTGCCCGAATATGGCCGGCTGATCACGGGCGTCGAAGGCAGTGGCGAGGCCAACTGGAAAAGTCTCGAAGCGCTTGTTGCGAGCGGCGTGGACTATGAGTGCCGCACCACCGTGCACTGGCAGCTGTTCGATGCTGAACGCCTGTGGGACATGGCGCAGCGCTTGCGCAAACTGGGTGTAGAACGGTTCGCCGTGCAATGCGTGCGCACCGCCCGGATGCTCGATGAATCTCTATCTGACAGCCGTGCGCCCTACGATCAGCAAAAACTCTGGGATCACATGGGGCGGTTGTTTCCGTCGTTCGTTCTGCGAGGTTGAGTTCGTACCTAGTGGGCAAGCTCACTTGTGTAGGAGCGAGCTTGTGCGCGAACGGGCTTGTGCGCTCGCGCAGTCCGGGTGGGCTTCAGCCCACCGGTTCGTCACTCCAAACGGAGCGAGCCGATCCAGCCGGGTAGCGTGCGCTTCCACTCATCGTCAAAAGCGAACGATCAGCTCCAGCCCCAGAACTGCAGATACCAACCATAGCCAACCACCGCTGTCGCCAGTCCGACGCAACCGAAGGCGAGCAGCCGACGCAGGCCGTTGGCGCCGTAACGGCTGATCACCTTCCAGGCCAGATACAGACTCCAGCCAATCGCACCGGCCAAGAGCAGGGCGCGTGTCGGCTGCGCCCAGGCGAGGATGAAACCTTCGTAGCGCAGCAGTTTGATGGTGGTGGCTGAAAGGCCGAGAAACAGTCCGGCGCCGCCCAGCGGCGTGAGCGTCAGCGCCAGATGGTGGAACACCTCACCTCGGCGATTCATCAGGCGCACTGCACCTTGCAACAGCAGCCAGAGCGCGCCGCCAATGAGCAGCGAACTGGCGCCGATGTAGGTAAGGATCGCCGCACCGTCGAGCCAGGTGAAGGCGTCGTTGTTCTGCTGGTAATGGGTCAGTAGCCACCAGGGTGCATTGGCCTCCAGTGGCCAGAAGATGTCGCGATCGACCAACCACTCGGCAGCGGTCTGCTTGAGGCTGATGAACCAGGGGCTGACTGTCCATTGGAACGCGCCCATGGCCAGGCCGATCATGCCGAACAGCAGCAAGCTGCTGTCCCAGTGGCCATGCTGCGCCTGGTTGCCGACGATGAGCATTTCCTGGTTCGGCGAGCGGGCGGCGAGGGCGACAGCGCCGCGCTGGCCACTGCAACGACCGCAGGCGTGACATTCACTGTTGCCCTGCATACGGCGGATGTCGATCAGCGGGGCGCAGTTGGGCGTGGCCAGTCGCGGCCCTTCGTTGGCCTGCCAGCGCTCCTCGTCGACCTTGTAATGCATCGGCGCCAGGCGGGCGAGCAAGCCGAACACGCCGCTGACCGGGCACAGATGTCGGCACCAGACACGTTTGCCGCGACCATAGAGATAGCCGACGAGCATCGCCGCGACCGTTGAGCCGCCCAGGATCAGCGCGGCAGCCCGGCCGTAGTCATAGACGCTGATCAGCTGGCCGTAGACGGTGGTCAGTACGAACGCAATGGTCGGCCAGCCGCTCCAGCGGATCCATTGCGGGGTGCGTCTGTTCAACCCGCGCCAGCTGATCCACTCGCTGAGCGAGCCCTCCGGGCAGAGCACGCCGCACCAGAGGCGACCGAACAGCACCATCGACAGCAAGACGAAAGGCCACCAGAGCCCCCAGAACAGGAACTGGGCGAACACCGTGATGCTGTCGAGCATGCGCGCTTCGGACGGCGGCAGCGACAGAAACGCCGGCACCAGCAGCAACACCAGGTAGAAGCCCACCACCAGCCACTGGATCAGGCGAATGGTCCTAGCATGCTGGCGCAGCAGGTCGCCGACGCGGGCCAGCCAAGGGGCATTGGTGATCATGCGGGGCTCGCCTCGAGACGGGCCTCCGTCTTCGGTCGCAACCAGGCCCAGACGGCCAGCCAGTAGAGCCCCATCAGGATGACCGCCGCCAGCGAGGGCATGGCGCGGTAACCGGTCAGCCCGGCAATGGTGCTGCCCAGGGTGCCGCCGTCATCGAGCAGGGCGGAGGTGTCCCACAGCGGATCGCCGAAGACCGTGTACAGCATCTCCGGAACCTCCATGCCCATCAGCTGCCCGCTGAAGCGGTCTAGCCCACCCATCAACAGAGCCGCGCCGAGCAGCAGCAGCAGGGCTTCGCTGACCTTGAAAAAGTGCTTCCAGGAAAACAGCCGGCTGCCGGCCTGCAAGGCCGCGTAGCTCAGCAATGCGAGCACAAAGCCCAGCACACCGCCGACGACGAAGCCGGTCAGGTCCGCCCCGTCTTGCTGATGACCGATGCCGTAGAGAAACACCACCGTTTCGCTGCCTTCACGCGCCACGGCGAGCATCGCCAGTACCAGCAGGCCGACGCCGCTGCCCTGGCTGAGGTGCGACGCGGCACTGTCCACCAGGTTGCGCTTGAGGTCGCGGCCGTGGTGGTGCATCCAGCCGACCATCTGCAGGATCAGCAGCGCCGCAGCCAGCAGCATGGCGCACTGGAACCACTCACCGGCGGGACCGGCCAGCCAGTCGCCGGCGCTGAGAATGCCCCAGGCCAGCAGCGAAGCCAGACCCAGGCCGGCCACCACGCCGCCCCAGAGCATGCGCAGCGCCTGACGGTTGCCCGGCTGCTGACTCAGCCAGGCATGCAGGATGCCGATGACCAGTAGCGCCTCGACGCTTTCACGCCAGACGATGAACATTGATTGGCCCATGTCGCTTCTCCTGTTGAGAGACTACTTGGCGATGATTTCGCCTTCCGGGAGGTCCATGTGGAACTCGTCGAAGAAGGGATAGCGGCCAGGTTTGAGGGGATGGATGACGACAAACGAGGTGACGCCGGGCGAGAGGACCTTTTCCACCCGCAGGGGCGTGCTCTCGAACTCGGTCGGGCCATTGCCGGCATTGATGACGACGATCTTGAAGCGCTGGCGCGCCGGGACTTCAATGGTCGCCGGCTCGAAATGGCCGTCGCGAATGGTCAGCTCATACGTCGGCAACCCGGCCTGGGCGCCGCCGGCAAAGCCGGCAACGAGCAGGGCGAGGGCAGGAAGCAGGGCGCGTTGCATGCTCACCTCCGACTCAGTAACCACCTTTCTTGCCGATGCCGGCATAGGTGAACTCGTAGTTCAGCGTGCACTGCTCGAACCAGGGCGCAACGCCGGTTTCCTTGTCGACGTGACGGCCGAACATGGTGTGCTTGCCATCCGGCGGCGAGACGATGAAGGTCAGCTGGTACTTGCCTGGCCCCATCAGCTTGACGTTGTCGCCATAGTGCGGGCCGTCATTGGCGACCATCGGGTGGAAGTCGCCTTCGATTTTCTCGTCCGAACCCTTCTTGCTCAGCGCATAGCGGATGTTCAGATAGGAGACGAAGCTGCCTTCCTGCCAGCCGTTGCGGTTGCCTTCGGTGGCAGCGATGTCGGCCTCCAGGTGCACGTCGGATTTAGCGGCATCAAGCATCATGCCGGCGGGCTCCATCTCGACCGGTTGCAGGTAAACGGCACCGACTTCCATGCCGCTGCACTGCTGCGGTTCACCGATGGGGTATTCCTTGGCCTGAGCGAGGGGAGCGAGCAGCAACGAAGCGATGGCGAGGGTAGCGGGAATGCGCATGAAGCCTCCGAGGAGAAGAGATGAATGACGTGGAGAGGTTCGCACCTGTGATGCTTAACGATAATGATTCGCGTCAATTTTGAATGAAATACTTTGTAACGTATACCCTCGATTGCTGCTTGTCGTTGCGTCTGATCGAGCGCCAGGCCGCGTCTCTAGGGGCTTTTAAGCCCTTTGTGCGTTGAGTTGTCACACCCGGTTCGAGCGCTCAGTCGACGGCAATCTGTTCGCTGCAGCTGGGACGGGTGGATAACGCTGCAGACGATTTAAAGCTGCGAGGCAGATCGATAGCGGCCTACCATATGCACTTTCGGAGTCGGGGAATTTCATGACTCAAGCTGTACTGGATGCCAGAACCGCCCGTGTACTGCCCTGGCTGGTCGCTATCGCATTCTTCATGCAGACCCTGGATGGCACCATTCTCAATACCGCATTGCCGGCGATGGCCCGCGACCTTGCTGAAGATCCACTGCGGATGCAGGGTGTGGTCATCGCTTACATGCTCACCGTGGCTCTACTGATTCCGGCGTCGGGCTGGGTAGCGGATCGTTTTGGGACTCGGCCGGTTTTCTTTTCCGCTATCGTGCTGTTCACGCTGGGTTCACTGCTGTGTGCGATGAGCACCAGCTTCAACCAACTGGTGATGTCGCGTGTGGTGCAGGCGGTTGGGGGCGCGCTGATGCTGCCGGTCGGACGGCTGGTGATACTGCGGGCCTACCCGCGCAGCGAGTTTGTCCGGGTGATGACCTTCATCGCGCTACCGGGCATGGTCGGGCCTCTGATGGGGCCGACGCTCGGCGGTTGGCTGGTCCAATATGCGTCCTGGCACTGGATCTTCCTGATCAATCTGCCGGTCGGGCTGATCGGCTGCATCGCTGCCTTTCGTTTCATGCCCGACCTGAAGAGTGCCGAGCGCATGCGCTTCGATACCGTCGGCTTTCTGCTATTCGGTGGCGCCATGGTGCTGATCACCATTGCGCTTGAAGGCCTCGGCGAGATGCAAATGCCCCACGCTCGCGTGATGTTGCTGGTGGCTATTGGCGGTGCTTGCCTCGCGGCGTACTGGTTGCGCGCCGGTCACATCGACAAACCGCTGTTCAGTCCGACGCTGTTCCACACCCGCAGTTTTGCCGTTGGTATCTTTGGCAACCTGTTCGCGCGATTGGGCAGCGGGGCATTGCCGTTCCTGCTGCCATTGCTGCTGCAGGTCGCGCTGGGCTATTCCCCGTCGCAAGCGGGCATGACCATGATCCCGTTGGCGCTGGGTGCGATGTTCATCAAGCCCTTGGCCAAGCCGCTGATCGACCGCCTCGGCTATCGGCGCATCCTGATCGGCAACACGCTGCTGCTGGGCAGCCTGATCGCCAGTCTGGCGACCATCGACGGGCAGACTTCGACTGTGTTGTTGCTGCTGCACCTGAGCCTGATCGGCATGGTCAATTCCATGCAGTTCACGGCAATGAATACCGTGACGCTGGTGGGGCTCAGCAACCAGAACGCCAGCAGCGGCAACAGCCTGCTGTCGGTGGTGGTGCAGTTGTCGATGAGCCTGGGTGTCGCCTCGGCCGGTGCCCTGCTGGGCGGCTTTACCGTGCCGGGTGCGGATGGGACGGCGTTGCTGGAGGCGTTTCACCTGACCTTTCTATGCATCGGGGCGATGTCGATGCTGGCCGCATCGTTGTTCTTTCAGCTGGACAGCAAGCAAGCCATGGCGGCTCGACACATAGACACCGAGTGACCGAGCCTCGGATCAGCCGATGCAAAGCTCGGCTTCTTCCTCGTCCTCGGGGATCTCATCGGTGACGATCACTCGCGCGTGGTGGCTGGTTTCCTCCTCCATGCGCAGGCCGAAGTAGCGGTTGTCATACGCATCCCAGAATGCTTCGACCTGCTCCATTGTGGCGGCCTCAAGGAGTACCTCCAGGCTGTGCTCCAGGACAATGGTGTAGAGTTTTTCGGCAGACATGATTAGCAGGCTCGTGCTCGATTCAAGAGGCGGCTGCTCCTCTGCAGCCGTGATGTCATTCTGACAGCTGAAGGGCCTTTGCAAGCTTCCGCTCATCGCCTGAAAAGAGATTCCCGCTGAACGGTTAGCCTCGATTTGGAACTGTTTGGATCGGGCAGATCCGGCCCATGTTCTGTTCAGCCAGACCGCGAGTCGCGCATCGATGTGTCGTTATTTGCGACATAGGGGTTCGCTCACAGGTCACTGCTGAGGTCTCCTCTCACTTAGCCTTCTGGCACGCAGCACTAGGTTTGCCACCGCTGGGGACACCCTTGGGACCCTCATTGAGTTCGCCCAAAACCCGCTGCCTTTGTTTACCTGTACGAGTAAACATTATCGACCTGTAAGTTGTGGCGACATATTGTTTAGCCATCGCCGGATATGCCGGTGGCAACAGAAGGATTTGATCTATGGGAATAATGGGGACGTTCTGGATGGTGACGGGAGGTTCGCTTTGCGCTGCGCTGGTGTTGGCCATCATTCTATGGCTGCAGTGGTTGCAGCTCAGGCAACACAAGGTGGAACTCGCCGTGCTGCGTGATCTGCTAAAGGGGCTCGGTGAGATCATCCAGCGTCTGGAGCACGAAAAGGCCGAGCTTAGCGCAGGTCTGCGAGCGGAAACGGGGCAGGTCGAGTTGCTCAAACGGCAACTGAGTCAGCTACGTGGATGACTCAGTCTGCTCGCGTTCTTTGTGTTTTTACCCCTGAGGGCTGTGTTCCGCCTGCTCGCAGTACTGCCGGTAGCTTTCTGATAAGTCGGACGGGCACACACCACACTGGCGATTGCCAGGAACCGCGTGATCGATGAACTTCGGATACGGCAGATCCAGCTCCGCCATGATCGTTCTGAATTGCTCCAGCGATACGGCTTCGCCCAGTCGCGGGTTGCGTCGCTTTTCCTGGGCGATGGTCGATACGCGGCGGTCATGGTAATCGTGGGCGGGATAAACCAGGGTGTCGTCCGGCAAAGCGAACAGCTTGCCTCTGACACTGTGGAACAGATCATCTGCACTGCCGTTCTGGAAATCGGTCCTGCCGCAGCCGTCTATCAACAGTGCATCGCCACTGAACAGTCGATCGCCGAGCAGGTACGCGAAATGCCCGTCCGTATGGCCCGGCGTATGCAACGGCGTCAGCTGCAGGCTGCCGACCTCAAACGGAGTGCCTTCCTCGATGCCTACGTCAGTACAGGTCAGCTTGTCGATGGCCGGGCTGGCGATACGGCAGCCTGTCTTCCTTTTCAGCTCCAGCGCGGCGGTGATGTGATCGGCATGTACGTGCGTGTCGAGCGTGAACGCCAGCTTCAAGCCCAGACCGGCCAGCTCAGCCAGATCGCGATCCATCGTCGAAATGACCGGGTCGATCAGCACTGCTTGTCCGGTATCCTTGCAGCCCAGCAAATAGGTGTAGGTGGAGGAAACGGGCTCGAATAGCTGGCGAAAGATCATCGTCTTCTCCGTTCAGTTGTGGGATGGCTGCGGCGCTTGGTTCAGCGTTTCCAGCAGTGCAAACTTCTCACGATCGATCTCGCCGCGCGTGCGAATCCCCAGTCGACGCATGACCGGCAGTGGCGGGCACCAGCCTTGCAGGCCGTGTTGCAGCAGAAACGGCAGCACAATACCGGGGAGCAGGAACCATTTACGGTTCACCGTCAGCCCGAGCAGCAGGCCGGACAGCGCAAGCGAAGAAGCGTTGACCTCCAGCGCGCGCTCGACATCCCACTCGCGATCGAGTGCTTCGATGCGTTGGATGATCGAGTGTCGATCCAGATTGCTGAAGTGGCGGATGTTTTCTTCGGTTTGCTGATCAATAGCGTGATTGATCGAGGC
The DNA here is from genome assembly GCA_022448005.1 of Pseudomonas sp. Lineage (GTDB taxonomy): Bacteria > Pseudomonadota > Gammaproteobacteria > Pseudomonadales > Pseudomonadaceae > Stutzerimonas. The sequence goes on from JAKUTK010000024.1 coordinate 57,931, forward strand.
GGATGTCGAGCGGCGAACTCGATCCGTCTGGTCACTTGTGGCAAGGTCCTGATGGATTGTGGTCATGGCAGTCTCCTGATGCACGCCCACCAGTGGTGGCTGGCGTGGTGAGAAAATGACTACGGGAACAGGTGCGAGGCAGTACAACGCCCATAAGTTCCGATGAAAACCGCTCCGACGAGCAGGGACACTTTATTGAGATATATATCGGTAAAATGTTCCGTCAACCTGTCCTGATTAACGGTGGAAAATGGACGCTGCGTCAGAAATCGATATGGAAACGCTCCGTAGCAGTGCAGCGCAGGCCTGCGGTTTGCTCAAGGTTTTGGGTAACCCCGACCGGTTGCTGCTGTTGTGCCAACTGACTCAGGGCGAGTACTGCGTGGGCGATCTGGCGACCCAGACGGGCATCACTCAGCCGACCCTTTCTCAGCAACTGACCGTGCTGCGGCATAACGGCATGGTCAGCACCCGTCGCGAAGGCAAGCAGGTCTACTACGGCATCGCGAGTCCCCAAGCGATGGAGGTCATGCAGGTGTTGTACAAGCTGTACTGTCAGGCGCCTCACGTCGAGGAGAACGTCAGCGAGCCTTGAGCAGGGCGCACGATGGCGCGTCTCGCATGCGGCATACGTAGCGCGAGCATCACCGGTCAGACGGTTGATGTGGCGGATCACTCAGCCGCGAAGTCTTCTCAATAACGTCCTCCTGCAGACCAGCGATCAGCTCGACCTGCAGTCCATCGCCGTGAGCGACGAACCTGAGTTCACAACCGCAGCGCTCGGCGATGGCCTTGACGATGGAGAGTCCGAGCCCGCTGCCGTCCCCCTCGCTGCTTCGCCAGAATCGTTCGGTAAAACGTTCGACCTGTTGTGCAGCGATGACCGGTCCGTGATCGACCACCGTGAAGCAAACCTTGTCTTCAGCATGCTGCTGCAGTGACAGCTGAACGTGGGACCCTGGGCGCGTATGCCGACGTGCGTTGTCCAGCAGATTGCGCAGTGCGGCGATGGCCAGAGCGGGCGGCATGGCCAGGGCACGCATGGACACGTCTGCTGCCGCGTTCAACTCGATGCGGGGACCAGGCTGCTGGCTGGCGTCAGCGATGGCCAGTTGCGCCACCTCGATGGCCGTGCACCGTTGGCCGTCATCGAAGGACACCCGTCCCTCCACACGGGCCAGCATCAGCAGCTGCTCCAGTGTTCGGTGCAAGCGATCGGTGCCGAGCTCGGCCTGGGCCAACGCCCGCCTGGCGGTATCGCCCTCGGTCATGGCTGCGACCTGCAGATGGGTCTTGATGGCCGTCAGCGGGCTGCGCAACTCGTGGGCGGCGTCATCGGTGAGCCGGCGTTCACGTTCGAGCGCCTGCGCGATCCGTGCAAACAGCTGATTCTGTGTTTCTACCAAAGGCGCCAATTCCGGCGGCAGCCGTTCGATGATCAGGGGATCGACCGAGTCGGCACTGCGCTGCGCCAGAGCGGTGCGGATTCGCCTGAGTGGCGACAGGCCTTTGCCAAGGCCAATCCAGAGCACGACCAGACTGCCGAGCAGGGCGACGAGTACCGGCAGTGCTGCAGCCAGCAGCACCGAGCGCTTGAGCGTCGCGCGTTCATCGAGTCGATCAGCCGTGGTGATGCGCATCCCGTCGCGGATCATGGTGAAGGTTCGCCAGGCCGTGTCGCCGATCAGCTGGTTGTGAAAGCCGGTGTGCTGGGCGTCGAGCACGCTGTCTGGCGCCGAATGGCTGCGCGCGAGCACCTCACCGCGCAGCGAGCTGACCTGGCAGGCCAGCCCGTTCTCGATACCGAGCTGCTCTGCGCTCAGGCGAGTGATACCGCCTTCACCCAGCTGCGGCTGCGGCAGTTGCACCAGCAGTCCGGTGACCATCCGAGCCGATGCGGCCAGTCGCTGATCGAGCGACAGCATCAGCTGGTTGCGTACATCGAACAGCATCCAGGTCGCTGCCGCCGACCAGAGCAGCACAAAAGCGGCGCCGAGGGCGAGGGTCAGACGCAGGCGCAGACTCATGTGTCGGTGGCTCGGGCCGGCTCGGTCACGGGCCCGGCGGGTCCCAGTCGATAGCCGAGTCCCCTGACGGTTTCGACAATGCCGTTGCCCAGCTTGCGACGCAGATGATGGATGTGGACGTTGAGCGCATTGCTCTCGACCTCGTCGTCCAGTCCGTATACCGCGTCTTTGAGCTGCTCGGCCGAAAGCACCCGGCCGGGGTTCTGCAAGAGCGCTTGCAGCAGCGCCTGTTCACGCCGGGACAGGTCAACTGGTTCGCCCGCCATGGAGGCGGAGCAGGCGGCCGGGTCATAGCTCAGCGGACCGTGTTCGATCAGGTGCGTCGTTCGTCCGGCGACGCGGCGCAGCAGAGCATGCAGCCGCGCCGCCAGTTCGCGCAGATCAAAGGGTTTGACCAGGTAGTCGTCGGCGCCTGCCTGGAGCCCCGAGACACGTTCGGCCACCGCATCCCGGGCTGTCAGAACGAGCACGGGCAATTCGAGCCCGCGACGCCGCAGTCGCTGGAGAAAGTGCAGGCCATCTTCGTCTGGCAGCCCCAGGTCGAGAATCATCAGATCGAAGTGGGCAGTGCGCAGCAGCGCGTCCGCCTGAGCGGCAGTCGCGGCATGGGCCACGCCGAAGCCCTGGGCTTGGAGCCCGGCAACGATGCCACTCGCGATGAGCGCATTGTCTTCTGTCAGCAGTACCTGCATGGGAAACTCGTCTTGAATGCACCGGCCAGTATCACGCTTCTCGATTAACGGAGCGTTATCAGAGGGTACGCTGAGTTGCTCGCGTAGCCTCGCATGTCGGTCTTTCTCTGTCGGTCAGTGGTCAGCTCCAAGCCAATTCGTTAACGGCCACTTAATCCCCAGTCGCCATGCTCGCATTGAATTTGCTGATGGGGTGTGTAGTTCATGCGAGCGGTCCTTTTCTCTCTGGCCTGCTGCCTCTGGCTTGTGCAGCTGGCGAGTGCTGCGCCGTTCGCGCTTGGTCAGAAGCAGGAGACCTTCTTGCCGGTAGACCAAGCGTTCAGCCTGCGGGTCGAGCGCCCAGCCAGCGGCGGTGTTGTGCTGCGTTGGGACATCGCGCCAGGTTATTACCTGTATCAGGAGCGGCTGCGGTTTGGTGGATTGGCAGCAGGTAACGAACCGCAGTTGCCACCGGGAGAGCCCTATCACGACGATTATTTTGGCGATTCACAGGTCTATCGCAACAGCCTGGAAGTCACCCTAGACGAGCCAGGTCTCGCCACGCTGGAACTGGGATGGCAAGGCTGCGCCGATGCCGGCTTGTGCTATCCGCCGCAGGCTCGCGCGGTCGATCTGAGCGGGTCTGCAGCGGGACCCTCTGAGCCTGTTCAGGCCGATGATCAGGCACTGGCAAGCAGACTGGCGCAACAGCCGCTTGGCTGGAGTCTGATGATCTTCTTTGGGCTTGGCTTGTTGCTCGCCTTTGCGCCGTGCTCCCTGCCGATGCTGCCAATCCTTGCCGGTATTGTGGTCGGCAGCCGGGCCAGCCCTCGCCGCGGCATGCTGCTTGCCGCTTCCTATGTGGTCAGCATGGCGCTGGTCTACGCCGCGCTGGGCGTCGTGGCTGCGCTTCTCGGTGCGAATCTGCAGGGATGGCTGATGCAGCCCTGGCTGATCGCCAGTTTTGCCGGCCTGTTCGTTCTGCTTTCCTTTCCAATGTTTGGTTTCTTCGAGCTGCAGTTGCCGGCTGGTCTGCGTGATCGGCTGGAACAGGCCGGACGGAAGCGACAGGGCGGTAGCCTGGCTGGAGCCAGCGCACTCGGGGTGATGTCCGGCTTGCTGGTCGGGCCCTGCATGACCGCTCCGCTGGCTGCGGCACTGCTGTATATCGCCCAGAGCGGCAGTGCCGTCAACGGAGGGCTGGTGCTGTTTGCCCTTGGCCTGGGCATCGGAACGCCGTTGGTATTGCTGGTGACGGTCGGCAATCGCTTCCTGCCGAAACCGGGGCCCTGGATGGATCGCGTCAAAACCACGTTTGGTTTCATTTTTCTGGTCGCAGCCCTCTATGTGCTCCGCCCGTTACTGACGGATTCGTGGTGGGTGGGCGTGTGGGGTGCATTCTGGCTGCTGGTTGCCAACGTACTCCTGCAGTTGTCGCGTCAGCTCAAGCAGCATCGGGCGTTGCTCAGCTCCGTTGCAGCGTTATCCGGCGTATGGGGCGTGGCGCTGGTGCTTGGTGCGGCGGGTGGCGCGGAGGATCCGAACCGGCCGCTTGCCGTGTTCACCAGCAGCGTCGCTTCGACAACTGAGATCGAAGGTCCGCAGGGTTTCGTTGGTTTCACCGATCCGGCTGTTCTTGATCGTGAACTCGCTGCCGCCAAAGCTGCCGGGCAATGGGTGCTGATCGACTACTACGCGGACTGGTGTGTGTCGTGCAAGGTCATGGAGAAGGAAGTCTTTGGCAACGGCCAGGTGCAAGCTGCACTCAAGGGCGTACGCATGCTGCGACCGGATGTGACGCAGACCAATTCCGCCAGCCGCGAGCTGCTGGGGCGCTATCAGGTCATGGGGCCGCCGACGCTCCTGCTGATTGGCCCGGACGGGGCGGAGCGCCGCTCGCAACGCATAACCGGTGAGGTCGACGCCGGCCAATTCCTGGGTACGTGGAACGAAACGATGGAGCAAGGCTGATGGTGACGATGAACGTGGGGCCGTTCGCGCTGGCCGTTCCCCATGTATTGCTGCTGGCGAGCCTGTTCTTGGCGATGCTGACCGGTTGGTGGGTTGGGCGGCGCAGCGAGCGCAACCCCGAGCAGCAGTTGTTCAGGCTGCTGCTGGTGGCGCTGCTCGTTGCCCGGCTGGCGTTCGTGGTGGTCTACGTCGAGCATTTCCGAGATGAGCCCTGGCGCGTGATCGACATTCGTGACGGCGGGTTCATTGCCTGGCCGGGCGTGCTGGTGGCCGTGCTGCTTGGCGTATGGCTGGCCAGGCGTGAGCTCGGGTTGCGCAAACCGCTGGGCGCTGCGGTCGCTGTCGGTGTGCTGAGTTGGGGGTTCGGGACCTTCGCATTGCATGCCTTCGAGCAGGGCACGCGCCTTCCCGAGATGGGGCTGCGCGACAGTCAAGGTAAACCGGTTGCCCTGCAGGATTTCGTCGGCAAGCCGCTCGTCGTCAATCTGTGGGCCACATGGTGTCCGCCCTGCCGACGGGAGATGCCGGTCCTGGCAGAAGCACAGCGCAACCAGTCCGAGGTGACCTTTCTCTTCGTCAACCAGGGCGAAGGCGAGCGGGTCATCGCGGACTTCCTCAGCGCTGAAGCGCTCGGTTTGGACAACGTGCTGCTCGACACCGGCGGCCGCCTCGGCCAGCACATAGGCTCTTCGGCACTCCCAACAACGCTTTTCTACGACGCCGACGGGCGGCAGGTTGGCAGCCACCTCGGTGAGCTTTCTCGCGCCAGTTTGGCGCGCGTCCTTGAACAACTGGAGGTAACCACTCAGCCATGAAAAATCTGCAACCGCTTTCTTTGTTCTGTTCAACGCTGGCCTTGCTGCACGCATCCGTGGCGCTGGCACAGGATCTGCCTCCTGCGGTCCAGGCCGTTGAGGCTCGCGGCGCCGAAGTGGTCGGTAGCTTCGACGCGCCGGGCGGATTGAAGGGCTACGCAGCACGCTATAACGGACAGAGCATCGCGCTTTATCTGACGCCCGACGGTGACCACGTGCTGATCGGCAGCCTGCTCGATGCCACCGGCGAAGATCTGACGCGGGCTCCCCTTGAAAAACTGGTCTACGAACCTCTCAGCAAGGAAATGTGGCAACGGCTCGAGAGCAGTACCTGGATTCAGGACGGCGCTGTTGACGCGCCGCGAATCGTCTACCTGTTCTCCGATCCGAATTGTCCGTACTGCAACATGTTCTGGAAGCAGGCCCGGCCTTGGGTCGAGTCCGGCGATGTTCAGCTGCGCCATGTCATGGTCGGCATGCTGCGCCCGGACAGCGCGGGCAAATCGGCCGCATTGCTGCAGGCTGAGAATCCAGCGGCCGCCTTGAACAGGCACGAAGCTGCAGGAAAGGCGAGCAAACTGGAACCGCTTGAAGAGGTATCGCCTAAGCTGACTGAGAAGCTTGAGGCGAACCTGACGCTGATGGGGGCGATGGGCGCCTCGGCAACGCCAGCCATTTACTACCTGGACGGCAACGGACGTTTGCAGCAGCAACAAGGGGCGCCGCGTCCCGATTCCCTGTCCGAGATCATGGGGCCGCTGTCACCGAAACGGTAGAAAGGTCAAACAGCACTGCCTGCTGCCAAAACTATAAAAAACGATCTGGAGGCTTTATGAATATCGCTCACTGGCCGCTGACGGGAGTGCTGTTAGCAGCCTTTCTGCCCGCCCATGCCGCCGATTCGACGGTTGTCTATACCAAGGGCGGCTCCAATCCTGCCGCGATGGCTTGCGTCTCCTGCCACGGAGTCGAGGGCGAGGGAATGGCGGCAGCTGGCTTTCCCAGGCTTGCCGGGCTCCCGGCTGGTTACATGAGAAAGCAGCTGGCCGATTTCGCTTCTGGAGCGCGCGCCAATCCCGTCATGCAGCCTATTGCTGCTGCCCTGAGTGCCGAGGAAGCGGACGCAGTCACGGCGATGCTGGCTGACAAGCCGGGACCGCAGGTGGAACGGGTCGGCCGTACTGCGGCGGCCGAGGGCCCAGGTGAAACGCTGGCCCTGCGTGGGGCCTGGGAGCGCAACATCCCTGAATGCGTCGCCTGCCACGGCCCCAGCGGAGTGGGTGTCGGCGACGCCTTTCCGCCGCTGGCGGGACAGTCTGCGCAGTACCTGGCCTCGCAGCTGACCGCCTGGCGTCAAGGCACGCGCAAGAACGATCCCAACGATCTGATGGGGCATATCGCCCGTAGCCTGAGCGACGACGAGATCAAGGCCGTCTCGGCGTACTTCGCCGGTTTGACCGACCAAGGAGCAGCAAGATGAACACTCAAACCAGCGCCTTGCTGTTGATCGCCCTGGCCGCACCAGCCTATGCCGATGACATCGTGATGGAGGACCAGTCTCAGATTCTCACCGGGGCGGGTGAGACGGCCAGCAGCCGCTACTTTCAGCCACCCCAGGAGAGCGAACTTCCCGACAATGCTTACGGAAAGCTGGTCCAGGAAGGCCGCGCCATCTTTGTCGATACCAAAAACCGGGCTCCGGAATACGTGGGCAACGGCCTCGCATGCGCGAACTGTCACCTTGAGCAGGGCCGCAAAGCCAACTCCGCTCCGCTGTGGGCGGCATACACCATGTATCCGGCGTACCGGAAGAAAAACAACAAGGTCAACAGCTACGCCGAGCGGCTACAGGGGTGTTTCCAATTCAGCATGAACGGCAAGGCCCCAGAAGCGGACGGACCGGTGATCGCTGCGCTGTCGGCCTATTCCTATTGGCTCGCTACCGGGGCTCCGACCGGCCAGGAACTCCCCGGTCGTGCCTATCCGGAAGTGCCAAAACCCGAAAACGGCTATGACCTGGCCAAGGGCGAGCAGGTCTATGCGGCCCAGTGCGCTGTATGTCACGGGCAGAACGGGGAAGGGCAGAAGTCCGGTGACGATTATGTGTTCCCACCCCTTTGGGGCGCTGACTCGTTCAACTGGGGGGCAGGCATGCACCGGATTAACACTGCCGCCGCGTTCATCAAGGAGAACATGCCCTTGGGCAAGGGCGGCAGTTTGTCGGATGAGGACGCATGGCACGTGGCCGCATTTATGAACAGCCACGAACGGCCCCAGGATCCGAGGCTGATCGACGGTTCGGTCGAAAAGACCCGAGACAAGTACCACGCCAACGATGGCGTGAACCTCTACGGTGAAATCGTCAACGGCACCATGCTGGGCAAGGGCCTTTAGTCGATAGCCGCCATCTCGCAGCGGGCAGGACTGCCCGCTGACGAAAGACTGTGAGCGCGGATGCTTCCCGAAGAGATGAATTTGCCGCGGTTGGCTGCCTTCTCGCACCGCCTGTCGCTATCACGCCTTGATGCTTGGCGGCAGCCGGCGGCGCATTTGCTGGCTGATGTGATCCCCATATGCCGACTAGCCGCGCATCCAGGCGTGGGCGCGACCCGCGTGCACGAGTGACGTGAGCAAGCGCCGCTTCGGTGCACCGCACGGCTGAAAAGGATCAAGTCGCGCCGGCTGATCTCTCATGCTGAGAACCAACACTTTCATTCGGCATTCGAAGGTGCAGCGAACGGATGTCATTAACCTTGGGGATACACAGCTGGATACACGAAGGGGATGTGGGGATAGGCAGGCAAATACAGCCAGAAACAAGAAAGCCCGCACGGGGCGGGCTTCTTGGGGTTTCGTAGACTGTCTGAGACAGGTCTAAACAGCTATTTGGTGGGCCGGGGGGATTTGAATCCCAAACTTCAATATCCCGGCCAAATCAAGGCTTCAGCGCATTATGCAAGAAACCTTGATTTGTTGGATTGCTCACAGTGAGCGCGAGTATATGAACCTTTCGAGCCTTGTCAAGCATCGCAGTCACCTATCTGTGAGAGTGGCTTTGCGTGCGTTGGCGAGTAGAGCTGCCCGCAGTCGGTTGGGTTTAGGCTGCGTTGAAGCCAAACGCTCCTGAGTTTGAAGTTACCAATGATCTAGGGAGGCGTCTTGGGTTTCTAAGGTGTTCCCGTTGGCACCCGATCATAATCACCTCAACTCAATTTACGGTCTTATTTTGACTGCGGTTTGAGGTTCATGGAGCAGGATTGCCGTAAGCGTTCATTCCACGACGTACTGGACTTACTTTACGTCCCGAAGGGGCCTTAGCAATTCCGGTGAGACCTTGTACTGTTTCGTGCCGTTCTCGGCCAGGACGATCACGCTCTTGCGGTTGATCTTGGTGACG